>NZ_JBSGUQ010000002.1:412637-693242 GCF_053608005.1 Lentzea sp. NPDC055074
CGGGGCCTGTTGGGGGCCCCCGGTCCACACCCGGGTCCCCGCGGGCCCCGGGTTGGCCTACACATTATATTTCGGGGGGTTGGTCCCGCCCGGGGGGGGGGGGGGCGTCGACGTCACCCAGGTCGTGCTGGAACTCTCACCGTCGCGCCCCATGTGCGGCGAGGTGGTCACGGGCCGGGGACCGGTGCTGCGCTGGCGCGAGGACCTCGGCTGGAGCAACGGTGTCCGGTCCACCAGCCCCGCCGCGCACCCCGGCGAGGTCGCCGACCTCATCGGTCACGGCTGAGAGACCCGACGACGCGGCGCCTGCCTGCGCACCAGCACGGCTTTCGCCGCCGCGTCCGCCAGCAGGACGGCGGGCACCGTCGCCGCGGCGAGCACCCAGCCCAGTGCGCTGGGGGCACGCCCGCCGAGCAGTGCGGGAAGTGGTGGCACGAACAGGAACACGACCAGCACGACGAGCTCGAACCCCACCGCCCAGAGCAGCAGCCTGTTGCCCCACAACCGCTTCCACGTCACAGGCCGCGCGGCGCTGCGGCACGCGTAGGCGTTGGCCAGCTGGCCGAGCACGATGGCGGTGAACGCCGTGCCGGAGGCGGTCGCGAGCAGTGCCGCGTCCGGAGTGGCTCCCAGCCGCCAGCCGCCCACGAGCAGCACCACAAGGAACGCCGTCATCGACACCAGTGCCTCGGCGGGGCCGAGCACGCCGAACACCCTGCGCACCAGCGAGGCGTCGATGAGCGAGCCGGTGCGCAGGCGGCCCCGCATGGTGCGGGAGTTCGGTGGCTCCGCGCCGAGTGCGAGTGCCGGCGTCAGGTCGGTGCCGATGTCCAGGGCGAGCACCTGGAGCACCGTGATCGCGAGAGGGATCGAGCCTCCGGACAACGCCCACACCACGAACGGCGTCAGCTCGGCGACGTTGTCGGTGAGGTGGTAGGTCAGGAACCGGCGGATGTTCGCGAACGTGGCGCGGCCCAGCTCCACCGCGGCGACGATGGTGCCGAAGTGGTCGTCCAGCAGCACCAGGTCGGCGGCCTCGCGTGCCACGTCGGTGCCGGACGCGCCCATCGCGACACCGATGTCCGCCGCCCGCAGGGCGGGGCCGTCGTTCACGCCGTCGCCGGTCATCGCGACGACGTGGCCCCTGCGCTGCAGGGCCTGGGCGATGCGCAGCTTGTCCGCGGGCGTGACACGGGCGACCACGACACCGTCGTGGTCCAGCAGCGAGCCGAGCTCGTCCGGGTCGGTGGGCAACGCCGAACCCTCCAGCACCAGTTCGTCCGGACCGAGCAGACCCACCTGCTCGGCGATCGCCCGCGCGGTCGCGGGGTGGTCGCCGGTGATCATGGCGATGCGGATGCCCGCCGACCGGCACGCCGTGATGGCCTCCGCGACGTCGTCGCGCGGCGGGTCCTGCAGACCCACGAGGCCGAGCAGCTCCAGGTCACGTTCCGCGTGCTCCCAGGACGTCTCGTCGTCCGGACGCGCCGGCCTGCGGGCCACCGCGAGCACGCGCAGCCCGCGCCGGGCCAGGGCGGCGATCTCGCCGTCGGCGGCGGGTACCGGGCCGCACAGGGGAAGCACCGAGTCCGGGGCACCGGTCACGTGCACGCCGTCGGAGTCCACGACCGACGAACGGCGGCGCCGGGGGTCGAACGGGAACCGGACGGCGTCCGCCGAAGGACCGTCGACACCGACCCGGCCGGCGAGGACGTGCAGCGCGACCTCCATCGGGTCGCCGACCGGGAGCCAGGTGTCGTCGTGCTGTCGCACGTGGGCGGTCGGCGAGCACCGCTTGGCGGTGCTCGCCAAGGCACGCACCCGGTCGACCGCCTCGGACGAGCCGGTCACCGTGCCCGTGGGCTCGTAGCCGTCGCCGTGCACGGTCACCTCGCCGACCGGTGTCCAGACGTGCACGACCGACATCTCGTTGCGGGTCAGCGTGCCGGTCTTGTCCGTGCAGATGAACGTCGTCGCGCCGAGCGTCTCCACGGCGTCGAGCCTGCGCACCAACGCGTTGCGGGTGGCCATCGTCTGTGCCGCGCGGGCCAGCGAGAGCGTCACGGTCGGCAACAGCCCTTCGGGGACCAGTGCGACGGTGACACCGACGGCGAACAGGAAGGCCTCGGTGAGCGACAGCCCGAGCAGCACGGAGACCCCGAAGAACAGCACGCCCACCGCGATCGCGAGCACCGCGACGACCACCACCACCCGGTGCAGCTGCCCGGCGAGGGGGCTGCGGGGCGGCTTCGCCTCCTGGGTCAGCGCGGCGATGCCCGCGAGCTCGGTGTGCACGCCGGTCGCGGTCACCACCACGGCCGACTCGCCTTCGGTGACGTAGGTTCCCGCGTGGACCTGTTGCCCCGCAACGGGTCTGACCGGCACGCTCTCACCGGTCAGCATCGACTCGTCGACGGCGAGCCCCGCCGACGTCAGCACCTCACCGTCGGCGCAGACCCGCGCTCCGGCCTCCAGGACGAGCTCGTCGCCGACGACGAGCTCCGCGGCGTCCACCTCGTGCAGCTGGCCGTCGCGCCGCACCGTTGCGCGCAACGGCATCAAGTCGCGCAGTCGTTGTGCGGCGCGATCGGCGCGGTACTCCTGGGCGAACGCGAACACCCCGTTCAGCACCACCACGACGACGATCGCGACCGCCAGTGCGGGCATGCCCGCGACGAGCGCGAGCACCGCGGCCACCCACAGCATCAGGGCGAAGAAGTGGACGAGCTGCTCCACCAGCAACAGCAGCGGATGCCGCCGCCGGGTCCGGGGCAGGACGTTCCGGCCGTCGTCGTGCAGCCGGCGCGCCGCCTCCGCCGACGAGAGGCCGGTGCTCGCGAGAGTCATAGCGACGGCCCCGGGGTCAGCGGCGGACGGACGGCCTCGCCGTGGTCCTCCTGGTGCTTGCGAGGCTCTTTCACCACCACGACGGGGCACCGGGCGTGGTGGACGCAGTACGAGCTGACCGAGCCGAGGATCATCTCGACGACCGGGCCGTGGCCGCGGTTGCCGACGACGAGCAACTCGGCGTCACCGGAGGCCTGGGTGAGTTCCGCGCGCGGATCCCCGTGGACCACCACCGTGCGCAACTCGACGTCGGCGATGTCCTTGACGGCGTGGTCGAGCACGGCGTGCTGGGCGGCTTCCAGACGTTGCGGGGTCAGCTCCATGCCGATCTCGGCGGGCAGGGGGCCGATCACGATGCCGGGTTCGCGGTACCAGGCCGAGATCACCACGAGCGGACGGCCGCGGCGGCGGGCCTCGTCGGCGGCCCAGCTCAGCGCCGCCAGGGAGGCGGGTGACCCGTCCACGCCGACGACGACGGGCTTGGGTTCGGAATCGCTCATGTGGTCCAGCGTCACTGGCCGTGGCACGACGAGGCAGTGCGCATGGGCACGGCGGCGACGTGCCTTTGGTCCCTGCCACCACATCGGATGCTGCCGCACGCTCGTGGGGAGCGATGGGAGAGCCCGATGAGACGACGAGTGATCATGGTGGGAGTGGACGGCACCACGTCGTCCCGCGCCGCGCTGAAGTGGGCGCTGAACCAGGCGAGGTGGACCGGCGCCCAGGTGGAGGCCGTGCTGGCCTGGCAACACGAGGACGCCTTCGTCCCGGCGACCTCGATGGGGATGCACCCCTACCGGGAGAAGCCGCAGCGGCATCCCGCCCAGGAGCTGCACACGGCCGTGCTGGACATGCGGGCCGCGGTGCCCGCGGCGCCCGAAGTCGTGGAGACCACGGTCGTGGGCCAGGCGGCGGACGCGCTCGTGCGCGCTTCACGCCACGCCGACCTGCTCGTGCTGGGCACCCGCGGACACGGGCCTCTGGTGGGAGCGCTCCTCGGCAGCGTCACCGCGCATTGCCTCAAGCACGCCGAATGCCCGGTAGTCGTGATCCCACCTCACGCAGTGCACGAGTAGACCTCATGCCGAAGAGCGCTTCTCCTCGAGGGAAGCGCCCTTCGGCGTGTCCGGTGGTCAGTTGTGCATCTTCAGCAGACGGCTGTGCAGCTGGTCGTGCACCTGGTCCACCGCCTCGGTGAACGTGGCGGCCTCGGCCTGCGCGGGCACCGAGACGCCGTTCACGTCGAGGTTCACCCGCACCGCGATCGTGCGCGGCCCCGGCCTGGTCAGCCGCACCTGCGCGAACGGCACCGGCGCGGGTGCGTACCGGCTGAGCGGTGCGATCTTGTCGTGCGCGTACTGCCGGGCCTCGGCGGGTACCCGGTCACCGAGCTCCACCACGACGTTGCCGATCTCGGTCGCGCCTGCGTGCTTCATCGAAACACCTCCATGGTCCTGATGGGTGCACTGTCGTCGAACTCGATCACCTCGCGACAGGTGCCAAGGGGCCGTGCGGGCAGGGACCTGGGTCCCTGTTCCCTGATCGATCAGGTCAGGATCGTGAAGGCACACCGAGCAGAGGAGTGCGAGATGTCCCACGCCGACCTGTCGCTGGTCGACGCGTACTGGCGAGCCGCGAACTTCCTGTCCGCGGGCCAGATCTACCTCATGGACAACCCGTTGCTGAGCGAGCCGCTGGCGCCGGAGCACATCAAGCCGAGGCTGCTCGGCCACTGGGGCACCACGCCCGGCCTGAACTTCGTCTACGCCCACCTCAACCGGGTCATCAGGGAACGCGGCCTCGACGTCCTGTTCGTCACCGGGCCCGGCCACGGCGGCCCCGCCCTGCTCGCCAACACGTGGCTGGAGGGTTCCTACAGCGAAACACACCCGGACGTGCCGCGCGACGCGGAGGGCATGCGCAGGTTGTTCCGGCAGTTCTCCTTCCCCGGAGGCGTGCCGAGCCACGTGGCACCCGAGGTGCCCGGTTCCATCCACGAGGGCGGGGAGCTCGGGTACTCGCTCGCGCACGCGTTCGGCGCCGCGCTGGACAACCCCGACCTGATCGTGGCGTGCGTGGTCGGCGACGGGGAGGCGGAGACGGGACCGCTCGCGGCCAGCTGGCACGCGGGCAAGTTCCTCCACCCCCAGCGGGACGGTGTGGTGCTGCCGATCCTGCACCTCAACGGCTACAAGATCGCCAACCCCGCTCTGCTGGCCAGGATCCCGCACGACGAGCTGGACGCGTTGCTGCGCGGCTACGGCTACGCGCCCTTCTACGTGGAGGGCGACGAACCGGCAGCGATGCACGCGCGGATGGCCGAGGTGCTGGACCAGGTCGTCGACGAGATCGGGCGGATCAAGGGGTCGCAGGACCGGCCGACATGGCCGATGATCGTGCTGCGCAGCCCCAAGGGCTGGACCGGTCCGTCCGAAGTGGACGGGGTGCCGGTCGAGAACACGTGGCGGGCGCACCAGGTGCCGCTGGCCGGTGTGCGGGACAACCCGGAACACCTGCGGCAACTGGAGGAGTGGCTGCTCAGTTACCGGCCAGCAGAGCTGTTCGGCGACGACGGCGCTCCACGACCGGAGCTCCTCGCCCTCGCCCCCGACGGAGACCGGCGCATGGGCTCGACGCCGCACGCCAACGGTGGGCTGCTGGTGAGGGAGCTGAAGATGCCCGGCGTTCGTGCTCACGCCGTCGAGGTGAGCAAGCACGGCACGACGCACTCCGAACCGACCAGGGTGCTCGGCCGGATGCTGCGCGACATCGTCACCCTCAACGCGGACAAGCGGAACTTCCGCGTCTTCGGGCCGGACGAGACGGCCTCCAACCGCCTCGGCGCCCTGTTCGAGGTGACCGGGAAGCAGTGGCAGGCGGAGACCTTGCCGGTGGACGAGCACCTCGTCCACGACGGCCGGGTGATCGAGGTGCTGTCCGAGCACCTGTGCCAGGGCATGCTGGAGGGTTATCTGCTCAGCGGCCGGCACGGGCTGTTCAACTGCTACGAGGCGTTCATCCACATCGTCGACTCGATGTTCAACCAGCACGCCAAATGGCTCAAGACGCACAAGAAGCTGGAGTGGCGCAGGCCCGTCGCGTCGCTGAACTACCTGCTCAGCTCGCACGTGTGGCGCCAGGACCACAACGGCTTCTCCCACCAGGATCCCGGCTTCATCGACCACGTGATGAACAAGAAGGCCGAGGTCGTGCGCGTCTACCTGCCGCCGGACACCAACACGTTGCTCGCGGTGGCCGACCACTGCCTGCGCAGCAGGGACTACGTGAACGTCGTGGTGGCCGGCAAGAACGAGACGCCGGACTGGCTCGACCCCGAGGAGGCCGTGCTGCACTGCACCCGCGGCGCCGGAATCTGGGAGTGGGCCAGCACGGACGACGGTGTCAGCGAACCCGACGTCGTGCTCGCCTGCGCGGGTGACGCGCCCACGGTCGAGGTGCTCGCCGCGGCCCGTCTGCTGCGCGAACACCTGCCGGAACTGCGCGTCCGCGTGGTGAACGTCGTGGACCTGATGCGGCTGCAGCCCGAGACCGAGCACCCGCACGGCATGCCGGACCGCGAGTTCGACGCCCTGTTCACCGCCGACCGGCCGGTTCTCTTCGCCTACCACGGTTATCCGTGGCTGATCCACCGGCTGACCTACCGGCGCACCAACCACCACAACTTCCACGTCCGCGGCTACAAGGAGGAAGGAACCACGACCACGCCGTTCGACATGCTGGTGCTCAACGACATGGACCGCTATCGCCTGGTGATCGACGTGGTCGACCGGGTGCCCGGACTCGGGCCGAAGGCGGCGAGGCTGCGGCAGTTCATGCAGGACCAGCGCACCCGCCACCACGCCTGGATCCGCGAGCACGGCGAGGACCTGCCCGAGATCCGCGAGTGGACCTGGCAGTGAACGTCCTGGTGGTGAACGCGGGCTCCTCGAGCCTGAAGCTCGGCCTGCTCGGCGAGGACGGCACCGTTCTCGCCGAGCACCAGGTCGAGCGCTGGAACGGCGACACCGGGCCCTTGCGGGACTTCCTCGACCACGCGCCGCCCGCCGACGCCGTGGGGCACCGCGTGGTGCACGGCGGATCGGCCTTCACCGCCGCCACCCTGATCGACGACGAGGTGCGCGGCGGGATCAAGGCGCTCACCGCGCTCGCGCCGTTGCACCAGCCCCGTGCGCTGGCGGGCATCGACGCAGCGTACGAACTCATGGGGAACGTCCCTCACGTCGCGTGCTTCGACACGGCGTTCCACGCCACGATGCCCGCCGCCGCGACGACTTACGCCATCCCGGAAGAGTGGCAACGTCGCTGGGAGCCGCGCCGCTACGGGTTCCACGGGCTGTCGCACTCCTACGCCGCCAGGCGCGCGGCGGAACTGGCGGGCACACCTGGTGTCCGTGTGGTCAGCTGCCACCTCGGCGCCGGCGCCTCGCTCGCGGCCGTCGCGAGTGGACGGTCGGTCGACACGACGATGGGCTTCACTCCCCTGGCGGGCCTGGTGATGGCGACACGCAGCGGTGACGTGGATCCCGGTCTGCTGGTGTGGCTGCAGCGGAAGGGGCTGTCGCTCGACGCGCTGGAGGACGGACTGGAACACCGGGCCGGGCTGACGGGCCTGTCCGGCGTCGGCGGAGACCTGCGCGACGTGCGCAGGGCGGCCGAGTCGGGAGACCAGCGCGCGGCACTCGCCCTCGACGTGTACGTGCACCGGTTGCGGCAGGGCATCGCCTCCATGACCGCGTCACTGGGCGGCATCGACCTGCTCGTCTTCACCGGGGGCGTGGGTGAGCACGACAGCGTGGTGCGCGCCGACACCGCCGCGGGGCTGGAGTTCCTCGGCATCACCGTGGACGCGGACCGCAACAGCGAGCCGGGCCGCGTCAGCCGGGACGGGTCCCGTGTCGGGGTGTGGGTCGTGCCGGCCAGGGAGGACCTGGAGATCGCGGAGCAGACCCGCGCCGCGCTGCGGTGATCGCGGGGCTTGAGGCTCAGCGGCACGGGGACCTGAGGCCCTGTCCCCCGTTCTCCGCGAGTCCGAGGCTGGAACCGTCAGCCCGACGTCGAAGGAGCGACGATGAAGATCGCCGAGATCATGGGCAAGACCAGGGAGTCCCTGGAAGCACGCACCGTCTACGCCGAGCCCGTCGAGCGGGACGGGATCACCGTGATCCCCGCCGCCACGGTCGCGGGTGGTGCCGGCGGCGGCACGGGGAAGGACGAGAAGGGCCAGGAGGGTGAGGGCGGAGGGTTCGGCATCAACGCGAAGCCGGCCGGGGCCTACGTCATCGACCACGGTGAACTGCGCTGGAAGCCCGCGGTCGACGTGAACAGGCTGGTGGCCGTGTCCGGTGCGGTGGCCGTCGCCGCGCTTCTGGTCGTCGCACGCGCGCTCCGACCGCGACGCGAGGACTGAGCCGTGCCCGCCCGCCGGACGTGGGTGGTGCTCCTGGCCGTGGCGCTCGTCGCCACGGCGTGCGCGGCCGGACCGAACGTGGCGTCCTCGGTGGACGGTGTGCCGGTCGCGGGGTTCTGGCGCGGGGTGTGGCACGGGCTCATCTACCCGGTCACGTTCTTCATCTCGTTGTTCACGGACAACGTGAACATCTACGAGGTGCGCAACAACGGCAACTGGTACGACTTCGGGTTCGTGGCGGGGATCGGACTGCTGCACACCGTCCTGGGTCACGGGCGGCGGGTGTCTCCGAAGCGCCGTAAGGCGTCCAGGGCCGCCTGAGCGGACGGCGGTGCGGAGAGGACCTCGCCGCACCGCCGTCCCGCTTGCGGGGGTCAGGCCTTCCTGCCCCAGCGGAAGTAGGCGACCGGGCCGACGAAGTTGATCAGGATCGCCAGTGCCCACCACAGTTTCCTGCCGCGCACGAACTGGGTGGGCCGCAGTGCCAGGTCGGTCCACGCCGCCGCCGCGAGCGCGGCCTCGACCACACCGGTGGCCACCGCCGTCCTGCGCTGCCACGGAGTCAGCTCGCTCCACCGCTTTCTCGTCATCCGGTCTTCGCCTCCTTCACGACCACGACTGGGCACGCCGCGTGGTGCAGGCAGTGTGTGCTGACGGAGCCGAACAGCGCCTGGGCGACCGCGCCGTGCCCGCGGTTGCCGACGACGAGCAGGTCGGCGTCCGCGGACGCGGTCACGAGCACGCTCCGCGGATCACCCTCGAGAAGGGCGGGACGGATGCGCACGCCGACGTTCCCGATGTCGTACAACGCCTCGTCCAGGGCCTTCTGCCCGAAGGACTTCTGGTGCTGCTCGGACAACTGCGCGGCCACCTCCACCGGCACGGGACCGGAGACGACACCGTCGTCGCGGTGCCACACCGCTATCGCCGCCACGTCGCAGTCCCGCCGCACCGCCTCGTCCACAGCCCAGCGCAGAGCCGCCTTCGAGACCGGCGAGCCGTCGACCCCGACCACGATCGAGCCGGCCATCAGCCGAAGATCTCGGTCTGCCGCGGCGGCTTGGAGTCGTCCCACTCCGACCGCAGGTTGTTGTGGACCTCCACGACGCCGGGAATCGATCGCACGACGTGCTCCGCGATCTCGATCTCGCTGCGCCGCTCGAGACGGCCGCTCAACGTGACGACGCCTCCGACGACGGTGACGCCGATCGTCATCGGGTCGACCCACAGCGTCCGGCCGAACACCTCGTCCTGGATCTCGCGGCGCAGGTCGGCGTCCTCCCGCACGAACAGCGACAGCAGGTCCCGCCGGGACAGCACTCCGACCAGCACGCCGTCGCCGTCGACCACGAACAGCCTGCGCACCCCCGCCTTCGCGAGTTCGCGGGCCGCCCGGCTCGCCGGGGTGTCAGGGGTCGTCGTCAGCACCGGCGAGGTCATGACGTCCCGCGCGGTGAGCCCGGAGGACTTCGCCCAGCGGTGCTTCTCCGCCCGTCCGGCGAAGAGTCCAGGCGGCTCCTCGGCACCCGCGCGGAACTCCTCCTTCGGCAGCAGGTCCGCCTCCGAGACCACGCCCGCGGGCCGGTCGTCCTCGACCACCGGTACCGCGCTGATCCTGTTGTCCTCCAGCAGCCGCACGAGGTCCTGGAACGAGGTGTCAGGGCTCGCACCGACGACCTCGGCGGTCATCAGTGAGGCCACGGTGGGTTCGCGCATGGCAGTCCTCCGCAAGTCGTCGGGTTTCCCACTCCCAGCGTTCATCCGCGCCGGAGCACGCGACACGTGCGAAAGCCGGTGAGGGGACGGGACGAAGGGCTCTGCGCGGGGCAGCGCGGTCTGGGCACGCTGATCGAAGAAACCACCCGAGGAGCAGATCATGAAGGACGAATCCCTCATCGTCGTCGGGGTCGACGGCTCTCCCGCCGCGCGGAGCGCACTCGCCTGGGCAGTCGCGGAGGCCAAGCGCACGGACGCGTCCGTGCTGGCGCTGTCGGTCTGTCAACTGAACCCTTCGGTCGAGGAAGGAACCGAGGCGTTCAGCGCGAGGCACCGCCACGACCTGGAGACCGCTTTGGAGTCGCTCGGGCCGGCGGTGCTCGACGTGCGCATCGACACGGAGGTGCCGCAGGGCGTGGCGGGTCCGGTCCTGGTGGCACGTTCCGCGGGCGCGGCCTGCCTCGTCGTCGGCGAACACGGTTACTACCGGACGGACGTGCTGGTCATGAGCTCGGTCACGAGCTACTGCCTGCGGCACGCCCGGTGCCCCGTCGTCGTGGTCCCGTTGGAAGGAGCGCACCATGACGGTCCTCTCATGCTCCGGCCTGAGCCGCAGGTTCGGTGACGTCCAGGCCGTCGACGACGTCTCGTTCACGATCGCCGAGGGCGAGACCTACGGTCTGCTCGGGCCCAACGGCGCCGGCAAGACCACGACGATCTCGATGATCACCGGCGTGCTCGAACCGGACGCCGGTGAGGTCGTCGTCGCCGGCCTGCCCATGTCGCCGCGCGCCGTGGCCGCGAAGAGGCTGGTCGGCTACGTGCCGCAGGAACTCGCCCTCTACCCCGACCTCACCGGCCGCGAGAACCTGCGGTTCTTCGCGAGCCTCTACGGCGCCGCCCGTTCCCGCGTCGACCACGTGCTCGACGTGGTCGGCCTGACCGACCGGGCGGGCGACCTGGCCCGCGAGTACTCCGGCGGGATGAAACGCCGGCTGAACGTGGCGATCGGGCTGCTGCACGAACCTCGCCTGCTGGTGCTCGACGAGCCCACCGCGGGCGTCGACCCGCAGAGCCGCAACCAGATCATGGACAACGTCCGGGCGCTCGCCGCCGAGGGCATGGCGATCCTCTACACCACGCACTACATGGAGGAGGCCGAACGGCTCTGCGACAGGGTCGGCGTGATCGACTCCGGGCGGATCGTCGCCGAGGGAACCCGCCGGGAGCTGGTGGAGAAGCTCGGCGAACGGGACCGGATCTCGTTGCTGCTGGACGGAGATCTCGCCCACGCCGCGTCACTGCTCGGCGGCCTCCGCGACGTGAAGAACGTGGCGGTGCACGGGAACGGTGTCGAACTCGTCGTGGACGACGCACGGGAATGCCTGCCCGTCGTGCTGTCGGCGGTCACCTCCAACGGCGTCGTGGTGCGCTCGGTGGAGGTCGACGAGCCGAACCTGGAGACCGTCTTCCTGCACCTCACCGGCAAAGCTCTGCGGGAGTGACCATGCGGCACGCACTGCTGATCGCCCTTCGCGACCTGCGCGAACGAGCCCGCGACCGCACGGCCTACGTGCTCGCGCTCGTGCTGCCGCTCGGTCTCGCCGGCGTGTTCACGTTGATCCTGGGCAACATCGGCGGCGACGGCGAGGTGTTCCGCTACGCCGTCGCCGACTCCGACCGCGGTGTCGTCGCCACGACGTTCACCGGCGAGGTGCTGCACGGCGCGGCGGCGTCGGGCGCGATCGAGATCCGCACCGCGTCGTCCGCGGCCGAGGCGAGGGCCTGGGTGGACGAAGGCGAGGCGACAGCGGCGTTCCTGCTGCCGGAAGGACTCACCGAGGACGTGGCCGCTGGCCGTGCCGCGCGGATCGAGGTCGTCGGCGACGTCGACGCTCCGACCGGCACGCAGGTCGCCCGTTCGCTCGCCGAGGCCTACACGGGCCGGCTGGCGGCGGTGCGGCTCGCCGTGGCGGCGACCGTCCACTCGGGAGTGACCACGCCACCGGCCGAACTGGTGGTGGAAGCGGCGGCCGCGCTGCCGTCGACCGTCGTCGCCGAGGACACCACGAGCCGCCGTCAGCTCGACCCGAAGACCCAGTACTCGGCGGGCATGGCGGTGTTCTTCCTGTTCTTCGCCGTGCAGTCCGGCGTCACCGGGCTGCTCGACGAACGCCGGACCGGCACGCTGGCGCGGCTGCTCGCCGCACCCGTGCGCCGGTCGTCGATCCTCGCGGGCAAGCTGCTCACGAGCGTCGTCATCGGCGTGCTGAGCACAACTGTGCTGATCGTGGCGTCGTCACTGCTGATGGGCGCGCGCTGGGGGCATCCGGCCGGTGTCGGACTGCTCGTGCTGTCCGGGGTGCTGGCCGCCACCGGGGCGATGGCGGTCGTGGCCTCCCTCGCGAAGACGGCGGAGCAGGCAGGTGGCTGGCAGGCCGTCGTCGCGATCGTGCTCGGCGCGCTCGGCGGCGCGTTCTTCCCGGTGGCGCAGGCGGGCCGCGTGCTGGAGGTGCTCAGTCTCGTGACGCCGCACCGCTGGTTCCTGCGCGGACTCGCCGATCTCGCCGGTGGCGGGGTGGCCGCCGTGCTGCCCTCGGTCGCCGCCATGACCGCGTTCGCCGCGGTCACCGGTGCCCTGGCCCTGCTGCTGTTCCGGAAGGTGGTGCGACCGTGAAGATCCTCTCGATCGCCTGGATGAACCTGGTGCGGGTGATGCGCGACCGCACCGGCCTGTTCTTCCTGGTGGCTCTGCCGATGATGCTGGTCTTCGTCATCGGCGCCTCGTTCGGCGGAGCCACCACCCCGCTGCTCGGCGTGGTGGGCGACGCCGGTGCCCTGCGCGCCGAACCCTCGTTGCGGGTCCAGGACTTCGCTGACGAGGCGTCGTTGCGCGCGGCCGTCGAGCACGGCGAGGTGAGCGCCGGGCTGGTGCGCACGAGCACGCCCAGGATGCTGGTGCGGCCCGACCGCACGGGTCAGCAGCTGCGGATGCTCGTCACGACGACGCTCACGAGGGAGGCGAACCGGTCCGCGTCCGGTGACTTCGTCGCGTCCCACACGGGACTCGATCGCGCCGCCGCACTGTCCGTTGTGAACTCCATCCGGGTGGAGCCGGTCGAGGTGCGCACCAGCACCACGGGTGAGGCGTTGTTCCCCCAGGACTTCTCGGGGTTCGACCTGGGCGCGGCCAACCAGCTCGTGCTGTTCACGTTCCTCAACGCGCTCACCACCTCGGCCGCGCTGGTCGAGTCCCGCGCGCTCGGCGTCACGCGGCGCATGCTCGCCACCCCGACGCCGGCTCGTGTCGTGGTGGCCGGCGAGGCGCTGGGCCGGGTCGTGATCGCGTTGTTGCAGGGGCTGATCGTGCTCGTCGGCGCGGCGCTGCTGTTCGGCGTGCGCTGGGGCGACCCGCTGGGCGCCGCCGCGTTGCTGGGCGCGTTCGCACTGGTGTCCGGTGGCGCGGGCCTGCTCGTCGGCTCGTTGTGCCGCACTCAGCAGCAGAGCACGGGTGCGGGCATCCTGCTCGGGCTGAGCCTCGCGGCGTTCGGCGGGTGCATGGTGCCGGTCGAGTTCTTCAGTCCCGCGCTGCACACCGTCGCCTTCTTGACGCCGCACGGCTGGGCGGCCGACGGGTTCGCGGCGCTCACCCGCCGCGGCGGTGATCTCCTCACCGTGGTGCCGCACCTGGGCGTGCTGCTCGGGTTCGCCGCCGTGCTGTTCCTGCTCGGCTCCTGGAGGTTGCGGCGGGCGGTGACTGCTTGAGCCGGGCCGCGCTCACCAGCTCGGCGAGTGCGTTGTGCAACGCACTCGCCAGCACGTCCACGTCCGGGTTGCTGTCGTAGTCGGCGGTGATACCGATGCTGAGGCGGTCGGTGTAGGAGAGCACCGCGACGCCCGTCCTGATCCGCACGGCGATCGGCACGTAGGGCAGGATCTCGACGATCGGGCGGCCCAGCACGCTCAACGGCTTCCTCGGCCCCGGCACGTTCGTGGTCACCGTCACGATGCTGCGTTGCGGCAGCATCGCCCCGAACCGGATGCTCCACGACAGCGGCGCGAACGGTTCGTACCGCGCCAACTCGGTGACCGCGTGTCCCGCCTCTGCCTCGTTGCCCTTCTTGAGCGCGGTGAACCTGTCGTGCACAAGGGAAAGCGCGTCCACGACGTCCTCGGTGCCGACCGGCAGGAACGCCAGCCGGACGCTGACCTGGTTGTCCATCCTGCGATTGCCGCGCACCGACACGGGCACCATCGTCCGCACGCTCTCCGGATCCGGTTTCTCTCCCCGTGCGAGCAGCACGGTGCGATACGCGAAACTGACCGCCGCGAGCACCACGTCGTTGACGGTCACGCCGAACGCGTGCGCGACCTCCTTCACCTCTGCCAGTGAGGCGCGCACGATCCGGTAGTGCCGTGCGGTGCCGAGCGGGCCGAACAACGACGAGGCGTGCACCGGCAACAGGGAACCCACGAGCGAGACCAACCCGCTCACCGCAGACGCGACCAGCCGCGCGGAGCGCACCGGCGACGTCACCGCCGCGGCCAGCAACGCGAGCAGACCCGGTTCCTCGTCCTGTGCGGGGTCCGGCGGGGGCGCGTCGCCGTACAGCACGTCGTAGAGCATCGTGCCGCCCACGCCGTCGACCAGGCAGTGGTGCACCTTGGCGACGATCGCCCAGCGGCCGCCCTCGAGCCCTTCGACCACCCAGTACTCCCACAGCGGGCGGTCGCGGTCCAGGCGCTGCCCCATGACGCGCGCGATCAGCGCGGACAGCTCCGCGTCGCCGCCCGGCGCCGGCAACGCGGTGCGCCGCACGTGGTAGGCCAGCGTGAAGGCCGGATCGTCCTCCCACCCCGGCGTGCCCAGATCCAGCGGGACGCGGACGAGCTTCTGCCGGGCGCGCGGCAGCACGGGCAGCTTGGCGCGGATGAACGCCAGGAACTCGTCCTGGCTCGGGGCCGGGCCCTCGGCCACCGCCACCGAGGCGATCGCGAGACAGGCGTGCGGATCCGCGTCCTCGATGTCGAGGAACGCCGCGTCGAGCGGGCTCAGGTGGTCCATGAACCCAGTGCAGCGAGGAAGAACCCGGTGCGCCACGGCCCGGCGCCCCGTGCCGCACGAGCACTTCGGCCCTGCCCGCGCGCACGCGCGGACGACAGAACCCACCGGGCGACCAGCACGCCGCCGGAGTTCGTCGCAAGGACCACATCCGCGACCGTCGCCACCGCGGCACGGTGGTCAGGCCCTGTCCCGGTGCGCGCGGGGGCCGACGGACCGGTCGGAGAGGACCGAAGGACACTGCCACCGCCGAGCTCCCGGCGAGAGGGTGGTGGTGGAAGGGAGACAGACATGACCGTCGAGCAGGAGACCAAGGTGAGCAAGCTTCGCGGCGAAGCGCTCGTCGAGAAGGTCAAGGAGCTCATCCACGAGGGCAACGTCCGGCGTCTGATCCTCAAGAACGACAAGGGGCACACCGTCATGGAGATCCCGGTGACCGCGGGCGTCGTCGCCGCGATCGCCGCCCCCGTCGTGACAGCGATCGGCGCGGTCGCCGCGTTCGCGAGCGAGTGGACCATCGAGGTCGACCGCCGCACCGGCACCACGCCGGAGGAGCCGGAGCCGTGAGACCCGTCCGCGTGTGGGTGGGTCTGGTGCTGCTGGCACTCGGTGTCTTCGGCGTCCTCGACGCCACGGACGTGCTCGACTCCGGCGCGACCATCGGACGCTGGTGGCCGCTCGCGCTGGTGGGGCTCGGTGCCGTCGCGATGGCCGCGCAACGCCGGATCTCGTTCGGCCCCACCGTCATCACGCTCGCGGGACTGGTGCTGCTGACGGGTTCTCTCGGGTGGGCCACCGGCGACGTCCTGGTGCCGACGGCGCTGCTGTGCGCCGGGATCGCCGTGCTCGTCGGACTGCGCAGGCACCACGGCACGCGCACACCGATCGCGGTCCTCAGCGGCACCACCACTCGCGAACGCGCACAGCACCTGCGGCACGCCGACGTCTCCGCGATCTTCGGTGGCGCCACGCTCGACCTGCGCCAGGCGCACGTCGACGGCGAGGCCAGCGTTGACGCGTTCGCTCTCTTCGGTGGCGTCGAGGTGCTGGTGCCGGAGGAGTGGCGCGTCTCCGTGGGCGGCCTGCCGTTCATGGGCGGAATCGTCGACAAGACCGACAACGAGCGGCTGCGCGACGACGCGCCGGTGCTGACCGTCAACGGCACCGCGCTGTTCGGCGCGGTCGAGGTCGCGAACCAGCCGAAGTCCTGATCTGCACACCGCCTCAGCCCCGCCCGGATCGCCGCACGGGCTTCCTCCCGACCGGCGATCCGGGCGGGAGGAAGGAGATCCGAACCATGCGAACACTGCGCGCGGCGGGAGCCGTCGTGCTGACGACCGTGCTGTGCCTCGGTGTGTCGGCCGGGCCCGCCACGGCGGACGACGCCGGTCCCGGCGGACAGGAGATCACGGCGCCGGCCGACCCCGGCACCAGCACTCCACCGACTTCCACCGCACCGCCCGCGACCACTGGTACGTCATCTGCCGCACCGTCCCAGTCCGCGACCCCACCTCGGGAAGACCCGGAAGGCAGCACCTCGCCGGCACCGGGAACGTCCTCGCCCGCACCTAAGGAGGAGCTGCCGGACCTGACGTTGACGGCGTGGTTCGACAAGCCCTCCTACCTCGGGCACGAGGAGATCACCGCCAGGGTCCGGGTCACCAACGTGGGCGGCGCTTCCGTGAACCAGGCGATGGTCACCTCCACCGGGCCGTTCTCCACCCACGACTGGGTGCCGTTCTTCCCTGCCGGGTGGCGCGTCGAACCTGGGCAGAGTGTCGAAGGCAGCCTCACCGGCCGGGTGACGGGCACGGTCGGCGTGCTGCGGCTCGTGATCACCGTCCGGCCGCTCGGCGATGAGCAGGACGCGAACCCGGCGGACAACGAAACGACCGTCTCCGTGCCGATCATGTTCGTCCAGGGCGGCTTTCGCGGACTGGTCTACGGCGACACCGACGGCGACAAGGCCGTCGATCCCGGTGAGGAGCTCCAGGGAATCACGGTGCGGGCGTCCGACGATCACGGCGGCCACCAGACCACGACCACCGGCCCGGACGGGCGGTTCACCTTCCTCGGCCTGCCCGGCGGGACCTACTGGATCCGCGTCGAGAGTCCGGGGTGGTACTTCACCCGGCTGAGTGCGGTGGTCGACGGCACGGACGACCCCGACGTGGTGCTGCGCGGTGTGCGGGAGATCGGCCGGGACGCGCTGACCGCGTCGATGTCGTTCACCCAGCAGGACTATCGCGTGAACGACATCGCTCGCCTGCTGGTGACCTTGACCAACGGCAGCGCTGCCACCTTCACCGACCTCACCGCCAGCTGCACGGTGGACGGGGTGGCCGAGTTCGACGCGGGCGAACTGGCGCGCGGCGCGGTCCTGCCGGCCGCAACGACGAAGACGTTCGAGATGACCATGCGGATCACCTCCGAGGCCCGGACGCAGGGCCACGTGCGCGCGGACTGCCGGATCGGCGCGCCGCCCAGCTCGAACGGCTACGCCCAGACGACGGCGTTCGCGCGAGTACCCGGTGGCATGGCGTCTCGCGTCGTCGGGCACGTGGCGGTCTTCCGCTACAAGCCGCTGCTGGGCTTGCCTTCGGGTGTCGCTCTGCCAGGGGTGAAGGTGTACCTGACAGACCGTGTCACCGGCGAGATCGTCGCCAGGGACGTCACCACGGTCGAAGGCAGGTTCGAGTTCCGTCAGACACCGGCCGGCATCTACCGCTTCGGAATAGTCGGACCGTGGCGGTTCGTGTACTCGGACCCCGACAACTTCGTGGTGCAGGACGGGGAGAACGGCGACAACACCCCCTGGTGGGAGTGGTACCACAGGCGCACGTTCTTCGTCCTGCCAGGCCCCGACCAGCCTGACCCGGACCTCGCGACACCCGCCCGCCCGGCGCCGCCGGGCGCGGACACCGGAACACCGCCTCTTGCGGTGACCGGCGCCGGGGTGACCTGGCTGGCGCTGGGAGGCCTGCTCAGCCTTCTCGCGGGCAGCGCGCTGGTCCTGGCCGGTGGACGTCGCCCCGACCCGAGGTGATTCCCCGCCTGTCAGAGGGGAGCCTCACCGACGTCTCACGTCGCGGAGGCTCCCATCACGGCCGTGGCGCGTGCTCGGCGAGCGCGAAGTACGCCTCCTCCTCTTGGGCGAAGTGCAGGCGCAGCACGGCGTCCAGCCCGTAGAGGGTGGCCCTCAGGTCGTCGACACCGCCGTTCGCCGGACCGTCGGGCCGTGCCAGGTGCCGGCCGAGCCTGCGGGTGAGCCGTTCGATCTCGGCGTGGCCCCTGCTCATCGTCACGGTCGACTCGGCGTCACCGAACTCGGCGGCCAGGGCGGGGTACAGCTCGGCTTCCTCGGCGTGTTCGTGCGGCAGCACCCGCGTCATCATCAGCTCGTGCGCCCTGCGAACTGCCGTCATGGCCTCGTCGGTGGGGCCCTCGCGCAGTTCGTCGGCCGCGAACCGCACGGTCTCCCTGGCTGCTCGCAGGTCCTCGTGCTCGGCGTCGAACCGCTGCAGCAACCGCGTCGTGTCCGCGCTGAGCCGCAGCCGCCGTACAGGAAGCAACGCGCGCAACGAATGCAGGATCACCGCGGCGTCGATCGCCTCCTGCACCACGGCGCCGCCCACGGGGGCGAGCAGACCGAACGCCGCCAGTCCCATCGCGGCCAGCGCCAGACCCATTCCCCACATCGCGCTCTGCGCAGCGATCCGGCGGGCCCGTGCGGCGATCTCCACGCCGTCGGCGAGCCGGTCGATGCGGTCGTCGAGGATGATGGCGTCGGCTGCCTCCACCGCCGCGGACGATCCCCGGTTGCCCAGCGCGACGCCGACGCCGGCCGCGGCGAGTGCGGGAGCGTCGTTGATGCCGTCGCCCACCATGACCGTGAGGCCGTTGGCGTTCTCCGCCCGCACTCTGTCCACTTTGTCCTGTGGTGTGCAGCGGGCGACGACGTCGTCGAACCCCAGCATCCCGGCCACGTCCTGCGCCACGGCGGTGCGATCACCGGTGAGCATCACGATGCGGCGCAGGCCGGCGGCGCGCAGCCTGCGCACCGTCCGAGCCGCGTCCCGGCGCACCGGATCCCGCAGCAGGAACGCACCGGCCACCTGACCGTCGACCTCCACCCACACCGCGGTAGCCGCGTCCAGGCTCGCACGCGCGACCACCGCGCGTTCCCACTCCGCTCCCCCGTTCTCGGCACGCCTGCCCACGACGACGTGCCGCCCGCCGACCGACCCGGTCACCCCTCGCCCGGGTTCCTCCCGCACACCGAGTGCGGGAGGTGGCCGCAGCCCCGCCGTCGCCGCGGCCTCGACCACGGCGGCGGCGAGCACGTGGGTGGACAGCTGCTCCACCGCGGCCGCCACCTCGAGCACGCGTCCGGTGTTCCAGCCCGGCGCGGGCACCACCTCCACCACGGCCGGATGCCCCTCGGTCACCGTTCCGGTCTTGTCCAGCACGGCGATCCTGACGTGCCCCAGCGCTTCCAGGGCTCGACCGTCCCGCATCACCACACCGGCACGCGAGGCGCGCGACATCCCGGCGGTGATCGCGACCGGCACCGCCAGGAGCAACGGGCACGGCGTCGCGGTCACGAGCACGGCGACCGCGCGCACCGGGTCGCGGGCGAGGACGGCGGCCAGTGCGGCCACCCCCAGCGCGAGAGGCAGGAAGAAGGCGGCGATGCGGTCGGCGATCCGCGCGATCGGCGCGGTCGAGGCCGCGGCCTGCTCCGCCAGCCGCAGCACACCGGCGTACGTGCTGTCCGCCGCGGCCGCCGTGGCACGCAGCTCGACCGCGGCGCCTGCCGCGACGACACCGCTGCGGACCCGGTCTCCGCGCGGCCGGTGCACCGCGAGGGGTTCTCCGGTCAGGGCGGACTCGTCGAACTCCCCGTCGGCGAGCAGCACCGCGTCGACCGGCACGATCTCGCCGGGACGAACGATGACCACGTCGCCCGGCCCGACCTCGTCCACGGGCACCTGCCGCAGGTCGTCCCCGACGCGCACCTGCGCGAACCGCGGTGCCCGGTCGAGCAGCGCGCTCAGGTCCCGCCGCGCCCTGCGCTGGGCGAACGAGTCGAGCGCGTGGCCGGTGCCGAGCATGACCGCGACCATCGCGCCCGCCAGGTACTCCCCGACCAGCAGCGTTCCGGCCAGGGCGAGCACGGCGAGCACGTCCGCGCCGAACCGCCTGGCGCGCAGGTCCGCCACCACCCAGGTGACGGCGGGCAGGAGGGCCGTGCCGGTGGCCGCGGCCCAGCAGACGCGTGCGGCACCGGGTTGCCAGAACCACAGTGCGCCTCCCACCACGCTCAGCGCCACCACGAGCGCGAGGAACGCGGGCCCCGCCCACCGCTTCGTCCTCGCGACCACACCACCCATCACGCGGTCCTCCTGTGCGGCCTGGTCACCTGGTCGTGGCCTCGATGTCGGTGAGCACGTCGGCGATGTCGCCGGCCCACACCTCGATCTCCCGCCAGTCGCGGAAGTCGCCGAACCGGCCGCCCACGGCGCGGAAGACCAGCGCGCCGAGCCTCCCGAGCATCTCGGCCCGCACCACGCCGCTGAACAAACGGTGCTCGACGGGCGTGACGTCCTCGCGCAGATGGCGGAGGATCGCCGGTTCCTCCAGACCCGCCCACCTGCGCAGCGGACCGCGCAGGGAGTCCGGCAGACCGACGCTGAACAACCAGACCGGTTTGCCCCGCACCGTTCCGCGTTCCCTCGCCAGGAACGCCGCGCCGGACGGCAGCCACGCCTGGTCGTGCACCGCGCTGCCGATGACGTAGGCGTCGTACTCGCCCGCGTCGGTGACCTCGTCCACGCTGTACGTGGCCACCACGTGGTCGTGTGCGCGCAGCACCGCCGCGATGCGGGTCGCGACGCCCACCGTCGAGCCCGCCGCGGTCGCGTAAGCCACCAGCACCTTCATGATCTCCTCCTCAGACGTCTTCCACGCAGGGCTGCACCAGGACGGAACGCACCCCGGGCACGCTCTCCGCCAGCGCGGCCACGGCCTGCTCCTCGTCCCGGCCGCTGAACGGCCCCAGCACGGTGGCCGTCCCGGACACCACCACGACGTCCCACGGCCGGGCGCCGAGGTGGTCGCACAACAGCTTGCTGATCCGCGCCGCGGTCACCTCGTCCTGCGGGACGAGCGCCCGCAGGAGGTCTCCGCGGCTCACGACGCCGACGAGCTGGTCACCGGCCACGACCGGCAACGACCGGTGGTGGTGCCCGAGCAACTGCCGTGCGATCTCCCCCACCGGCATCTCCGCCTCGACGGCCACGACGAGATCACTCATCGCGTCGCTCACCCGGTGTGCGGTCCGGCGGGCTCGCAGCTCCTCGCGCAGGAGGTCCTCACCTGACACGACACCGACGAGCCGGCCCTCGTCGTCGACCACCGGCAACGCGGCGAAGCCGTGTTCGGCGACGAGTGCCGCGGCTTCCTCGATCGACGTTCCCGGCAGCACGCTCACCGCGGGCGCGGACATCACGTCGAACGCACGCATCTTCACTCCTCCGTCCACTCAGGACAGCGGGCGGACGCCCACGGTCATGAACCCTCGACCCTCCCCGGGCGACTTCGAGCTCGACCTGTACCTGCCGATCTCCGGCGAGGTACAGGACAGGTCTCCTGTCGACGTCGTGCCCCTGCCAGGAGGACCAGCCGCCCGCACGACCCACCGGGGTGCCTACGACGAGACCCCCGCCGCGTACGAAGCGGTCCTCCGTTACGTCACCGAGGTCGTCGTGCCGCTGCTGCGGCGCTGAGCACCGGCGACGGCCAGCACCAGCAGGGTGACGCCCAGCAGGAACAGCACGCCCCCGCCGATCAGCAGGCCGACGGACACCGGACGCAGTGCCGGGACCTCCGCCTGCGCGGCGAGCGCCGCGTCTACTCCGCGCGTGTGATCGGTGTTGAGCACCACCGCGGTCCAGCTGCCCTGCTCCGCCCGCCAGTCGACCTGGCCGGTGCCCGACGCCGCCCAGAACGTCTGCGCGGCGGGATTCGCCGGCGCTCCACCGTCGCGGTGCCAGTACGTGACGCGGTCACCGGCCATGGTCACCTCGTCGTGGTCCACTCCGGACAGGTAGCGCCGGACGTCGTCCGTGCGGCCGATGCCGAGGAACACGCCGTTGCCGGCCTTCAGCCGCACGTCACCGAGCCAGTTGTCGGCCAGCACCCAGTCGGCGTCCGTCCAGCGCAGCTCGAGCGTTCCGAACTCCAGCGCGTAGCCGTCGCTGTGGAAGGCCGCCGCGCGGGTGCTGAGCATTCCGGACGAGTCGCGTTGCGTCTGGTCGGCCCACAGGCCGAACCCGCCCGTCCCACCGACGGCGCCACCGGTGATCAGAAGCAGGACACCGATCACCACGGCGGTGACCCTGCCCGCTGTCCAGCCGTGCGCGGGCGACGGCGGTGGTGGCGGTTGCTGGTCGATCGTGGTCGCGCCCGCCTCTTCCCCTCCGGAGTCGAAGCGGAACGGCGGGTACGAGTCGGTCATCAGGCCCGCGTAGGCCGCGACGCGCAGCGCCCAGCGGTCCATGCCCAGCACGAAGTCGAACAGCCCCTGGGGATACCTTCCGGTGAACAGCAACGCGATGCCCGCGAACAGGGCCATCAGGCCGACGAGTCCGCCCGAGTTGTAGACGGTCTCCCCGGTCTGGTATGCCACATAGCTGCCGCCACCGACGAAGAACCCGACGATCAGGTAGTGCGGGATCGCGAGGAGCCACCACTTCACCAGCACCAGTCCGCGGGAGAGGTGCTCGGGGTAGGCGATGTCGAGAGTCGCGGGGTAGTCCGGCTGCTCGCCGAGGCTGAACGGCGGGTAGCGGTCCGTGGCCAGTGCCCCGTAGGTGTAGTAGGCCACCCGCCACGTCCAGCGCAGCACGCCGACGTTGAAGTCGAACAGGACGCGCGGATAGCGGCCGGTGAAGAGGATCGCGAAGAACGCCACCACGCTGAACACGGCGAACCCGACCCACAG
Organism: Lentzea sp. NPDC055074; assembly: GCF_053608005.1. Classification (NCBI taxonomy): domain Bacteria; kingdom Bacillati; phylum Actinomycetota; class Actinomycetes; order Pseudonocardiales; family Pseudonocardiaceae; genus Lentzea; species Lentzea sp. NPDC055074. Next base: position 435,696 of record NZ_JBSGUQ010000002.1, read on the forward strand.
GAACGCCAGCACCACGTAGTGCGGAATCGCGAGGAACCACTTGACGAGCCACAACCATCGGCTCAGGCCGGGCTCCAGCCGCGCGTGCACGTGCACCGGATAACCAGTCGTAGCAGTTGTCATCGTTACCTCCCAGCTCACTTCCACCGTCACGCAGATCCGCGGGCGCCGGCAGTACCGCGCGACCCTTCGCGGCACTGACCTAGGGCCCTGTTTCCACCACGCGGAGAGCGCCGATCGTGTTGGTATGACTGATGTCCTGGTCGCGTACGCGACGAAGATGGGTTCCACCAGGGAGATCGCCGAGGCGATCGGAGAACGGCTGCGCTCCGCGGGGCACGAGGTCACGGTGCTCGACGCCGCGCGAGTCCGTTCGGTCGAGCGTCACGACGCGCTGGTGCTCGGCAGCGGCCTCTACGCCGGCCGCTGGCGCCGTGAAGCGGTGAAGTTGCTCAAGCGCAACGAGGAGCTGCTGGTGGACCGGCCCACGTGGCTGTTCCACGACGGCCCTCTGGGCAAGGAGATCACACCGCAGCCGGCGCCGCGCAAGGTGCGGGAGATCGCCGCCCGCATCGGTTCCGAGGAGCCGGCCACGTTCGGCGGCAGGCTGACCGCGCAGACCGCCGTCGGGTTCATCGCGAAGAAGATGGCCCAGGGCGACATGGCGGGCGACTTCCGCGACTTCGACGAGATCCGCGCCTGGGCGGACCGGGTCGCCGGACAGCTCGCCGGCAGCTCTCCGGTCCCGCCGGCGGGCGCGTGATCACGACACCCTCACGGCCGGCCGCCGCGGACGAGGATCTCGACCTCCGGCGGCCGCCGGAGGGTGTTGTGCACGGTGCAGTGGTCGACGACCGCCCGCAACGCCTGCCATCGGCGCGGTTCCAGCTCCTGTCCCGGATCCACGGTGACGCGCATGCCGGCGATCCGTGCCGGGTGGTCGGCGGCCATCTCGTACTCGGCCACCACCGTGAGTCCCTCTCGTGGAAGGGAGTGCCGGTGCAGGTAGCTGCCCGCGTAGTGGGCCACGCAGGTGGCGAGCGACGCGACGAACAGCTCGACCGGGGACATGCCCCGGTCACTGCCGGGCTGGTCGACGTGCACCTCGTGCGCCCGCAGCCGGACGGCGTACTCGTCGCCCTGGACGTGGCGCACCTGGATCCGTTGGCGCAGAGGAACTTCAGTGGTCATGGCAGAACGGTCACCTCTTCGGCGGACGCACGATCGCGAGCGGGCAGGGGGCGTGGTGGACGAGTGCCTGGCTGGTCGAACCGAGCAGCATGCCGGCGAACCCGCCGTGCCCGTGGCTGCCGACGACCAGCAGCTGGGCCTCGGCTCCGTAGCGCGTGAGCGCACGCACCGGCCGGTCTCGCACCGCGATCCGGTCGACCACGACGTCGGGGTACTTCTCCTGCCAGCCCGCGAGGCGCTCGGCGAGCAGCCGACGCACGTCCTCCTCCACCGGCCCCCAGTCGATTCCCAGACGCGACAACGTGTACGCGCTGTCGGCGGCGAAGTCCGTGATGGTCATGACCGCGGTCAGCGAGGTCGCGCGCGACGAGGCCTCCTCGAACGCGAACGCCAGCGCGGCTTCGCTCGTGGGCGAACCGTCGACACCGACGACCACGGGGCCATCGGGAGCCGCGGTGCCCCGCACCACGACGACCGGGCTCTGGGCGTGCGCCGCCAGCGCCACCGCGGTCGATCCGACGGCGAGCCCGGTCACGGTGCCGAGGCCCCGCGATCCGATCACCACCATCCGGGCGCTCTTCGACAGCTCTGTCAGCAGCGCGCCCGCTCCGCAGCAGACGACGTCGGCCGTCACCTCGATCCCGGGAGCGGCCGCGCGGGCCGCTGCCCCGGCCTCCTCCAGCCACGCGCGCCCCTGCTTCTCCATCGCGTGGCGAATGTCGTTGCCCACGAGCACGATCTCCGGATAGTCGCGGGTCGGCAGCATGAAGGTGTGCACGAGGCGCAACGACACCTGGTGGCGGGCGCACTCCTGAGCGGCCCAGCCGACGGCGGCCAGCGCCGACTCCGAGCCGTCGACGCCGCACACGATCGGGGCGGATGGAGATTTCATCGTCGTCCTCCAGTCACAACGGGCGTGCACCTCACGCTAGGAACCCGGCACCGGCGGGGACGCTGCCGTTGGTCCCGCACGGGCCGGGCCCTTGGCACCGGCGTCCGCCGCAGGCCCGTCGTTCCCGATCGGATAGGGACCTTCGACGGTGTGAGCACCTCGTGTCCGCACGGAGAGTGGAGCCACGGAGAGTTCGACCGCGACACGATGAGGTGAGTGACATGGCCGAGGTGCCGCAGGCGCTGGGGCTCGCGCCGCAACAGGTTCACCAGGTGCTCGAGGCCGCCTCGCTCGCGCCGTCCGTGCACAACACCCAGCCGTGGCGGTTCCGCGTGCTTCCAGACCGGATCGAACTGCACCCCGACCCGCACCGGCGGCTGCCCGCCACCGATCCCGACGATCGCGAGCTGCGGTTGTCCTGCGGCGCGGCGCTGTTCAACCTGCGGATGGCGTTGCAGGGTGCGGGAGTGCGGCCGCTGGTGTCGATGCTGCCCGGTCACGACGCGCCCGGAGCGCTCGCGGTCGTGCGGCGCGGAGGCGCGATCGCTCCCGACGAAGAGCAACGCGCGTTGCTGCAGGCGATCTCTCGCCGCCGCACGAACCGCAAACCGTTCCACGAGGCGCCCGTCGACCTCCGCCAGCGTCACGCGTTGGTGCGCGCGGCCGAGTTGGAGCGCTCGTGGCTGCACGTGGTGTCGACGGCGGAGAACCGCGCCCAGCTCAAGAAGTTCGTCCGGCAGGCGCACGAGATCCAGCTCCACGACCAGAACGTCCAGGCCGAGCTGGCGTCGTTCGTCGGGGACCGGCCGGACGCGAGCGACGGCATCCCCGCCCTTTCCGCGGGCGTTCGTCCCGAACTGCAGGACGAGTGGGTCTTCCGCGACTTCAAGGGACAGCGGCGCCTGCCCGGCAAGGACTACGAGTCCGATCCACTGGTCGTCGTCGTCTGCTCGTTCTACGACGGACCACTCGGCGAACTGCAGGCGGGACAGGCGATGCAACGCGTCCTGCTCGCGGCCACCGTGCGCGGGCTGTCGGCGTCCTTCCTGTCCCAGCCGGTCGAGGTGCGCAGCGTCCGCGAGCAGTTGCGCCGCTCGCTCGGCGGCATGCTCGTGCCGCAGGCCGTGCTGCGTCTCGGATACAGCACCTCGGTTCCGCCCACACCTCGACGTCCCGTCTCCGAACTGCTGCTCGAACCCAACGACTGCCGGTCCTGAGCGGACACCCGACCGGCCGACGAGGAGGAACACGATGACCGCTACGGCGGAACGCCCGACCACCGCCTGGCGTGGATTCCACACCGGACAGTGGTGCGACGAGATCGACGTACGTGACTTCATCCAGACCAACTACACGCCGTACGAGGGCGACGCGGGCTTCCTGTCCGGACCGACGTCCCGCACGACGGCGTTGTGGCACCGGCTGACGGAGATGTTCACCGACGAACGCGCCCGCGGGATCTACGACGTCGACGTGAGCACCCCGTCCTCGATCACCGCGCACCGGCCCGGCTACATCGACCGCGACCACGAGCTGATCGTCGGTCTGCAGACCGACGCACCGCTCAAGCGCGCCATCATGCCCGCGGGCGGGCTGAGGCTGGTGGACAACAGCCTCAAGACCTACGGCTACCGGCTCGACCCTCGCGTCGAGGAGATCTTCACCAAGTACCGCAAGACGCACAACGACGGCGTGTTCGACGCCTACACCGCCGAGATCCTGCGAGCGCGCAAGGCCGGCATCATCACCGGACTTCCGGACGCGTACGGCAGGGGCCGGATCATCGGGGACTACCGGCGCGTCGCCCTTTACGGCGTCGACCGCCTCGTCGCGGCTAAGCGAGCCGAACGAGCCGTCCTCGACGACATGGCGTCCACCGAGGACATCATCAGGGACAGGGAGGAACTGGCGGAGCAGATCCGCGCGCTCGGCGAGCTCCGCGACATGGCCGCGGCGTACGGTCACGACATCTCCGGCCCCGCCACCACCGGCCGGGAGGCAGTGCAGTGGCTGTACTTCGCCTACCTGGCCGCGGTGAAGGAGCAGAACGGCGCCGCGATGTCGTTGGGCCGCACGTCCACGTTCCTCGACGTCTACCTGCAGCGCGACCTCGACGAGGGTGTGCTGACCGAGCGCGAGGCGCAGGAGCTCGTCGACGACCTGGTGATCAAGCTGCGGATCGTGCGGTTCCTGCGCACGCCGGAGTACGACCAGTTGTTCTCCGGCGACCCGACCTGGGTCACCGAGTCGATCGGCGGCATGGGCCGCGACGGACGCCCGCTGGTCACGCGCACGAGCTTCCGGTTCCTGCAGACGCTCTACAACCTCGGACCGGCGCCTGAACCGAACCTGACCGTGCTGTGGTCGCCGCGCCTGCCGGAGGGGTTCAAGCGCTTCTGCGCCAAGGTCTCCGTCGACACCAGCTCCATCCAGTACGAGAACGACGACCTCATCCGCCCGACGTTCAGCGACGACACCGCGATCGCGTGCTGCGTGTCGGCGATGCGCGTCGGCGAACAGATGCAGCTGTTCGGCGCTCGCGTCAACCTCGCCAAGGCATTGCTGTACGCGATCAACGGCGGCCGCGACGAGGTGTCGGGTGCGCAGGTGGCCCCGGCGTTCCCTCCGATCACCTCGGAGTACCTGGACCACGAGGAGGTGCGGGCGGCGTTCGACCGCATGACCGACTGGCTGGCGAAGACGTACGTCGAGGCGCTCGACATCATCCACTACATGCACGACAAGTACGCCTACGAACGCATCGAGATGGCGCTGCACAACCATCCGGTCCAGCGGTTGCTCGGCTGCGGGATCGCCGGCCTGTCGGTGGTCGCGGACAGCCTGTCCGCGATCCGGTACGCCAGGGTGAGAGTGATCCGCGACGAGACCGGCCTCGCCGTCGACTACGCGGTCGAGGGCGACTTCCCCAAGTACGGCAACAACGACGACCGTGCGGACGCGATCGCCGTCGGCCTGGTCGAGGACTTCATGCGGAAGGTGCGGCAGTACCCCGCGCACCGCGGCGCCGTGCACTCCCAGTCGGTGCTCACCATCACCTCGAACGTCGTCTACGGCAAGCACACCGGCAACACCCCGGACGGCCGCCGCGCCGGTGAGCCGTTCGCGCCAGGCGCCAACCCGATGAACGGCCGCGACCGGCACGGCCTCGTCGCGGCGGCGCTGTCGGTGGCGAAGCTGCCCTACGACCAGGCGCAGGACGGGATCTCGCTGACCGCGAGCATCACCCCCACGGGCCTCGGTCAGACCGAGGACGAGCGGGTGACCAACCTGGTCGGCCTGCTCGACGCCTACACCGACGCGGGCGGATTCCACCTCAACGCCAACGTGCTGAACCGCGAGACCCTGCTCGACGCCATGGCACACCCGGAGAAGCATCCGCAGCTCACCATCCGGGTCTCCGGTTACGCGGTCAACTTCGTCCGGCTCACCCCCGAGCAGCAACGCGACGTCATCAACCGCACCTTCCACGAGTCGCTGTGACCACAACCGGATCAGTCCACTCGTGGGACGTCTCCACGGCGGTCGACGGACCGGGCACCCGCTTCGTGCTGTTCCTGAGCGGGTGCCCGCTGCGGTGCCTGTACTGCGAGAACCCGGACACCTGGCACATGCGCGACGGCCACCGCAAGACGGTCGACGAGGTCATGGCCGAGGTCGCGAAGTACCGGCGGTTCATCGAGGTCGCCGGCGGTGGCCTGACGATCACCGGCGGAGAACCGTTGCTCCAGCCCGACTTCACCGCCGCGGTGTTCCACCGCGCCAAGGAGCTCGGGCTGCACACCGCTCTCGACACGTCCGGGTTCCTGGGTGCACGGGCGTCCGACCATCTGCTGACCGACACCGACCTGGTGCTGCTGGACATCAAGTCGTGGGACCCGGCCACCTACCGGCACGTCACCGGCGGCGAGGTCGCGCCGACGCTGCGGTTCGCGCGCCGGTTGTCCGACCTGGGCAAGACCATGTGGATCAGGTTCGTGCTCGTGCCAGGACTCACCGACGACCCGGACAACGTCGCGGGCATCGCGTCGTTCGTCAGCACCCTGAAGACCGTAGAACGCGTGGAGGTGCTGCCGTTCCACAAGCTCGGCGCGCCCAAGTACGCCGCACTCGGCATCCGGTTCCCGCTGGCCGACGTCCCCACCCCCGACAACGACCTCGTCCGCCGCGTGCGGGACCAGTTCGCCGGCTGCGGCGTCCCGGTGCACTGATCAGGCGAGCGAGAGCTGGTCGCGGTGGAAGTCGAAGTGCCGCACCGGGAAGCGGTAAAGGTCCGCGATGGTCATGAACTCGTGGAAGCACGGGTCCCAGCGCGTCGGGTAGGGCATGCCCTTCGCCAGGCCGATGTCGTTCTCCCGGTCGAGGCGGCGGTGCAACGACGCGATCGTGCGGTCGCACAGCACGAGCATTGCCCGGCGGGGCAGGAGGCTACCGCCCAGCCAGGAGCCCGCGAAGTTGACGACGTCGAAAGGTTTGGTTCCGGCGTCGAGCAACCGGGCCCAGGTGCGGCCCACCCCGCCGGGCAGCCGCGCGACGATCCGGGCCAGGCCGATCAGCGCACGCATGATCAGGAAACCGAGCAGCATGTGGAACAACAGCTGCCGGTTGGTCCACCGCGTGCCGTTCGAGCGGCGGCGGAGTTCGTGACCGGACGTGTCGCTGAGCGCCGTGCGGAAGGTCGCCCGCACGCGCTCGAGGTCGTCGTGAACCGCCTGCCTGTCCATCACCCGAGTGTGCTCCTCGCAACCGCCTGGGTGCTGATGGTCGTCCCCACGTCACCCGACAGCAGCGCCTTCGCATCGGTCAGCGCACCGATGGCCGCCGTGCTGCCGGTCGCCACCACGAACCGCCGGCACGCCTCGACCTTCGGCCCCATCGAACCGGCCGGAAAGGTCAGCCGGTCGATCTCCGCCACGTCGAGGTGGCGCAGCGGTTCGGCGTCCGGCAGGCCGAAGTCGGTCATCACGGCCGGCACGTCGGTCAGCAACAGCAGCCGGTCGGCCTTCAGTCCGATCGCGAGCACGGCGGACGTGAGGTCCTTGTCCACCACGGCTTCCACACCACGCAGCTGCCCGTCGTCCACCACGGGCGCGCCGCCGCCACCCGCGCAGACCACGACAGTCCCGCCGCTCACCAACTGCTCGACGGACTCCTGCTCGACGAGCCGCAGCGGTTCCGGTGACGGGACGACACGGCGCCAGTGCGGGCCGTCGGCCGCCATCGTCCATCCGTTCTGCTCGGCCAGCTGATCAGCCTGGTCCCGGTCGTAGATCGGGCCGATGAACTTGGTCGGTGCGGCGAACGCCGGATCCGCTGCGTCGACGACGGTCTGGGTGACGACGGCGAGAACGGGTCTGCGGACGCCCGCGTTGCACAGCGACTGGGCCAGCCAGTAGCCGATCATGCCCTGGGTCTCGGCGCCGAGGGTGTCGAGCGGGTACGGCCGGCTCAACGACGGGTCGGCCTCGCTCTCCAGGGCGAGCAGGCCGATCTGGGGACCGTTGCCGTGGCACACCACGAGTTCGTGTTCGGCCGCCAGCGGCGCGAGTGCTCGCGCCGCCGCCTCGACGTGGTGGAGCTGGACGGAGGCGTCCGCGCGTTCGCCGCGCTGCAGCAGGGCGTTGCCGCCGAGGGCCACGACGATCCGCATCACGAGGCCAGTCCGGCGACGATGACCGCCTTGATGGTGTGCAGGCGGTTCTCGGCCTGGTCGAAGACCACCGACGCGGACGACGAGAACACCTCGTCGGTGACCTCGGCGCCCTCGAGGCCGTACTGGTCGTGCACGCGGCGGCCGACGGTCGTGGAGCGGTCGTGGACGGACGGCAGGCAGTGCAGGAACTTCGTGCCCGGCTTGCCGGTGGCCTTCATCAGCTCGGCGGTGACGCGGTAGGGCGTCAGCAGCGGCACGCGGGTGTCCCAGGCCTCCGGTGAGTCGCCCATGCTGACCCAGACGTCGGTGTAGACGAAGTCGACGCCCGCGACGGCCTCTTCGGGGTCCTCGGTGACGAGCACGCGGGCACCACTGGCCGCTGCCAGCTCGTGCGCCTTGGCGATCACGTCGGCGGGTGGCTGCAGCGCGGCGGGCGCGCCGATCCGCACGTCCATGCCGAGCAGCGCGCCGGTGACGAGCAACGACCGGGCGACGTTGTTGTGGCCGTCCCCCACGAAGGCGAAGGCGATGTCCTCGACCTGGCCGTCGAAGTGCTCGGTCATCGTGAGGACGTCGGCGAGCATCTGGGTGGGGTGCCAGGAGTCGGTCAGGCCGTTCCACACGGGCACGCCGGCGTGCTCGGCCAGCGTCTCGACGGTCTCCTGGGCGAATCCGCGGAACTCGATGGCGTCGAACATGCGGCCCAGCACCTTCGCGGTGTCCGGGACGGACTCCTCGCGGCCCATGTGGGAGCCGGTCGGGTCGAGGTAGGTGACGTGGGCACCCTGGTCGTGGGCGGCGACCTCGAACGCGCAGCGGGTGCGCGTCGAGCTCTTCTCGAAGACGAGGGCGATGTTCTTGCCCTTCAGAACGGGGTGCTCGGTGTGGGACGCCTTGGCGCGCTTCAGGCCGCGCGCCTGCGAGACGAGGTCGAGGAACTTCTCCTTGGTGAGGTCGAGTTCCTTGAGCAGAGAGCCGGGGTGTCGCATCGGAGAGGTCCTTTCAGATGCCGTCGCGCTGGATCGGGCAGGTCATGCAGCGAGCCCCGCCCCGGCCGCGGCCGAGTTCGTTGCCGGGGATGGAGATGACCTCGATGCCGTGGTCGGCGAGCATGGTGTTGGTGACGGTGTTGCGCTCGTAGCCGACGACGACGCCGGGGGCGAGCGCGAGGAAGTTGTTGGCGTCGTCCCACTGTTCGCGTTCGGCGGCGCGGGCGTCCTCGTCCGCGCACAACACGCGGAGGCGGTCGACCTCCAGCAGTTCGGCGATCGTGGCGAACACCGAGACGCGTTCCTCGACCCGCAGGCCCGCCGAGGCGTGCTCGACGACCTCGTGCGGATCGGCCGGTGTGATCACCCACGTGCGCAGCGCGGCCGGGTCGAGCTCCGGGTAGCGGATGAACGTGTCCAGGTCGAGCATCGTCATCACGGTGTCGAGGTGCATGAGAGCGTGCGAACGCGGGAGCTGCACGGCGATCACCGAGGTGGCCTGGCCGGTGCGGAACAGTTCGCGGGCCAGGATCTCCACGCCCATCGGGGTGGTCCGCTCCCCCATGCCGACCAGCACGACACCACGTCCCAGGACGAGGATGTCGCCGCCTTCCAGCGTCGCGGGCTGGTGGTTGGCGTCGTCGGCGCCGTAGTAGGTCGGGAACATCGCGCCGGCGAACAACGGGTGGAAGCGGTAGACGGCCTGGCAGTGCAGAGACTCGCGGCGGCGGGCGGCCTTCGCCATCGGGTTGATCGTGACGCCGCCGTAGACCCACGCCGAGCTGTCGCGCGGGAACAGGGTGTTCGGCAGCGGCGCAAGCACGAAGTCGTCCAGTCCCAGGGTGTTCCAGCGCAGGCTGTGCACTCCGAGCGGGGACAGGTCCGCGCGGGTCACGCCTCCGACGAGCAGTTCGGCGAGATCCGTCGCGTCGACCTTCTCCGCGAACTCGCGCACCGGTCCCGCCAGGGCCGGTCCGAGCAGTTCCGGCGTGCACACGCGGTCGAGCACGAACGCCCGTGCCTCCGGCAACGCCAGGGTCTGGGCGAGCAGGGTGCCGGTGTGGTGCACGGTGATCCCCCGCCCGCGCAGCACACCGGTGAACACGTCGTGTTCCTCCTGGGCCCTTGAGGCCCACAGCACGTCGTCGAACAGCAGCTCGTCGCAGTTGCGCGGGGTGAGCCTGCTGAGCTCCAGCCCTGGCCGGTGCACGATCACCTGGCGCAGCGCACCGACCTCGGAGCCGACGCCGAGGGTCATGACGCGACCTCGCCGTACTCACGGCGGCCGACCTTCAGCCAGATGTAGAGGGGCACGCCCAGCAGCAGGCACACGACGCCGTAGTAGACGGCCTGGTAGCCGCTGCCGGCCAGGGCCCAGAAGGCGAAGCCCAGCGCGAGCACCGACACGACGCCGTCGCGCACGAGGTGCGGCCACTCGGCCTTGCGGCCGCGGACCAACAGCCAGAACAGCTGTGCGGCGGCGCTGAACAGGTACGGCACGACGGCGGTGAACACCGACAGCAGCACGAGCGTGGTGAAGACCTGCTCGAAGTTGGTGTAGCTGACGACGACCAGCGCCGAGGCCAGCACGGTCGAGCTGATGATGCCGAAGCTCGGGATGTCACCGCGGGTGCGCAGGAACGCCTTGGGGAACAGCTTGTCCTTCGCCGCGGCCATCGGCATCTCGCCGATGATCAGCGTCCAGCCGACCAGGCAGCCCAGGCCGGAGACGACGGCGGCGACCGCGATCGCCTGACCGGCCCACTGGCCGCCGAACATCGCGTTGGCGGCGTCCGTGAACGGCGCCTTGCTCTCCTGCAGCGCCCCGTTCGGCACGGTGCCGAAAACGGCGAGGGTGCCGAGGACGTACACGACAGCGCACCCGATCGTGCCGAACACGGTGGCGCGGCCGACGTTGCGCTCGGGGTCGCGGACGCGGCCGGCGGCGACCGAGGCGGTCTCGATGCCGATGTAGCTGAACAACGCGATCGCCGCGGCGGCGGAGACGGCACCACCGAGTGAGAGGTCGCTGGCGTTGAACGGGCCGAAGTTCGCCGACTTGACGAAGAACAGCCCGACGGTCGCCATGAACAGCAGCGGCACGATCTTCAGCACGGTGAAGACGATCTGCGTCACGGCCATGCTCCGCAGCCCGGACAGGTTGACCAGGGCGGGAATCCACAGGCCCGCCAACGCGATCACGATGGACCAGCCGACCTGGTGCTCGGTGTTCACGAACACCTCGACGTAGCCGACCAGTGCCACGACGATCGCCGCGTTGCCCGCCCACGCGGTGATCCAGTAGCACCAGGCGTTGAGGAATCCCGCGAACTCGCCGAACGCGTCCCTCGCGTACACGTACGGGCCACCGGAACCGCTGAGGCGCTTCGCCAGCGCGCCGAACGTGAGGGCGAGGGCGAGAGCGCCGATCGACACGAGGACGAACGCCACGAGGCTCACCGGCCCGAACGGCGCCAGTGCGGACGGCAGGCCGAACACGCCGGTGCCGATCACGGATCCGACCACCAGCGCGGTGGCGGTGGGGAGGCCGAACCTCGACGGCCGCGGCCGGTCACTTCCCGGGTCGGGCCGCGTCTCGGCAGCCGGCCCGGCGATGTCTGTGCTCACGGCGAACTCCTCACTCCGATGTGGACCGTGTCGCTGTCAGCAGCGTGCGCCGCGGCCGCGCGATCCCCCACCACCCCAGGTCTTCTCGGCGGCAGGTCCTAGGTCCCCCGGCGGGCGGGACCCCGGTCTCTGCGCGGCACGCACCCGCGCGAGCAGCCTGGGATGGAAACCGGACAGAGGAGGAATCCTGATGAAGGCGCTGGTCTACCACGGGCCCGGGAAACGCGCGTGGCAAGAGGTTCCCAAGCCTGAGATCCAGGACCCGACGGACGCGGTCGTGCGCGTCACGGCGGTGACGATCTGCGGCACCGACCTGCACATCCTCAAGGGGGACGTGCCGGAGGTCGAGAACGGACGGATCCTCGGGCACGAGGCCGTCGGCGTGGTCGAGGAGGTCGGCGCGTCCGTCACCGGTCTCCAGCCCGGCGACCGCGTGCTGATCTCGTGCATCACCACCTGCGGACGCTGCCAGTACTGCCGCACCGGCAGCTACGGCCAATGCCTCGGCGGCGGTGGCTGGATCCTCGGGCACCTGGTCGACGGCGTGCAGGCCGAGTACGTGCGCGTGCCGTTCGCCGACACCTCGACCCACCTGCTGCCCGACGACGTGAGCGACACCGCCGCGGTCGTGCTGGCCGACATCCTGCCCACCGCGTACGAGGTCGGCGTGCTCAACGGGACCGTGAAGCCCGCGGACACCGTCGTGATCGTCGGTGCCGGGCCGATCGGCCTCGCCGCGATCCAGACCGCGCAGCTCTACAGCCCCGGACACATCGTTGCCGTCGACCTCGCGGCGTCGCGGCTCGACGCGGCCAAGCAGTTCGGCGCCGACATCACCGCATCGAGCGAGGAGGAGGCCGAGCGGATCGTCGGCGAGCTCACCGGCGGCCTGGGCGCCGACGTCGCCATCGAGGCGGTCGGGGTGCCGGAGACGTTCGAGCTGTGCGCCAAGCTGGTCCGTCCGGGCGGGCACGTCGCGAACGTCGGCGTGCACGGCAAGCCCGCGACGTTGCACCTGGAGAACCTGTGGATCCGCAACGTCACCATCACCACCGGGCTCGTCGACACCGTCTCCACCCCGACGTTGCTGCGCATGGTCGCGGCCGGCCGGATCGACGGGGAGCGGTTCATCACGCACCGGTTCGCCCTCGACGAGATGGAGCAGGCGTACGAGGTGTTCGAGAACGCGGGTGACACCGGAGCGCTCAAGGTCGTCCTGCAGGCCTGACGCGGCAACGACAAGAGGGCGCCGGGACGATCCCGGCGCCCTCTTGGACCACGGTGGTCAGTTCTCCGCGTACTGCACGATCCGCACGTCGGTCACACCCGCGACGGCGCGTGCGAGCACCTCCGCGACGTGCCGATCCGTCGCGTCGTTCAGCCTGTCCACAATGGACACCTTGCCGTCGCGCACCGAGACGGTCCACCGGTGCTCGGAGCCGATCACGTCGAGACGGTGCCGGATCTCGGCCTCGATGATCCAGTCGTCCCTGCTGATGGAGCGCAACAGGTCCCTGCGTGTCACGATGCCCGCGAGGTGGCCCTCGTAGACGACCGGCACGCTGCGCACTCCGCGTTCCAGCATCAGGTCCGCGACCTCGGCCAGGTCGGTGTTCGGCGTGACCGTCGCCGGGGAGGTCATCACCTGGCCCACCAGGTCGGCGGGGGCGACCCTGGCCTTGGGCGGCTCGCCGTGCACCAGTTTCCTGGGGTCCTGCGGCAATCGGTGCCGCAGCAGCTCGGTCTCGCTCACCAGGCCGACGAGCACGCCGTAGTCGTCCACGACGGGCAGCGCGGTGAAACCGCGTTCGGCGAGCAGGTGCGCCGCCTCGCGGGCGGGGGTGTCCGGCCTGACAACGACGACGTCGGCCGTCATCACGTCTCGAGTCCTCATCGTGCTCTCCTTCACCCGAAGATCTCGGTCTGGCGGGCGTGCGTCGTGTCGTTCCACCCGGCGCGCAGCCCGTTGCGGACGTCGACCACCCCGGGCAACGCGCGCACGAGGTGCTCGGCGATCTCGACCTCGCTCTGGCGCTCCAGCTGTCCCCGCAGGGCGACCACGCCGTCGTCGACCTCCACGTCGATGCCGTCCGGGTCCACCCACAGCATCCCGCCGAAGATCTGCTCGCGGATGTCGGTGCGCAGCTCGTCGTCCTCCCGCAGGTAGAGCTTCAGCAGGTCGCGCCGGGACAGCACGCCGACGAGCGCGCCGTCGGAGTCCATGACGAAGAGCCTGCGCAGTCCGGTGGCCGCCAGTTCGCGCGCGGCCGCGCTCGCCGCGGTGTCCGGCGTCACGGTCTTCACCGGGACCGTCATGAGGTCCTCGGCGGTCAGCCCGGACGCCTGGTCCCAGCGGTGTTTCACCGCGCGGCCGGCGAACAGTCCCGGCTCCTGCCCGGTGCCACCGCGGAACTCCTCCTTCGGCAGCAGGTCCGCCTCGGACACGACGCCGACGGGATAACCGCCGTCGAGCACGGGAACAGCACTGATCTCGTTGTCCTCCAACAGCTTCACGACTTCCTTGAACGAGCTGCCGATGTCGGCGGTGATCACCTCACGCGTCATCAGCGAGGCGACTGTCGGTTCACGCATGACACCCTCCGGTGATCTTCGGTCCACGTGCCTCCAGCCTTCTGCCGGAACCGCGGGCGGGACACCTGCCAAAGGCGCACGCGGACGGGACGCGGGTCCCGGAGAGGCGGGGACCTACGCCCCTCACCGCAGGCCGTCGTCGCTGCGAGTTTCAAAGGGCGACTTCGACCTGGAGGTGAGCCGGATGGACCGCGGTCAGCCGGACGAGAACACACTGCGGGCGGCGGTGGCGCTCGCCTGCCGCGCGCCGTCGGTGCACAACTCCCAGCCCTGGCGCTGGGAGATCGGCGCGCACAGCCTGCACCTGTACGCCGACCGCACGCGCGGCCTGCCCGCGATCGACCCGACGGGCGCCGACCTCGTGATCAGCTGCGGGGCCGCGCTGCACCACCTGCGCGTCGGGCTGGCCGCGCTCGGCTGGCGGGCGGTCGTGCACCGGCTGCCCAACCCGAGCCAGCCGGACCACCTCGCCGCGATCGAGTTCCAGGCGCGCGAGCCGAGCGAGGCGCTCGTCGCGCTCTCGACCGCGATTCCGCGCAGGCGCACCGATCGCCGTGCCTTCTCCTCCTGGCCGCCGCCTGACGCGATCCTCGACCAGCTCGTGCGGCGCGCCCGCAACGAGGGCGTGGAGGCGCTGGTCGTGACCGGAAGGGGGCGGGACGAACTGCTGATCGCCATCGACAGGGCTGCCGCCACCCAGGAGGCGGACCCCGCCTACCGCAGGGAGATCCGCGACTGGAGCGGCGTCTACCCCGGAGCCTCGGCCGGCGTGCCCGCCGCGAACATCCCCGCCGGACCGCACCGGTACGGCAACCTCCGGATGCGCGAGTTCGCGCCCGGTGAGCTGATCCAGGCCGACCGCAGGCTGCTCGGCGAGGACGCGGGGTCGTTGCTGTTGCTCAGCACTTCGTCCGACGACGACCTGTCGCGGCTGCGCGCGGGCGAGGCCGCGAGCGCGGTGCTGCTGGAGGCCACGTCGGCGGGACTCGCGACCTGCCCGCTGAGCCAGCCGCTGGAGGTCGTCGAGACCAAGGAGCTGGTGCGCGACCAGGTGCTCGGGGGCGCGACCTGCCCGCAGCTCGTCATCCGGATCGGCTGGGCCGGGTTCAACGCGGACCCGGTGCCCGGCACGCCCCGCCGTCCCGTCCTCGACGTCCTCAGCCACCAGGAGCAGCCGTGACCAGGTACATCCGCGACTTCACCACGCTCGGCAAGAACGACACCGGCATCGCCGGCGGGAAGGGCGCCAACCTCGGCGAGCTGACCCGTGCGGGCCTGCCGGTGCCACCCGGTTTCGTCGTGACCGCCGAAGCGTTCCTGACCTCGATGAGCCAGGTCCGCGAGGACCTCGCCGCCGAGCTCGCCATCGCGCTCGACCGGGCCACCGCGCCGGACCGCCTCGCGGAGTCCGCCGAACGCATGCGCGACCTGGTGCGCAAGGCCGGGATCTCCGACGACGTGCGGCACGCCGTGCTGCACGCCTACCGCGAGCTCGGACAGGACGAGTCCGTGGCCGTGCGGTCCTCGGCGACGTCCGAGGACACCGCGGGAGCCTCGTTCGCCGGGATGAACAGCACCTTCACGAACACCCGCGGCGCGCACGCCCTGCTCGACCGGCTGCTCGACTGCTGGGTGTCGCTGTTCGGCACCCGGTCGGTCGCCTACCGCGCCGAGCAGGACATCTCCGACGAGCCGGCCATCGCCGTCGTCGTGCAGCGCATGGTCGACTCCGAGCGCTCCGGCGTCATGTTCACCGCCGACCCGTCGACCGGGGAACGCGACCGGCTGCTCGTCGAGGCGTCGTTCGGGCTCGGCGAGGTCGTCGTCAGCGGGTCCGTGGAACCTGACACCTACGTCCTGCGCCGCGACGGCGACACGGTGTCCCTTGTGGACACCCGGATCGGCCGCAAGACGCACAAGATCGTTCGGGGTGCCAACGGCAACGACGAACGGATCGAGCTCACCGCGGAGGAGTCGCACACCCAGGTGCTAGCCGAGGCCGAAGCCGTCGCGATCGGCGAGCTCGGCGTGCGGGTGCAGCGGCACTACGGCGAGCCGCAGGACACCGAGTGGGCGATCGCCGACGGGAAGACGTGGCTCGTGCAGTCCCGTCCCATCACGACCCTGCCCGACACCGGCACGACCCCGGACGGCCCGCTGGTCGCCGGGCTCGGCGCCTCACCGGGCATCGCCTCGGGCCGGGTGCGCGTGCTGACCTCCCCCGACGAGGGCTCCCGCCTGCGCGACGGCGAGGTCCTCGTCGCCGAGATGACCAATCCCGACTGGGTGCCGACGATGCGGCGCGCGTCCGCGGTGGTCACCGACGGCGGCGGCATCACCTGCCACGCCGCCATCGTGGCCCGCGAGCTCCGCGTGCCGTGCGTGGTCGGTACCGGCGCGGCGACCTCGGTGCTGAAGGAGGGGCAGCAGGTCACCGTCGACGGCAGCGCGGGCGAGGTGCGGGCCGGCGCCGCGCCGATCACGACCGCGCCGCGCATCGTGCCGCCCGCCGTGCTCGCCACCGAGGCGCTCGGCACGCGGGTGTACGTGAACCTCGCGCTGCCCGAGCACGCCTCCGAGGTGGCGGCGATGCCGGTGGACGGCGTCGGCCTGCTGCGGGCGGAGTTCATGCTCACCGAGGCGCTCGGCGCCGAGCACCCGCGCCGGTTCCTGGCGCAGCACGGCACCGAGGACTTCCTCCACGCCATGACGTCGTCGCTGTTGCAGATCACCCACGCGTTCGCGCCGCGGCCGGTCGTCTACCGGACGATGGACTTCCGCACCAACGAGTTCCGCGAGCTCAAGGGTGGCGACGAGTTCGAGAAGCACGAGCACAACCCGATGATCGGCTACCGCGGCTGCTACCGGTACGTGGACGACCCGATGCTGTTCGGGCTGGAGCTCGAAGCACTGGCGAGGGTGCGGGAGCAGACGCCGAACCTGCACCTGATGATCCCGTTCGTGCGCACGAAGTGGGAGCTGGAGGCCTGCCTGGAGCAGATCGACCGCAGCCCGCTCGGCCGCCACCGCGGCCTGCACCGGTGGGTCATGGCCGAGGTCCCCTCGGTGGCGTACTGGATCCCCGAGTACGCGCGGTCGGGCATCGACGGGGTCTCCATCGGCAGCAACGACCTCACGCAGCTGATGCTCGGCGTCGACCGCGACTCCGAGCTGTGCGCGGACCTGTTCGACGAGTCCGACCCCGCCGTGCTGGACATGATCGGACGCATCGTCGGCGCCGCGAGGGACGCGGGCATCACGTCGTCGCTGTGCGGGCAGGCGCCGTCCAACAAACCGGAGTTCGCCGAGAAGCTCGTGGAGTTCGGCATCACGTCCATCTCGGTCAACCCGGACGCGGTTCCCTCCGCCAGGGCGGCGATCGGGTCGGCCGAGCGACGCCTCCTGCTGCGGCACGCCCACTGACACCTCACTCACCAGGGAGATCCACCATGGCTGTACGGGTCGGCATCAACGGGTTCGGACGCATCGGCCGCGACGTGCTGCGCGCCGCGTTCGACCGCAACGACACGGCGATCGAGATCGTCGCCGTCAACGACGTCACCGACGCGGAGACGCTGGCACACCTGCTCGCCTACGACTCGACGTACGGCCCGTGGAGCCGCCACGTCACCGTCGAGCGCAACACCATCACCGTGGACGATCACAGCATCCTCGTGACGTCGCAGGCGGATCCGGCAGAGCTCAACTGGGGCGTGCTCGGCGTCGAGGTCGTCATCGAGGCCTCGGGCCGCTTCCGCACCAGGGAGACAGCGGGAGTCCACCTCGAACGCGGTGCGCGCAAGGTCATCATCACCGCTCCGGGCAAGGACGTCGACGCCACGATCGTCATGGGCGTCAACGACGAGAGCTACGACGCGGGCAAGCACCACGTCATCTCGAACGCCTCGTGCACCACCAACTGCGCCGCCCCGATGGCGGCCGTGCTCGACGAGGCGTTCGGCATCGTCGAGGGCGTGATGACGACGATCCACAGCTACACCGGCGACCAGGCGTTGCTCGACCGCCCGCACAAGGACCTGCGCCGAGCGCGTTCGGCCGCGGTCAACATCATCCCGACCTCCACCGGTGCCGCCCGCGCCATCGGCCAGGTCATCCCGTCGCTGGACGGCAAGCTCGACGGCCTGGCCGTGCGCGTGCCGGTCGAGGACGGGTCGCTCACCGACCTGACCGTGCGGCTCGCCGAGCCGGCGACGGCGGGCCAGGTCAACAGCGCGTTCGAAGAGGCCGCCGCCCGGCATCTGAAGGGAATCCTGCGCTACACCACGGATCCCGTCGTCTCCCGTGACATCATCGGCGACCCGGCGTCGTGCGTGTTCGACGCCTCGCTCACCAAGGTGCAGGGACACGTCGTCAAGGTGATGGGCTGGTACGACAACGAGTGGGGCTACGCCCACCGCACGATCGACCTCGCGGACCGGGTGGCCAGGACGCTGCCGTGAACGAGCGGACCACCACCTGACCGCTGGTCCCCGAGCCGATGACCGGAGTCCTCCCGCAGCCGAGCACAAGTGCTCTGTCCGCGGTCGAGGACAGGCCCGATGGTGTTGGTATGGCTGAGATTCTCGTCGCGTACGCGACCAGGTCGGGTTCCACCAGGGAGATCGCCGAGGCCGTCGCGGAGCAGATCCGCCACGCCGCGCACGAAGTCGCCGTGCTGGACGCCGCGGACGTGCAGTCCGTCGAGCCGTACAAGGCGGTCGTGCTGGGCAGCGCGCTCTACTCCGGTCGCTGGCGGCCGGAGGCGGTCAGGCTGTTGAAGCGCAACGAGGAACTGCTCGTCCGCAAGCCGGTGTGGCTCTTCCACAGCGGCCCGCTCGGCCCCGGCCAGGTGCCCCAGCGCGCACCGCGCCAGGTGCGTGAGATCGCCGCACGCATCGGTGCGGAGGAACCCGTCACGTTCGGCGGCAGGCTCTCGAGCGACACCGCCGTCGGATTCCTCGCGAGGAGGATGGCGCGGACCGCCGCGGCCGGCGACTTCCGGGACTGGGACGAGATCCGGCTGTGGGCGTACGTGATCTCCGAAAGGCTGGTGGCCGCGCGCTGACGGTTCCGCCGGGACGCGGCCGCCGCTCAGCCCACGTCCCGGCGGCTCAGGGCGGTCAGTCCGGCCGCGATCAGCGCCGCCGCCACGACCATCAGCCAGACCGGGGTTCAGCGGTGACAGTGCCTCCCGGCCTGCGCGGCACGGAGGCCGGTGCAGCGTGGCGATGTCGCGCCACGGATCGGCGCCGAGGACCGCGGCCGTCGGCGCGCAGCCGTCCGAGCAGGATGCGCAACGTGGTCGTCCTGCCCGCGCCGCTTGGGGCCGGGCAGACCGTGAACCTCTCCCGTGCGGACGGTGAGGGCCAGTCCGTCAGGTGCGGTGATCGGGCCGAACGACCTCCTCAGACCGGACAGGGCGATCGCCGCTGTCATGCGTCCGAGGCCAGGCATCCGGCGAGTACCGGCGACGCGGCTTGGGGCACCACAGCACCGAATCGCAGGGCCCTGATCGCGATGATTCCGACGGCGGCCCGGTGCGGCAGAGGTCTGAGTCGAGCCGACGAGCAGAGCGGGGCAACGGTCACGGTCATCCCGCTCGAGAAGCCCCCGGACACCGGCACGGACGTGGCGTCAGGCGGCCGCCAGCGTGCCGAGAACCTGCCTGCCGACCGGCGTCAGGACGGCGGGAACACGCGTCCCCGCCCGGGATCGCGACACCGAGGCGACCAGCCCGGCGGTGCACAGGTCGTTGGTGGCGGTGAAGTCGCACCACAGTCCGTCCACCGACAGGCTGGGAACGCGGCCGCTGAGGATCTCGGCGCGGCCGTCCGCGACAGCCTGCAACATGGCTCGGTGGCGGGCGGTGTATCCGTGGACGCTCATCGGACTTCCCCTCTCGCACGTCCTTCGTGGTGAGGCAAGGCTGCTCTTCGGACCCGGCTGTGACGCAGATCCCAACGTGGTGACCGCACTGGGACCATCGCCGCGCCCCGGCGAGACCTGAGGCTCTGCCCGGTCAGGACACCGGCCGAGATGCTGGAGTGCATGAACACACTTCTGCGTTCCGTTCCCCTCGGCCGCTACCGGGGCGTCGTGCTGGGCGTGCACTGGTCGACCCTGGTCGTGGTGCTCCTCATCGCTCAGGTCATGGCCATGTCGTTCCTGCCCACCACCGCACCGGGGTACTCGCCGGTGAGCTATTGGCTGGCCGGTGTGGTCGTCGCGTTGGCGTTCATGGCGTCGTTGCTGGTCCACGAACTTGCGCACGCACGCGTCGCGACCCGCTACGGCGTCGGGGTCCGCCGCATCGACCTGTGGCTGCTGGGTGGCGCAACGGAGCTGACCGCACCGCCGCCGACACCGCGGGCCGATCTGCTGGTCGCGCTCGCCGGTCCCGGTGCGAGTGCGGTCACGGGAGTGGTGGCCGCACTGACCGCGACGGTGCTGGACGTGGCGGGTGTGCCCGCGCCGGTGACGTCGTCACTGATGTGGCTCGCGGTCGCCAACGTGCTGCTCGCCGCGTTCAACCTGGTGCCCGCCGCACCTCTCGACGGAGGAAGGGTGTTGCGGGCGATCATCTGGTGGCGCACGGGCGAGCAGGCTCGCGGTGAGCGGGTCGCCGCCTTCGCCGGGCGTGCGTTCGGGCTCGTGCTCGTCGCGGCCGGCGCGGGCGAGTCGTTCGCCGGGCGGATCTCCGGGGTGTGGCTCCTGCTCGCCGGGGTGTTCCTCGCGTTCTCCGCCTCGGCGGAGCAGTCTTACGACCAGGTCCGGCACCAGCTGGACGGTGTGCTGGTGCGCGAGGTGATGAAGCCGGACCCGCCCGTGGCACCGGGATGGTGGACCGTGGACGAGTTCCTGCGCTCCTGCACCGCCGACCGGCACCAGCGGGTGTTCCCGGTGATCTCCTCCGACGCGGAACCCGTGGGCGTGGTGAGCCTCGCCGATCTCGTGCGCGTGCCCGACCGGGCGCACACGCCGGTGTCCGCCATCGCCAGGGAGGTGCCTGTCGCGTCCGCCGGCGAGCCGCTGCTGGACGTGATCGGCAGGGTGTCGCTCACCGCCGGCAAGGACATCGTGCCGGTGCTCGAGGACGGCTTCCTCACCGGCGTGCTCGACGCCGAGGACGTCGCCTGGGCCACCGAGATCAGCAGAGCGGTGCCGCTCGGCGACCGGGAACCGTCGTCATGAGCGGAAACCGGACCGATCTCTACGAGATCCGGATGGCGCTGAGCTACCTGCTCCGGGACATGAGTGCGCCGGCGACGTTCAGCCTGTTCGTCCGGGGACTGCCTCCGACGCGCGGATTCCTCGTCGCGGCCGGGCTCGCCGACTGCCTGTCGTTCCTCGAGGACTTCCGCTTCACCGACGCCGAACTCGTCCACCTCGCCCGGCTCACCGGTCTCGACGTCACCCCTCTGGCCTGTGTGCGGTTCACCGGGGAGGTGCGCGCGGTCGCGGAGGGCCGGGTGGTGTTCGCGGGCGAGCCGCTGCTGGAGGTCACCGCTCCCCTGGCCGAGGCGCAGCTGGTCGAGACGGCGTTGCTGAACCTCCTCACCTACCAGACGGCGATCGCGTCCAAGGCCGCCCGCTGCCGGATCGCCGCGGCCGGACGTGACCTCGTCGACTTCGCCGCACGCCGTGCGCACGGCCCCGACGCCGCGATGGCGGCGGCACGGGCCTCGGCCATCGCGGGTTTCGCGGGCACCAGCTACGTCGCGGCCGCCGACCGGTATGGGCTCACCCCGAGCGGCACCATGGCTCACTCCTACGTGCAGGCGTTCCCGGACGAGTCCGCGGCGTTCGAGGCCTTCGCCGCGGACTTCCCGTCTTCCGCGGTCTTCCTGGTCGACACCTACGACACGCTCACCGGGGTGGACCGGGCGATCGAGGTGGCCCGGCGGATGCCCTCGCACCAGCCGGTCGGCATACGACTCGACTCGGGTGACCTGCACACCCTGTCGTGGGTGACCCGCAAGCGCCTTGACGAGGCGGGCCTGACCGACTCCCGCGTCATCGTCAGCGGCGGACTGGACGAGCGCGCGATCGACCGTCTCGTGGTGGCCGGTGCGCCGATCGACGTCTTCGGTGTGGGCACCCGGATGGGCGTCTCCTCCAACGCCCCCGCTCTCGACAGCGTGTACAAGCTGGTCGACCTGGACGGCAGGCCGACGACGAAGCTCTCCACGGGCAAGGCCGGCGTCCCTGGGCGCAAGCAGGTCTTCCGCGCCGCGGACCGGCCGGCCGACGTCTTGGCCCTGTACGACGAGGAAGTCCCCGAGGGCCACGAGCCCCTGCTGACGACCGTCATGCGCGACGGGCGGCGCGTCGGTCAGCCCCGAACCGAACCCGAGGTGGTGCGGGACGCGAGGGACAGGTGCACCGCCGACCTCAGCTGGCTGCCGGCGCACTCCCGGGACCTCGTCGATCCGACATCGGTGCGGGTGCGCGTCAGCGACCGGCTGCACGCGCTCACCGAGGACGTCCGCCGGTCGCTGTCCTCTCCACCGACCTGACTCGGCGGTCACGCGCGGCGCCGAGACCGCCGCCTGGCAGCGGGCGAAGGTCGCCTCGTCCACCACCTCGTCGTTGTGACGGGAGGAAGCGGAGACGACTGTCGCTCGTGGACGATCCGGGAGGCACGCGCGGCATGTCGCTGTTCGGGGCCGGCACGGTGTTGAACGGGCCCGAGGAGGAGTGACCGGGCGGCCAGGTCGTGACGTCCCGGGCGGAACGGGACCAATGACCGCGTCCCCACCCGCCGCACCCGAGAAGACTCAAATCAGGGAAACACTTGGGAGGCAACGATGTCCGCTGTTCACGCTCCAGCCCGCAGCCGTGTCGACGCGGCCGCGAAGTCCCTCGCGGTGCTCCGCATCGCGACGGGGTTGCTGTTCCTCTGGGCGTTCTTCGACAAGGCGTTCGGTCTCGGCTACGCCACGCAGTCCAAGAACGCGTGGTTCTCGGGCGGCTCGCCCACGAAGGGCTTCCTGAGCAGGGTCGACGTCGGACCGTTCCAGTCCGCCTTCCACGACATCGCGGGCACCTGGTGGGCCGATGGTCTCTTCATGATCGGCCTGCTCGCGATCGGGGTCGCCCTGGTGCTCGGCGTCGGCCTGCGCATCTCGGCGGTCGCCGGAACCCTGATGATGCTGCTGATGTGGGTCGCCGAATGGCCGCCGGCGCAGCACAACTCGGCCGGTGAGGCCACGATGTCCACCAACCCGATCATCGACTACCACGTCGTCTACGCGATCGTGCTGGTCGTGCTCGCGGCGACGGCATCGGGCGTTGTCTGGGGCCTGGGTCGCTGGTGGGCCGAACTGCCGCTGGTCAAGGCGAACACCTGGCTGCGGTGACGGCACCGCGGGAAGGGAGGGCACCTCGGTGCCCTCCCTTCCCGCGTGCACGGGATCAACCGGCGCGGTGGGCGTTCTCGATCTGTTCGTCCAGGCCCGGCCGCACGAGCAGGACGGGGCACGGCGCGTGCCGGATCACTGCCTGGCTGGTCGACCCGAGCAGTTTGCCCCGCAGACCGCCGGTGCCGTGCGACCCCACGACGAGCAGGGACGCGCCGGCGGCGAACTCGGCCAGGCGGTGAGCGGCGGACCCGTGCACGACGTGGCGCTCCACGGGTACACCGGAGTGCCGGTCCGCACATGCGGCGAGCCGCTGGGCCACCACGGCGTCCCGGGCGGTCTGGAGCTCCGACCACACGATCCCGAGCGAGGCGGCGAGCTCTTCGTTGCCCATCGGCGGCTTCCAGACGTGCACGGCGACGAGCGACGTACCCCGCGCCTCTGCTTCCACGAACGCGCGATCCAGCACGATCCAGTTGTGCGGTGCGCCGTTCACGCCGACGACGACAGGACCTTCTCCCTCGTCGCCCCGGACAACGGCCACAGGACACATCGCACGGCACGACAGCGAAACGGCGACCGAGCCGAGCAACAGGCCCGCGAAGCCGCCCAGCCCTCGGGAGCCCACTACGACCAGCACCGCGTCGGCCGACTCCCGTTCGAGCAGCCAGGCGGCCGTGCTGACCTCGACCCGGTGCGTGACGTCCAGCTCCGGCGCGACCTCGAGCGCGGCGGCGATGGCCTCGTACGCCCAGTTCATCGCCTCGTCGTGCAACGCCTCGCGGGCCATGCCGGTCATGTCCAGCGCGTCCGCGGGCAGTGGCATCTCCGCGTGCACGACGCGCAACGCCGCACCGCGGCGCACCGCTTCCGCGGCGGCCCAGCGGACGGCGCGCAGGGCCTGCCCCGATCCGTCCACCCCGACGACGACCACGTTCGCATGTCCGATCGGGACGGTCATCCGGCTCACCTCCCGGTCCACTCCGGGGAGATCCGCTCCCAGTCACGCGCCCACCGGCTCAGGCGGATTCGCTGGTGCGTGAACCGCGTCGCCAGGTAGAGCAACGTCATCGCGCCGGCCACGCCGGCCCACAGCAGCAACGCCAGCGCGATCGCGTCGATCGCCGCGCCCTCGGGGGTCATCGGCGGATCGGACGGGTCGCCGTGCTCGTCGACCCAGATCGTCACCGCGGCACCGGCCTGGGCGTCGTAGTGCGCCTGCACCTCGCCCCGCCGCGCGCTTCCGTCCGGCAGCCGCCACGTGGCGAGCACGGAGGCTGTCTCGACGACGCCGCCCCGCTCGGACGATCCGATCGTCTCCGGGGCGTCCTCGACGAGCACGGCGGTGGTCTCGTACCTGGTCGCCTGTTCCACGGCGACCCGGGACCGTTGGTGCGCATAGATCTCCGAGCCGGTGGCACCCGTGAGGGGCACGGCGAGGACCGTGACGGCGAGCCCCAGCGCGAGCACCGCGCCCTCGAGGCGGTCTCCCGCCGTGGCGAGCCGGTTGCGACCCGGGAAGGCTTGATGGACGAGTCGGGACATCGGTTTCGCGATCATGTGGTCCACCTCCTGGTTCAAGATTTCCGCGTGCGGGAGGCAGGTCCCAGGGTCCTTCGTCGCATCGGGGATGAGCCCGTGGTCTCGGCGGATCCGAGCCGGGATGCGGTGTCGGCGCCGGTGTGCGCACAGCAGGCTGAAGCGGACTTCGATTCCGGGGAGAACGCCATGACCACGCCACTTCTCGTCGCCGACCGGCACTGCTACGCCGACGTCAGGGACCGCCGGCTCGCGGCGATGCTGGCCGAGGAGGACGCGGCGGATGAGCTCGGGCTCGACCCGCTGGAGCGCCTCTCCTGCCGGGTGCACCGCCGCTGGCTGCACCACTGCGTGCACTCCGCGGACCACGTCATCAAGGTCACCGGTCACCGGTGGTGCCGCGACTGCTCGTCGGTCGCGTCCGTCGGTGTCGACGAGCTGACCGGTGACGTCCTGGTCCGCTGCGGGTCGTGCGGAACGGCTCCCGGCACGGCGGCCACCAGGCAGATCGTGCGCGCGTGCCGGGCGAGTCTGGCAGCAGCGCAAGGGTTCTTCCCCGGGAACGCCTGCGTGGAGCGGCAGTCCGCCTGACTGTCTCAAGTAGACGTACGACGCCCGACTGTGGACGCCGGAGGCACCTCGTCAACGGACTCGGGGCGAGCGGCGCGGCGTGGCCTGCCCGCGGAGCCACGCCGCGCCCTTCCCCCGTGGTCTCAGCCTAGTCGGGCTGGACCTCGATCTCGATCTTGCGCTCCTCCGGTGCGGCGGGCAGCGGGACGCGCACCTCCAGGATGCCCTTCTCGTACTTCGCGGAGATGTTCTCCGCCTCCGCCCCCGTGGGCAGCGTGACGGCGCGGGTGAACGAGCCGTAGTGGAACTCGGTCCGCTGGTGCTGCTTGGTGGTCTCCTCCCGCTTGGCCTTGATGGTCAGCACTCCGTTGGCCGCGCTGACGTCGACGTCCTTCGCGACGTCGAGTCCCGGCAGCTCCGCGCGGACGACGTAGGCACCGTCCTCGACGAAGTCCTCGATGTGCATGGGGTGCCTGGTCGAGAACGGCCAGGACGCCTCGAACACGTCCCACAGATCCGGGTGCAGTCCCCCGGAGGGACGACGGACGACCGATGTCATGTCCTCACCTTCCTGTCGTGGTTGTGTCGCACCAGCCCCGCGGCGTGATCGGGGACCTCTGTCTGCAGGGCGCGTGCGGTGCGCTGGTAGCCCGTCGAGGACGGGCGGTCGGGCACGGTGATCCGCGGCGCGGTCACCTCGTGGTAGTCGACGGTGCCGAGCAGGTGGGCGATCATGTTGATCCGCGCGCGCCGTTTGTCGTCGCCTTCGACCACGTACCAGGGGGAGTCGGCGATGTCGGTGTGGACCATCATCTCGTCCTTGGCGCGCGAGTAGTCCTCCCAGCGCGTCAGCGACTCGAGGTCCATCGGGGACAGCTTCCACCGCTTGAGCGGGTCGTCGAGCCGCTTGCGGAACCGGCGTTCCTGCTCGGCGTCGCTGACCGAGAACCAGTACTTGCGCAGCAGGATCCCGTCCTCGACGAGCATCCGCTCGAACAGCGGGCACTGGCGCAGGAACAGCCGGTGCTCCTCGGGCGTGCAGTAGCCCATCACGTGCTCGACTCCCGCGCGGTTGTACCAGCTGCGGTCCAGCAGCACGATCTCCCCCGCCGCCGGCAGATGTGCCACGTAGCGCTGGAAGTACCACTGGGTGCGCTCACGTTCGCTCGGCGCCGGCAGCGCCACGATCCGGGCGACGCGGGGGTTCAGGTGCTCGGTGATCCGCTTGATCGCCGACCCCTTGCCCGCCGCGTCACGCCCCTCGAAGATCACCACCAGGCGCGCGCCGGTCTCCCTGACCCACTCCTGCAGCTTCACGAGCTCGGTCTGCAGCCGCAGCAGCTCCCGCTCGTACGTCTCGCGGCCCAACCGGTCCATCAGGCGCCCTTTCCCCTGCGCTGGCGCCACTTCTCCAGCTCCACCAGCACGTACGACGCCGCGCTCAGCGCCACCACCGCGCCCCAGGCCTGCCAGCCGAGCGGAGCGGTGTGGAACAACGTGTTCATGAACGGCGCGTACGTGAGCAGCAGCTGCAGTCCGACCGTCAGCGCGACACCGACGAGCAGCCACCGGTTCGGTCCGGTGCTCGGCCGGAAGCGTTCCAGCGAACGGCAGTTGGACAGGTAGGCGATCTGTGCGCCGACGAACACGTTCACCGCCACGGTGCGCGCGACCTCGAGCGACGCGCCGGCCGAGAGCTGCCAGCGGAACGCGCCGAACGAGCACGCGAGCAGGATCGCCGAGACGAACAGGATGCGTCCGACGAGCTGCCTGGTCAGCAACGGCAGCGAGGGCGGCAACGGCGGGCGGTTCATCACGCCCGGCTCGCGCGGTTCGAACGCCAGCGTCAGTCCCAGTGCGACGGCCGTGGTCATGTTGATCCACAGGATCTGCACGGGCAGGATCGGCAACGCCACGCCGAGCAGGATCGCGGTGAGGATCACCAGTCCCTCGGCCATGTTCGTGGGCAGCGTCCAGATGATGAACTTGCGCAGGTTGTCGAAGACCGCGCGGCCCTCCTCGACCGCGGCGCGGATCGAGGCGAAGTTGTCGTCGGTCAGCACCATGTCAGCCGCCTGCTTCGCGACCTCGGTGCCTCCCTTGCCCATCGCCACGCCGATGTCCGCGCGCCGCAGCGCGGGGGCGTCGTTCACCCCGTCACCGGTCATCGCGACCACCTCGCCGGCGGCCTGCATCTCCTTCACCAGCCGCAACTTCTCCTCCGGCGCCACGCGGGCGTGCACGGAGGAGATCCCGAACTCGGCCGCGATCGAGCGCGCGGTCGCCGGGTGGTCGCCGGTGATCATCTTGACCTCGATGCCCGCCGCCTGGCAGGCCCGCACCGCCTCGATCGCCTCGGGACGGGCGGGGTCGTGCATCGCCACGACGCCCAGCAGTTCGACGGTGCCGCGCAAGCCCTCCTCGGTCAGCTCCGCACCCGCCGCGCGGCCGATCGCGAGCACCCGCAGGCCGGTGTGAGCCAGTTCCTCGGCCTCCGGGAAGTGGTCGAATCCCGCCAGCGCCAGGACGCGTTCGACCGCGCCCTTGACGTACACCACGTCGTTCGCGTGCCTGGTCGCCATGAACAGCCGCTCCGAGCTGAACGGCAGCGTGTCCACCCGTGCGGGCACGTCGTCCTCGCACAGCCCGGCCTTGCGCGCCGCCACCACCAGCGCGGCCTCGGTCGGATCACCGATCGGCAGCCAGCGCCCGTCCTCCTCGACGATCCGCGCGTCGTTGCACGCCAGACCGGCCAGCAGGCACTCGCGCAGAACCGGGGTCACGAACGGCGTGACGGAACCCTCAGGGGCATAACCGATCCCGGAGAGCTCGTAGCGCGTCCCCGCGGTCAGGACGACCGTGCCGACCGTCATCGCGTTGGCCGTCAGGGTTCCCGTCTTGTCCGTGCAGATCACGGTGGTGCTGCCCAGCGTCTCCACGGCGGGCAGACGCCGGATGATCGCGTTGCGCCGCGCCATCCGCGCCACGCCGATCGCCAGCGTCACCGTGACGGCCGCGGGCAGACCCTCCGGGATCGCGCCGACGGCGAGAGCGACGGCCGCAGTCACCATCTCGGCGAACGGCTCGCCGCGCAGCACTCCCACCACGACGCTGAAGGCGGCGAGCCCGAGGATCACCACGGTCAGCACCTGGCTGAAATGGGCGAGCTTGCGCGTCAGCGGGGTCTGCACGGTGGTCGTGGTGCTCACCAGCCGGTGCACCCGGCCGATCTCGGTGTCCGCACCGGTCGCGACCACGACACCGCGCCCGGCGCCCGCGGTCACCAGCGTGCTGGAGTAGGCCATGTTCGCGCGATCGGCGAGGGCGGTGTCCGAGGGCAGCGTCACCGGGTTCTTCGTCACCGGTACGGACTCCCCGGTCAGCGCCGACTCGTCGACGTGCAGTTCGTCGGTGGACATCAGCCGGAGGTCGGCGCCGACCTGGTCACCCGCCTCCAGCACCACGAGGTCGCCGGGCACGAGCTCCGCGGACGGAACGCGAGTGGTGAGTCCGTCTCGCACGACCGTGACCTCGGTGCGCACCATCGCGGTCAACGCGTCCAGCGCCCGTTCGGCCCGTGCCTCCTGGACGAACCCGATGATCGCGTTGACCACGACGACGCCGAACACCACCGACGCGTCCACGACCTCGCCGAGCGCGGCGGTGATCGTCGCCGCCGCGAGCAACACGTAGATGAGCGGGTGGTGCAGCTGTCCGAGCAGCCGCACCACCCACCCCGGCCCGCGGTGAGCGGGCAGCTCGTTGGGACCGAGCCGGGCCAGCCGGTCCCGCCACTCGGCGGCCGAGAGGCCGGCGCCGGAATCGGACTCGGCGAGCAGGACGACCTCCGCAGCGGGCAGCCCGTGGTGGACGACGTCCTCGCGCTCAGGAGCGGTGACCGGCATGGTCCACCCTCAGGTGCGGGTCTTCGTGGCTGAGCGCCCGCAGCACGTCGAGGCGGTTGACCATCCCGACGAGCTGTCCCTCGTCGAGGACCGGCACGCAGATCACCTCGTAGCGGGTCATCGCCTCGAAGAGCGACTCCGCGTCGAAACCGGGTCCGACGGTGAGCGCCGGCCTGGTCATGACCCGCTCCACCTTGGGCGCGTCCTCGTCGTCACGCCGGCACCCCGCCCTGGTCACCACGCCGAGGAACCCCAGCCGGTCGACGACCGGCAGGACGGTGAGGCCGAAGTCGTCCATCAGCCCTTCGGCGTGACGAGCGAAGTCGCGCGGCCCCACGG
Organism: Lentzea sp. NPDC055074; assembly: GCF_053608005.1. Taxonomy (NCBI): domain Bacteria; kingdom Bacillati; phylum Actinomycetota; class Actinomycetes; order Pseudonocardiales; family Pseudonocardiaceae; genus Lentzea; species Lentzea sp. NPDC055074. The sequence continues at coordinate 465,371 of NZ_JBSGUQ010000002.1, forward strand.
TCACGAGTGGCCGCATCACCAGGTCTCCGGCCTTCATCGCGTGCTCTCCGCGTGCTCGCGGTCGGTCACCGGGATCACGACGATCGGGGCGTGCGCGTGGCGCACCACGTGCATGCTGGTCGAGCCGAGGACCGCCTGCCGGATCCGGTGGTCCGTGTGCGAGGCGACGACCAGCATCGCCGCGCCCTCCGACGCCGTCTCCAGCACCTCGGCCGCGGACCCGCGCAGGCTGCGCCGCACGATCTCCGGCCGGTCGGTCCTGCCTTCGAGCACGCGGTCCAGCGCCTGCTCCATCAGCCGCTCCGACGCGGCCTTCTCGCGCTGGGCCGAGGTCTCCGTCCAGTCGACCAGCGCCTCGTACTGCCAGACGTTCACGACGTGCAGCGGGCATCCGCGCACGACGGCCTCGTCCACCGCCCACGTGAGCGCGCGGTCCGAAGCGGGCGTCCCGTCCACACCCACCACGACGGGCTTCGCGTTCGTGCTCATCTCGATCTCCTCGTCTCGTGTTGTCAGCTGGTCCGCAGCCGCCGCAGGAACGGGTCGGTCCGCCGCGCGGGTGCGACGCGGACCCTGGCGTCGACCACCAGGCACCCCTTCTCCGACACGACGAGCGGGTTGATGTCGAGCTCGACCACCTCGGGCAGTGCCGCGGCGAGCGCGGCGACCCGGAGCAGGACGTCACGCACGGACTCCCTGTCTGCGTCCGCCAGCGCGGCACCGGCCGCGCGGAAGCTGTGCAGCAGGCCGTCCGCGTCCGCAGTGGACAGCGGTGCCAGCGCGGCGGTCCTGTCGTCGATGACGTCGGTGTCCACGCCGCCCAGCCCCGTCACGACGAGCGGCCCGAACTTCTCGTCGGTCGCCACCCCGACGAGGAGCTCCCTTCCGCGGTCGGCCATCGGTTGCACGAACACGCCGCGCAGCCGGTCGCCGAAGCGCTCCTGGAACGCGCGGAAAGCGGCGGCCACACCGTCGGCGTCGGCGACGCCGAGTTCCACGCCGCCGCCCTTGCTCTTGTGCAGCAGGTCGTCGGCCACGGCCTTGAGTGCCACCGGCGCGTCGTACGCGCGTTGCGCCGATGCCGCGTGTTCGGCGGTCGTGGCGAACGTGCCACCGAGCACCGGCAGGTCGAACGCCTTGAGCAGCGTCACGACCTCGTCCGGCGTCAGCCAGCCCTCACCGCGGCGTGCCACGACCGCCTGAGCCGTGACCAGGTCCACGCCGTCGAGCTCGGGGATCTCCGCCGGCCTCGCCAGCCACTCCGCGCGTTCCGCGAGCCGGGCGAGCGCCGCCGCCGCGCGGGCGGGTTCGGCGTAGCAGGGCACCTCGCCCGCGAGCCGTTCGGTCTGCCCCGTGCGCACGGCCAGCACCGGCTTGCCCTCGACGCGGTGCACTCCCCCGGTGGGGTCGCCGAGCGCGGTCGGCACGGTCACGGTGATCACGGCGTCGACGGACAGATCGGCCGCGACGACGTCCAGGCAGCGGGCGAACGTCGCCTCGTCCACCACGGCGGTCGTGTCGACCGGGTCGTGCGTGCTCGCGACCGGTGGCAGCAGCTTGCGCAGCGCGGCGACCGTCTTCTCGGACAGGTCCGCCACGTGCAGTCCTTCCCGCACGCACGCGTCCGCGGCCAGGACGCCGAGACCGCCGGCGTTGCTCACCACGGCGACGGAACGGCCTGCCGGCAGCGGTTGCCAGCTCAGGGCCATCAGCACGTCGACGAGCTCCGGCACGCCGTCCACCGCGATCACGCCGGCCTGGCGGAACAGCGCGTCCCTGGTGACCGACGGCGTCGCGGCCGAGGCCGTGTGGGATGCGGCGGCGCGCTGCCCGGCCTCGCTGGTGGCGGACCGGATCGCGAGCACCGGCTTCTCGCGGGCGACGCGCCGGGCCAGGCGGGCGAACTTGCGCGCGTTGCCGAAGGACTCGAGGTACAGCACCACGAACCGGGTGTCCTGGTCGTGTTCCCACCACATCAGCAGGTCGTTGCCGCTGACGTCGAGCTTGTCGCCGGTCGACACCAGGCTCGACAGCCCGAGTCCCAGGCGTCGCAGCTCCTCCTGCACGCCGATGGCGATGCCGCCGGACTGCGTGACCAGCCCGATGTCGCCCGCGAGCGTGCTGTGGGCGGCGAAGGTGGCGTTCATCCGGACGGCGGGCGCGGTCGTCGAGACGCCCAGGCAGTTCGGGCCGACCAGCCTCATGTCGTAGGTGCGCACGACTTTCGCCAGTTCGCCGGCGTCCACGCCGGACGAGATGACGACCACGGCCCGCACTCCCCGGCGTCCGCACTCCTCGGCGACGCTGGGCACGGCCTTGGCCGGGACGCACAGCACCGCGAGGTCCGGTGGTTCGGGCAGCGCGGTCACCGAGGGGTAGCAGTCGACGCCGGCGACGGACTTCGCGTGCGGGTTGACGGCGTACAGGTCGCCGGTGAAGTTCCCCTCGACCAGGTTGCGCAGCACGACGTGGCCGACCGAGTCGGCCGACCTGCCCGCGCCCACCACGGCGATCGACCCCGGACGCAGCACGTGCGTGAGACTCGCGACGTCGGCGACGGCCTCGCGTTCGGCCACCGCGTCGAGATAGCGGTCGCAGGCCTCCAGGCCCAGGTCGACGTGCACGACGTCGCCGTCGGGCACGACCGTCCACACCAGACCCATGTCGGTGAAGACCCGCAGCATCCGGAAGTTCATGGCGAGGACCTCGGCCGTGAACCGGCGCACGCCCCGTCCGCGGGCCAGGGAGACCAGGTGCTCCAGCAACAAGGTGCCGATGCCGTGCGTCTGCTCGGCGTGCGACACGACCAGCGCGACCTCCGCGCAGTCGGCGTCGGCCATCAGGACGTAGCTCGCCGCGCCCAGCAGCCGGTCACCCCGCAGCGCGCCCATCACGACGTGGCCGGGTTCGTCCGGGGACACCATGCGCTGCACGAAGTCCTCGAGCTGGTGCGTCGAGGTGCTGAAGAACCTCAGGTACCTGTCCTCGACCGGCAACGACCGGTGCAGGTCCAGCAGCGCCGACACGTCGGCAGGCCCCAGTTCGCGGACCGTGACGGCCGTTCCGTCCGCGAGCAGTGCCCGGACGGGAGCCTGTGACGAGGTCATGTCGATCCTTCCTCGGCGGAGATCCGCGAGCGGTCAGAGCAGGGGGCCGGGGGTGAGCGGTGCGGCTGGAGCGGCGGTCCGCTGTTCGGGCACGGCCTCGGTCTCGACGGGCTTCGGCGCGCGGACCACGACCACCGGGCACGGCGCGTGGTGCACGCAGTAGGAGCTGACCGAGCCGATGATCGCCTCGACGATCGGCCCGTGCCCGCGACTGCCCACCACGAGCAGTTCCGCGTCCTGCGCCGCCCTGACGAGCGCGGTCCTCGGGTCGCCCTCGACGAGCAGCCGCAGGATCTCGACGTCCTTGAACGGCTCGACGGCTCCGTCCAGCACCTCCTGCTGCGCCGCGCGCCTGTTCTCCGGTGACAGCTGCAGGGCGATCTCGGCGGCCATCGACCCGATGGCCATGCCGTAGTCCATGTGCCACGCGGAGACCGCTTCGACGCGGCAGCCGCGCAACCGGGCTTCGGCGACGGCCCACCTCAGCGCCTCCAGGGCGGCAGGAGACCCGTCCACGCCGACCACGATGGGCCGGGATTCGTTCTCTCTCATGTACTTCAGCCTCGCGGTCCGCCGTGTCGCGGGTGAGTGCCCGGGGTCCTCCGGCGTCCGGGACCTTCGTCCTACCAGGCCATCCCGAGAGCCACGGCGACGACGACCGGCGCCAGCCACGCGCCCAGCCGCAGCGCGAAACGCGGACCGCCCGTGACGGTGGCGAGGACCAGCTTCACGACGGTGTTCGTGGCCAGCGCGGCGCCGCACGCCAGCACGGCCGTGTGCACGGGGATCGACCGCGGCGCGAGGGAAGCGGCCGCGATCGCCGCGGCGTGCGCGTCCGCGAGGCCACCGAGGGCACTCGCGGCCACCACTCCCCCGCCACCGAGCCACTCCGCCGCGGCACGGGTGGCCACGAGGAACAGCACCAGGACCGCCGCGAGGGACAGTGCGGCCCTGAGCGACATGGGTCTGCTGACCACGGGTTCGTCATTCGCCACGTCCGCGGGTTTCGTGCGCCACACCAGCCACGCGACCTCGGCCAGCAGCACCGCGACGCCCGCGCCGACCGCGGGCAGCAGGCTCAGCGCGACCTGCGGGCTCGCGACGGCGGTCACCGCGAGGATCTGCGCGAGCGTGGCGAGGTTGACCGCCACGGCTCCGGGAAACGCGGCCGCGCCGACGACCCGGTACCTGCGGGCCATCACCGCCGTCGTCGCCGAGCCGGAGACGAACCCGCCGGCGAACCCGGCGACCAGCAGGCCCCAGCGTTCACCGAACGCCCTGGCCGCGACGTACCCCGCCCAGCCGATGACCGTGACCGCGATGACCAGCCACCACACCCGGGCGGGGTTCAGCACGCCGTACGGGCCGAGCGGACGGTTGGGCAGCAACGGCAGCACGACGAACGCGACGACGAAGAGGATCATCGCGTCCCGCACGTCCTGGTCGCTGATCACCTTGCGCGCGAACCGGTGCAACGGCCGTTTCGCCGCCAGCAGGGCCGCGGCCGCCACGCCGGCAGGCACCGCGAGCTCTGGTCGTGACCACGCGAGCGCGCCGAGCAGGAACGTCGCGACGGCGGCGATCTCGGTCGTGGCACCGGGTTCGGTGGTGCGCAGGTACCAGGCGATGACCAGCGCGGCCACCGCGCCGAGCGCCACGCCCAGCGCGACCGGGGACAGCGCGGCGCTGATCGCACCGGCCAGCGCGATCAGCGGGAACGTGCGCGAACCCGCCGGCCTGGTGGAGTCGCGCGCGTTGTCGTGCTCGCGCTCCACCCCGAGCAGCAGGCCGATCGCGAGCGCCGTCGCGAGGTGGCCGAGCGCGACGGCGGTACCCACGCCTCAGCCCACGTTCAGGCGTGCGGCCTCGTCTTCGGCCGTGACGACGTGCGCATCCGGGCCGGGGAAGACCAGAGACTCGTGGCCGTTGTCCAGCCACCGCACCACGTACGGCGGGCTGCCGTCCTCGTGCCGCAGCCGCACGATCTGCCCGCGCCGTCCGCCGTGGTCCACGACAGGCCCCTCGACGACCAGCCAGTCACCCGCCTTCGCCTTCACGACACCGGCCTCACGATCGCCAGCGGGCACGGCGCGTTGTACGCGAGCGCCTGACTCGTCGACCCGAGCAGCATGCCGGCGAAACCGCCGTGCCCGCGGCTGCCCACCACCACGAGCTGTGCCTCGGACCCGTACCGCATCAGCGCGCGCACCGGCCGATCACGCAGGACGACTCGGGTGACCGGGACGTCCGGGTACTTCTCCTGCCACCCGGCGAGACGCTCGGCGAGCACCCTGCGTTCGTCCTCCTCGACCTGGCCCCAGTCCACGGTGAACCGCGACGCGGTGTAGGCGCTTTCCACCATGAAGTCCTGCCAGCACGTCACCGCGGTCAGCGGAGCGCCGCGCACCGAGGCCGCCTCGAAGGCGAAGGCCAGTGCCGCCTCGCTCGTCGGGGAACCGTCGACGCCGACCACGACAGGACCACCCGGCACCCCGGTGCCGCGCACGACGACGAGCGGGCACTCGCCGTGGGACGCGAGAGCGAGGGCGGTCGAGCCGACCAGCAGTCCCGTGACGGTCCCGAGTCCCTGCGAACCGAGCACCATCAGCCGGGCCTCGCGGGACTCGCCGATCAGCAGCGCGGTCCCGTTCTCGCACACGCGCTCGGTGGTCACCTCGACGTCCGGCGCCGCGGAGCGAGCGGCCGCGGCGGCTTCGGTGAGCCAGGCGTCGGACTGCTCCTCGATCGCACGGCGGATCTCGGTGCTCGTGATCACGATCCCGGTGTAGCCGGGGGCCGGCAGGACGTATCCGTGCACCAGTCTCAGCGGCGCGCGGTGACGGGCGCACTCGGTGGCGGCCCACTTCACCGCGGCCAGTGCCGAGGACGAGCCGTCGACGCCGACCACGACCGGAGCGGCGGGTCCCTTCATCACTTTCCTCCTGTCAGCACGCGCACCCGCAACACGCCGTGGATCGACTTGGCGAGTGCCGCGAGAACGTTCCTGGTCTCCTCGTCGGCGTTCTCGGCGCCGATCGTCGCCTCGCCGTCGCGGAGGACGACCGTCCACTTGCGACTACCGCCGTAGATGTCCAGCACCCGCTGGACCTCCGCCTGCACGGTCGTGTCCGTCCTGGCGAGCGCCCGGACGAGGTCCCGCCGCGTCACGACGCCGACGACCTGTGCGCCGTCCACGATCGGGAAACAGCGGACGTGGTCGTCGACCATCGCGCGCGCCAGCACCGGCACCTGGGCGTCACCGTCCATCCCCACCGCCGGAGTGGTCATCACGTCGCCCACGCGGGACGAGCCCGTCTCGTCGCCGTAGCCGTTGCGCAGCAGGTCGGCCTCGGTCACGATGCCGATGAGCCGTTTGTCGTCGTCGACGACCGGCAGCGCGGTGAACCCGTGCGACACGAGCAACGCCGCGGCCCCGCGCACGGGCACCTCCGGCTTCACCGTGATCGCCGGGCTGGTCATGATCTCGCGAGCGCGCATGGCGTTCTCCCTTCCGCTTCCGACGCTAGGAACGCGCCGCGCCCGAGGACGCGGTCGTTGGTCCCGCCCCGTCCGGGTCCTTGGCACCCACGTGCAGCACGGCCTGAGGGAATCCGGCGAGCTCGTGCTTCTCGATCAGGCCGGCCCGCCACGTCTGGCGGTGCATGAGGTGGACCACCGGCCGGACCCTCGTGCCCGCCGACCGGGCCGCCAGCACCGCCGCCTGCAGTGCCGCCCCACCGCGCACGTGGTCAGGGCGCGCGTCCCCCACCGTGACGACGACCAGCGTGTCGTCGGCGACGCGGTGCAGTTCGGTGCCCGCCCAGTGGTTCGCCGTCACCAGGTCCCGCGCGTCGCCGTCGCCGGTGCCGTCAGGCAGCCGGATCGCCCGGTGCTGCCCGAGTTCCTCCTCTCCGGGAGGCTGACGGCGGTCGGCCTTGACGACCGCGAGCAGCTCGCGGCTGGCGTGGTCGAGCGGGAACACGACCTTCGCGTGCCAGCCGGAGGCCCTGACCGCGAGCACCACGTGCTCCAGGGCGGCCCCGCACGTGAGCAGCCGGTCCATGCCCAGCGGGTCGCGCAACGACCTGTGCGGCACCTCGTACAGGAAGACCGACCGGCCGTGCATCTCCAGCACCCACGGCCTGCCCGCGCTGTACACCGGCGCCTTGCGCGCCGCCTCGACGATCGCCGCTGCCTCTCCCGGGTTCCACCTCATGCCCCGACCATCCCGCCCGCGGCCCGGTCCTCGACAGGGCGCACCGGCTCACCCGGCGCGGGCCCTTGGACTCTCGGCCTGGACACCTGCGCCGCCACACCCTGTAAGCCCCGGACGAGGAGGTTTTCATGAGCACCGCCAAGAAGTGGAGCGTCGAGCTGCTCATCGACGAGCACGAGGGCCGTACCAGGGCCGAGGCGCGCCTGCACACGCAGGACCCGACGCACCTGGTCGGTGTCGGCACGGCCCGGCTCAACCCGGCGGACCAGGACGTGCCGGAGATCGGCGACGAGCTCGCCGCGTCCCGCGCCCTGGCCGACCTCGCGCACCGGCTGCTCGACACGGCCGCGAACGACATCGAGGGCGTCACCGGGACACCCGCACGGCGCAGCGAGTGAGGCGGACATGATGTGGTACTACGGCGGCGCCCCGATGAGCTGGGGCGGGATCGTCATGATGTCACTGGGCATGATCATCTTTTGGAGCACGCTCGCAGTGGCGGGCGTCCTGGTGCTGCGCAGGACCGCGGAGGCGGGCCGGCGTGGCTCCGCGCTGCGTATCCTGGAGGAGCGGCTGGCCAGGGGCGAGATCGACACCGAGGAGTTCGACCGCGTGCGGAAGACCCTGAGCACTCGTTGATCAGAGTCTTTGGACCCTGTGTACGCCCCCGCGGCCAGGGGATCGTCCATTGTGTTGTCGGCGGGCGAAGGGTGGTCAGCGGTGGTATCGCGTGTGTTCCTGGTGGACGACCACGAGGTGGTCCGCGTCGGGATCAGGGAACTTCTCAGCGCCTCCGAGGACCTCGAGGTCGTCGGTGAGGCTTCTTCGGTCACCGAGGCGCTCACCAGGGTGCCGGCGGTGGCACCGGACGTGGCCGTGCTCGACGTGCGGCTGCCCGACGGCAACGGCATCGAGCTGTGCCGTGAGCTGATGTCCCGGCTGCCGGACCTCAAGTGCCTGATGCTGACGTCGTTCACCGACGACGAGGCGCTGTTCGACGCGATCATGGCCGGTGCGTCGGGGTTCGTGCTCAAGCGCATCGTGGGAAGCGACCTCACCAACGCCGTGAAGACGGTCGCGGCCGGGCAGTCCCTGCTCGACGCGCGCTCGACCGCCGCGCTGCTGAACCGGATCCGGCGCGAACGCGAGCAGGGCGACCCGGTGCGCTCCCTCACCGAGCAGGAGCGCACGGTGCTGGACCTGATCGGCGAGGGCCTGACCAACCGGCAGATCGCAGACAAGATGTTCCTGGCGGAGAAGACCGTCAAGAACTACGTGTCCCACCTGCTCGCCAAGCTCGGCCTGGAACGCCGCACGCAGGCCGCCGTGCTCGCGTCCAAGCTCGCCGCGCCGCCCGAGCCGCGCGAGGACGGCTAGGGCCCTCCGGCACGCCTGCCGCGGCTGGAGCCTGTGCCGAAGCCCGGTTCGACGGGAGTCGCGCTCGAGGTGGTGCGGCCTCAGGCCCGGCTGTCGCGGACCGAACTCCGGCACAGGCCCTAGTCCAGAGGGACCTGCCAGGTCACCCGTGTGCCGCCGCCGGGTTCGTCCGCGACGGCACACGTCCCGCCGTACCCCTCGGCGCGCTGCTCCAGGTTGCGCAGCCCGCTGCGGGCGACGTGCGGCGGCATGCCGACTCCGTTGTCCACCATGGAGATGACCAGCGCGTCCCCCGCCTCGACGGTGAGCGTGAGGTCGGTGGCGTGGGAGTGCCGCAACGCGTTGCTGACCATTTCGCGGACCACGGCCTCGGCGTGCTCGCCGATGTGGTCGGGCACCAGGTTGTCGATCGTGCCGCTCATCCGCACGGCGGGCGTCAGCGCGGCACCCTCGGTGAGCTCGGCGACGATGTCCAGCAACCTGCGGCGCAGACCCGTGTCGCCCATGTCCGCCTGCAGGTCGAAGATCGACGTCCGGATCTCCAGCACCGTCTGGTCGAGCTGGTTCACGGCCTTCTGCACCCGCTTGCGGGCCTCGGGGTGGTTCACCCAGGTCAGCGAGCCCTGCAGGCTCATGCCGGTGGCGAAGAGCCGCTGGATGACGTGGTCGTGCAGGTCGCGGGCGATGCGGTCGCGGTCCGCCAGCACGTCGACGAGCCGGCGCGCCTTCTGGTTCTCGGCGAACTCCAGCGCCACCACGGCCTGGTCCGCCAGCGACGCCAGCAACGGCATGAGGTCAGCGTTGAACGGCGTGGTGCCCTTCTCCCGCACGCACACCAGCAGGCCGGCCACCGCCGCACCGGCGCGCATCGGCACGATCACGCAGGCTCCCAGTTCGGTGCCGCCGGAACCGAAGAGCCCTTCGACCTCCTCGGCGAGCGCGGGTGCCCCGGTCTCCAGCACCTCGGCCAGCAGGGTCCCGCGCGGGTCGATCGCCCCGTCCGCCAGCGCGGCACCGGCCTGGGCGGCGGGCCGCAGCCGGTCGGTTCCCTCGGTGAGCAGCACCATCGCACTGCAACCCGACGTCAGCTCCACCGAGCGCTGGGCGATCAGGTTCAGCGCGTCGTCTCCCGAGGCACCGCCCAGCAGTTGCGAGTTGATCTCCGCGGTCGCTTCCAGCCACCGCTCGCGCATCCGGGACCGCTCGAACAGACGCGCGTTCTCGATCGCCACACCGGCCGCCGCCGCGAGCGCCTCCAGCACCACCTCGTCGTCGGCGGTGAAGTCCTCGCCGTTGTTCTTCTCGGTCATGTACAGGTTGCCGAAGATCTCGTCGCGCACCCGGACCGGCACACCGAGGAAGCTGTGCATCGGCGGGTGGTTCGCCGGGAAACCCACCGACGCCGCGTGCTCGGCGATGTCGTGCAGCCTGATCGCCCTCGGTTCCTTGATGAGCAACCCCAGCAGCCCCTTGCCCTCGGGGAGATGGCCCATCTTCGAGCGGGTCTCGGGATCGATGCCCACGTAGACGAACTGCGAGAGGTTGTCCCGCTGTCCCAGCACTCCCAGCGCGCCGTACCGCGCGCCCACGAGCTCGACAGCGGCCTGCACGATGCGCTGCAGCGTCGAGTCGAGCTCCAGTCCCGCGCCGACGGCCAGGACCGCGTCGAGCAGTCCCTGCATCTTGTCGCGTGTGGAGCCGATCTCGGCCAGCCGTTCCCGCATCTCGTCGAGCAGTTCGTCCAGGCGCAAACCACCGAGCAGGCTGCGTGCCCGGCTCTCTCCTGAACCAGTCATGGATCACACCTTGCCGCAGTCGTTGTCACAACACCAGGCGGTCCCTGGCAGCTCGGGACCTTCGGCCGTGTGATCGTGGCCCCCCAGGAGTGAGGGTGGATCGCACCACGATCTTCCGGATACACATGAGGTGAAGGCATGACCGAGGTGTCCTCGGCGCTGGGGCTGGCCCCTGACCAGGTGCGGACCGTTCTCGAGGCCGCGTCGCTCGCGCCGTCGGTGCACAACAGCCAGCCGTGGCGGTTCCGTCTGCTGCCAGACCGCATAGAACTGCACGCGGACATGGGACGCCGTCTCCCCGCGACCGATCCGGACGCGCGGGAGCTGCGACTGTCCTGTGGTGCGGCGCTCTTCAACCTCCGCATGGCGTTGCAAGGGCTCGGGGTTCGCCCGCTGGTCACCCTCCTGCCTGGTCAGGCCGCACCGGGTGCGCTCGCCACGATCCGCCGGGGTGGCGTGTTCCGGCCGGACGACGAGAGTCGTGCCCTGCTGCGCGCCGTTCCCGCACGCCGGACCAACCGCCGCCCGTTCTTCGAGTCCGGGGTGGACGGACGCCAGCGGCACGCGCTGGTGCGGGCAGCCGAGCTGGAACGCTCGTGGCTGCACGTCGTCGCCACCCGCGGGGACGTCGCCCGGCTGAAGCACCTCGTGCGGCGCGCCCACCAGATCCAGCTGGAAGACCAGGACGTCCAGGTGGAACTCCGGTCCCTCACCGGTCACCGGCCAGGTGCCCACGACGGTGTGCCGCCCGCCTCCGCGGGAGTCCGCCCGCAGGCGCAGGACGAGTGGGCGTTCCGCGACTTCGACCCCGGCCAGGAGCACGATCGCCTGCCCGGCAAGGACTACGAGTCCAATCCGCTGGTGCTCGTCGTCTGCTCGCACTACAACGGACCGCTGGGCGAACTGCAGGCCGGACAGGCAATGCAGCGGGTGCTGCTCACCGCGACCACCCTCGGGCTGTCCGCTTCGTTCCTCTCCCAGCCGATCGAGGTGCGCAGCGTGCGCGAGGAGCTCCGCCGGGAGCTCGGCGGGGTGCTGGTCCCGCAGACCGTGCTGCGCATCGGTTTCAGCTCTCCCGTTCCCGCCACACCGCGGTTCCCGGTCACCGAACTGCTGCTGGAGCCGTCCCCCTCGGTGAACTGAGCCGATCACACCAGAACCTGTTCGCCGTCACGCGGGACCACGGCGATCCAGCCGTGCTCGGATTCCAGGCGCTGGGCCAGCGTTTCGGCCCCCGCCGGTTCGCCGTGCACCACGTACGCCGTGCCCGGTGCCGGGCCGGTGGCCGCCCACGTCAGCAGTTCGTCCGCGTCGGCGTGGGCGCTGAACGCGTCCAGCACCCGCACCTCGGCCTTCACCGGCACGTAACGGCCGTGGATCTTGATCTCGCGGGCGCCGCTGGCCAGCTGCCGCGCCCGTGTGCCGGCTGCCGCGTACCCGACGACGACGATCGTGTGCCGGCTGTCGGGCAGCATCGACTTCAGGTGGTGCAGCACCCGCCCGCCGGTGGCCATGCCGGAGGCCGAGATGATGATCGACGGGGTCCTCGGGTTGTTGGCCTGCATCGACTGGGTCGCGGTGTGCAGCTCCGCGAGCCGGCCGGGGTCGAACGCGTCGTCGCCGTCCAGCAGTTCGGGACGGATCTCCGCCCACCTCTTCGCCACCGCCTGCCGGTAGACCCGCAGCGACGCGAGCGCCATCGGGCTGTCGACGAGCACCGGCAGGTCCGGGATCTCGCCCGCAGACACGAGTTTGGCCAGTTCGACGAGGATCACCTCGGTCCGGTCCACCGCGAACGCGGGGATCAGCACGCTGCCACCCCGTGCGGCCGTGCGGCGGATGGTGTTCGCGAACAGCGCGGTCGCCGCGGCGTCGTCGTGCCGGCGGTCGCCGTAGGTCGACTCGATCAGCAACGTGTCGCACGCGGGCCTCGGTTGCGGTGGCAGCAGCACCCGGTGGGCCGGCCTGCCCAGGTCACCGCTCACGACCGCGCTGCGGTCGCCGAACGTGAGGTGGGCCCACGCCGATCCGAGGATGTGTCCGGCGCGGCCGAACTCCAGGTCGACGCCGTCGGCCACGGCGCGGACCGTCCCGAAGTCGATCGGCCGGAACAGCCGGGAGGCGCGGTCGGCGTCGTCCGCGTCGTAGAGCGGTAGCGCGGGCCGGTGCTTGGTCCACCCCGCCTCGTTGGCCTGACGGGCCTCCTCCACCATCAGGTGGGCACTGTCGGCCAGCACGATCGCGGCCAGGTCCGCGGTGCCCTCGGTGGTGAACACCGGTCCGCGCCACCCGTTGCGCACCAGCACCGGCAGGTAGCCGCAGTGGTCGAGGTGGGCGTGGGTGAGCACGACGGCGTCCAGGCGGTCGAGGTCGAGCGGTGGCTGCTTCCAGTTCCGCCGTCGCAGCGGCGCGAGGCCTTGGAACAGCCCGCAGTCGACCAGGACCTGCGAACCGCCCGTGTCGAACAGGTACTTGCTGCCGGTGACCGTGCCAGCGCCACCGAGGAACGTCAGCGTGCTCATCCTCAGCCTCCTCGTACTCGCCGACCACACGGTCCCTTCCTCCCTGCTCCGTTCCCAGCGGCGCGCGACCCTGCCTGAGCAGGACCTTCGTCCCGGGGCAGCGGCCTGCTTTGCGCCCTGGGCACGCCGCCCGCCGCGAGCGACCGTGAGGACATGGAACCTGTCGTGGTGATCGCAGACGGCTCCCCTTGGGACGAGGCAGCCGCGCGTTGGGCCCGTGCGCACGCAGAACTGGTCGACGCCGAGGTGGAGGCCCATCGGCCGCAGGACCACTTCCACGCCCAGCTCGTCGTCCTGGGCTACCAGCACCGCACCGGCTCACCGCTCGGGCTCGGCAAGCACGTCCTCCCCTCGGTCTGCGCGACCTTCTGCGACACGGTGGTCGTGCGCGGCACGGCTGCCGCGCTGCGCGGCGAGCACGGCCGCGTCACCGCGCTGGTGAGCGGCGGCCAGGACGACGAGCTCGTGCTCGCGGCCGCCGCGGACTTCGCCCTGCGGCGCGGAGCCGTGCTGCGGCTGCTGAACGCCGCTCCGCCGCCCGTGCTGCGCGAGGACCTCGACGAGGACCACAGCTGGGTGCTCGCCAAGTCCGCCGCGTTCCTGGGCGGGTTCCCGCACACCGCCGTGCTCGTGCGGCGGCAACCGCACGAGGCCATCAGCCGCTGCACCGACAGCGACCTGCTCGTCGTCGGTCCCGGTGAGACCCGCGCCTGCGGAGCGGTGACCAGGGCGGCGTTGCACCACGCGCCGTGCCCCGTTCTCGTGGTGCACCGACCCGTACAGGAGGAACGCCGTGGCACCCCTTCCGTCCCCGCTCCTCGTCGACCGGTTCGCACCTCGGTGTGAGTTCGGCCGTACCGACCACGTTGTCGTCGAGGCCGATCCCGCGACGGCGTTCCAGGCCGTGCACGACCTGGACCTGACCGAACTGCACGGGTTCCTGGTCACGGCCGCGGTGCGGTTGCGCGAGCTGCCCGAAGCCTGGCGCGAGCGCGACCGCCGGACGCCCCGGCGGCGGACCCGCCTGACCATCAACGACCTCGCGACGGGCTCCGACTGGGTCGTGCTGGGCGAGCAGCCCGGTCAGGAGATCGTCTTCGGAGCGATCGGCAAGGTGTGGCAGCCGGTCGTGAAGTGGGTCCCCGTGGAGGCACGCGACTTCACCGACTTCGCCGAACCCGGTTACGCCAAGGTCGTCTGCTCGATCTCGGTCCTCCCGTACGGCGAGCGGCGCTCGCTCGTCACCGCGGAGACGCGGGTCGTGCTCACGGACCCGCACGCGTGGCTCAGCTTCCGCCGCTACTGGCGGATCAGCACACCGTTCATCGGCGTCATCAGCCGCGCGGTCCTGCGCACCGTCAAGCACTCCGCCGAGACCGGAGGTCCGCGATGAACGTCGTCAGCACCAGTCAGCTCACCAAGCGCTACGGCAGGACCACGGCCCTGCACGACCTGAACCTGGAAGTGCGCCAGGGTGAGGTCTACGGGTTGCTCGGGCCGAACGGCGCCGGCAAGACCACCACCCTGCGCCTGCTCATCGACGTCATCAGGCCGACGCGCGGCGGCATCACGCTGTTCGGTGAGTCGATGTCGCCCCGGCTGCGCGGCCGCATCGGTTACCTGCCGGGAGAACTGGTGCTCTACGACCGTCTCACCGGCGCCGACTACCTGCGGTTCTGCGGAGCGTTGCGCGACCACGCGGACCTCGGCGAGGCGACGACGCTCGCGAAGCGCCTCGACCTGGACCTGGACCGCCGCACGGACGAGCTCTCCAAGGGCAACCGGCAGAAGCTCGGACTCGTGCAGGCCTTCGCGCACCACCCCGACCTGGTGATCCTCGACGAACCCGCGTCCGGCCTCGACCCGCTCGCGCAACGGGAGTTCCACGCGTACCTGCGCGAGTACACCGACGGCGGCGGCACGGTGTTGTTCTCCTCGCACGTGCTGTCCGAGGTGGAGCACGTGGCGGACCGGGTCGGCATCCTGCTCGCGGGCAGCCTGGTCGTCGAGGACACCGTCGCCTCGCTGAAGGCGAACGCGGTGCGGGAGCTGACGTTCACCTTCGCCGAGGAGGTCGCGGCGGCGTCGTTCAGCGGGATCCCCGGAGTGAAGGCCGTGCGGGCCGACGGAACCGAGGTCAGATGCCGCGTCACCGGCGCCGTCGGAGAGCTCGTCCGCACCGCTGCCCGGTTCCCGTTGCTCAACGTGACCAGCCACGAGCCCGACCTCGAGGACATCTTCGTGCACTACACCGAGGAGCACGGCGATGAAGGCTGAACTGATGGCGAAGTCCCTGCGCGACAACCAGTCTGGCATCATCGGCTGGGGTGTCGCGCTGGTGGCGAGCGTGTTGCTGCAGCTCGCGGTCTACCCCGCCGTCCGCGACGCGGCCGGGGACTTCGAGAAGCTGCTCGACTCCTACCCGGAGGCGTTCAAGGCGCTGTTCAACGTCCAGCAGTCCCTGGCCAGCGGCGTCGGATACCTCCAGGGCGAGGTGTTCGGCTTCCTCGCACCGCTCGTGCTGCTCGGCATCGCGATCGGGCAGGCCGCCAGGGCCACCGCGGCCGAGGAGCAGAGCCACACGATGGACCTGTTGCTGGCCAACCCGATCTCCCGCACCCGTCTCGTGCTGGACAAGGCCGCCGCCGTGCTCACCGCGGTCGCCGTCGTCACCGGTGCGTTCGCCGTCGTGCTCGTCGTCGGCAGCGCCGTCGCGGGCCTGGGCGTGCCGTGGCAGGACCTGCTGGCGGCGGTGCTGGCCAGCGCGGTGGTGGCGCTTCCGTTCGGTGCCGTCGCCCTGCTCGTCGGCGCGCTGACCGGACGACGTGGTCTGGCGATCGGCGTGGCCGTGGGCCTGGCACTGTTCACGTATCTGCTGGACGCCCTGTCCGCGCTCGCCACCGGACTGCGGCCGTGGCGGGTGTTGTCCCCGTTCCACCACGCCGGCGTGAACGAGGCGCTGACGGGCGACCCGAACTGGCTGGGACTGATCGGCCTGCTCGTGCTCACCGCCCTGCTCGTGGCAGGCGCGGCGGCGGCGTTCGAACGCCGCGAGATCAGGAGCTGAGCAGCCGGTGCCGTGCGGCGGCCAGATACGTCGCCGCCGGCATCCCGGCGAACAACCGCCATTCCTGTGACGGTGTCGTGGCCTCGTCGAGGAACCGCAGCGCGGGCTCCGCGGTGCCGTAGCGGAACAACGCACCGAACGCCCGCTCCAGCTGGGCGGGGGCCTTCGTCACCACGTCCAGCAACACGCCGTCGAACATCCGGAACCTCGCCGGCTCCGTCGGCAACGCGAACGGGTGGCCGTTGCGGTGCAACGACTCCGCGATGGCGGCGCTGTCCCGCTGCACGCGCTGGAACGCGAACCCCGTGGACGCCTTGAGCAACCCGCCCTTGGCGCCGATCGTGAGCACGTTGCCGTTCACCCGCCTGGTCTGCCCGGCTCGCAGCGGAAGCACCGCGTGTTCCTCCCGTTCGATCTCGTACCTCCCGGCGCCGACGACCTCGGCGAGGTACTCGGCGAGAGCTTGTCGTTGCGCCGCCTGATCTGTCGCCGCGTCCGGCGCCAGGAACGACGTGTGTTCGACGAGAGCATGATGGGTGTCGTCCGGCAGTACGTACACGAAACTCGCGCCGCGCGCCTGCGGCGTCCGGAAGTCGAACAGCGTCGGCATCTCCGCGTCGAAGGCGGCCCGTTCGGTCCGCACACGCCATCCGCGGAACGCCAGGAGCGCGTCCGCCGTCGGCTCCTCCGCCGGTCCGAGCACGCTGTCGAAGACCCACCGTGCCCGCAGGTGCCGCCCGTCCACCACCACGCCGTCGTCCTCGATCCGATCCACGTGTCCTTCGAGAAAGGTGAAATGCCGCAACGGACCGGTGAACCTCCGCGCGACCGCGGCCAGGTCCGCGCCACGCACCACCCGGTACCGGTAACGGCCGAGGCGCAGCACTTTCGTGGCGCCGTTCACGTGCACCCGGATCTTGTCGAACCACCGGCAGGCCGCGGCGTCCAGCAGGCCGGCCCGATCGCTCCACGAAGCCCATGCCCTGGTGTTCAACGGATCGCGGCCGTCATCGACCACGACCACCGGGTGCCGGTGGTCCATCACGGCGAGGTGTGCCGCGAGACTCAGCCCGCTGAGCCCGGCTCCTGCGATCACGATGCGCGTCATGCCACCACTCTGTGAGGAAACGTCCTCGTCCACCACGGCAAGGAGCACTCGCGAGCTGAGGACCTTCGTCCCTGCGCCTGACGCCGCAGAGGGCGCAACGTTGAGGTGTGGGCACGACGCTGACGACACGCGAGGTCTGGAGGACCTGGTTCGCCAGGGTGACCGCCGGGGAGTTCCTCGGCTTCCTCGCTCCGGCTCTGACCGGCGCGCTGACCTCGTCGGCACTGGTGCTCATCTTCGCCGGCACCGTGGAGGGCGCGGTTCTCGGTGCGGCGCAGTGTCTCGTCCTGCGCCGCACGTTCCCCGGCCTCAGCGCGTCCCGGTGGATCGGCGTCACCGCGCTCACGGCTGGATTCGCCTGGTCCGTCGCACTGCTCGCCGTCGGCAACATCGAGCGCATCGGCGCCCTGGCGTTCCCCGCACAGCTCGCGCTCTTCTCGATCGCAGGCACCGGCGTGTTGCTGTCGATGGGCACAGGTCAATGGCTGGTCCTGCGCCATCACGCCGCCAGAGCGCACCTGTGGGTGGGTGCCAACGCGGTGGCGTGGGCCGCGGGCCTGGTCGTGTTCACGGCGTTCACCACTCCCCTCTGGCAACCGGGTCAGCCTGTTGTGCTGATCGCCCTGATCGGAGCACTCGGAGGTCTGGTGATGGCGGCCACGATGGCGGCGATCACCGGCTCCGCCCTCACCCGTCTCCTCAGACCGGAGCTGACATGAACACGGACAGCTACATCGCCTTCCTGACCATCAGCACGCTGCTGGTCATCGCCGACGCGGCGATCATCACCATCAGCGGGCGCCACTACCTCGCCAGGCGCGGCACGAGCATCGCCGCCGGCTGGCTCACCACCACGCTGTTCGTGCTGATCGTCCTCGGACTCGTCGCCCTGATCTCCACCGTCGACGTGCCGGTCGACGGCCAGCTGCAGCAGCTCGTCACCAAGCTCGGCATCGTGCTGCTCCTCCTCGCATCGGCGCACGCGATCACCATGAGGGTTCTCGCGAGCTACCGCGGTGAAGAGCGTCAGGAACAGCTCGCCGACCAGCTGGCGGAGGAACACGTCGAACGGGACCGCAGCCACAGGCCTTCGGTCACGCCGCCAATCTAGCGTTCAGAGCCCTGTTCGGCGTCATGGGGACACATCCGCTGCCGGGCGGACTACCTCGGCAGGTCGGGTCCTACGGCTCTGAGCGAGCTGCACAGGCCGAAGCACCGTAGAAGCCATGAAGACGACCAACATCGCGGGACTCGCACTGGGCGCCACCGCCGCAGCGGTGGCGTCGTATCCGCTGCTGTGGCGCGAGTGGTGCCTGACTTGGGGCGCGACCGACGACGAGGCCCGGGCCACGTTGCCCGGTGACGACCTGCTGCGCCGACCGGACCTGCTGACCACCCGTGCGATCACCGTCGAGACACCTCCCCGCCGCATCTGGCCGTGGCTGGTGCAGATGGGCAGCGGGCGCGGTGGTGCCTACACCTACGACTGGATCGAGAACCTGTTCGGCCTGAACATGCACAGCGCCGACGAGATCCTCCCGCAGTACCAGGACCTGCACGTCGGTGACGTCCTGCCGGTCGGGGAAGGCGGCCCCGAGCTGCTGGTGGAGATTCTCGAACCCGATCACGCTCTGGTGCTGCGCTCCGACGACGGCCGGTGGGTCTGGGCGTTCGTGCTGCACGAGACCGCCGGCGGGACCAGGCTGATCAGCCGCAACCGCATCGCCGTCCCTGACGCGTCGTTGCCCGCCCGGTGGTTCAACCAGTTCGTGATGGAGCCGGGAAGCCTGGTCATGGAGCAGAAGATGTTGCGCGGCATCAAAGAACGAGCCGAACGGAACCTCCGATGATCGACCGGACAAGCCCCGGCGACATGATGTCGCTGGCCTCGGACATGCAGGTCGGCGCGGTAGTCGTGCTGGAACGGGATCCTGGCGACGTCGAGACCCTGCTCGCGGACCGCGTCCGAGCAGTCCCTCGGCTCCGCCGGCGTCTCGTGTGGGCACCGTTCGGATGTGGCCGCCCCGTCTGGGTCGACGACGCCGGGTTCGACATCGCCAGGCACGTGCATCGCACGGTGTCCCCAGCTCCTGGCGACGAGGCGGCGCTGCTGGACATCGCCTCCTCGCTGGTGATTCGCCCGCTGCCGCGTTCGTCACCGCTCTGGTCGGCGACACTGGCCACCGGGCTGGCGGAGGACAAGGCGGCTCTGATCCTGGTCTTTCACCACGTGTTGTCCGACGGCATCGGCGGCCTCGCCGTGCTGGCGAGCCTCGTAGACGGGGCACCTCATTCCGAGGTCGTGCCGTTTCCCGCCGTCGCGCCTTCGTTCCGTGAACTCGCGAAGGACGCCTGGGCGTCCCGGCTGACGCCGCCTGGGCGCAACCCGGTCGCCGGGTTGCGGTGGCCGTCACCCGGTTCGCGCTGTTCCCTGAACAAACCGACAGGCCCGCGACGGCAGTGGACCATCGCACGGACCAGCGTGTCCCGGCTCCACGCAGCCGCACACCGCTGCGGGGGCACGGTCAACGACGCCCTGCTCACCGCCGTCACGGGTGCACTGGGCACGGTGCTGGAAGGCCGCGGCGACCACGTCACAGAGCTGGTCGTCTCGATTCCCGTGTCAACGCGCCGATCGACCACCGCCGTCCACCTCGGCAACAGCACCGGCGTCATGCCCGTCGCGCTACCGATCGGCGGCGACCGCTGGTCACGTCTGACGCGGATCGCCGCCATCACCCGCTCGCACAAGAAGACGGTCACGTCGGCAACGGCGATCTTCCGGACGCTGAAGTCGCTCGGGACAGCCGACTGGTTCATGAACCACCAACACCTGGTGAACACCTTCGTGACCAACGTGCACGGACCTGATCAGCCCTTGCACCTGGGCGGCGCGCAGATCGTCGGCCTCATCCCGTTGTCGGCCACCACCGGCAACGTGACGGTGGCGTTCGCGGCTTTGTCCTACGTCGACGCGTTCACCATCACCGTGGTCGCCGATCCCGACCACGTGCCCGACCTGCTCGTGCTCACCGAGGCCCTACAGGCCGAGCTCGATCTTCTCGGCTGCGGGACGCGCCGTCCCGATCCCCACGGACCTGAGTGTCGACCGTGATGATCCTGTGGTCTCGTCCGATGTGGAGTCACCGTGCGGGGTCATCGCCAGGCACTGACCGGCACCGTGCTGGTCCACTGCGTGTCTCGCCGCCGGACGCCCGACTCCGCCGCCACCGGCCAGATCATCCGCACCAGCCGTACGAGTCTCTCGGCGGCTCAAAAGTTCTTTCCCGAGCGCACGATCACGCAGCAGGACGCGGCCGTAGGGACCTTTGGACCTGAACGAGTGCGTCCTACGCCTGTGGAGCCTGACCTACACCGACCGGACACTCGGATTTCACAGGTACGAGGAGGGTGAACGTGAAGAGAACGATTCGCACCGCGTTGTCCATCGCCGCGACAGGCTGGTTGATCGCCTCGATCCCGCCCACCGCGGCTTTCGCCGAACAAGCCTCACAGCCGATCGTGCTGCTCCCACCACCAGGATTCCAACAAACGTGGTTGAAGGGCATCAACGATGACGGGATCGTCATCGGCAGCGCCGCGCTGCCGCAGTCGCTCGCGCCGGCCCGCGCACTGCGGTGGAACCTCGCGGGCGAACTCACCGAACTCGACGGCCTGGGTGGTCGCTTCCACGACGCGCACGCGATCAACCGGCACGGCGACGTCGTGGGGTATTCCCAACGCCCCGACGGGTATGTCCGTGCCGTGCGCTGGGACTCGCAGGGCGGTGTCCACGACCTCGGCGTCCTGGCGGGTGACGTCCAGTCCATCGCCTATGACGTGAACGACGCGGGCACGGTCATCGGGGTGTCGTCCCCCAACGAGACCCAGGTCGACGGCAGCACCGCCGTCCTGTGGGACTCGGCGGGTCGCTTGACGATGCTGGATGCGCCGCCCGGCGCGCGGAGCGTCATCGGGTTGGCGCTCAACCGGCACGGCGAGGCGATCGGCACGTACTTCGACTCGACCGGCGCGAACCGCGCGGTCCGCTGGGATCGCGCCGGACACGCGACGGTTCTGGCCAACCTGGGCGGTGACCGCGACGAGGTGGTCGGGCTCGCCGACGACGGCACAGCCGTCGGCATGGTGTACGGCAACACCCACCGTGAGCTCGCCGTGCGCTGGGACCGGGCAGGGCGGCTCACCCCGCTGGCGGAGGAGGCCCAGGCACTGGCCATCGCCGACCGCGGTGGTTCGGTGATCGGGCGTCTGTACGCGGGTGGTGCGCAACGGTGGGATTACGGGCGCGGCCGTGTGGTCGATCTGTTGCCCCCATCAGGTGATGCGTCAGCGTCCGCTGCCGACGTGAACGGCCACGGGGTCGTCGTCGGGGACTACGTCCGGTCACAGGACGCCAACACTGCCGCTGTTCGCTGGGACCGGGCGGGCCGTCCCACCCCGTTGCCGACACCTGTCGACCATGAACGCGCCTGGGCAGCGAAGATCAACGACCGCGGCGACATCGCCGGCGGTGCGTACAGGTCCTACTCCAACTACGTGGTCGTCTGGCCCCGTCACCGCCAGGGCTGAGCCGGCTGGAGGAGCTACCGCAGTGCCGTGCGCGGCGCCCACGACTGGTGCCGACGATGTTCCGTCATCACCGTGACGGCGCTACTTGACTCTTCTCAGCCCTGCTAGATCAACTATCCCGGATAGTTGCCGTTCCAGCGTGTCGCCGCCGAACGTGCTTGCCTGAACCGGTGGTTGCCGTGAGACGCGCCTGCTGAGACAGAAGGGTCATGGCTGACGGCACCCGACCGCGAGATCTCACCGCCACCTCGAACAGCTCGAGGTGACCAGCGGTCTGATCTATGAGGGCATCGGGCGAAAGGTTCACCTGAGCAAGTCCGCGGCGCATCGGTTCTGCAAGGGGGTCGAGCACGCCCCACGCGAGTTCGCGATCGTGGAGCGCATCGTGTCGACATGTGGCGCCAGTTGAGGTCCGCCGCAGTAACGCGGACCGTCGCCCGCCCAGGACGAAGCCGTCGCAGACAGTTCGGTTCAGTCCGCCCAGGGCAGCTTCACCAGCACCTCGTCCACCCCTGCCCGCAGGAACTGGTCCCGCCGGGACGCCTGCCGGATCACCGCGGTCACCGCGACGGACTCGGTGAGGCTGCGCACGGCGATCGCGGTGAGCAACCCGTCGTCGTCCGGCGCGGCGATGATCACGCGCGCCGCGGACGGGACCCCAGCACGCCGCAGGTCGCCGGGGTCCCGCCCGTCTCCGCGCAACGCCTTGGCGCCGTTGGCGAGGGCGGCGGTCAACGCGAACGCGTCCACGTCCAGCACCACGAGATCGTCCGTCGCGTCGGACGAGCAGAGGTGCCGCAGCGCATCCACCGCCATCGCGCCGTACCCGACCACCACGACATGGCCTGACATCAGCAGACCATCGGGTGCCGCCATCGCGGCCGTGGTGCGTGCTTCACAACGAGAGCATCCACGACAGTGACTGAGCTTCGGGAACTGTTGGTGTGCGGATGCACACCAACACAAGCCGACGTGTCGCGTCGTCGCAGCGAAACTTGGCCCGCGGCAACAACCCCGGCGGCTCCCACCACCGCGTCATCGGGATGTCTTGTCCGCCGCCGCGGGGGCTCTCGCTCCCCTCTCCCGGCACGAGAGCCCCCGCATCCTCCGACAGGTCGCGCGTCACTGAACCGCGAGCTGGATGTTCGCCGGGGTGGTGCCGACCACCCGGATCGTGAACTTCTTGAGGGTGGCGCCGTAGTTGATGATCCGCTCGTAGGCCTGGTGGGTCGGGGCCTGGACCGAACAGCTCGCGACAGCGCAGTTGCCGGCGTAGGTGGGTCCCACGGCTCGTCCGTCCGCCCACCACGACCAGCTGTAGTAGCCCGAGCCGATCGAGAACGTCGCTCCGGCGTAGAACTCCGGTTTGGCCGCCACGTCGTGGACCTGTCCGAACTGGATGGAGCTCGCTGCCTGTGCGGGTGCGCCGGTGAAGCACAGGAGCGCGACCGCTCCCGCCGTGGCGACCGCCCCGATCTTCGTCCTCGTCATGGTCCGCTCCTGGTTCGCCGATGTCCTTTGCCTGCAGCGCAACGGTCGCAGAGCACGACCGGCAGGACGCTGAGCGGAACGCGGCAATCGGGGACGGCTTTCCGCCCGTCGCGGATGGAGGTGCCGCGCGACGCACCTCGGAATCCCCTAACGAACGGCGACCACGCCGAACCGGCGGGCGCTTAGCGTGGCGCTCAACTCGTTGGCGTTCAAGGAGGTCGGCACGCATGCAGCACAGCAGCACCATCCCGGCGAGGCTGCTGGCGTTCGCGCTGCGCGATGACAGCGGCCCGCCCGAGGCGTCGGAACGGCGGTGGCAGCGCAAGCTGCACACGTTCAGCCGGACGATCGCCAACCGCGCCCACACCGGGTGTTCCTCACTCCAGCAAGCACTCCTCGCCGTGCGGAGGCTGGAACTGCTCGTGCAGAGGGATGTGTGGCCGGCGTCCCCGACTGGCGATCTCGCCCGTGCGGCGGCACGGTCCGAACAGGTGGCCGAACGGTGCGCGCAGCTGCGGTCCTCGGTGCTGCTGCTCCTGCTGCGACAGGCGGGAGAGCACGGCACTGCGGAACGAGGACTCTGGGCGCAGGCTCTGCTCGTTGACCCCGGCACCGCTCACGCCGTCGCAGAGGTGCTCGGTACACCGCTCCCCCGCCGGTGGGTGGTCACCGTCACCGCTGACGCGCAGGTCGCCCGACACCTGGCCGAGCCGGGCCACCTGATCACCCCGCACGAGGACGTGTGGTGCGTCCTCCCCGCCTGCACCGGCCCAGACGAGGAGCAGTCGGCTCGTCGCACCGCCGCGAACGCGCACCCGGTCGTCGTCGGGCTGACCGGGCCGGTCCGGTCGGAGGACCTGCCGGACGCGGTGCGGCGGGCCGCCGCGTTCGCCTCGCTCGGTCGCGCGGGTGGGCTGGCCGGGGTGGTGACCGGGTTCGACGTCGTGGTGGAGGAGTCGGTGGCCTCCGACACCGAGGTGTACGCACGGGTCGCCGCCTTGGTGACACGCCTCCACGCCGCGGGGGCTCACCTGGTGGAGTCGTTGGAGGCCCTGTACGACCACGATCTGAGCCGCACCAGGGCCGCGCAGGCGTTGGGCGTGCACCGCAGCACGCTCGAGTACCGGCTGCAACGGGTCCGCCGGCTCACCGGTGTCTGCCCCGCGTCCACCCGCGGGGTGTTGCTGTTCTCGACCGCGTTGACGGTGGCGCGGGCGCGAGGCCGGCGGCGGCTCGCAGGCTGACCCTCAGGCGGTCACGGGTGGCCAGTCCGCGGTCTTCAGCCACCCGTGGTGGTAGGCGAAGGACGTGAGGTGGGCGCGGTCGCTCGTGCCGGTCGACCGGAGCAAGCGCGTGACGTGGTACTCGACCGCCTGCCTGCTCACGCCGAGCGCTCCGGCGATCTGGTGGTTCGTCCTCCCCGAGGCGATCAGCTCGACGATCCTCCTCCGCACCGCCGACACCTCGCGCACCGCCGGCAGGACCGGGCGGCCTCGCACCGATCGCACGTGCCAGGTCGTCCGCCGTGCTTCGGCCCACACGCGCACGAGAGTGATCTCGGCCGACAGCACGCTGCCGCACGACGCCCGCGAGATGTCGACCGAGAACCGCTCGACGTCTCCGGAACGTGCCAGGCAGCGCGCACACGCCCTGTCGCGGGCGGCGTCGCGGGCGGACAGGAAGTCGTACCAGGACCGCCCGAGCAGCGCTCTGCCCGGTGTGCCGACCAGATCGCTGAACGACGCGCTGACCGCCACCAGCACTCCAGCGGTCGTGGTGATCACCTGCGCCGAAGTGGAGGCGTCAGGCAGTGCGTGGTCGGGGAGACAGCTTGGTCCGGGCATGTCCACTCCTGGTGTCGAACGCCCCCGCGACGCGGTGACTCGGCGTGGTCACAGCCGACGTTCCCGGTGACCGCGAGTGCGGGCAAGGGAGAGCAACGGTGCATCCGCACACCACCCGACCAGCGGAGGCGGCATTGGGAGGCAACGCTCCCGGTCGGTGATTCACGTGTGCATGACCAGGCGTCATGCCTGCTTATCCGCATTTCTGCCCGGACCTCGGCTGCCCCTAGCTTGGGAGTGCACGAACTGCGGCAGCGGGAACGGGGGCGACACCATGCGGACACCGGTCACAGCGAGCGGGACAGCAGGGCACGGGGATTTGTTCGCCCTGCTGAGAGAAGCCCTTAACGTCCACAACGGACACACGTCCCAACCGCACGACCTGGTGCTGCAGCACGTCGCCCGTTGCGTGTCCGCCAGGTTGCAGCAGGTCGCCGGTCCTCCCCGGACAGAGGAGACCACACCTCTCGTCGACCACTTCGTGGCCTCGGCACTGGCGGGAAACGATGTCGGAGGCACCACCGCGGTTCTGCGGGCGGCTTTGCACGCCGTCCTGCACCACCTGTGGGACCGGGCCGCACCGGACGACCAGCCGCGTCTGCGTGAGGTCGGAGCGTGGTGCGCCGCGCTCGAGTCGGTCGTCACCCGCACTGCTCGGCACGCCCTGGCCCGTGCGAGCTCGTCACAGGTTTCGTGGCGCACGGCCAGGTCACGGCTCACGACCGCGTTGGTGGAGGGCGGGCAGATCTGTCCCGCCACCGCGAGACAGGCGGGGATCGCGGTCGCTGGCACGTACGTGGTCGTCTACCTGCTCGCCCCTCCCGACCTCGTGCTCTCAGACCTGATGTGCGAGCAGGAGGACGTGCTGAGCTCGTCGGACGGCCGCAACCTGGTGGTGCTGCTCTCCGGCTCGCCACCGCGCACCACCGTGGACGCGCTCATCGGCGATCTCACCGCCGGCCTCGGTTCGCCGGTGAGCGCGGGCGTGTCCCTCCTCCCCCGTTCGCCGAGCGGGATTCCCGCCGCGGTGGCCGAGGCGCGCACCACTGCCGTGCTGGCCGCCGCCGCGGAGCAGCACGGTGGCTGCGCCCTCGACGACGTGCTCGTGGAGCGGGCGCTGTCCCGCGACGAGACGGCGAGGCGGCACCTGTCCAGCCTGCTGACCGCGCTGTCAGGCGGCCCGGACCTCTTGACCACCCTGGAGACGCTCTACCGACACGACCTCGACAGGACGGCTGCCTCAGCGGCCATGCACGTGCACCGCGCGACGCTGGACTACCGCCTCAAGAAGATCGAGGAGATGTGCGGGGTGCACCCGCTCACGACCCGAGGGGTGCGTCTGCTCTCCTCGGCACTGTTCACTTCGCGGTTCGACGCCGCCCCGCACCACAGTGCATCCGCACACCACGACACCACGTCACGCGGCCTCCGCTCGTGATCACATGCTGGGGGCCGGCGTGCGCACAGGGGAAGGGCGGGCCATGACCGCGTTGCGGGTCGTCCACGAGACAGGTTCGGGCGCGGTGCCGGCGTGGGACGATCTCAGAGCGTTCCTCGCCGTGGCCAGGACCGGCAACTTCACCAGAGCAGCAGAGGAGTTGCACACCTCCCAGTCCACGGTGACGCGGCAGGTCCAACGGCTCGAACGGCAGCTGGGAACCGCGTTGTTCGGCCGTACCCGCAGGGAGGTCTGGCTCACCGCGGAGGGCCGGACGCTGCTGAAGTGGGTCGCGCAGATGGAGGACAACGCGCTGCGCGGCGTCGCCGCCTGCACGCGACCGTTGCCTGCCGAGGTTCACCTAGCCAGCTACTCCCACTCGGTGGGCCATCTCATGGAGGAGCTGGAGGCGGAGTCCTCACAGGTCGAGTGGCACGTGGCCACACTCCCACCGGAACTCGCGCTGCACCAGCTCGCACGGGACGAGGTGCACGCGGCACTCTGCTACGCGACGGCCTCACAGTCCGCCGACACTCCCTCCTCCTTGGAGGGTCTCGCTGTGCAAGACCTCGTGCGGGAGCCCGTGTGGCTCGCGCTTCCGCTCGGGCACCGGCTCGCCACGCGTACTTCAGTTGCTCCGACGGATCTCTCGCGGGAGAAGTGGATCTCCGCTGGACGCGGCCCGCTTCACGAGATGCTTGCGGAGATGTGCTCCGCCGCGGGATTCGTCCCCGACGTGCGCCACGTCGCCGAGGACCCGTCGACCGTCGGCGCTTTGCTCTCCCACGGCAAGGCCCTCTCCCTCAGTTCGCCCACCATCGACCCCAGGGGCGAGTTCCTGTTGAAGCCGCTGGAGGCCGGCCCTACCCGGCGGATCTTCCTCGCGTGGAAGCCGGAACGGCTGCGACCCGAGGCGGCGTCGGTCGTGCTCGCCGCGGCCCGCCGGTGGTATCGACGGCGGGCCGCGACCAACCCCGCCTACCTCGCCCTGCTGAACTCCCAGCGCTAGGCGAGGCGCCGGGAGCGGATCACCGGGACCGGAGGTAGACGTTGTAGTACCGGTGGTACTGGCTGCCGGTGACGGTGGTCGTGCCGCAGAAACCCTTGTCCCACGGCCCTCCCACGACCACCTTCTCGCGGACGACCGCGTCGCAGGTCTCCTGGTTCCAGTAGGAGCCCGCCGGGTAGTGGCGGCCGTCGCGGACCTGGCCGGACGGGTTCTGCGAGTTGAACCACGTGCACCAGTCACCGCTGGCCGGCGGCGGGGTGGTGCACGCGGGTGGTTGCGGGTCGAGCGTCGGCCATTCGCTCGCCGACGCGACGGCGGGGGCGCAGACCGCACCAACCGCCAAGATCACCGGGACTGCCCTCGACAGCACCACGAGCCACCTCCTGGGGTTCATTTCCACGAATACGATGTGCCCCAACGGAACCACCTCGGTCCGGCTTCGGGGATCCGCAAGTCGCGCAAGTGGCACGACACGATCCGCCAAGCGTGCAGAGACCGCGTGGCCGTCCACTCGGCACAGTCGGACCGATCTCGTCCCCTTTCAGAGGAGTCCACGTGAGAAGGTCGATCCGAGTCGGCGCGGTCCTGCTGACGACCGCCCTGAGCGCACTCGGCCTCGCGGGTACCGCGAACGCCGGGCAGTACAACGACATCGCCACCCAGACCGTGCACAGCGCCGCGTGCCCGGAGGCGTACCAGACGCTCGTCGCCTGGAACTCGTCCTCCGCAAGGCCCGGGCAGGTGGAAGCGTCCACGACGGCGAACAACGCGTTCACCGCCAACGACTGCGCCGCGGGCACCGTGCTGGCGCAGCGGTTCCTCGTGGGCTACGAGGACGGGAGGCTCGTCGACTACGGCGTGCGCACGGCGACGGTGAGGGACACGGCGTACACCTGGTCGATCGGCCAGAACGCCACCTTCGACTATTCGGCTGTCGCGTACTTCCAGCTGAACAGCTGGACGTGCACGTCCGGCGCGTGCTCACGGGTCCACTACGCCCAGGTGTTCACCGACGGCCGCACCAGCACCGGAATCGCCTGACAGCACACGGGAAGGGCGGGGTCACGTCGTGGCCCCGCCCTTCCCGTCGTTCAGCACACCTCGGCGTAGAACGTGATGGGACCGTTGATCTGTTTGTACGCCGGAGCCGGTCTCACCTCTGCCGAGGAGAAGGAGAACCCGCGTCACGCCGTGGTCGTTGACCGGACGCGGGAAGCGGGCGGTGACGAGGTAAGTACCGGGGTTGTCCGCAGGCAGGGTCAGCTGCGGTGTGCCGGACGGTCCGTGCGCGGCATCCATGCGCGCGGTGCGGAACCTGGTGGCGAGATTCCTGTTCTGGCCGATGCCGGACGGACCAGCACGAACCCGAGGATTCGAACTACCGGCACGAGCAGGTGTCGAGCCGGTCCGCGAGAACAGACCCAACTCGGGAGTCCTCATGAAATTCTCCTTGCGCCTCGTCCCCGTCGTGCTGGTGGCGCTCGCCTCCGCAGTGCTCGGTGCCGCGCCGTCGTCGGCCGCACCACAGGCACCTCAGTCACCGCAGGCGGCGGCGAGCGCGAGTTCCGACCTGTGCGCGCCGTTCGGCTGCTACGTGTCCAACAAGAAGTTCGTCGGGTTCTACACGGTTCCGGGCGCGTCGCCGCTGTGTTCCGCCTCCGCGGTCGGAGCGGGCACGATCACGTGCGGCTACAACCGCACCTACACCGTGACCGCCGGCGTCAACGCCAGCGTCAACGTGACCCTGATCAAGGACTCGCTGCAGACGACCTTCGGCGTGGACGCCAGCCTCTCGAAGAGCATCGCGATCACCAACGGGTGCACGGCGACGGTCGGTGCCCGCGGTGGCCGGGTGTGGGGCGTGCCCGAGTACTCGAAGTACGAGTACCTCGTGCGCAACAGGGCCGTCGGGGGCGGTGGCGCGAACGACGTCGTGGTCGGCAACGGCTGGATCGGCGTGCCGACCGGCATGAAGTGCTACTTCGTGCAGAACTGACCCACGCCTCACGCCGGGGTGCGGTGCCGGACGGCGCCGCACCCCGTTCCTTCGCGTCACGAGGTGACGACCAGCATCCAGGCGGCTCCACGCCGGTGGTGGTGACGGCACTCCTCCAGTGACGCCGCGACGTTCCTCCGCGCCAGGTCGTCGACGAGCGCAGTGAGCTCGGCGCCTTCCACCACTGGGAAGACCCTCACTTCGCCGTGCGTGACGTGCACGAGCCTGAGGAGGAACTCCACCAACTCGTCCCCTTCGGGGGCATCGGGCCTCGCGTGCACGAAGTGGTTGACCAGGGTCAGCGCGAAGTGGCCCGCCGGCACGTCCAGTCCGTCGTCCGGAAGCCGGTAGTTGCGCCCTTCCGGGTGGTAGTCCACGACGAACCAGTGCGCGTTGTCCGTCCACGTGGAGAAGAACTTCTCGGGATCGCGCGCGATCAGGGGGCGGAAGAGCTCGGGCTGCCGCAACGCTTTCGCCGCTTCCTGCCGCGCGGTGCGGCGCACCGCGTCCAGCAGCACCGCACCGGGCACACCGTAGAGCGGGTCGAGGGCCACGACCTGGCCGCCCCGGGACCGCAGTTGCGCGCCGAACGTGCCGGCGGCTCCTCCGACGTCCAGGATCGGGCCTGTCTGCAGGTCGGCCGCGGACAGCGCGAACATCGAGCAGTAGTCGTGCAGGTCGTGCGACCGCACGGCGATCGCGTGCGGCACCCCGGTGCGATCGAGTGCTCTTCGTGAGGTCACGTGCCGTCCCGATGGCGCGGTCGCTGACGCTGCGGCGGTCGCAGTCGCGGCCCTCATTGCACCTCGAGCCGGTAGCGGGCCGCTCACCCACGAGTGTGCATCCGCACTCTTGATCACCCCGATCGGCCGTTGCCGTTGTGTGCGAACCACGTCAGGAATGGACGATGGGAACGCAGAGCGACGGAGTGGTGGCTGGAGGGGTCGGAAGACTGATGGGCGACGCTGGGCAGCACACCCGGTTCGACGCGTTCATGCGGCTCGCACCGGTCGGCGCGTGGATCAAGGACAAGGCCCACCGCTACGTGTGGGCCAACGAACTGCACCTGCGGCATCTCGGCGGACTGACGCTGCAGGACGTCGTCGGGCGCACGGCGGAGGAGCTCGGTGCCCCTTGGCACACCAGGGATTCCGACGCCGAGGACGACACGGCACTGCGCCTGGACACGCCGCTCGAGGTGCGCGGGGACTACGTCGTCGACGGCACGCGCAGGATCCAGAAAGGACAGGTCTTCCGACTGTTCCCGAGCGGTGACGCGGACGAGGAGGGCCTGCTGGCCGGGGTGTTCACCGACGTGACCGAGCTCGAACAGGCGCGGTCGGCGGCCGCGGTCGCGCACGACCGGTTCGAGGCGTTCATGCGGCACGTTCCCGCGGCCGCCTACATCAAGGACTCCGAAGGCAGGCACGTCTGGGCCAACCCCACGTACCTCGCGTTCTACCGCACGACCCTCGGCGAACTGGTCGGCATGTCCACCCGCGACCTCGACCCGCCGGAGCTCGCGACCGGCAACCTCGCGGAGGACGAGGCCACGCTGCGCGGCCGCACCGCCCGCCGGATCCGCAACGACGGCTCACACGGCGAGGCCTGCGCCACCGGCTACCGGTTCCCGTTGCCGTTGCCCGACGGGCAGACCGGGCTGGCCGGCATCTGGATCGACACGACCGAGCTGCACCAGGTTCGCACTGAGCTGGGCCGCTGGCGCGACCGCTACCGCACCCTCTTCGACCGCAATCCGACACCGATGGCGATCACCGACCTCGACGGGGTCGTGCTCGACGCGAACCCCGCCTTCTGCGAACTGCTCGGCCTGCGCGCCTCCCAGCTGCGCGACCGCCACGTCCGCGAGTTCTCCGAAGCGGGCCAGGAGGACACCGAGCACAACGCCCTCGTGGACATCATGGCGCGGCGCACCACCACCGCGAGGTTCCGCAAGACGTACGTGCGGGCGACGGACCAGGCGCGCACGCCGGTCGACATCACCGCCATCCGGGTCACCGACCCGACCGACCGCGCCGACACCATCGTCGGCATCGCACAACCCCTGGCACCGCCGGAGACACCGCGCACGACGCTGCAGCTGTCCCCGACCGAGGCCGCTGTCCTCGCCCTGCGTGCAGAGGGCCGCGCCCTCACCGACATCGCCGCCCACCTCGACATGACGCGCCGCGGCGTCGACTACCACCTGCGCCAGCTGGCCAGGAAGCTGCGCTGCCCCGCGAACAACGCCGGGGCGATCACCGCCCGCGCCTACCACCTCGGCGTGCTGACCCCCGATTCGTGGCCGCCCGTCGTGGTGGCGAGGCACCTGCGTTCCGAGGACGGGGCCAGCTCGCGATGAACGACACGGTCCGCAGGAGGGTCGTGTCGCCGCATGACGTCTGGCGGCCGTGGTCGTGGACGTACCTGGCGAGCTTGGTGCGGCCGTCGGTAGAGGCTCGCATGTCACGAGCTGGTCGGCTTCGGCAGGCGACGAGCCGTGGCGCCGACCACGAGCACCCGTCCCGCAGGCCGCCGACGCAGCTGGGCACAACGCCTGCAGGGCGTCCAGTCCCGCCGACGACAGCGCCTTGCCTCCCGCGGGCGCACCGCGAGAGGCAAGGACCGCACGGCGCAGCAGCACACTGATCGGTTCCGCGGCGCCGGTTCGTCCGCATAGCGTTCCCGTGGGGAACCTCGCTCAAGGTCTTGCAACGAGAACTCCCTGCCGAGGACCACACGGTGTTGGTCACCACGGCCAGAGGTGGTCGTTCTCAGATCACCTCAACCGGCCTTGATCGACACCCTGGAGCGCAGTGGCACGCACAGCACACCAGAACGGGCTCAGCACGACCGCCGCGGTCAGCGCATGTAGACGCGGTAATTTTTGATTTCAACCTCACCGAACGCACCAGTGCTCCAGAACTCCGCCCCTCCGAGGATGCTGCCGGTGAATTGAGTGCTCGACGAGATCATCACTCCACTGTTGCGCAGTTCGCTCACCAGAAAAGGAACGTTGATGTAGAAATCGAGCCAGGGTGCGGAACTGAGACCACCTGAACCCGCCCCGCCCCGGCACGGCCAGTCGTTCGAGGCTCCGTTCGCCGGCACGCTCCACCTGCCCGGGAACTGGAACACGCGCTCCTTCTCACGTGGAGGGTTGTTGTTGCCGCCGCGACGCATCAGCTCGGCTTCCGTGGTCCAGGACCCGCCGGGCGTCGCGATGGTCAACCTGTCGCGAGGCGCCGCCGAACCGACGTGCGACAGCAGGTCCACGTTGATCTCGCCTTTGCCGTAGACCGGATCGACGAACTGGACGTAGCTCGGCACCCGACCGTAGGCCTCGTTTCCCCCGCAGAATTGACCCCTGAGCTGAACCTGAATGCCGGCAATCTGGTCCAGCGCCGGCCAAACGGCAGGCGAACCGCCCTGCGGAGCCGACTGGATGGTGTTCTGCAAACCGAGGTACTTGTAGGCGCCGTACGTGGACAGATGCGCGACCCATTCATTCTGATAGCGCCAGTCGAACTGATTGGAGCAAGGCCCACCCGGATTGCCGACGCACTCGTTGGAGTTGACATTGGAGACGGCGGCGATCTGATAGGCGTTGGGATTGCCGCAGGCATCTCCCCAGCAGAAATGGCCACCACTGATGGCTTTCGCGTTGGGAGTGTTGAAATAGGCGTCCCAGCCAGGCTTCACGCTTGACGCGTACGCCGTTGCACTTGAGCCCTGCATCAGACCCGACGAGACAGCCAGCACGGCGGTCAACAGGATCGAAAGTCGACGCAATACGAATCTGGGTGATTTCTTCACACCAGTTCCCTTCTTTCAGCGAAACCTGGTTGACGGACTCTGTTGATCAGCCGCGAACATGCGAACGCCCTGAACCACGGCACTGAGCGATCGGGTCCGCAGCCCGAGCCTCACGAGCCGACGCAGCGATACCCACAAACCGCGGCTGGAGCATCAGACGTATCGACTGACATCGGTCACGAGTAGAGGGGTATCTCCTCGGAGCCGCCAGAGATGGCGGTCTGACCACCGCAGGTGACAGAAATCGTGTAGTTGTGGGTCACGCTTGCGGGATAGTCGGCCCGAAACGAGAGGTTCCAGTTCTGGTTGCGACTGGCCACCACGATGGCGCCCGTCGAGTTGTTGGTGCCACCGACGTTGACACCCGCCCCCTGCCATGAGACCGAGCCGGTGGCCCCGTTGACCTTGAACTCGTGACGCGCGCTGAACTGAGGCGATGCACAAACGTTAGTGGTGTAGCCCGTGGCACTACCCGAGAGATACGTCATCCCTCGATATCCGATGCTCTTGGGAAAATCGACTTTTGCCGATACCTTGCCGCTGATGCGTCCTGCGCCGAGCGCGGTTGCGTTCGGCGGGATCTCATAGCTGCGGTAACAGCGCTCATAACCGTTTGCGTCGGAGTAGCACGATGCACCCGAATAGCTCAAAGGACGCAGCGTCGCGGCCGCGATCGGTGCCATCCCCGCAAAGCCGAGAAAGATCGCAGTGAAGATACCGGCCAAAATTCTGGCGCGCATTGAGACTTCCTGTCATTGTTGTGCCGATTCGCCTGACTTGACGTCGGCGACCGCAACTCCACAAAACTCACGTGAACCTCACCACGTGGTTCACGAAAAATCGGAACTCGTGTTCTTGAATCTCATTTCGCCGACGTGGCCGCTGCGGTCCGCCGTGAACAGTTCATCACTCTCTGAGACATGACACGGACTCTTTGCTGTGCATATGCACAGCAAAGAGCATCCTCAGTCAACGTCGCCGACCCACGACCTGTCTCCATCCGCGCAGATGACTGCGAGTGGCGATCGACGGCCTCGCCGCGGCGGATCGAGGCCGAGCTCGGAAGCAATGCGGGCGGTGCCTGCTCCAGCTGCTGCACGTCCGGCCGGGACTCGTCCGGGCCGGCGAAGAAACCGCCGCCTTCGACGATGGCCGACGCGGCGCCGTCGTTCTGTGACCTGACTGCGCGGCACTTAATGTGTCTTTCGTGGACGTCGTCGTGGTCGGGGCAGGTATGGCGGGTCTCTCGTGCGCACGTGCGCTGGCAGAAGGCGGGGCACGAGTACGTGTCCTCGACCGAGGCCGTGTCGTGGGCGGGCGGTTGGCCAGCCGGCGCATCAACGGCCGATACGCGGACATCGGCGCCGCCTACTTTGTCGCCGACGACCCCGCGTTCGCCGCGCAGACCGAGTCCTGGCAGGCGCGGGGCCTCGCCCGTCCCTGGACCGACACCCTGCGGGTCTACCCCGCGGGCACGGACACACGCGGTCCCATGCGCTGGGCCGCACCCGGCGGACTACGCAGCCTCGCCACCGACCTCGCCGACGGACTCGACGTCCGCCTCTCCACCCCGGTCGCCTCCATCGAATCCGTCGCGCAGGACGCGGACGCGGTGGTGCTGGCCATGCCCGGCCCCCAGGCCCTGAAGCTGTCCCCGCCACCGGCGATCGCCTCCGCCGCGGCCTGCCAGACCTGGCGGCCGGTCATCGCCGCGGTCCTCACCTACCCGGCCCGCTCGTGGAGCGGACTCCGTGGCGCGTTCGTCAACGACCACCCGGTACTCGCCACCGTGTGCGACGACGGTGACCGCCGCGGCGACGCCGCACCGGTCCTCGTCGCCCACTCCACCGCCCAGCTGGCCTCCGAACACCTGGACGCACCCGCCGAAGCCGGTCCAGTCCTCGCCGCGGCCGTAGGGGAACTGCTCGGCATCACCGCCACGCCGCACATCGAGGTGCACCGGTGGACCTACGCCCAGCCCGAAAAGGCGTCCGACGCCCCGTACACGAGGGACGGCCAGGTGTGGCTGTGCGGAGACGCGTTCGGCCGCCCGCGCGTGCAGACGGCCTGGCTCTCCGGCCGCGCCGTGGCCGGCGCCCTGCTCGGCGGGTGAGCAGCGACCACTGCCGGCCCAGCCGCGACCAGAACCGGGCCTCCGTCGCTCCGGCCCTGGAGTGCGAGTTCGCCGTGAATGCGTCGAGGACCCCTCGAAGGGTCCTCGGTTGCCAGGCGCCGGCGCAACATCACGAGCGAGAAGCACGGGAACTCCGGTCGGCCAGTCCGCTCCCGCAGTGTCGATGCTCGCACGGATGGGCTGAAGGGCGTGGCTCCGCGCGGACCGAAGTCGCCCGGAGCCACGCCCACCATCGGGGCCCAGATCAGGAGGCCCAGCCCCCGCAGACCCACCCGGCGGTGCCGATCTGGTTGCAGACCCGGACCCTGTCGTCAGAGCGGTTGGCGACCATGGTCGTCCAGAAGTTCCCCACCTGGCCCGCTCCGATGGTCACGGTCCGGAAGTCCAGCGCGACCCAGGTGCTGCCGACGAGGCGCTGGGTCTCGACCGCGAGCTCACGTGCGAAGCAGCACGGGTTGACGTCGATGATCATCCGCGCCCAGCGCGCGTTGCAGGCGCTGCTGGTGCGCACCACCATGCTGTAGCGCTGACTGGACGGCTCGAGGTAGTACGTGCCGCCCAGGTCGGTGGCCGCGCACCCCTGTGCCTGCGGGTCGAGGCCCGTGCACCCCGCGCCGTTGCACGCGGCCTGGGCGGACACCTGGCCGCCGATGACGATCCCCGCCACCGCCATGACGATCACGAGCAGCACTCTCGTGACAGCGGTCCTCACACTCGTTCCACTTCGCAAAACTGTCCCCTTCGGACTGTAGGATCTTGTTCCCGTTCACTGATTTCCGGCATGGTTGAGCACGAATCGCCGAGCACACCGTTCTCCGGAAGGGCACGCGGCAACGCCCGTGGTCGAGGTCCGACGGACCCGGCACGGGGGGATCTGGGTGAAGGAGACGCGTCCGGTATCGGACCGCCTCGGGACTACCGGGTAGGCCTGGGGGTCTCCAGCAGCGCGATTCCCAGCGGTGTCAACGTGTGCAGCATCGCGGGGCCGTCGCGGTGGGTCGTGATCAGCCCTGCGGCGCGCAGCACGGCGGTGTGGCGGCTGGCCGAGGCCGGCGACGTGGAGAGCCGCTTGGCCAGTTGGGTGGTCGTCGCGCCGGCGCGCTCCCCCACCGCCGCCAGCGCGGCCGCTCGCGTGGGCCCCATCAGGGCTTCGAGGCCGCCGGCGCGGTTCGCGGCCAGGCTCTGCCAGCGCAGCGCGTTGTCGATCGGGTAGATCAGCGCGGGTGGCATGGCCGGATCGGCCAGCGAGAGCGGCCGCCGCTGGCAGAAGAACGACGGCACCAGGAGCAGCCCACGCCCGTCCAGGTGCAGGTCCCGGTCGACCCCGTACTCGACTTCCAGCACCGGCGGCACCCAGCGCGCCCACGGCAACGTCGCGAGCAGTCCCTCCACGCCCTGCTCGGCCAGCACGCGGGAACGGCGGGCGCGATCGGCGGCGACGGCGGACCGGATCGCGCCGTCGTGCGGGGAGACCACCGCGGAGTGGAACGCCCGCAGCACGGAGGCCACACCGCGCAGCACGGCGGGCTTGCCCTCGGCCAGCGCCTGGAACCGCGACGGCACCGGTGAGTGCTCCGCCAGGCGGGACAGTTCCGCGCGCAGCCTGCCGCGAGGGGTCGACAGCATCGCCTCCAGCCCCTCCTCCAGGCCGCGGGAGGCCTCCGGTGGGGTCAGGAAGTCCGGGAAGTACGGGCCTTCCGGCGCCAGCACCGCCAGCAGCGCCGTGCCCGCGCGCACGTCGGCGGACCCGTTCGCCAGCAGCGACCGCTTCCACGGCACGAACGCGGGGTCCCGGTCCCGGTAGTTGAGCCGAAAGCCGCTGTGCATCACCTCCCACAGCGGGTCGCCTTCGTCGGCGAGGCGCGTCCTGCCCATGTCCCGCATCGTGAAGTGGATGCGCAACAACGCCATGTGCCCCCCAGCAGGATGTTTCCACGTCAGCGCAAACATCCTTCACGGTGGGCGCACCCCGTGTCCATGCTGGGCCGCCGCGTTCGGCATCGGAGCACTGGGGGTGTTGCGGGTGGAGATCGTGCTGCTGGGAGCGGTCGGGGCCAGATCCGGCGGAGCCGAGGTGGACGTCGGGGTGCGCAAGCACCGGTTCGTGCTGGCGTTGCTGGCGCTGGAGGCGAACTCCGCGGTGGCCACCGACCGCATCGTGGACGTGGTGTGGCGTGAAGGTCCGCCGCGGTCGGCGAGGCGCATGGTGCACGGGATCGTCAGCGGTCTGCGCTCGGCGCTGAGCAGGCACGCCGCGGACGAGGAGGTGCGGCTGGTCAGCGAGGGCGACGGCTACGCGCTGCGGTGCGACCCGCTGCGGGTGGACGCGCACCGGTTCCGGGACCTGCTGCAGCGGGCGCGCACCGCCGACGACGCGCGGCGAGTGGTCGTGCTGGACGAGGCGTTGGCTCTGTGGCGCGGTCCCGCGCTCGCGGGCATCACGACCAACGGGGTGCGAGATGTGCTCTCCAGCGGTCTGGAGGAGGCCCGGCTGGGTGCCGTGGAGGACCGTCTGGACGCGTGCGGGCGACTGGGCCTGTCCACCGCCGTGGACGAACTGCTGGACCTGCACCGCGCTCACCCGCACCGGCCCCGCCTGGTGGAGCACCTGATGCTGGCGCTGCACCGGGCCGGGCGGACACCCGAGGCGCTGGAGGTCTACCGGCAGGCACGGGCGTCGCTGGCCCGCGAGCACGGGCTGGACGTCTCCGGCGACGTCGAGCGGCTGCACCTGGCGATCCTGCGAGGCGAGACCGAGCAACCACCGCACACCGTCGTCACGGTGCCCGCGCAACTGCCCGCCGACCTCACCGGACTGGCCGGCCGCGACGCGGAGGTGGCGGCACTGACGCGCACCGCGTCCGCTGCGCGCCGTGAACTGGTGGTGTGCGCGGTCGACGGCATGGCCGGGGTGGGCAAGACGGCGCTGTCGGTGCACGTCGCGCACCACCTGCGCCCGCACTTCCCCGACGGACAGCTGTTCCTGGACCTGCACGGCTTCACCTCCGGCAGGGCGCCGGTGACGCCGCTGGACGCGCTGCGGCACCTGCTGGGCTCGTTCGGCGTGCACGACGTGCCCGACGACGTCGACAGCGCCGCCGCGAGGTGGCGCAGCCTGGTGGCCGGAAGACGGGTGCTCCTGCTGCTGGACAACGCCTCCGGCGATGCTCAGGTGGTGCCGCTGCTGCCGGGTGGTCCCGGCTGCGCGGTGGTGCTCACCAGCAGGCAGCGACTGACCGCGGCCGGGCGCGCCGTGCCGCTGTCGCTGGAACCGCTGTCCCCTGCTGCGTCCGCCGAGGTGTTCCGCGCCGCCGCCGCGCTGCCCGCCACCACCGGGGTGGGAGAGGTCACGACGGTGTGCGGCGGCCTCCCGCTCGCACTGCGCACCGCGGCGAACCGGCTGCGCAACCGTCCCCTGTGGACGGTGACGGACCTGGCGGCCCTGCTGTCCGACCCCGCGCACGTGGTGGCGGAACTGCGGCTGCTGCATGCTTTCGACTCCTCCCGCGCTGCTCTGGACGTCCGCTCACGGCGTGAGCACTCGCTGTTGGCCAGGCGCGCTCCGGCCCGGTTCGGCACGGCCACCGCCGCCGCCCTGCTCGACGTGCCCCCACGCAGGGCGCACCGGCTGCTGGAAGATCTGGTGGACCTGCACCTGCTGGTCGCCGACGGCGCGGACGGCTACTCCTTCCACGACCTGGTGCGCCTGCACGCGGCCTCGTGACGGCGGAGGGGGTGGCAGGCCCACCCCCTCCGCACGCCGGTCACCGGGTCAGCACCGGGTCTCCAGGATCTCCGCGAGGGTCTGGTACTCCGCGTCCGTCACGTTCAGGTGGTAGATGCTCTTGGTGTAGGTCCAGGCCCGCGCGTACTCGCACAGGTAGCTCGTCCTGGGCAGCCACACGTCCGGTGGCCGGTCCAGCTTGGCGGTGTTGCTGGTGCCCGAGACCGCGAGCAGCTGCGAGTGCTCGACGTCGTTGGCGAACACGATCTTGCGCTCGTGCGTCCAGCTGCTGGCCCCGGACCGCCACGCGTCCGCCAGCGGCACCACGTGGTCGATGGCGACCTTCGACGGGTCGGTCAGCACCATCCCGTCGTAAGCGCTCGTCCACGACCCGGAAAGCACCGGGCACGAGCCCGCGGGGGTCACGGTGGTGGCGTCGCGGCGCAGCGACACCTCCCGGCCGTCGCAGGCGTCCACCGCCTTGCGCCAGTGCGGGAACAGCGTGCGGTCGTACCCGGTCGGACTGCCCGCCGGATAGGTCCTCAGGTCGTCCAGCACCGCGAGGGCGACCGCCTTGCCCGGTGGTGCGGGCATCTTCGCGCCAGCGGTGTTCACGAGCTGGGTGTGCTCGAACGCGTCGGCGTAGTTGCGGGCACCGGAGATCTTCGGGTGGAACGACTGCGCCGACACCGTCGCGTTCGGGTCCTCGCCCAGCGTCTTGTCCACCACCACCTGGTGGATGGTCTGGTGGTCGGGGTTGTGCGTGCAGGCGTTCTCCAGCTCGAACTCGTCGCGGGGATCGGAGAACAGGATGCGCCGGTCCCCGTGCACCATGAGGGTCACGAGCTCGTGCAGCGCGTCGTTGAGCAGGTCGGCCATGTTGTTCATGAAGGTCATGTCGAAGGAGCTCAGCCCTGGGAACACGGCGCAGCCCGGGTCTCGTGGCCCACCCGGCGGGAACAGCCTCGGGTAGCCCATCACGACGATCCGCGCGTTCGGGGCGGCGACCCTGATCTCCCTCAGCAGGGTGTCCACCGACGGCTTGACGCGCTCCTTGATCACCTGCCGGACCGCGCTCCCCAGGGTGACCGCCACCGGTGCACCGCCGCCGACCCAGTCCTCGCCGGCCATCTGCATGTGCTGGCAGTCGTCCAACGGGTGCGGTGACTCGATGCTGCACTTGCGCAGCACGTCGGTGAAGTGGGCGTCGTTGCCGCCGATGCCCACCGCCACCGTGGTGGTGTCGGCGTCGACGAAACCGCGGTCCAGCTGGGACAGTTCGCGGTAGCTGCCGGTACCGGCACGGCCCCAGGCGTTGGCCGTCGCGGACGGCAGCACGTTGTCGGTGCGCGCGCCGGAACACGCTGTGGAGTGGTAGTCCAGGGTCTGGTCCCACGAGTCGGCCTGCTGGCCGACCGACAGCGTCCGCCCCGGTAGCTTCACCTGCCGCGACCAGGAGTGCACCGAACGGTGGCAGGCGTTGCGGTAGGCGGGACCGGTGTAGCCCGCGTCGTCGGTCTCCTGGTAGTAGTCGGTGAGCGCGTTGGTGGAGGCGCCCTCGCCGGAGGTGTAGGAGTCGCCCATCACCACCATCTGCTCGGCGGGCTTCCCGCTCAGCGGCTGGAAGGCGACGGCGTCGAACGCGAGTGCCTGGCTGCCGTCTCCGTCACGGGTGATGGAGCTCAGCGACACCGTCGGCGTGCCGCCGAACTGGAAAGCGCCCAGCGACACCCATTTGTTGGAGCGGGTCTTCTGCAGGATCGCCCTCGTGCGGGCCTGGCCGTTGCCGAGGTTGATCGTGTACTTGGCCTGCTGGCTGTGCGCCTGGTGGTCGGGCACGTGCACCATGACGCGCGCCCACTGGTTCAGGGCCCGGCCCAGCGTCCACGTCCCGCTGACGTACTGGTTGCGGCTGATCGAGCTCGAGGGGCGCGTCCTGGTGAACCAGAAGTGCCCGCCGAAGCCGGCGCCCAGCTGGTGGAAGTCCACTTTGGAGTGGTAGAGGCCGTCGGTGTGCGCGGGGAAGGACAGCTCGAAGCTCCCCGAGTTGGTCCACGGCCGTTGGCAACCCGCACGCAGCAGGGGTGCTGTCGGCGCGTCGTCCACGATGAGCGCGTTCGCCGGCAGCCCCGCCGTGGTGCAGTTGGGCGAGCGGCGCGGGCGTGACTCGTCGGTGTACGCGCCGGGGACGTCGGCGTCAGGTGGTTCCGGGGTGCCCGGCGCGGCGATCACGTCGGCCGCGTTCCCGCACGGCGTGCTCGACCCGGTGCAGTTCTTCCACTGCGCGGCGCTGTGCCACCAGCAGTGGAAGTCGGCGCTGGTGCAGGGCTCGGCGCTGGTCTGGAGGTTGGTGGGGTTGGTGGGGTTGCAGCGGTTGCCGGTGGTGGCCGACAACACGCAGAAAGTGCTCAGCGGCGGCTTGGCACCGGTCCGCAGCTCCGCGGTCGTCCACCACGCCTGCTTGTAACCGGCCTCGTAGCCGTCACCCCCGGTGTACTTGACGATGGGGAACGCCGCCCAGCCGATGACCTTCTCCGGGTAGGGCCACCACTGCGGGTTCTTGGCGTCCTCGTAGCTGTCGTGGTCCAGGAACGGCGCGCGGTCCGGCGGGTAGTCCGTCCTGGCGGGGTTGTTGGACCAGCCCAGCCCCCAGTTCCCCGCGGCGTCGGTGCACGAGGGGCCGGGCGTGCACCCGGTGGTGTTGCCGGTGCTCGCCTGGGGGTTGATGCCGCTGTTGTAGGCCCACAGCGCGGCGAACCAGTTCTCGATCTTCGAGGGGTCACCGCCGTTGAGGGTGATTCCCATGGACCTCGTCTGGTTCCACTTGTCCTGCAGGATGCGCACACCGGCGGCGATGTTGGTGGCGTAGTCGACCGCGACCGCCAGCTGCTGGTCCGCGGGCAGGGTGGTCCCGGCACCGGGCGTGCCCGCCTTGCGCATGCCGTCGGTGACCTGCGCGACGCCGTACCCGCAGTCGGCGGTCGCCCAGTTGATGGTCCAGCCGTCTTCCGCGCCGTAGTAGCTGCCGATCAGCGGGTTGCCGGTGACGCCCTCGGTGACCAGGGACGACGCCTGCCAGAGGTTCGACTCCTGGGCCAGCACGCCGAGCATGATCTGCGCGGGCACCCGGCCGCCGCCCACGAGGTCGTAGGGCTTGAACATCACCTGCGGCGACCACGACGAGGTCATGCCCGAGTTCTTCCAGTTGGCGGGCCGGGTCGTGGTGAGCCTGTTCTGCACGGCGAGCTCCGCCGCCCACTCGACCTGGCTCCAGTGTGGTTGGTAAACCTGGAGGTTCACGTCGTTGCGCTGGATCGAGCAGCGCCGGTCGTGGTCGACGGGATCCTTCGACGGGTCCGCGGCGGCTCGCCCCGTCATGGTCACGGCGGGCGAGTCGGCCAGACCCTGTGCCACGTCGGCACTTTGCCGCGCGGCGGGGTGGACGCGGAACTCGACGTCGTGACCCGTAGCGGGAACGCGCGCGGCCAGCCGCATGCCCTCGTCGGGGTTCGTGCGGTCGCCGGGCCGGGGAACGCGGTGGCCGAACGCGATCCCGCCCAGCGTGGACACCTCGGCGTCGGCCTCCACGTCGATCCTGCGCACGGAGGCGGGCAGCGCGCCGACCTTCTCGGGCTTGCCCGTGACGAACACCTCGCCTCCGACGCCACCGGTGACGCGCAGCGCCGCCCAGTCCCCGCGGGCGAGTTCCGCGATCTTGCCGCCGGAGACCCGGCGCACCCGGCCGTCGTCACCGTCGCGGTCCATGAACACCACGCCGCCCTCGGCGTCGGCGCGCAACCGGAAGGGCACACCGCTCGCGGGTGCCAGGTCGCGGGTTCCCCCACCCGCGTCGATGGCCACGACACGGGAACCCCGTGCGGCGGCGATCCCGTCCCCGAAGGGAATCGCGGAGGTCACCTCGCCCTTGAACTCCTGGGCGCGCACGACAGCGCCGGTAGTCGTGTCGACGGTGTTCAGCCTGGTGACACCGAAGTCCACGACGCCGGACTGGGTGAGCACCGCGGTCTCCCCCGTGCCGCAGCCGGGGTTGTAGTAGGCCAGCGAGACGGTGGTGCCGAGCTTGGTGACGTGACCGTTGGTCAGGTCCACCACGGCGGCGAAGGCGCCGCGGTCGAACAGGTGGGCGCGGTTGGTGAAGTGCCGGGGCGCGTAGACGACCACGGCGCGCTTGCCCGAGCCGGTGACGCAGGCGTTGCCGATCCACTGGTCGCTGTCGATCCACGACTCGCCGAGGGTGGCCGCCGTGCGCCAGGTGTAGCCGGTGGCGGCCTCGGCGACGAGCAGGTGCAGGCCGGTGGAGTCACCGCTCGTGGTCCAGGCGAGGTCCTGGGAGGTGCTCCAGCCCGGCGACAGCACGGCGTCGCGCCTCTTCGGGTCCACAGTGGACTTGTCTGCGGCGAGCTCGGTCGCGGGTGGTGGTTGTGGTGGTGCGGCGGCCGACGCCTGGAGTGCGCTCAGCAGGGAGCCGACCATCGCGACGCACAGCGCGAATGCCGTGGTGCGCTTGTTCAGCACGCGTGTCTCCATCCTCAGGGTCGCGAGTCCTTCGGGTGGAATGCTGGGACAGCGTGCTTCAGGTCCGGTTCAAAGAATGTTCAAGTAGCAGCAGAGCTAGAAAATCTCCGGCGGAGTTGTAGACGGGATGCGTCCGGCTCCGACGTCTCGGACGAGGACGGGCCGACTGGCTGCGTCCACGACGAAGACCGAGGAGCCGACGGTGAAGTACGTGATCATGATTCACTCCAACCCGCAGCCGTGGGGGCACCCGACCTCCGACTACCTGGACGACTACCAGGTCATGTCGAAGGAGCAGCTGGAAC
Organism: Lentzea sp. NPDC055074; assembly: GCF_053608005.1. Classification (NCBI taxonomy): domain Bacteria; kingdom Bacillati; phylum Actinomycetota; class Actinomycetes; order Pseudonocardiales; family Pseudonocardiaceae; genus Lentzea; species Lentzea sp. NPDC055074. Next base: position 509,447 of record NZ_JBSGUQ010000002.1, read on the forward strand.
GGCTGAACGCCGACTTCGAGGCGATGCTCGCGCAACTGCGGGAGAACGGCGAGCTGCTCGGGGGCGAGGCGCTGGGAGCGCCGGAGTCGTCGCGGCTCTACCGCTGGGCCGACGGGAAGCCGCTGGTCACCGACGGCCCGTACTCGGAGGCCAAGGAGCACCTGGCCGGGTTCTTCCTCATCGACGTGGACGGCCAGGTGCGCGCGGAGGAGATCGCGGCGCGGTTCGCGGGTCCTGGCGAGACGGTCGAGCTGCGGCCCGCGATGTGGCCGGGCGGTTCCGGCCAATAGGCGCACGGGTGTTGGAGGACGTGTGGCGCCGCACGTCCTCGCCGCCCTGCTGCATCGGCACGGCGAAGTGGGCGACTGCGAGGATGCGGCACAGGAGGCGGCCGAAGCGGCGCGGCAGAGGGAACTCGATGGTGTGCCCGACAACGTGGGCGCTGAGTTACCGGCGCAGGACCGCGAGTTGGCCGCGTGGCGCGAGGATCTCGACGTCCTTCTCACGGCCGGGATCCAAGGCATCAAGCGAATCTGGTCTCACGAGCAGCGAGATTCTCGGTGAGCGCGGACGCCCAGCGCCGCCCTGGCCTCACATGATCATGACGGCCAATTCAGCCTGCACGCGGCCTCTTCGAGCCCGCAGCACAGGAAAGCTGTACTACCAACCTGAGCAGGCCAGCTCACTGCTGGCGTCAATGCCGGTCCATTGCCCTCGCCACCGCAACACCGCGCCCGGCGACACCAACCGACGCTGTCGCAGCCACAGCCCAACCGCGGACGACCATGAGCACGGCCCAGTACCGCCGCCTCATGCCGCAACACCAACAACTCGACGTCCTTGGCCGCCGAGGATCGGCCGAGCAGAACCAACCCACCCCCGAGCCGAACAAGGATGAGGTACCGCGACCGCAGCGCCACGTGACCTACTGGCGCCGTGATCGCGGTAATCGGTTCCAGCAATTGACACAATCCATGCTTCAAGGCAGATTCTGAGCCTCGATTTGTTGCGAACAAGATGTTTAATGCCGCACAAGAGGACCATTTGGGGGGTTGCGGTATCGCTTGCCGCGAGAAGAGGTGTAGATTGCGTGTCGTTGCCCAGGACCTCGGCCACGTGACATGCTCCGCGATGATCGCGGACGCAGAACACGAGCCGAGGTTTTTTTGCATCCACGAGTCGACGCGAAGCCAGTTTTGACAAGGTCGCCCTTGCGTCGTTCGCGCATTCCTTTCCGCTAACGCGTCCGCGCCAGTGGCTGTGACAGATTGTGTTCGGGAAATGAAGACATGAGGATTCAACAGAGTCAGATCCGCCGAGTGGTCGTCGCCACGGTGGCCGGAGTTCTCGCGGTGCCGGCCTTGTGGGTAGTCGCCCCACAGACCGCCCAGGCCGCCGTCAACTGCGTCGTGAGCGCCGGCGTGACCCAGACCGACACCGTCGTCACCGGAAGCCCCGGCAACGACACGATCGACTGCGGTGGTACGAACCCCGCCAAGACGATCAACGGCAACGGCGGCAACGACACCATCACCGGCTCAGACCTCAACGACACGATCAATGGTGGCGACGGCAACGACACCATCACCGGCGGCACCGGCGATGACACCCTCGCCGGTGGCCTGGGCATCGACACGATCTCCGGCAGCGCCGGCACAGACACACTCATCGGCGGTTCCAGTGACGGCAGCCAGGACAGCCTCGACGGTGGCCTCGGCGTCGACACCTGCCAAGGACCAGCACCGGACCCCGACATCCACGCCAGCTGCGAGAACACGAGCACCCCGCCGACAACGGGCCCCGGCTCGGGCACAGGAAACGCAACCCAGCTGTGCATCGCGACCGGTGGCATGCTCACCCTCACCGTCAACCCGGTGGGATACATCTGCGTGTTCAACCCTCTCAGGCCGGCCAACCGTCGCGTCCAAGAGGCCCGCAGCATCTGCACCGGAGCCGGCGGAACATTTGTGAGCCTGCTCCCGCTGAGTTACGCCTGCCTCCTACCGGCCACGCCACAAGGCATCCGCTCCACGAACTGATCCAGTCGCTCGTCACGCCCCCTCGGCCAGGCGGCACGTCCACCAATCGGATCGCAACGGGTGTCCGGCAAGTGCATGTGCGTCATGTTCCGACGTAACCGGCTCTTTCTGTCTCGCCACGTTGGCACAGTCCCTGCCGGGCACGTCGCGTTCGCAGCGGCGTCAGGACGAATGGGAGTCCACCAGAAGATGTCCCTCTCCCACCGTCACAGGCCGCTGCCCGGCAGGACGGCCGGGTCCCGTGTCCTCTACCTGACCAACCACCTCCCTTTTCCGGCCGCGAGCGGCCGAACGGTGATTGTCGGAGTAGTGGCTGAAAACCGCCCAACACCCCACAATCTGTCGACTTAGACCGTTGAGCGGCGCACCTTCCTCGTCGCAGCTGCCTTCTTCGGTCGACAGTGGGTCAGCGCGTGACGGGGGCCGGAGCGCGGATGGGGGTCGGGACCCGGCTCGCTACGACGGCGAGGTGGTCACCGTCGCCGAGTCGGTGATCACCCGAGCCGGAGACGAGGTGGTGTTGCACGGCGCGAGGGGCCAGCTGATGCGCGCATCTCGCTGCGTGATCCTCTGGAGTCAGGTCGCGCACAGCTGATCCGGACACTCCCGACCCCTCGGATGGCACGCAGACGGAACCGGCAACGATCGTGCTTGACGAGCACCGCACGATCAGCCCAATCCAACCGCGGACGACCATGAGTACGGCCCAACACCACGACCTCATGCCGCAACACCAACAACTCGACGTCCTTCGCCGCGGACGACCGGCCGAGCAGGACCGGCCAGCCACCCAGCTGGACAAAGACGAGGTACAGCAGGAGATCGTCCTCACCGCGCACAGCGCCGCACCTCCAGCCCGCGTTGTCCACAGTGGACCGGCTGGATCGCCTCACGATCCGCGTCGACACGGACGGCGAGGTCTTCTCCGCAGCCATCGTCACCCGGATCAAGGACGACATCGGCGTCACGGTGGCGGAGATCCTGCCGTCCGGCCCTCTGGAGCGCGCTCCAGCGGGTCTTGGGGCTGTAGCCGTGGACCTACAGGACCGGACTCAGTCGAGTTCCACGACGCCACACGGCACGGGTGTTGAGGGTGTCCGAGATCGTGGTGGTGGGGTCTCCGTCGACGAGGAGGAGGTCGGCGCGCAGGCCCTCGGCGATGCGGCCGCGGTCGGCCAGCGCGAAACGCCGGGCCGTCGTGGCCGTCGCGGCGCGCAGGGCCTGCACTGCGGTGAGTCCGGCCCTCACCAGGTACTGCAGTTCGTGGTGGACGCTGGCGCCGTGGGCGAGGCCGCCGAGGAACGGCAGGGGAACCGATGCGTCGGTGCCCACCAGGATGTCGACGCCGGCGTCGCTGAGCGTCTTGATGGTCGTCAGGACGTCCTCGATGTCGCCCCGCGGGTAGCAGTTGAAGCTGGAGCGCAGGGTCTTGTCCCAGTCCTCGTCCAACCGAGAGGCGACGCGCGGGTCGTCGGCGAGCTCGTCGCCGGTGATGCCCATCAGCGAGGCGTTGAGGACCGCGCACGGGACCACGAACATGCCGGCGTCCTTGATCATGGAGATGATCTCGTCGTCGTGGGGCTCGACGAACAGGTGCGCCAAGCCGTCGATTCCGGCCTCCAGGGCCATCCTGGTGGCGTCGATGGTCAGCGTGTGGGCGACGGTGAGTGCGCCGTACCTCCTGGCCTCGGCGGCACCCGCGTTCAGGGTGGCCTGGTCGATCATCGGCAGGCCCGGATGTCCCTCGACGCTGCCGTCGTCGATCATGAACTTGATGTAGTCCGAGCCGTGCGCGAGCAGCTTCGGGATGGATGCCGCGGCGCCCTCCGGGCTGGTGGCGTCCGGCTGGAACGGCGGTTCGCCGCTGGGCGGTCCCGCGGCGCCGCCGGGGTTGAAGCCCGGCGGGAAGAGTTCGCTGGGGTGTCCGCCGGGTGGGGTGAGGCCGAAGCCCGCCGAGCGCACGTCCGCGACCGTGTCGTCGTGACCGGTACCGGCTCGCCGGGCGCGCGTGTTGGTGCCCTGCATCTCCAGTTCCGTGGTCACCCCGAAGCGCAACGCCAGCGCGAGGGAGCCCGGACTGCTGTGGACGTGCGCGTCGATCAAGCCCGGCAGCAGAGTCGCGCCGGTCCCGTCGACCACGTCGGCTCCGGCGGGCACCTCTCCCCCGACTTGGACGATCTTCCCGTCCTCGATGGTCACGGTGGTGACACCGAGGATCTTCTCGCCGTCGAAGACCTTGGCTCCGGTGATGGTGGTTGCGGTCATGACCTGCCTTGTCGGGTGGTGGACGTGCTCTCGCGGCAAACTATATACCTTTAGGTATGCGAATACCCAACGGCATGTAGATGTGATGTGGTTCGTAGTTGCTAAGGTCGACGGATGAGCACCACGTCTCCACGTGATGGAGCAGGCAAGGGCGAGAACCTGCTCGACCAGGTCGGGCCCGCGCTGTCACGGCTGCGCCGCCGAACCTCCGGTGGACGCGGAGACCTCACCCGCAACCTTCTGCTGAACCTCGTCCACGAGTGCCCTGGCGAGATGACGGTCGGCGGGGTGGCCGCCGAGATGGGGGTCGCCCAGCCCGTCGCCAGCCGGACCGTGGCCGCGTGCATCGCGGACGGTCTGCTGAGGCGAGCCGTCTCCCAGGCAGACGGCCGCCGCACGGTCCTGGAGCTCACCGAGGCCGGCGAGGCCGAACGCGGCCGCTTCGCCTCCGAGCAGCGCGAGACCTTCGAGCTCATCACCTCGGCGTGGACGGCCGCCGAGCGCGACCAGTTCGCGCGGTTCCTGGTCCGCTACAGCCAGGACAGCTCGGACTGGACGGCACGGCAACGCCGCGAGAGCCGGCCCGGCGGTCCTGACGCGGCGGAGTGATCCGACCGGCGCGAAGCCGGATCAGCTCGACGGTTTCGCGACGCCGGCGGACAGCGCCCCCTGAACTCAGCTTCCTCCAGCCGCCCGGAGCGGCTCGAAAGCTGATCGCCTCCGAGCTTGAGCCACGACGCGCCGAGCGACAGCGGGAGTGGTCACGATGTCGCATGGGAGTCGGTGACCTGGAGTCGGCTCTCCCGAAGAAGCTGACGGGTGAGCCGGCTCGGCCCCGCCGGCCTTGCGGCGGTCACAGCTGTGGCAAAGCCCGGTGCCGAACCCGCCACCTGGATCGGTGAGATCATCGTGGCGATGGCCATCGGATCCAGGACCGTGTGAGGCAGCCTCAGGTCGGGGCGCCGTCGTCGTAAGGCGTTTCTCTCGAAGAGCGGCCTGCTGCTGGACCTGATGGACGGACGGAGCGGCTTCACCGTGAACTCTTCGAGGACGGCTTCATCGGCCAGCCGAGCCACCGCGATCTGATGGCAAGCCGCGGCGAGGCGCCGGTTCACTTGATCTTCGATCGAGTCGTCGACGTGCCGAAGAAGCCGGCGGTGGTGATCTCCGGCGGGTTTCGGACCGTGCTGGTCCGGACACTGTGGCGGGACCAGCACGACCTCGATCCCAGCGTCGGCGAGAAACCGGCCAGCGCGCCGGGACCGCGCGGAAGAACTGCTGCTAACCCTGCTCGCGTTCCTTCCGGATCGACTTCACGGCCTCGTCCACCGACTGGGCCACCGGAAGCACCTGAGTCAGGGCGCTGGCCATCAAAGGACGCGCCGCTGCCACCGCCGTGGCCACAATGGCGAACCCCACCTCATCACGTTGCGCCCGCCCGTACAGCTCCAGCAGCATCGACAACGCAGACGAGCCCATGAAGTCCACGACCAACTCCACCACCAAGCCGTCCGGCTTCTTGGCCAGGTGCTCGAACAGGGCCGTTCCCACACCGTCCACGCTGATCATGTCCAGCTCACCGCTGATGGCGACGACGAGCACGCCATCATGGTCGCTGGTCTGCATGTCGGCCACCGACGCTGTCTCACCCGAAGTCACTGAAATACCTCACTAGCGATTCCCCGACCGTTGTCTTCTCATCGATATTACGAACCCCGGCGCCAAGTGGCATGTTCACCGCGATTCACAGGCGTTCCGACGGTATGGCGGACTTGCTGACGACGATCGACGTCATCACCGGTGGGAGGTACCCGATGGCCCCGCCCGGCAACCGCACCATCATTCCTTCGTCAGCGTGTGGTGGCGCTCACCTGAAAAATCGGCGCGTCGTGCACGTGACGACCGACCACGAAGAGCTGCCGCACGCGCACTTGAGCCGCGAGGCGCAGGGCTGCGCTACCCGCACCACCTCCGTACGACGATCATCTCGGTGACCGGCTCATCGTCGACCCCGACCAGGTGCTCGAGAACGTCGCGGTGGGCGACCGAGGACCCACAGCGGATCGACGGCCACCGTTACGCTTCTGGCGCCACCGCGCTCGACCTTGTTGATCAGCGCTCTGATCACGAGGTCGGCGATGGCTTGCGACCCGCTGGTTGTGCGGTACTCGCCGATGACGTGCACCCTGGAGGGTGTGACTCTGTCGAGGAGCGACGAAGGGATGGTCGGTGGGGCGCTCTGACGGCAGGAGACACGGACGCGACCGGCCAGCTCTCGCCGACATGTTCTCCGGAAGCAGAGAGATCGGCCAGGACCTTGCTGCCGTGGACTGGGCTGCTACCCCGCTCGGCCTGCCGGACACCTGGCCGCAGAGCCTCCAGACGGCGGTGAACATCCTCCTGTCGTCGCGGTTCTCGATGTGGATGGCATGGGGACCGGAGCTGACTTTCTTCTGCAACAACGCCTATCGGCTGAACACACTGGGTCGCAAGTACCCGTGGGCGCTCGGCCGGCCGGCGGCGCAGGTCTGGGCTGAGATCTGGGACGACATCGGCCCTCGGGTCGACAGCGTGCTCGCCACAGGGCGGGCGACCTGGGACGAGGCGCTGCTCCTGTTCCTGGAGCGCTCGGGGTATCCGGAGGAGAGCTACCACACCTTCTCCTACAGCCCGTTGCGCGACGAGAACGGTGTCGTGGCGGGAATGTTGTGCGTCGTCAGCGAGGAGACCGAGCGCGTCATCGGTGAGCGGCGGATGGCGACGCTGCGCGACCTGGGCTCGGACCCCAGCGTTGCGCGCGAGGAGCGCGAGGTCCTGGCGTTCGCCTGCGCGCAGCTCGAAGGCAACAAGCGGGACCTGCCGTTCACGCTGACCTATCTCTACGACGACGGCCACGCGCGGCTCGCCGGCGCGACCGGTATCACGACCGATCATCCGGCGGCTCCGGCGACCGTGTCGCTGTCCGACACGACTTCACTGTGGCCGGTCGCGGCAGCTCGGCGCGGTGAGTCCGTTGTGGTCGATCTCGACGGCGTGGCCGGCCTTCCCGGTGGGAGCTGGGACAAGCCTCCCACCGGTGCTCTGGTGGTGCCGTTGCAGCGCGCAGGCGGCACACCTCACGGGTTTCTGGTGGCGGCGTTGAACCGGCATCGTCCCGTCGACGACGGCTACCGCGGGTTCATCGAGCTCGTGGCAAGCCACCTCGCCTCCGGTGTTGCGGGAGCCCGCGACTTCCGGGCTCAGCAACGACGTGCCGAGGAGCTCGCAGAGCTGGACCGCGCCAAGACCGCGTTCTTCTCCAACATCAGCCACGAGTTCCGGACCCCGCTCACGCTCATCATGGGCCCGGTGCAGGACCTGCGGGACGAGCTGGGCCGGGCGGACCCCCAGGTGGATCAGGAGCTGGAGGTCATCCACCGCAACGGCCTGCGTCTTGGCAGGCTGGTCAACACCCTGCTGGACTTCTCCCGGCTCGAAGCCGGTCGTATGCAGGCGCACTTCCAGCCGGTCGAGCTCGCGACGGTCACCGCGGAGCTGGCCGGAGTCTTCCGCTCGGCCGTGGAGAGGGCGGGGCTGGACTTCGAGATCGACTGCTCCCCCTTGCCCGAACCGGTGCACGTCGACCTCGGCCTGTGGGAGAAGGTCGTGCTGAACCTGCTGAGCAACGCGCTCAAGTTCACCGTCGAGGGCTCGGTCGGCATCGCCGTGCGAGAGGGTGACGGCAAGGCGGTCGTGACGGTCAGCGACACCGGGGTCGGTGTGCCGCGGCACGAGATCCCGAGGCTGTTCGAACGCTTCCACCGCATCGAGAACAGCTGGTCACGGTCAACGGAGGGCAGCGGTATCGGGCTCGCGCTGGTGCAGGAGCTGGTCCACCTGCACGGCGGAACCATCCGCGCCGACAGCGTCGAGGGAGAGGGCACCAGCTTCACCATCGAACTGCCCCACGGCACGGACCACCTGCCGGCCGAGGCGGTGTCGCGGGAGGCCGTGCCGCCGACGGTCTCGGACATCGCCGCCCCCTACGTGCAGGAGGCACTGCGGTGGCTACCCGACCCCGGCCTCGTCGAGGACCTGGCGCCCACCGCGACCGCGGGCGCCGCACCGCAGGTGCCCGCCACCGTGCTGGTCGCCGACGACAACGCGGACATGAGGGAGTACCTCACCCGGTTGCTGCTCAGGGCGGGGTACGAGGTCCGCGCCGTGAACGACGGCCAGGTGGCGTTGGAGACGGCACTCGCTCGTCCGCCGGACCTCGTGGTCAGCGACGTGATGATGCCGCGCATGGACGGCCTCTCCCTAGTCGCCGCCCTGCGCGCCGACCCGCGCACCATGGCCGTGCCGGTGCTGCTGCTGTCCGCCCGTGCGGGGCAGGAGGCGTCCGGTGAAGGGCTGCGGGCCGGCGCGGACGACTACCTCGTCAAGCCGTTCGCCGCCGCGGACCTCCTCGCCCGGGTCCGGGCGAACGTCGACCTGTCCCGGCTGCGCGGCCGGCACGCCCGCTGGCGCGACGCGCTGATCGACTCCCTGCAGGAGGCGTTCTTCGTCTGCGACGACGACGGCACCGTCGTCGAGGTCAACAGCGCGTTCACCGACATCCTCGGCTACGGGCCGGAGGACCTGCCCTACGCCGTCCCGCACCCGTGGTGGCCGGACGAACGGACCGATCCCGAGGCGTACGGCCAGTTCGCCGGCGCGTTCGCCGCCCGGTCCGGGCGGGACCAGCGCAGCCACACCGTTCCGGTCACCCATCGCGACGGCAGGAGGCTGTGGGTCAGCGCCCTCATGAACCCGGCCCGCGACCCGGACAGCGGCCGGACGATGACGGTCGGCACCTTCCGCGACGTCACCGCGGAGCACCACGCGCGCCGGCGGGAGGCCGCGCTCGCGGAGCTCAGCGTGCGGTTGTCTCGTGCGAGCAGCGCCACCGAGGCGTTGTCCGAAGCGCTCGAGCACCTGGAGACGCTGTGGCGGGCCGAGCAGGTGCTGGCCGTCGTCTTCGGACGCCACGACGAGCCGCGCGTCGCCGGTGACCTCGACTGGGACGACCTGCCGGCACGCCGGCGCTCGACGCTCGAAGCGCTGCAGAGCCACGGTCCGCTGACGCCTGTGTCGCTGGAGGACGGCAGCACGGCCGTCACCGTCGAGCACCCCGACGGTCCGATGGTGCTGTGGCTGCGTCTCCCCTCGCACCACCACTTCACCGAGCAGGACGAGCTGCTGCTGTCATTGCTGGCGGGTCATCTCACGCAGGGCCTGTCCCGGGCGCGCCAGATCGACCAGCAGCGCGAGACGGCGCTGGCGCTGCAACGGGCCATCCTCGGCCCGTCGCACCTACCCGGCGGGTTCGCCGTGCGCTACGAGCCGGCTGCGCGGCCGCTCGAGGTCGGTGGTGACTGGTACGACACGTTCCCGTTGCCCGACAAGCGCATCGGCATCGTCGTCGGGGACTGCGTCGGCCGCGGCCTCGCCGCCGCTGCGGTGATGGGCCAGTTGCGCAGCGCCTGCCGTGCGTTGCTGCTGCAGGAAACCGGACCCGCACGAGCCCTGATGGCGCTCGACCACTTCGCCGCCGGTGTGCCCGGCGCCTTGTGCACCACGGTGTTCTGCGGCGTTCTCGACCCTGCCACCGGCCACCTCGTCTACTCGAGCGCCGGACACCCGCCCGCGATCCTGGCGCTTTCCGACGGCACCACGCACCTGCTCGAAGGCGGCCGGTCCATCCCGCTCGCGGTCAAGCCGGGAGTGCAGCGCACGGAGGCCGAGTCCGACCTGCCGCCGTACTCCACGCTGCTCACCTACACCGACGGTCTCGTCGAACGCCGAAGCAGTTCGCTGACCGAGGGAATCGACAAGGCCTCGCGCGCGGTCCAGGCGGGTCGTGCGAGCGGGGTGGAAGACCTCGCCGACCAGATCATGACGGCTCTCTCCCCGGAGGAGGGCTACGACGACGACGTGGCCCTGCTCCTCTACCGGCATCCGGCGCCGCTGGACATGACCTTCCCCGCGGAGCCCGGCCAGCTCGGCGGGGCTCGTCACGCGTTGCGCACCTGGTTGCGGCAATGCGGGCTCTCCGCGAAACGCGCCCAAGGTGTCCTGCTGGCCGTCGGCGAGGCGTGCACCAACGCGATCGAACACGCTTATTTGGAGACGAAGCGCAAGAACGTCCGGGTCCGGGCGGAGACGGCGAGTGGCGCCGGGCTGCTCGTGACCGTGGCCGACACCGGCACCTGGAAGACACCGGTCACCGACACCGCGACGACCCGCGGCCGGGGCACCGCGATCATGCGGACGGTGATGGACGAAGTGACCATTGTCCCCGATCCGTCCGGCACCACCGTGACGATGCACGTGAGGATTCTCGATGACGACGCCGCTGACGTTGACCAAGACCGCCGACCCGCAGGGCCGCACCGCGATCAAGGCGGTCGGTGAGATCGACCTGAGCAACGCCGAGGCCTTCGCGGCCGCTTTCGCGGACACCACCGGGCCGCTTCTCATCGACCTCAGTGAAGTGCAGTACATCGACAGCGCGGGGATGAGCGTGCTGTTCACGCACGCCGAGCGGGCAGAGCTGATCGCGAACCCGTTGCTCACGCCGATCCTGAAGATGTCAGGGCTCATGTCGCTGACCACGATCACGCAAAAGGAGGAGTAGCAGCGGGTTGACTCCACACCAGCGGTGACGGTGACATCGTCCACAAAGGATCGTGCAGCGCTGTCGAACTGTCCGCCACAGGTGAACGTGGTGACAGAGGTTTCTGGGGGCCACCAGCACCGCTCGCCGGTTCTCAGGGCAGCTGAGCGAGTTTGACCCGTACCTTGTCCGCGTTCGAGTGCTGGTTGAACTCATAGGCCTCCAACGCCTTGGTCCACCAGCGCCGTGCTTCATCGGTATCGCAGAGGCGGTGGTGCGCGTCGCCGAGCAGCCTGTGCGTGATGGCCATGTTCTCCCACCCGCCCATGCGTTCGAGCCCCTCGATCGCACGATGACAGCTTTCGATCGCGCGGTCGTACTCGCCGAGTTCCAGGTAGGACTCGGCCTTGGTCAGCATGAGCAATCCGATCCAGGCAGGTGAGATCGCAGTTCCGACCACCGCCTCCCACTCGGCACAACACTCGAGCGACTCCCTGTACTCGCCCAGCGCGAAGAGTGCCGACGCGACCTGGTGCATCGCCATGCCGACCCGCTCCGGGGTCGCGCTCGCGTCGGCGCGCTGCAGCGCCAACGCGTCCTTCGCCACTCGCAGCGCCTCTCGTGGGCGGCCCAGCAACGTCAAGGCCCATGCCACCCCGTTCAGCGCGCGCACCTGACCGCTGACCGAGCCGCCCTCCTGGTACAGGCCGGCGCTGCGGCCGAACCCGGCCAGGCCGTCCTCGATCCGGCCCAGCCTGACGTGAGCGATCGACTGGGCGAAGAGCAGACGGGCGGCCCACGCGGGGTCACCGAGCCGGGTGACGGGTGCCATCGCGCCCTCGAGTACCCAGATCCAGTCCTGCCACGAGCCGATCCGCTCGATCAGTTCTACGGCGAACCACGGCAACTGCCAGGCGTACCGGTCCAGGTGCTGTTGCTGCTGCGCCCGCACCATGATCGCTCTCAGCACATGACGTTCGGCGCGGAACCAGCGGTCTGCCGCAGGCCGGTCCACAAGCCGCTCCGGAAGCACGCCGGTCGCCGGTTCGAGCACGAGGTCCAGCAAGAACTTGCCTTCGCCGTGCGCCAAGTCGATGCCGATCATGGTGTGCAGGTGGTGGTCGAGCGTCCGTTCCAGTGCCGCCGCCCGCGACTCGGCGGACTCCTCGGCCTCGGCGAGACCGGCCGCGTAGACGCGCAAGAGGTCGTGACAGGTGAACCGGCCTGCCGCGTGCTCGACCATCAGGCTTGCCCGCACCAGCTCACGCAGACACTCGCGCGTCCCGTCCAGCGGCTGTCCGGCGAGGCTGGCCGCCGCGGGCACGGTGACGTCCGGGCCCGGATGCACGCCGAGCAGCCGGAACAACCGCGCCGCCGCAGGGCTGAGCTGCTGGTAGGACCACTGGAAGACGGTGCGCACGCTGGTGGCCGCGTCCCCGGTGTCCAGCGAGTCGAGCCGGGTCCGTTCGTCTGCCAGCTCCGCTACCAGCGCAGACAACGGCAGGTTCGGCGCCTGCGCGGCACGGGCCGCCACGATCGCGAGGGCCAACGGCAGCCCGCCACACAACTTGATCAGCGCGTCGGCCTCGCCCACCCGGTCCGCGTCGAGCCTGCTGACGAGCAGCGCGTGTGCCTCGTCCGAGGTGAGCACGTCGAGTGCCAGCTCGTGCGCGTCCTCGTGGACGACCAGGCCGGTCAGCCGGTTGCGGCTGGTGACCAGGACCAGCGCCGGTGCCGAACCAGGCAGCAGCGGCCGGACCTGGTCGGCGTCGCGGGCGTTGTCGAGCAGGACGAGCACGCGACGGTCCGCTACCAGGCTGCGGTACAGCGCCGCTCTCGCCTCCAGGTCGGCCGGGACGTGTTCGGACGCGACGCCGAGCGCTTCGAGGAACCTGCTGAGCACGTCGGCGGCCGCCACGGGTTCACCGTTCCGGTCGAAGCCGCGCAAGTTCACGTGGAGCTGCCCGTCGGGGAAGCGGTCCGCCACCCCACGCGCCCAGTGCACGGCCAGGGCAGTCTTGCCTACGCCCGCGGTTCCGGTGATCGCGGCGACCACCAGGCCGTCACCGCCTACCAGCTTGGTGAGATCGCGCAGCTCGGAGCACCGCCCGATGAACCGGAGCGTGGTCGTCGGAAGTTGACGCGGCACGGGCCCACGCGCAGGCGCCGCCTCGCGCGCCGCCACCGGACCTGCGAGCACGCGCTGGTGCACGGCCCGCAGGTCGTCACCAGGGTCGACGCCGAGCTCGTCGGCCAGCAGCGCCCGGATCTCCTGGTAGGCGGCGAGCGCCCGTTCCTGCTGCCCCGACATCGCGAGCGCCAGCACCAGCTGACCCCAGAACGTCTCGCGGAACGGGTGCTGCGCGGTGAGGCCGCGCAGCTCGGGCACCACCTCGGCGGCCCGGCCGGTGTCGAGGTCGGCGGCGATCCTCCGTTCCAGCGCGTGCAGCCACTCCTCGGTCACCAGCGGAACGTCGTGCTGATGCAGGGTGTCGGACCGCACGTCGACGAGCATCGGCCCGCGCCACAGCCGGACGGCGGCGGCCAGGTCCCCGTCCGCGACCAGCCGGCGGAAACGGGTCAGGTCGAGCGCGTCCGCTGCCACCTCGGCGAGGTAACCGCCGGTCGAAGTGCGCACGCAGTCCGCCTCGCCGAGTGCCTGGCGCAGCCGCATGACCACCATGTGGAGCGTCTTGTGCGCCCGTACCGGTGTCGGCGGCTCGCCGTCCCAGAGCCGGTCCACCAACGCGTCGATCGGGACGACCTGGTTGGGTCGCAACAACAACGTGGCGAGCAACACTCGGCTCCGCCCTGCCGGAAGCGGCACGACGGCGCCGTCGAACACCACCTCCAGCGGACCGAGCACCCGGTACTCGACAACCACGGTCCCTCCCCTGTGACCGGAACGTGCAGGAACGGGCGCGGTGGGCCCAGCCACTCCTGGTTCGTTCACGCGCGATAGTGCCTATTTTCCTTGCGCACCCAGCGATTTCTGAGTCGAGTTCCGTTAGGACGAAGTCGGCACCGCCACCGCGTGTCCGGTCAGCGACAGCGGTCCCTCAGCACGCGATCACATCTGCGATCCGGACAGCGCCACCCACTCGGGAACTGCCACTGCCGCTCGTCATCCTGCACCGCTCAGCCGCCGGTGGTGCTACGCGAAACGACACCGCGGACGAGGACGTCGACTGACCAGGCGAACCTCTCCTCGCCGGAGCCCGGTTGATCGCCTGCGCGACAATCGCGTCGCGGCTTCGCCGATCTGTTGCGACGGTTCTCCACATGGGAGGAGCGGAACGGATCGCGCGCCGATGCCATGCACAAACGCTATTCGTTGCGAATCTCGTTCGTCAAACCGGTCGTGGACGTGATTCGCCCAGGTCAGGGGCAGCCTGCGAGGTCCCAGAACCCGGCCCGGCAGCCTGACCTGCGCGTCACGCCACGCCGCTGCATGTTCGTACTCGTTGATCAGTCCACCTAGTGCTCGCCGACGACTCACGGACCACAACATGGCTCTGCGATTGGGTGATCGGGCCGCGGTGGGGTGTGGTGTCGCTCGTCGATGATGAGCAGCCTGTCTGCGAACCCCGTGATCAGATCCCGCGTGACGTGCGGGGCCACCTCGATGTGATCGATCACCGCTGAAGTCAAGTCCCCGCTCGGACACGTGGGGGTTCAAGTCGGTAGCGGCTTCACCCCCTTTTCAGTCGGCGCTTTCACATGCCGATTTCAGGGCTATCGCGACGTGCCATTTCTTCACGAGCCGCGTCCTGTACCGCTCGAAAAGTCGTAGCCGCAGCTCGAGCCGCATATCGGTACTCGTTCATCACCCCGCCTACCTGGTGGCCGCGTTCCCGGAGCCCCGCCGCCTCGCCTCCGTTGACCGGTGAGCCGGCGTTTCAGGTGGCGGTGGAGCAGGTCACGGCTGGGCGAGCGGGTTCGGGACCGGCGGCGACGAACCCGAACGAGGTGTCTCCCCCGGCAGCGAGCACGGCGTTGTGGCCGGCGTTGGTGACGGTCACCTCGGTCGCGTTCTGGGTCAGGGTGCCGTTCCAGAGGTTGCCGATGGTGTGTCCCGCAGCGGGCTGCCACGTGATGGTCCAGCCGGTCAGGCCGTCTGGGCTGGTGTTGCGCACGGTCACCTCGACCTGGTAGCCGCCCGGCCACGAGTTGGTCACCTCGTAACGGGCAACGCAGGCGGTCGCGGTCGTGACCGCGGTCGTCGCCGTGGTGGAGTTGGTCTGGGCGCTGCTGCTGGGCCGGTCGCCCTGGGCGACGGTGCCGATCACAACACCGGCGGCGACCAGAAGGACGGCACCGGCGGCCATCGCGAGCACCCGGCGTGGCAGTTGGCGGCGGACGAGCAGCATCCGCGTCCCGCTCTTCGGGGGCGCAGCGGGCAGCGGTAGGCCCTCCGCGACCGCCGCGAGCAGCTTGTGGGCCTCGGCCATCGTCGGGCGTTGGGCCGCGTCACGATGCAGGAGGCGCAGGAGCGCCTCGCCGAGCGGGCCACCCAGCCGTGGCGGCTCGAACTCCCCCCGGACCACGCGTTGCAGGAGCGCGTAGGGGTTGTCGTCCACACCGAACGGCGGTGTGCCCTCCAGTGCCGCGTAGAGGGTCGCGCCGAGAGAGAACACGTCCGAGGCGAACGTCGCCGCCTCGCCCGCCGCGACCTCCGGCGCCAGGAAGGCCGGCGTGCCGATGATCAGGCGGGCGTCGGTCACCGTGCCCTCGCCGACCGCGCGGGCGATGCCGAAGTCGGTGATCTTCGCGATGCCGTCCTCGGCCAGCAGGACGTTGAACGTCGAGACGTCCCGGTGCACGATGCCCTCTGCGTGCGCCGCCGCCAGCGCGGCGGCGACCTGCCTGCCCACGGCCGCGACCACGCCCGGCGGTAGCGCGCCCCGTTCGGCGATCAGCGCCGCGAGGCTGCGGGAGGGCAGGTACTCCAGCACCAGACAGGGCTTGCCGTCGTGCTCGACGACCTCGTACACGCTGATCGCGTGCGGGTGCCGCAGCCGACCGGCGACCCGGCCCTCGCGCAGCATCTGCGCCACCGCGTCCGGGGACCGCCGGTCCGTGGTGAGCAGCTTCACCGCGACCACGCGGTCCAGCTGCTCGTCGCGCGCCTGCCAGACCACCCCCATGGATCCTTGCCCGATCGACGACACCAGCCGGTACCGCCCGGCGATGACCTCACCCTCTTCTGGCACATGCCGACGCTACTGGGCTGAGCCGACCATCGGCCACCTCCGACTTCGCGCGAGCCGGGTTCTGGAGCCTGTGCCGCTCGAAGTCGTCGCAGCGTGGCAGCGCATCTCTCCCAGGTCGGGAGCATGCTCAGGTGGTCGTGTCCCTGCTGTACGAGGTGATGTGGAGAAAGGCGCACCCCCGCTCGCAAACGGCCACCGCCGAAAGGTGAACGATGAGCCTTGCGCGTGCCGAAACCGCATCCGCGCAGGTTGATCGGCACGGCAACACTCATCGACGGCTCTGCCGGGACAACCCGACTCGGCCGCGGCCCGCACTCCTGCGTCACGTTGAGCGCCTTTGTGACGCGCGACGCACCCGGTCACACGTTGGGGCGCTGTCCAGTCCCAGTAGGTGAAGGCACCGGGTGAAGGAAGGAACGCAGTGCCATGAGCGCGCAGGTTTCGCCGGGCACACCGCGGCGAGAGGCCTGATGCGCAGGTTGCGGCGCCTACGACCGGCACGTCCGCACCCTGCGCCGACGGTACCGGCGACGCAGGGACCACCTGGTCGCGGTGCTGGCCGATCACTCCCCCGCCACCCGGCTCACCGGTATGGCGGCCGGCCTGCACGTCCTCGCCGACTCCCGCAGGGTGACGAAAGCGTGGTCTCACAAGGCTCCGCCTGGCAAGGAATCGCGATCCACGAGCTCGCGGACTTCCGCCGCCCCGACGCCGCACCGGGACGGGACGCGCTGGTGCTCGGTTACGCCACCCCGTCACCGAGCGCGTGGAACGGAGCCGTGAACGCACTCGCGCGACTACTGTCCTGACACGACGACGGCTGGTTCCCTCGTCACGTCCGGAACCGGACCACGCCCTGACCGCGATCCGGCTCCAGCGTCGTGGGCATGTTGTTGGCAGGCACGGAAAAGTCACCGATCTCCTCCACGTCACCCGCCGGACATCGCCCCGGGATCACACGCGATGCCCCAGCTCATCGAGATCCCGCCGGGCGATCCCGGCGCAGGCGCCCACCGCCACTCCGGCCCGGTGTTCGGCTATGTCACCGACGGCTCGATCCTCTTCGACCTCGAAGGCGAGGAGCCCTACGAGATCAAGGCGGGCGAGGCGTTCCGGGAACCCGGCGGTCCGGTCGTGGACTGGCAGGCCGCCAGCAGAATGCCCGGTCAGGGCTGATTCTCCAGGGGTGGCCGTGGATCTGATTCCGCACTCAGCCGCGCGGCCGTTGCGAGTCGCGCCAGTGCGATCGAGAGGGCGTCGTCGCGCATCGGTTTGACGTGTTGTCACACGCGATCAGCGCTTACGAGTGGGCGGTGTCTTTGTCGGCAGAGTGGTCGACGGTGTTGTCGAGGTCGTCGAGTTGCCGTTGAACGCGCTGAGCGTCGGTGCTGCGGCCTTGGTCCCGGAACAGCTCCAACGCCTCCCGCCAGTTCGCGCGGGCCTGTTCGTGTTGTCCGAGAGCGGCCTGGGGGTGGCCGGCGCTGTCCAGGGTTTCCGCGATCTCATAGGTGTTGCCGAGACTGCGGTTCAGGGTGAGGGCTTGGTGGTAGTGGTCGAGGGCGCGCTGGTGATCGCCGGAGCGGTGGGCGATGTAGCCGAGGCTGTCCAGTGTGGCCGCCTCACCCAGGGCGTAGTGGTGGCGCCGGTACAGGTCGAGCGCGGTGTGGCAGTGGTCGCGGGCGGTGTCGAACTCGCCCAGGCGCGCGGCGTACCAGCCCACCGCGTTGAGCGCGTGGGCTTCCCAGGTCGGTTGGTCGATGGCGCGGTGGAGGTCCAAGGCGAGCCGGGCGTGACGCAGTGCCCGCCGATCGTCTCCCCGTCGTCCCCACGCGAGTGCGAGGGTTCGGTGGATGTGCGCCTGTGCGGTGAGGTCGTGGTGGCGCACGGCCAGGTCGAGGGCCAGCTGCAGGTGTTCGGTGGCCTGCTCGTGCTGGCCGAGCCGGGAATACGCGCGGCCCAGGAGCCGGTGCGTGCGGATGTGGAGGGAGGGGGCGGGAAGGTGGGGGGCGGCGTCCAGCGCGGTTTCCCACACGGTGAGCGCGTCGCGCAGGTGTCCCCGTCTGATGTGGAAGTTCTCCAGCGCCCAGGCGAGGTGCCAGACGGCGTGGTGGTGGCCGAGCGTGGCGGCGGTGCGCTGTGTGGCCTTGAGGGTCGGGTGCTCGGCCTGCAGCCAGGTGAGCGCGGCCGTGGTGTCGGGTAACGGGTGCGGGTGGACGCCGGGCACCGGCGGGTTGGGTTGCAGGAGTTCGCGGTCGGGGTTCAGGAGGCGGTCGGCGGCGTGGGCGGTGTGCAGGTGGAAGTCGATCACCCGCGTCAGAGCCGCCTCCCTGAGGTCGTCGGGCAGGTTGTGGGCCGTGGTGGCGGCGTAGGCGCGGATCAGGTCGTGCATCGCGTACCGGCCGCCCGGTTGCCGCTCGATCAGTGATGCCTCCTCCAGCGCCGCCAGTGCTTTGCGTGCGGGGCTCTCGGGCAGACCGGTGAGGGCGGCGGTGGCGGCTGAGGTGGTGTCGGGACCGGGCGCGATCCCGAGCAGGGCGAACACGGCGCGCTGGTGCTCGGTGAGGTGACGCAGGGACCAGGACAGCACGGTGGGCAGACCGGCGGCGGGGTCGGTGTCGTGGTCGAGTGCCTCCAGGCCGAGTGCGCGCAGTTCGGCGGCGATCTCGGTCAGCGCGATGGCGGGGTGGGTGGCGGCGGTGCGGGCGGTGATCGCCAGGGCCAGCGGGTAGGCCCCGCACAGCGCCACCAGTTCGTCGACGGCGGCCGGTTCGGTGGCGACACGGTCAGCGGGCAGGCGCGCGGTCAGCAGGGCGCGTGCCTCGTCGCGGTCCGGGACGCCCAGGGTCAGGTGGCGGGCGCCGTGCCGGTCGATCAACGAGGCCAGCTTGCGGCGGCTGGTCACCAGAACGGTGCACGTCGGCGTGCCGGGCAGCAGGGGGACGACCTGGTCGCTGGTGGCGGCGTTGTCCAGCACGATCAGCATCCGCTTCTCCGCCACCAGGCTGCGGTACAGCGCTGCCTGGGCGTCGAGGTCGGCGGGGATGCGGTCGGGGTCGGCACCGAGGGCGTCGAGGAAGCCGCGCACCGCCACCGCCGGGTCGACCGGGTCGCCGAGGGGATCGAAACCGCGGAGATCGACGAACAGCTGCCCGTCGGGGAACCGGTGGGCGTGGCGGTGGGCCCAGTGCAGGACCAGCCAGGTCTTGCCGATGCCGCCCGCCCCGGCCAGGACCGAGATCACCACGGTCGTCGCCTCCTCGGAGGCGACGAGTGCGCGGTGCAGGTGTTCCAACTCCTCGTCGCGGCCGACGAACGCCGTCGGCGGAGCCGGCAGCTGGCGGGGACCGTCACCGGAGGGGATGGGCCGGCGGTCGGGAGGGACCAGGGCGGGGTCGGTGGTGAGGACGCGCTGGTGCAACTCCTGCAGGGCGGGACCGGGGTCGGTGCCCAGCTCTTCGGCCAGCCGCCGCCGTGTGCGCTGGTAGTGCTCCAGCGCCTCGGCCGGGCGGCCGGATCGGTAGAGCGCGACCATCACCTGCCCGGCAAGGCGCTCGTCCAGCGGATCGTCAGCCGTTCGCGCCGCCAGGTCCGGCAGCAGTTCGCCGTGCCGGCCGCACTCGAGCGCCCAGTCGATCCGGTCGGCCCAGGCGGCGGCCCGCTCCTGGTGGAGGTGTTCGCGTGTCGCCCGCGCCCACGGGGTGTCGAGCTCCGCCAGCGGTTCACCGCGCCACAACGCCAATGCCTCGTCGGCCAACGCCAAGGCGCTCCGGGGGTCTCCACTGTCACGGGCCTCGGCGAGCAGGCTGCGGAAGCAGTGCAGATCCACGTACGCGGGGTCGATGTCCAACAGATAGCCGGTGTCGCGCCATGTGATCGTCGCTCCCGTTGCGGCCAGTGCACGACGCAACTGGGACACGTAGGTCCGCAGCACCGACCGGGCGCGGGAGGGCGCGCGGTCACCCCAGACCCGGTCGATCAGCCGATCCGGCGGCACCACTCTGTTGACCTCGATCGCCAGCACCGCCAGCACGGCCTTTTGCCGAGCGGGCCCGACGACGACAGGTGTGCCTCCGACATGAACCTCCAGGTTGCCCAGTGTTCCGATCACGATTTCCCGCGGGCTGAGGCGCACGCTCTCCGTCACAAATCCCTGTGTACCCAACGTACCCAGGCGGTTCAACGCGGATTGGGCAGCTGCTGAACTCCAGGTTGACACCGTGGGTTCCTGCCACACGACCGAGCGGCGGAACCGGCCGGCGAACATCCGGCCTACAAGGTCCGCAACCCGCGGTCGTGTGGAGTCCACGAGTTCTGGAGAGGACGAGATCCTAATGTCAGTCAGGTATCGCATCGCGGCGTTGGTCGCGGGCATTCTCACGTTCGGGGCGCTCATGCTCGCCGGCGTGACGGGAACGGCCTCGGCGCAGCCGAAGACCGAGGAGATCGGCGCGCTCGCGGGTCAGTTCGGCTGGGAGGCCCAGATCGCCTGCTGCCTGGACTCCCGGCAGTGGACCTCCAACGCCAGCGGCGTCACGACGATCAGGGTCGACCGCGCCTACCGCATCAACAACAACGTCTGCGACCCGGTGAGGATCCGTCTGGACAGGTGGAACGGCATCGGCTGGTCCAGCCAGGGCATGAAGACGGCCACCTGCGCACACCCGCGCAACCTGACCTGGAACACCGGCGGCGGCACGTACCGCTTCTTCATCGAGCCGTCCTACCTCGGCGGCGCCTACGTCCGCGCATACGGCACGGTCTACTACCCGTGATCGAACGACGGTGACTGCGGCAGGGTCGGCACCGATGCACTGGTGCCGATCCGGCCGTCACGCCAGATCACAGGTGTCGCCGGACAACGATCACCTCCGCCTCTTGATGGGGTGGCCGGCGGAATCGACGAAGCAATCCACCGATGTGGTCACGACCAGAGCGGCAGGCTTCTCATGGATGTCTGCGCCGAATTCTTGCCAGGTCGGCGTGGACGCGCTCCGTACTCGGCTGCCCACGACGACGAGACATAGCTCAGTGGCCAGCGCGGCTCGTGTCACACCAACTGGTGGCCGACACTCCAGCAAATCGTTGGCAGGAAAGAGCACAGCATGCCGTGATCAGCCTCGGAACGCGCGCTCATGCCACAGACTGATCAACGAAGGCACAAGCCACAAGCTCGGGCCGTTCCGCCCACCTCGTTTTGTGCGAAGGCTTCGAGATCCGTTCGGAGTCCGCACACCTTGATGTAGTCCGCAGTCCACTGGGCACCTCGAGCAGGCATGCCGCTGATGGTGTGGCATGTTGCCCGGTGCAGGACCAGGTACGACGGCCTGGGTGTGCGCTCAGCGTTCAGCACATGCAGATCCGGATGTACCTCCAGCCAACGCTGGTAACCGAGATCGTCATCCTCGAATCTCTCCACCCGACCATCATGCTCCGACACTGCTACCGCTGGCTCCCCCATCCCTCACCACTCCTCGGCTTGGACGCCCTGCGAACGTCACTTGTCGACGCTGCTGTCCCAAAGCGCGTAGAACACCGAGCGGGAAACGGGCGAGAGACCGGGTTCGGCGAAGTCGAGTGGCTGATCCGTGAGCCCGCCGACATCGTCCTCCACACGCCGCCACCAGTAGCAGTGAGCAGCCCCGGACGGACTCACCTCGATCTGCTTGATGGCCACTGTCTCGCCGCTGACCGCGAGGGTCTCCCACAACCAGCGAGATCCTTCCTCTACCAGACCTTCACGGTCCACGTACTCGTAGTACTGACGAGGTTCCGAGCTCTCCTCCAATGCCCTGTACCACGCGACGCTCGCCCAGAACGCGGCTTCAGTCGCCGCCGGCCAGCGCCGTTGCGTCGCCAAACGCCGGTAGTACGTCTCCACGTCCGCCGGGAAATCGATCACTGTCGAAGTATGCCAGCGGCGCGACCACACGCATTGAACGTGCCGGATCGTCCTCAAAGGACCCGAATCGTCCGGGACGAGGAACTTGATCCGAACGCGGGGTTCGGTGTCTTCCAGGTCCATGAGCGGGTTGCGGATGCCCCAGGCCGCCCGGTCGGCGTGACCGCCTCGACGACGTGGACGTCCAGGCGCCCTGTCCTCAGCCGAAGTCCCAGGCGCTGATCAACGAGCTGCCTGAGCCGGAACTCGAGCTGATGACGCAGAGCGAGAACTGACTGGCCGAGTTCGGGCAACGGTTGTTCGAGCCGGACGGCGTGGTGCGGCGTGAGATCGCGACGGTGCCGGCCGCCCGGAAGACCCCTTTCCACTCGTACAGCACGACAGGCCGTGAGGTAGCTGAGGAACGAGGACTGCAACCAGTCACGTGCGTTTCGCGCAGCACCTCGCTCGTGACGGCCGCGCCGCGGGAGGTGAGGCGGTGCAGGACGGTGGCCGCGTTCTTCGTGAGGTTCTGGTAGACGGGCCCGTCCCCGAGGATCTCCCGGTCGTTGAAGGTCAGGTGGAGCTTGGCTGCAGGAGGTTCTGACGCCGGGGACGTGCTCGGAGGACGCGGTCGCGCTGATCCTGGGCATGGGCGGGGAGCGGTCCACGGGCGCGCCCCGAGGCTTGAAGGTCAGGAAGTGTTCAGGATGGCGTGCTCATAGGCGTAGATCACCAGGTGTACGCGAGTGCGCAGGCCGAGTTTGGCGAGCACGCGAGCCACGTGGGTCTTGACCGTGCCTTCGCTGACGGTCAGGGCACGGGCGATCTCGGCGTTGCTGAGCCCGCGCGCCACGTGCCTGAGCACCTCCAGCTCGCGTGGGGTGAGCAGGTTCAGGTCTGTCGGTGCGGGCCGGGGCGCGATCTGGGCGAATCGGCGGATGGCGCGGCGGGTGACCTGCGGGTCGATCAGCCCTTGTCCCCGCGAAGCCGCGCGGACCGCTTCGACGAGCAGCGCTGGTTCGCTGTCCTTGAGCACGAACGCCGCCGCGCCCGCCTGGAGGGCGCCGAACAGGTACTCGTCGACGTCGAACGTGGTCAGCGCCACCACGGCGGGCGCGGGGTTGACCGACTCGGTGATCCGGCGGATGGCCGCCACCCCGTCCATCCGCGGCATCCGCAGGTCGAGCACCACCACGTCCACGCCCAGCCACCGGGCCTTCTCCACGGCCTCGGCACCGTCCACGGCCTCGTCGACCACCTCGATGTCCGGTTCGGCGTCGAGGACCAGGCGCAGTGCCCACCGCGCGGGCTCCTGGTCGTCGGCGACCAGTGTGCGGATCATCGCTTCTCCCCCAGCGGGATCCGGGCTTCGACGAGCCAGCCGCTGGGCCGGTTCGGCTCGATCCGCAAGGTTCCGCCGAGCAGCCGGGTCCGTTCCCGGATGCCGCGCAGCCCGGCGCCTTCGGTCGTCGCGGCGGGCGTGGTGGAACCGTTGTCCGCCACGGTGATCACGACGGCGTCCGGCGTGTGGCGGAGGCGCAGGTCCACCCTGGTCGCATCGGAGTGGCGCAGTGCGTTGGTGAGCGCCTCCTGGGCCAGCCGGTAACCGGCGTGATCCACCAGTGGCGGCAGGCCGGCCGGTGCCGGGCCGTCCCTGGTGAGGGTCACGGTGCGGTTCGGGCCGGTCGCGTGGTCCACGAGGGCGTCCAGGTCGGTCAGCGTGGCGCCGTGTGCGGGCAGTGCGGCCAGAACGTCGCGGACCTCGGTGAGCGCGGTGGCCGACACCTCGGCGATCGTGACCAGCGCCCGGTCGGCGACCGGCGGCAGGGAGCGGGCGACGTGCCGGACGGCGTTGGCCTGCATGCGGATCACGGTGAGGTGGTGGCCGACCGCGTCGTGCACCTCGCGGGCGATGCGGGCGTGTTCCTCGGCGATCACGCCGCGGGTCTCTTCCCGGTAGAGGCGTTCGGCGTGGTCGGCGCGGTCGCGGTGCATGCGCAGGGCGTAGCCGACGGCGACCGGCGCGATGCCGAGGAGGAGCAGGTCCGTCCAGCTCGCGGCCGTCGGTGAACGAACTCCGGCCACGGACAGGACGAGGAACCATCCCACCGCGAGAACGACCACCGCCGGCCGCGGTCGGTAGTAGGCGGCGGAACCGAACGCGGCCATGGCGACCAGGCGCCCGGACCAGTCCGGCATGGCGATGACGATCACGATCGCGGCGGATGCGAACGCCGTGGTCAGGGGAAAACGCCGTCGCAGCAACAAAGGAGCCGCCACCGCGACCGACGCGGCGACCATGACGACCGGACTCGCGGAGCGGTGTTCGACCAGCCCGAGCGTCGACACGACGACCACGGCCGCACCGGCGAGCACCGCGTCGCCGCCGATGGTGCCGCGAAGCCGCCGTGGGAACGCCTGCGGACGCCGTGGAAACGACCACCACGGGCGCGGTCCCGCCAGGCGGCGGGCGGAACCGGGCACCCGGCGGTCATCCATTACCCAGTTGTACACGGCAGGTCAGACCGGCGTGCCGCACCGCGCGTCCGGCGCCGGTAGCTCCCCGGACAGGAAGTAGCGGTGCACGTGATCGCGGACGCAGGCGTTGCCGTTGAGGTAGAGACCGTGGTTGCCCGCCACGGGCAGGTACGCGCCTCCCAGCGCAGCGGCGACCCGGCGGCCGTGCTCAGCAGGGGTCAACGGATCGTGCTCTCCGTTCGCCACCAACACGTTCGGCATCGCGGACAACGCGGCCGGCGGGTTGAGCCCTTCCGCGGGCACACCCGAGCAGTGCCCGGAAACCCGCCACGGGGCCGCCGCCCACCCCAGCCGGGGCGCGACCGCCCGCAACCGGTCCTCCACGCGCTTCACGGCCGAGAAGTCGTCAGGGAGGGGGAAGTCCGCGCAGAACGCCGTCCGCGCGAGACTGACGTCCGTCGGACCGGGCCTCGGTGCGATCACCGTCGTGTCGCCCGCCTCCACCTGCGCGAGTCCGGTGGCCAGCGCGGGCCAGCCCTTGTCGTTGCCGATCCGCGCCGCAGCCCACCTGAGGACCGCGGACACCTCCACGCCGGGCATGGACAGCACGCGGTCCCACACGGCGATCACGTCCCTGCCGTGCAGTGCGCAACCGGCGTCGGCCGCGCACCACCGCGCCATCCGGTGGAGGTTGCCCTCCGCCGTGACGGCACCGGCCAGAGCCCACTCAGCCGGGTCGCGCCGGGTGTGGTCCAGCACGCTGTCCAGGTACATCCGCCCGACCCGGTGGCCGAACAGCTCCGCGTACGACTGCCCGTACACCGTGCCGTAGGAGTTGCCGAAGTAGTTGAGCCGACGCTCGCCCAGCGCACGCCGGATCGCATCCATGTCGTGCGCGACCTGGCGAGCGTTGAGACGCCCCCGGTACGCGCTCATCGTCTCCGCGCAGTCCGCCGCGAACCGGCCGTTGGCGGCGGCGTACTCACGATGGGCGGACTCGGCCACCGGCGAGGACAAGGGACCAGGATTCGGGCTCGGACAGGCGACGCCCATGCCACGCGGGTCGAACACCACGACGTCGAACCGCGCCGAGAGGTCCGCGAACTGGTCGCGGTAGCCCGGAAACGCGAAGTTGGGGATGGCCGATCCCGGGCCACCGGGGTTGAGCAGGAGAACACCGTCCTTCCGCTCCCGAGCCGGGATCTTCAGCAACGGCACGGTGATCCGGGTGCCGCCGGCCGAACGGGTCCAGTCGGCGGGAACCAGGATTTCGCTGCACCGCAGCCCCTCGTGGCACTCCCGCCACGTCAGGCCCTCGGCAGCGGTGGCGGGCGCTGCGCCTCCTGCGAGCACACCGACCGCGGCCAAGAGCGTCATCAGCGCTTTCATGTCCTGATTCGATCACCCGGATCACGCCGGCACGTCTGCCTTTCGACAGACATTCCGCTCATCGTCGCCGCGTGGCACGAACCGGCCGATCAGAGGCGTTGACGTCAGGATCGTTCGAACCCTAGCCTGAGGTTGAGAGCGCTCTCACAGTTCTGTCGGCCGCCCACCCTGCACCGGGAGGTCCCATGCTGAGAGCTGCTCTTCTCGCGTCCCTGATGATGTCGGCAGTCGTCGTGGCGATGCCGTCCGAGCCGATGGCCGCCGCGCCGAAGACGAGTCACCCCGTCGTCGACTGCGACAACTACTGCGACAACCGCGACCCCGCCCTGCCACCCAGTGCACAACGCTCGGCCTACCGGCCCGGCACCAGCACAGCTCCGCCGACCGGTGGACCGCCGTCCACGGGAAACGCGGCACCGGCCGCGGCTGCTGTCATTTGCAACAAGTACTGCGACATCCGTGATCCCGCCCTCGCGCCCGCGGACCGGCTGGCCCAGACCGTTCCCGTCGACGGACGTCGGATCTCCCTGCACTTCGACGACACGGACGCGATGGGCTGGGCGGAGATCTCCGTCGCCAGGCAGGGCGACGAGGTGTGGCTGGACCGGTCCTTCGACGCCGGCGTCAGCTGGGGCTCCGGTTCCAGGCTCGGTGACACCACGGTCCCACCGGGTTTCGGCGTCTGGCGCACCATGATGTTCAACGTGGACGACTGGGCCAACCTCGGCGTCGGCCTGCTGCGAGCCTGTGGACGGCCTGCTGGTTCGCCCACGATCGCGTGCACCAGCTGGTATCGCACGACCTGGAACGCCGGTGAGCGTCGAACGGCCGCGGCGACCGCGTTGATGGAGCGCTACAACCTCGGCAACGGCCTGTTCGACACCACCGGCTGGTGGAACTCCGCCAACGCGCTCACCGCGATCATCGACAACATCCGGGTCACCGGCATGAACAGCTACCGCTACGCCATCGCCCGCACCTACGACCTCAACCTCCAGGCCTGGCAGGGCAACTTCATCAACGACTACAACGACGACATCGCCTGGTGGGGCCTGGCGTGGCTGGCCGCCTACGACCTGACCGGAGACAGCCGATACCTGAACACCGCCAGGATCGGCGCGGACCACATCTTCCGGTACTGGGACTCGGTCTGCGGCGGCGGCGTGTGGTGGAGCTCGAGCAGGAACTACAAGAACGCGATCACCAACTCGCTGTACGTCCAGCTCAACGCCGCACTGCACAACAGGATCCCCGGCGACACCGCATACCTGCAGCGCGCCAGGACCGGCTGGACCTGGTTCCTCAACAGCAAAATGATCAACAGCGCCAACCTGGTCAACGACGGACTGACCACAGCCACCTGCGCCAACAACAACCTGACGCCGTGGAGCTACAACCAGGGCGTTCCGCTGGCCGCGCTGACCGAGCTGTACCGGGCCACCGGAGACACGAGCCTGCTCGCCAAGGCACGCACCCTCGCCGACGCCTCGACCCGCAGCACCTTCCTCAACCCCGGCGGCATCCTGTTCGACAACGGCGGTGGCGGGGACGTCCCGTCCTTCAAGGGAATCTACGTCCGAGGCCTCGCCGCGCTGAACCGTGCACTGGCGGATCGCCCTTACACCACCTATCTACGCCACCAGGCAGACACCGCCCATGCGCGGGACCGCTCCAGCGCCGACTCGTACGACCAGCCGTGGGCGGGCCCGTTCCAGCGCAGTGACGCCGCCCGGCAACACAGCGCGCTGGACCTCATGAACGCCGCCGGCTGACCGACGGTCGCAGCCCGCAGGAGTGACAACGGGTGTTGATCGTCGCCGGCAGGGTATTCGGTCCTGTATCCACCCGAAAGGACTGTTCGATGACCACTGTCTCCCGCACGTTCACCGTCACCGCTGCTCCGGCCGTCGTCGTGCCGTACCTGGCCGACTTCGGCAACGCCGTGCAGTGGGACCCCGGCACCGAGCGCTGCACCCGCAACGACAGCGGTCCCGTCCAGGTCGGCTCGAACTGGCACAACACGTCGAAGATCGCGGGCGTCACCACCGAGCTGACCTACACGCTCGAACAGCTTGCCGACGACCGCGTGGTCCTGGTGGGACGCAACGACACCGCGACCTCCACCGAGACCATCGACGTCAGCCCTGACGGCACGGGGTCGCGGGTCACCTACACCAACGATCTCGAGTTCCACGGGGCGGCCACACTGGCCACGCCGATCGCCAAGGTGGTGTTCGAGAAGCTCGGCAACGACACGGAGAAGCAGCTGACCGAGGTCCTCAACGGGTTGGCGCGCTGATACGCGTGGTCATGGGAAACCATCGGAAACGTCCGCAGAGGGACAAGCACGTGACGCTCTTGGCGATGGTCCTCAGCGCATCACCACAGCCTTGATCTCACCGTGTCACCTGGGCCGCAGTTCGACCCGGTAGCGGTGGTGGTAGTGCCGGCCGGTGAGCCAGAGCTCCCCGGTCGTGTCCTGCACCGCCGCGATGCCCCCGATCACCTGGTCGCGGCCGGTCGGCAGCTCGGCGACGGTGACGGCGGTGAGGTCGGCGTCCGCGGTGACGGCGCCGGAGGCGAGGTCCACGCGGATCATCCAGTCCGTGCCGGTGACGGCCGCCCACACGTGCGGGGGGCCGTCACCGGTCACGCAGTGAAGCTCACCGAGACGGGCGGTGGACCACTCGCGTGCGCCGACTCGCAACTCGCGGACCAGCGCGGCGGTGTCGCGGTCGCGCAGCAGCAGCCTGGCGGCGCCGTCGGACTGCACGAGGTGTGTTCCGTCGTAACATAGACCCCAGCTCTCGCCGGTGATCGTGGTGCGGCGTCGTTCCGCCAACGACCGCGGGTCGAGCACCACCGCCGCTTCGGTGCCGGCGTGCCACAGTCCGGCCGGTGTCAGTGCGGTCGCGTTGCCCGGGGGCACTGTCCGCTGGGCTTGGACGACACCGGTGGAGGGCGTGACCGCGCGGATCGTCGGGCCCGTGTTCTCCACCAGGAGATCTCCGACCAGTTCCAGACCTCGTGCGTCGGCTCGGTCGGTGGGGACGCGCGCGAGGACCTGGGCGCGGAAGTGCCGTGTGGGGAGGCGCAGGGCGGCCGGTGCGGGAACGGCCGTGGTGGCCGGTGCCGGGCCGGGGTGGGCGACGTCGCCAGGAGCCGAACAGGCGGTGAGGGTCAGCAGCGCTGCTGACAGCGGACAGAGAACTCTGTTGACGCGCAACGTTTTCACCGCACTGATCGTCGTGACGGTCCGGCAGGGGCGCTTCCACCCTCGGAGGTGAGGCAGCTCGGCACGTTCATCCGCGAGGGGTGAGGCCGCGTTAGGAGGCGTGCGGCCAGGCTGGACGGACATTCCACTTTGGAGGATGCCGTGACCGATGTGACAGTGCCGCCGGGACGACTGCAGGCGAGGCTCGCCCTGCTGGCGGCGGGAGCGGCCGTGGTGGTCGTACCGGTGGCAGCCGGTGTGCGTGCCGGTGCCGGACTGGTTCTGGTCGGTGCGGCGGGGACGGCGATCGCAGTGGCGGGCGCCTGGTGGTTCCTCGCGCACCGCGGTCTCCTGCGGTGGCTCGCCGGGATGCTGGTGTTGCTCGCGCCGCTGACCGTGGCCGTCCTGTACGTGCAGGCACGCCTGGCCTGGGTCGTCGTGGTGTGCGCCCTGCTGTGGTCGGTCGCGCTGGCCTGTGGCCGGCGCGCACTCACGGCGGGTGCCGGGAGACGCCGTCCGGCCGAGTTCGAGGTACCGCCGCCGTTGCGGCCGTACCTGATCATGAACCCCAGGTCGGGTGGCGGGAAGGTCGGGAAGTTCGGGCTCGCGGAACGTGCCCGCGCGCTCGGTGCGGAGGTCTGCGTCCTGGACAGGTCGCAGGACGTCGCCGACCTCGCCCGGCGGGCCGTCGACGACGGAGCCGATCTGCTCGGTGTGGCCGGGGGTGACGGCACCCAGGCGCTCGTGGCCGGTGTCGCGGCGGAACGCGGGGTGCCCTTCGTGGTCGTCTCGGCGGGCACCCGCAACCACTTCGCGCTCGACCTCGGCCTGGACCGGGACGACCCCCGCCGCTGCCTCGACGCGCTCACCGACGGCGTCGAGGTGCGGGTCGACCTCTGCACGGCCGGAGACCGCGTCTTCGTCAACAACGCGTCGTTCGGCGCCTACGCCGAGGTGGTGAGCAGTCCGTCCTATCGCGACGGCAAGACGCGGACCACGCTGGACCTGTTGCCCGGTCTGCTGGTCGGGCCGCGAGCGGCGGCGCTGTGCCTGCGGTCGGGCCGGGAGTGGCGGGCCGGGGCGCAGGCGGTGCTGGTCAGCAACAACCCGTACGGGTCGGGCGACCTGGCGGGGCTGGGGCGCAGGCAGCGGCTGGACGGCGGCGTGCTGGGCGTGCTCGCGGTGACGGTCCGCAACGCGGCGGACGCCGCCGGCCTGCTGCGCGGCCGACGGCGGTCGGACGCCGTGTTCCTGCAGACCGCCACGGAGGTCGTCGTCACGGCGGACACGTTGTCGTTGCCGGTCGGTGTCGACGGTGAGGCGGTCACGATGCCGGCTCCCGTGCGGTGTGCGGTCAGGCCGGGAGCGCTGCGCGTGCGGGTGCCGCGCCACCGGCCCGGAGTGCGGCCGCCCCGGCCCGAGGTGAGCTGGAGGCGGCTCCGTGCCCTGGCCCTGTCCTAGCGGCGGCCCTGTCCTAGCGTCGCCGGCCTATTCTGCGTGACCTGAACATCCCGGGAGCTGTGCTTCTCCGCCGCACCACACGTCGTGCGGTGCGGTGGGCCACGCGGCGTGATCCGAACATGTCCGCCTCCTCATGACTTCGAGTCTGCTGTCTCCAGCTCGTGCAGTTCCTGGGCCTCTCGCGCGTTCACCAGACCGAGCGCGACCAGGTCCAGTGGACTGATGAAACCGTCCGAGACGCGGTAACCCCGGGCACGGGCAACGGCGTCGCGCAGTGGCACGGCCCAGTGGTGCTCGACGAGCAACAAGGCCGCCGCGCTGTCGTCGGGAATCTCGGCGAGCACGTCCCACGCGTCCGCGTCGCTGAACGGGTGGACTCCTCCCTTCTCCGCCGCCGACTCGGCTCCCCTGGCCGCGCCGGCCCGCGCGCCCTCCTCCCCCGCGGCACCGAGGCCGATCAGCGCACCGATCTTGCTGCCCAGCTCTACCGCCTCTCCCGGCGAGTGGGTGCTCAGGTGCTCCACCGCGATGGCGCCCTTCGGGTCCTTGTGGACGGCGAGAGCGTCGATCACGCGAATCGTGTCGGTCTTGCGCAGCCTCTCCAGTTCGGCGATCACCTCACCGCGGAAGTCCGGGTGGGTGAAGCCGAGCACGATCAGTTGAACCGGCCCGATGGCCATACGTTTCCTCCTTGGCTCGATCAGTCGTCCCATCGTCACGGCGCACGGATCCCGCTCACCTCATCCGCTTCGGGTGGAACGCCAGGCGAGGGCGGTCACCAGCAGCTCGTAGACCGCCAGCAGCACCACGATCGCCAGCAGGGCTGTCCACGACGAGATCAGCAGTGCGAGCACCACTGCCACGGCGACACCGCCCACGCGCACGGGGTCGAGGTGCCGAGCGGTCCAGTTCGGGCCGTGCGCGGCAAGTGACCGCCCGCCCGTCACGGCACCGCGGCGGAGCGCACGCCAGACCGCGACCGTCCGGCCGCGCAGCCACACCGGTCCGCGGCCCGGACCGAGCAGGTACATCAGCAGGGCGAGCAGCACACCGGTCCAGATCATCTGCCAGCCGCGCGTGCGCAGCTGGCTGAAGACCGTTGTCACGACGTCCGCGGCGCCATCGCGGTAGAGCCCTTCCGGCACGGTCTGGAGGATCTGCTGACGGACCGCTCGCAACGCCGCGGTGACCGCTACAGCGGCCACGACCAGCCACACGCCGAGCTGCAGCAGCGTGCGCCGACGGCCTGGGGAGACGAGCAGTGCGAGCCCGAGCAGCACGAGAGTGCCGAGCACGAACAGGGCGAGACCGCGCTTGGCCGTCACCACGGCCTGCTGCGCCGCCCACAGCTGCCCGGAGTCGTGGACGGTGAACCGCGCGAAGTTCTCCGGCAGCGTGACCCCGAGCGAGTCCTGCACCCGGACGCGCAGGTCCGCCGGAATCTCCCCGCTGCTCAGGTCCGGCAGCGAGAGCTGCTTGCCGAACAGGGTGGGCAGCTGCGCGCTGAGCGTCCGGAGCACCTCGTTGACCAACGGCAGCAGGTCGACCTCGACGCGGTCGGACTGGACGGCGACGACGTCGCTGTCGCCCTCGACGATGGCGAGCGCGCGGAGGTGGGCGCGGCGGTTGAGCTCGGTCCAGACGCGCTGGAACTGGTCACTGCCCAGCACCTTTGCGGCCGTCGCGCGCACCGGGGCGTGCAGCTGGTTCGCCAGTGGACCGGCGACGAACGCGGCTTCTTCGGGCAGCACCGCGCGCAACCGCTGTTCGACGTCGACGGCCTCGAAGAGCTTGCCCGTCGCGAAGTCCGCCACCGCCGCGGCGACCTCCGGGTCCTTCGGCAGGGGCGCGACCGTCGCGACCCACCGGTCGGTGTCGAACGCGGTGCGAGCGCTCCAGACGCCCACGACGCTCATCACGAGCGCGAACGCCGTCACCGCCACCAGGACTGCGGCGGCGGCCCGGCGCAACACCAGCACCGTCGCCGCGTGCCGCTGCCGCCGGTCGAGCCTCGCCTGCAGCGCCTGGACCTCCGCCCGCAGCCGGGGCAGTTCACCGGAGTCGTTCGTCATCCCGGTCACCGTGCCGCGCTCGCCGTGGTCCGCGGCAGGAAGAAGGCCACCACCATGCCGCCGAGCGCGATCAGCGCCAGCACGACCAGCGCCAGCGCGTACGCGCGTTCGGGTGTACTGGTGATGCCGGCGACGAGGATCGTGCCCGCGATCGCGGCGCCCAACGAGGACCCGAGGTTGGACACGCTGCGGGACAGGCCGGAGATCTCGCCCTGCAGGGCGTCCGGGAAGCTCGACTGCACGACGTTCACCGACGGGGTCAGCATGGCGCCGATGCCGAGCCCGATCAGGAAGAGGCCCGGCAGGAAGGTCCACGCCTGCGGCGAGAGGGCGACCAACCCGAGGAAGAGCGCGATGCCCGTGACCGTGACGGCGAAGCCGGTCAGCACCAGGCTGCGCTGGGCGTGCCGCCGCGCGAGGCGCTCGGCCGACAACGACGCGAGCAGCACGCCCGCCGTCGCCGCCGTGAGGATCAGGCCTGTCTCGATCGCGTTGTAGCCGCGCACGACCTGCAGGTACGCCGAGACCACGAACGAGATGCCCATGAGCACGAGCCACTGCAGGTTCTGCGTGACCAGGCCGAGGTTCGAGGTGCGGCTGCGGAACAACGCGGTCGACAGCAACGGTTCGGCACCCGCGCGTTCCTTGGCGCGCACCGAGTGGAAGAACCACACGAGCGTCACGACCCCGGCGAGGATGAGTCCCGCCATCAGCCAGAGGTTGTCGTCCGCGGCGAGCACGCCCGACACGATCAGCACGAGCCCCGACGACGACAGCACCGCGCCGCGGACGTCGAACGGGCGGGTGGGGTCCGGTGGCAGCGGATCCCTGACGTACCTGCGGCTCAGCACGAGGATCACCACCACGACCAGCGCCTGGAACAGGAAGGCGACCCTCCAGCTGAGTGCCGTCGTGATGAAGCCGCCGATCAACGGCCCGGTGGCGGCGCCGATGCCGGCCATGCCGTTGATCGCGCCGAACGCGCGGGCCCGCGCGGTGACCCCGGCGAACAGCATCGTCGCGAGGATGTAGACGGGCGGGATCAGCAACGCCGTGCCGACTCCCTCGAGGATCGAGTTGCCCAGGATGAGCACGGGCAGGCCGGGTGCGAACGCGCTGAGCACGGCGCCGACGCCGTAGACGGCGAGACCGGCCGTGAGACATCTCTTGCGGCCGTAGCGGTCGGTCAGCTTGCCTCCGGGGATCATCAGCGCCGCCATGACCAGGAGGAAGATCGTGATCGCGAGCTGGACGCCCTGAACGGTGGTGTCCAGGTCCTGACCGATGTCGTTGATCATCACGTTCATGTTGGAGCCGGCGAAGCTGCAGATGAACTGGGCGAGGGCGAGGGGAACGAGCACTCTGCGCAAGGCGTTGGAGTCCACCCACGCAGACTCCAGCGGCCGCGGCCCGGCCGCTTCACGCGCCGCGGATGAGGCACCGCGGCGGCACTCCCCCGCGCCGGGTGGTGTGCGGGCGACCACGACGGTGTTGCGTCGCAGGTGGGCCGGAACCACCGGTTCCGTCGCCTGGAGGATGCGCGATGACCGGTTCAGTGGACGCGAGGATCGCCGCGGGTGTCGCCGCCCGCAGCGCGGTCCCGCTCGACGCCCACGCACAGCCGCCGGCCGACGATGGCCGGCCCGACCCCGTGGAGGTGCTGGCCGCACAGGACGTCACGCGGGTGCCGGAGCTGGTGCCCATCCGGTACGGCCGGATGCTGGCCTCGCCGTTCGCGTTCTTCCGCGGCGCGGCGGCGGTGATGGCGGGCGACCTCGCCTCGACTCCGTGCTCCGGCCTGACCTGCCAGCTCAGCGGGGACGCGCACATCGGCAACTTCGGGGTCTTCGCCTCCCCGGAGCGGCAGCTCGTGTTCGACCTCAACGACTTCGACGAGACGCTGCCCGGCCCGTGGGAGTGGGACGTCAAGCGCCTCGCGGCCAGCCTCGCCGTCGCCGGCCGGCAGAACCGGTTGGGACGCAAGGCACGGGAGAACGTCGTGCGCGCCGCGGCAGGCCGCTACCGGACGGCGATGGCCCGTTTCGCGGAGCAGGGTGATCTCGCGGTGTGGTACGCCCACGCCGGTGCCGACGACGTGAAGAGCCTCCTCAAGGCGCACGCCGACAAGGCCGGACAGCACCGCTTCGCGCGCCAGCAGGCGAAGGCCCGTGCGCGGGACAGCCTGCAGGCCTACCGCAAACTGACCTCCGTCGTCGGCGGGCGTCGCCGCATCAACGCCGATCCGCCGCTGCTCGTGCCGGTCGGCCACCTGCTGCCCGACACGGAGCGGGAGGACCTGGAGTTCCTCGTGCAGGACCTGCTCGCGGGCTACGCCGACTCCCTGTCCGCCGATCGGCGGCACCTGCTGGGCGGGTTCCGGTTCGTCGACATGGCGCGCAAGGTCGTCGGTGTCGGCAGCGTCGGCACGCGGTGCTGGATCGTGCTGCTGCACGGGCGTGACGAGGACGATCCGTTGCTGCTCCAGGTGAAGGAGGCGTCGCGATCGGTCCTCGCGGACCACCTGCCCGGCCGGCCGCGCGCACGCCACGGCAGCGAGGGCGAGCGCGTCGTGGCCGGGCAACGGCTCATGCAGGCGGCCGGTGACATCTTCCTCGGCTGGGAGACCGCTGAGGGCATCGACGGACTCACCAGGGACTTCTACGTCCGGCAGCTGCGCGACTGGAAGGGCTCGGCCTCGATCGAGACGATGGACGAGGCCGGCCTTCGACTGTACGGCGCGCTGTGCGGGTGGACGCTGGCCAGAGCACACGCGCGCACCGGCGACCGGATCGCGATGGCCGCGTATCTCGCCGACGGCAAGGCTTTCGACGTCGCGGTCGCCGAGTTCGCCGAGAGCTACGCGAACCGCAACGAGCAGGACTACAGGCTCTTGGCGGAGGCGGCACGGACCGGCCGTGTCCCCGTCCGGAGTGGACTGTGACGACTCGAGCGAGGAGACCAAGCATGTGCCGATGGCTCGCGTACTCCGGTTCCCCCGTGCTGCTGGAAGAGCTCCTCTACGTCCCGGTGAACTCGCTGGTCACCCAGAGCAGGCACTCCCGGCTGGGAGTGGAGACCACGAACGGCGACGGCTTCGGCGTCGGCTGGTACGCGAACGCGCCGGGGCCGGGCCTGTTCCTCAGCACGGAACCCGCGTGGAACGACCGCAACCTGCGTGAGCTGGCGGCGCAGACCGCGGCCGGTGTCGTCTTCGCGCACGTCCGCGCGTCCACCGGCACGGCCGTCCAGCAGACCAACTGCCATCCGTTCCGGCACGGTCGCCGGTTGTGGATGCACAACGGGCTCATCGCCGCGTTCCCCCTGGTGCGCCGCGAGCTCGCGATGGCGGTCGACCCGTCGCTCTACCCCGAGATCGAGGGCTCGACCGACTCGGAGGTCCTCTTCTTCCTCGCGCTGACCTTCGGCCTGGAGCAGGACCCGCCCACCGCCGTCGCCCGCACCGTCGGGTTCGTCGAGGCGATCAGCGCGAAGCACGGTGTGGCGCACCCGGTCCAGATGACGGTCGCCACGACCGACGGGGAGACCACGTGGGCCTTCCGCTACTCCAGCGAAGGCCGCTCGCGCAGCCTGTTCCACAGCACCGACATCACCACCTTGCGGCACCAGTACCCGGACAACCCGACGCTGCACTCGCTCTCCCCCGACACCCGGCTCGTGGTGTCGGAGCCGCTGGGAGACCTGCACGGCGCGTGGCGCGAGGTGCCCGAGTCGACCTGTCTCGTCACGCGGGGCGGCGTCGAGGAGCTCCGCCCGTTCCGGCCCCGCCGGTGATCGCACCGGCTTCGCCCGCCCGGGGTGATGCGGCGAGCAGGGCCCGCCCGGAGTGTTGTGCCGCACGTCCGAGGTCGAAGTGGAGGAACCACGATGATGGAACCCGCCGCACCAGTGGTGGCCGGTGTCGACGGCTCGTCGTCCGCGCTCGGCGCGGTCATGTGGGCCGCTGACGAGTGCGCCCGGCGCGCCACCCCGCTGCGGCTGGTGCACGCCTTCTCGTTGCCCGCGCAAGGGCAGCTCCCGTCGACGGGGACGGGTGACGACGCCCGGTGTGCTGCCGAGGAGCGCGCCAGGGCGTGCCTGGGCGAGGCCGTCGTGGCCGCCCGCGCCGTGGGAGCGGACGTGGAGATCTCGGCGGTGCCGCTGTCCGGTGGCGCGACGAGCCTGCTGATCGAGGAGTCCCGGCACGCGCGGTTGCTGGTGCTC
The DNA here is from genome assembly GCF_053608005.1 of Lentzea sp. NPDC055074. Taxonomy (NCBI): domain Bacteria; kingdom Bacillati; phylum Actinomycetota; class Actinomycetes; order Pseudonocardiales; family Pseudonocardiaceae; genus Lentzea; species Lentzea sp. NPDC055074. Next base: position 546,317 of record NZ_JBSGUQ010000002.1, read on the forward strand.
GGGGCACAGGGCATCGGCAACGTCCGCGGCCTGCTGGTCGGGTCGACGGCGGCCGCGCTCGCCTCGCACGGGGACAGCCCGCTGGTGATCGTGCGGGGCCTCGCGGCGACCGACGGCCCGATCGTGGTGGGGCACGACGGTTCCGAGGCGAGCGAGGCCGCGCTCGCGTTCGCCTTCGAGGCCGCGTCACTGCGCCGCGCCCGGCTCACGGTGATCCTGTGCCAGCCGGGCTTCACCGTGGAAAGCGCTTATCGCACGGCACGGTTCGCCGCGGCCAGGGACGCGGCGGAGATCGACTGCCGCGAGGTGCTCGCCCGCTGGCAGGCCCGGTACCCGGACGTGCGGGTGGAACGCGCGGGGCCGCGGGACCGTCCGGTGCGGGCGCTCATGCGGTACGGCGCCGAGGCACAGCTCCTGGTGGTGGGCAGTCACGGGCGCGGCGGGTTCGACGGCATGTTGCTCGGCTCGACGAGTCAGGCGCTCGTCTCCCACGCGCCGTGTCCGCTGGTGATCGTGACCTCCGAGAGCCGGCGCGGTGCCGTCCAGGTCTGCCGGGAACGCGTCACCGGGTGACCGGGTGGGTCAGCCCGGGACCGCCCGTCCGGCCGGCCGCGAGCCAGTCCACCGTGCTCTCGCGGGCGGCGTCGATCAGCTCGCGGGACCGGCTGAAGTCCGCGGGTGAGACGGTCAACGGGCACAACGGCGGCACCACGCGGAGGTCGACGTCGTCCCGGTAGCGTTCGACGTCCAGCGCGAGCCGGTGGTTCACCAGCAACGTCAACGCGTGCAGTGCCATCGCCAGCGCGCTGCGCGGCGGCCGTTCGAGGTCGCACGCGTAGCCGGTCGGCAACACCCACACCCGGTCGGCGCCCAGCGCCACCGCGTGCGACACGGGGTTGTTGTTCACCGCGCCGCCGTCCATCAGGTACCTGCCCGCGACCGGGACAGGAGGGAATACCGCCGGAATCGCGGTGCTCGCCATCAGGGCGTCCACCGCGTCGCCGTCGGACAGCAGCACCTCCTCTCCGGACAACACGTCCGTCGCGCCGACGTGCGCGGGCACCGGCGTGTTCCCGAGCGTGGTGCCGGAGAGGTAGGTCCGCAGCAGGCGCCGCAGCGCCGTGCTGGGCACGAGGTGGTCGCTCAGCCCGAAGACACCGAGGAGGCCGCGCACCGGCCGGATCGGGAAGACGTCGTTGCGGGACAACGACGTCCACAGATCCGTGAGGGCGGCAACCCCCTCGGAGCCCGGGTGGGCCGCGTGCCACACACCGTTGACCGCGCCAACCGATGTTCCGACGACCAAGTCGGGCTGGATGCCCTCGCCGACGAGCGCCGCGAGCATGCCCACCTCGACCGCGCCCAGACTTCCGCCGCCGGCGAACACGAACGCGGTCTTCATCGAGCCATTGTGCCGCCGGGTGTTCCTGCCCGCGAGGGGCCGATCTCGCCTCCCCCGCCGAACCACCCGCGCCGGGTGACCCGCCGCGCGCCACCCGCCACCAGCCTGGCGATCACCTGGTGTGCCGAGCGAAAGGCGGGACGACGTGGCCGGTGCGGAGAAGGAGAGGCTGCGAGAGACGGACGAGTGGCGGCGCTGGGGGCCGTACCTGGCCGAACGGCAATGGGGCACGGTGCGGGAGGCGTCGAACGGTGGTGACGCGTGGACGTCGTTCACCCACGACCAGGCGCACCACCGCGCCTACCGCTGGGGCGAGGACGGTCTCGCGGGCTTCTGCGACGACCGGCAGCGCATGTGCCTGGCGCCCGCCCTGTGGAACGGAACCGACCCGATGCTCAAGGAACGGCTGTTCGGCCTGACCAACGGCGAGGGCAACCACGGCGAGGACGTCAAGGAGTGCTACTTCTACCTCGACGCCACGCCCACCTCGTCGTACCAGCGGATGCTCTACAAGTACCCGCAGCGGGCCTTCCCCTACGAGGACCTGGTCACCACCAACGGACAACGCGGGCGCGACGAACCGGAGTACGAGCTCCTCGACACCGGCGTCTTCGACGACGACCGCTACTTCGACGTGGTCGTGGAGTACGCCAAGGCGGCACCCGACGACGTCCTGATGCGGGTCACCGCGCACAACCGCGGACCGGACGAGGCCACGCTGCACCTGTTGCCGACACTGTGGTTCCGGCACACGTGGTCGTGGGCGGGCGGCGCCGAACCCTCCCTGCACGCGCTGGGCACGGGCGCGGTGCGGGCCTCGCACCCCGACCTCGGGGTCTGGTGGTGGTACGTCGAGCAGCAGGTACCGGTGCTGGTGACCGGGAACGAGACGGACGACGAACGGGTGTTCGGCGTTCCCAACACGACCCCGTACGTCAAGGACGGCGTCGAACGCGCTGTGCTGCACGGAGATCTCACCGCGCTCGCTCCCGACGGCGTGGGCACCAAAGCCGCCGCCCACCACGTCCTCACGATCGCCCCGGGCGGCAGAGAGACCGTCCGGGTCCGCCTCACCGCTGCCGCCGCGGACGAGCCGTTCGACCGGTTCGACGCCATCATCTCCACCCGCCGCGAGGAGGCCGACGACTTCTACGACGAGGTGCTGGGCGGCGATCCGGCGAGCGACGAACGGCTCGTGTGCCGGCAGGCGCTGGCCGGGCTGCTGTGGTCGCGGCAGTACTACGGGCTCGACGTCGAACGCTGGCTCACCGAACGCGGCGCGGACCCGCTCGGTGCGCCGACCGGTCTGTCCAACGAGGACTGGCGGCACCTCGTGGCCGGGGACGTCGTCGTCATGCCGGACAAGTGGGAGTACCCGTGGTTCGCCGCGTGGGACCTCGCGTTCCACGCCGTGCCGCTCGCGGTGGTGGACCCGGCGGCCGCCAAACAGCAGGTGGAGCTGCTGCTCGGGCGACGCTACCTGCACCCGGACGGCCAGCTTCCCGCCTACGAGTGGAACTTCTCCGACGTCAACCCGCCGGTGCACGCCTGGGCGGCCTGGTTCGTCTACCAGTACGACCGCGACACCACCGGGACCGGTGACCGGGCGTTCCTCGAGCGCGTGTTCGCGCCGCTGCTGCGCAACTTCGGCTGGTGGCTCAACCGCAAGGACGCGAACGGCCGCAACCTGTTCCAGGGCGGTTTCCTCGGGCTGGACAACATCGGTGTGTTCGACCGCAGCGCGCCCCTGCCGACCGGTGGGCGGATCGACCAGGCGGACGGCACCGCGTGGATGGCGCTGTTCTGCCAGAACCTCCTGCAGATCGCGCTCGAGCTGGGCCACGACGACGAGGTCTACCTGGAGCACGCCGCGACGTTGCTGGAGAACCTCGCGTGGATCGCGGCGGCGACCGGCCACGTCGGCAACGGGCTGTGGGACGAGGAGGACGGCTTCTTCCACGACGTCCTGCGGCGTCCGGACGGAACGTCGACGCCGTTGCGGGTCCGGTCGGCCGTCGGGCTGATCCCGCTCGCCGCGGCGACCGTGGTCGGGGCCGGACTGCGGCGGGACCACCCCGGACTCGTCGACGGGATGCGGGAGTTCCTCGACCGGCATCCTGCGGTGCGGGCCGCGCTGTGGGGCCACGGCGCGCAGACCGACGACACCGGGCCGGTGCTGTTCGCGTTGTTCGACGAGAGCCGCCTGCGCCGCATCCTCGCCAAGGTGCTCGACGAACGCGAGTTCCTGGGGCCGCACGGGATCCGGTCGCTGTCGAAGTGGCACGCCGAGCACCCGTACGTGCTGACGGTGGACGGCGTCGAGCACCGGGTCGGGTACCAGCCCGCGGAGTCGGACAGCGCCATGTTCGGCGGCAACTCCAACTGGCGCGGCCCGGTGTGGTTCCCGATCAACGCGATGCTCGTCCGTGCGCTGCTGCACCTGCACACCTACTACGGCGACGGGTTCACCGTCGAATGCCCGACCGGATCCGGGCGGCACCTCACGCTCGAGGAGGTGGCGCGCGAGATCGGCGACCGGCTGCTCGCGACCTTCCTGCGCGACCGGGACGGTCACCGTCCGGTCCATGGTGGACAGACGAGGTACCGGGACGACCCGCACTGGCGGGACCTGCCCCTGTTCTACGAGTACTTCCACGGCGACAACGGCGCGGGCATCGGCGCGAGCCACCAGACCGGCTGGACGGCGCTCGTGGCGCTGCTGACCCGGCTGCCCGCGAGGGAGGGCGTGCGATGAGCGGATGGCCGGAGCGGCCCGTCGTCCACGAGATCAACACCGCGGTGTGGCTGGGCGAGCTCTCGCGTGCCGCCGGGCGTCCCGTCACGCTCGCCGACGTGCCCGCCGCCGCCTGGCAGGCCGTGACACCGGCCGGTGTCGACGCGGTGTGGCTCATGGGCGTCTGGGAACGCAGCCTGACCGGGCTGGCGCTCGCGAACGCGCGGAGCGGGATGCGGGCAACGTTCCACGCCGCGCTGCCGGACCTGCGCCCGCAGGACGTGAGCGGGTCGCCCTACTGCGTGCGGAGCTACGTGGTGGCGGAGGAGTTCGGCGGCGACGAGGCGCTCGCGACGGCACGGGCGGAGCTCGCGTCGCGCGGGGTGCGCCTGGTGCTCGACCACGTGCCGAACCACGTGGCACCGGACCACCCGTGGGTGACCGAGCACCCGGAGCTCCTCATCCGCGGCGACGTGGACGACTACGCGGACAACCCCCAGAACTGGCTCGCGATCGGAGAACACGTCTTCGCGCGCGGCAGGGACCCGTACTTCCCGCCGTGGCCGGACGTCGTGCAGCTCGACGCCTTCTCCCCCGCGCTGCGCCGCGCGACGACGAGGACGCTCGCCGGCATCGCGGCGCGGTGCGACGGCATCCGGTGCGACATGGCGATGCTGATGACCAACGACGTCTTCGCGCGCACCTGGGGCCGCGAGGCGCCGGAGCGGGAGTTCTGGCCCGAGGTCATCGCCGGCCTGCGCGAGCGGCATCCGGACACCGTGCTGATCGCCGAGGCGTACTGGGACACGGAATGGACGTTGCAGCAGCAGGGTTTCGCCTTCTGCTACGACAAGCGCCTCTACGACCGGCTCGTCTCCCGGGACGTCGAAGGGGTGCGCGCGCACCTGTGTGCCGATCCCGGCTACCAGGCAGGGCTGGTGCGGTTCCTGGAGAACCAGGACGAACCGCGGCTCGCGGCCACACTTCCGGCGGACGCCGCCAGGGCGGCCGCCGTCGTCATCGCCACGCTGCCCGGCGCGACGCTGTGGCACGAGGGCCAGTTCGAGGGCAGGACGGTCCGGCCGCCGGTGTTCCTCAACCGCCGCCCGGACGAGCCGCCCGACCGCGACCTCGCCGCCTGGTACCGGCACCTGCTCGCGACCGTGCGGGACCACCGGCTCCGGTGCGGCGAGTGGTTCCTGCTCGGCAGCGAGGGTTGGCCGGACAACCAGTCGCACCGCTCGTTGCTCGCGTGGGAGTGGATCGAGATCGGCGGATCCCGGCACGTCGTGGTGGTCAACTTCTCCGACTCACCGGCACAGGCCCGGATCCCGCCCGACTGGGAGCCGCGGACCTGGCGGTTCACGGACGTGCTCGGCGGTGAGGTCTTCGACCGCGACCTCACCGCCGAGGGACTCTTCGTGTCACTGGGCCCGTGGGGTTTCCACGTGTTGTCGGTGGCCTGATCGGGCCCGCGCGCGGAGCAGGGCGGCTGCCCAGCCCGCGCGCGGGTCCGCGTCCACCAGCACCACCTTCACCAGCACGGTGAGCGGCACCGCCAGCAACGCGCCGAGCGGGCCGAGCACCCACGCCCAGAACGCCAGCGACAGGAACGTCGTGGTCGTCGACAGCCCCGCGGCGTCCCCGGTGTAGCGCGGCTGCACCAGCGACTGCACCACGAAGTTCAGCACCCCGTACACGGCCAGCACCGCCAGCGCGCGGCGCGGACCGTGCTGCAGCAGGGCCAGCGCGGCGGGCGGCAGCACCCCGAGCACGAAGCCGACGGTGGGCACGTAGTTGGTGACGAACGACAGCACGCCCCACAGCAGGGCGAGCGGGACGCCCAGCAACACCAGCGCCACCGTGTCCAGCACCGCCACCACCGCACCGAACGCCGTGGTCACCAGCAGGTAGCGCCGGGTGCGGCGGGCGAACTCCCGCAGTGCCGCGGACAGGTGCGGCCGCTGGTCCGCGATCTCCGCCAGCCTGCTGTCGGCCCAGTGCACCTCGACGCCGAGGAACAGCAGCAACGCCAGCAGGAACACCAGGCTCGTGGTGAGCCCGGTCAGGTCGGAGAGCAGTCCGGTGAGCGAGGTGAGCACCTTGCCCCGGTCCAGCCCCGCGAGCAGGTGCTCCGCCTGCTGCACCAGGTGGTGGGCCGCGTACTCGGGCAGCATCCCGGCCAGGCGCACGCCGGACACCACGACCGTCACCGCGATCGCGGCCAGCACCGCGTACACCAGCACCACGACCGCCGTCGTCGCGAGCCACGACGGCGCGCCGCGGCCGCGCAACCACCGGTGCGCGGGGCTGATCGCGATCACGATCAGCCCCGCCAGCACGGTGGGCGCCACCAGCCACGCGATCGCCTTCACCCCGGCGACCACGACCACCGCCGACGCGGCGCCGAGCAGAATCGTCAATGCTCGTGGCATCAACGAGATGACGACTCGAGCGTTGCCGCCGCCTCGTTGCCGTGCACCACGACGGCCCAGATCACCACCACGCACAGGGTGATGACGATCGTGGACCACAGCGGGTGCACCGAGACGAACGCGAGTTGTGCCACCGCGTTCACCACCGCGAGCACCACCGTGACCACCCTGGCCCACGCCGCTCCGGAGAGCAGCGCGGCGCCCGCGAGCGCCACCAGCACACCGAGCAGCAGGGTGATCCAGCCCCAGGTGGTGAGGTCGAAGACGATCACCTGCTCGCCGTTGGCGACGTAGTACTCGCCGCGGAACAACCCGACGAGCCCCTCGATGGCGTTGAACGCCCCCATGACGATCATCATGATGCCCGCGAACCAGATCCAGCCGAGCCAGCCTGTGTCCTGCATCGTGCCTCCGTTGTGTCGCGAAGCGTTGGTCGGGCCAACCGTGCCCCGCCGCCGGCACGTGGATCTTCACCCGCCGCGTGTGAGTGCCGGGGCACGTGTCCGCTCCACCGGGTGAAGACCGCGACCGCGCGCGGGCCGAGCCTCGTCACCATGACCACACCCCCTTACGCGCCGATCGCCGACCACGGGCTGATCGGCGACCTCCAGACCACCGCGCTGGTGTCCACCGACGGCACCGTGGACTGGTTCTGCTCTCCTCGCTTCGACTCGCCCTCCGTGTTCGCCGCCCTGCTGGACCGCGAGCGGGGCGGGTTCTGCCGCATCCGGCCCACCGGGTTCACCGGCGCGGGCAAGCAGCTGTACTTCCCGGACACGGCGGTGCTGATCACCCGGTTCATGACCGAGGAGGGCACCGGGGAGGTCGTCGACTTCATGCCGCCGCTGCCGGACGAGGGCCCGGCCGAACGGCACCGGCTCGTGCGCCTGGTGCGCTGCGTGCGCGGGCGCATCACGTTCGAGCTCGACGTCGCCCCGCGGTTCGACTACGGCCGCCGGGCACATCGCGCACACCTCACCGACGACGGCGTGGTCTTCGCGTGCGGCCAGTTCGGCGTGGTGCTGCACGCGGTGCGTGAACCGGGAGACGCCAGGCTGGTGTCCGGGCAGATCACCGACGCCGGGGACCTGCACGCGACGATCGACCTGGAGGAGGGCCAGACCCGCGGCATCGTGCTGGAGTCCGGTGTGGACGGTCCGCCGCGCGCGGTCACCGCGACGCGGGCGCAGTCGCTGTTCGAGGACACCGTGCGGTTCTGGCACGGCTGGCTCGCCCGCGGCACCTACCGGGGCCGGTGGCGTGAGGCGGTCGACCGTTCCGCCATCACCCTGAAGCTGCTCACCTACGCACCGACGGGTGCGATCGTCGCCGCCCCGACCGCGGGCCTGCCCGAGCAGCTCGGCGGCGAGCGGAACTGGGACTACCGCTACACCTGGATCAGGGACGCCTCGTTCGCCGTCGGTTCGTTGCTGCGGCTGGGCTTCACCGACGAGGCCGCGGCGTTCGGCGGCTGGCTCGCCGACAGGTTCGTGGAGGGTGAACCGCTGCGGGTGATGTACGCCGTCGACGGGTCGGCCGACCTCACCGAACACGTGCTCGACCACTGGGAGGGACATCGCGGGTCGTCGCCCGTGCGGGTGGGCAACGACGCGGCCGGGCAGCTGCAGCTCGACATCTACGGCGAGCTGCTCGACAGCGTGTACGCCGCCCATCTGCGCGGCGTGCGCATCGGGCACCGCGGCTGGCACGCGGTGGTCGAACTGCTGGACTGGCTCGCGGAGAACTGGAACCAGCCCGAGGAGGGGATCTGGGAGACGCGGGCCGGCCGCGCGGACTTCACCTACGGCAGGGTGATGAGCTGGGTCGCGTTCGACCGGGCGATCCGCATCGCCGAGAGCGAGGGAAAACCCGCGCCCCTGGGGCGGTGGCGTTCGCAGCGCGACCGGATCTACGGGCAGGTGTGGGAACAGGGCTGGGATCACCGCACCGGGGCGTTCGTGCAGCGGTACGGCTCGCGGGTGCTCGACGCGTCGTTGCTGCGGATGGCACAGGTGGGGTTCGTCGCGCCCCGCGACCCGGTCTGGCTGGACGCGCTCGACGCGATGGAGTCGCTGGTCAGCGACAGCCTCGTGCGGCGCTACGACACCGACGCGGCACCCGACGGGCTCCGCGGCTCCGAGGGCTCGTTCTCGTTGTGCACGTTCAACTACGTGACCGCGCTGACGTTGTCCGGTCAGACGGGCAAGGCACGGCTGGTGTTCGAGAAGATGCTGACCTACGGCAACCACGTCGGGCTCTACGCCGAGGAGATCGCGGTAACCGGCGAACAGCTGGGCAACTTCCCGCAGGCGTTCACCCACCTGGCCCTCGTCGAGGCCGCGGTCACCCTCGACGAGCAGCTCACTCGCGACGGGTGAGGACGCGGAGGCCCGTGTCTCCCACAGTGATCGGCATGGCGACTTTGACCGTGTGGAAGTTCGACACGCCCGACGGGGCGCACAGCGCGCTGCAGGAGCTGACGAGGCTGCAGGACCAGCAGCTGATCGTCGTACGCGACTCGGCCTACGTGTACTGGGAGCCGGACGCGAAACGGCCGAAGACCAGGGAGCTCGGCAAGCTCACCGGGGCGGGAGCGCTCGGTGGCGGCTTCTGGGGGCTGCTGTTCGGGCTGATCTTCTTCGTGCCCGTGCTGGGTGCGGCGATCGGAGCCGGTGTCGGCGCGCTGGCGGGATCGATGTCCCGCGCGGGCATCGACGACGACTTCATCAAAGACGTCCGGGACACCATCACGCCCGGTACGTCCGCGTTGTTCGTGATGTCCGAGCACGCCGTCGTCGACCGGGTGGCCGACAGGTTCAAGCAGACCGGCGCCACCCTGATGACCACCAACCTCACGACCGAGCAGGAGGAGCTGTTGCGGGAGACGTTCGCGTCGTGACCCGCACGACGATCTCGGCGGTGGTCGGACCGGCAGCGACTGTCGGGGTGCCGAGGCCGGCCTGACCCCCGTCTGCCGATGGACCGGCCGGAGCGCGGAATCACGCGCTCCGGCCGGTTCTCGCGTTCACCGCACCGGATCGGCCACCCGGACCTGCGCAGCCGCCTCGCCCAGCAGGGAGTGCACGACCCGCAGCACGTCAGCGACGTGGTCGCGGTGCTCGGTGATCACCTCGGCCTTCCTGCTCGCCTCCCGCACCAGGTTCTCCGCCCGCCGGCGCGCGGTCTCCTCCATCAGCCGCACGTCCTCGCAGCTCTGCTTGCGCCGCAACGCCAGCGCCAGCTCGAAGTCCTCGGTGAGCTCGGCCCGCCTCCCCCTCCCGCAGGATCCGCGCCATCCGCGCACGGGTCCCCGCGAGCAGCTCCCGGTGCTCGGCGTGCGTGCGGCGGGCGGACTCCCACGCGTGGTCCTCGATCGCGGTGGCCCGGTCGGTGATCTCGGCGGCCTGGGCGAGCGTGCTCTCCACCAGGTGCCGCAGCCGTTCGCCGACCGCGTACGGCGACAGCGGTACGGCGCACAGCCGGTCGAGCCGCTCCCGCAGCTCGCGGTTGTCCTGCCGCTCGTGCTCCAGGTGCCGGGCGAGCGCCTCCGCCCTCGCCTCCGCCGCGTCGCGGTCCACCGTGAGGGCGTCGATGTCGCGCTCCGCCTCGTGGACGTAGTGCCACACCTGGTCGCGCCGGAAGCCCAGCCACGCGACGTCGAACCCGGTGCGCAACGGCACCAGCTCCGCGGTCACGGCCGCACCAGCGTCAGCGGTACGCGGCACAGCGCCCCGATGCCGTCCTCCGGAGCGTGCCGGGTGCCCGCGGAGATCACGTGCACTCGCGTGTCGCTCAGCAACGCCGCTCGCACCGCCACGTCCGCGAGCAGCCCGCAGCGGCGGCGGGCCCCCTCGGACCGGCCGGACGCCACGTCGGTCGGCTCGAGGCCGTACCACGCGGTCGCGGTGCTGTCCTCCGGTTGACCGACGAACAGCTCGTCCACCCGGCCGTCGGCCAGCGCGCCGAGGGTCTCGTCCGTGCCCTCGACCCCCAGCCGCCGGACTCGGCCGCGGTCGTGGAAGTCCGCCAGCACGCGCGCGGTCCACGTGTGGGCGGCCGCGCGCACCTCCTCCTCGACCCGGCCCGGGCTCAGATCGGTGCCGGCCCAGCGCACTGTGGTGTCCCGCCTCACGGGGGCGGGCAGTGCTGACCACAGCGCGGCCACCACCTCGTCCTCCCCCGCCACGACCAGCACCCTGGCGTCCTCCCGGACCAGGGTCGCCGCCACCGCCGCGGCCGCGGATCGCACCCCCTCCCACCAGTCCCGGTCTTCGTAGTGCAGCGACATCCGTCCGGCACCGGCCGTGCTGAGTTCGACGGCGTCGCGCCCGACCGCGGCGACCACGCACGGCGGCCGTTCCTGCACCCAGGCGAGCAGCGGAAGCACGTGCGCCGGCGAGCTGAACCACGCGAGGTCCAGATGGCGCAGTCCCGGCGCGTGAAAGACGCGGGGAGGCACCTCGGCTCCTGCGAACGCCACCAGCGTTCCGGCGGACGCATCAGCGGCGTGCGCCCGGTGCAACGCGGCACCGACCGGGCCGACCACCTCGTCGCCCGCTCCGTCGGAGCGCAACTGGTCGGCGAGGCGAGCCCAGCGCGACCGCCACGAACGCAACGGACTCGATCCCATGTAGACGGACGCGACCGGACGTGCGGGCCGGACGACGTCGATCAGATCCCGCAGAGCGGGCTGGCAGGTCTTGGGCACGGCAGCGACTCCTCTTCCCGTCGTGGACTGGCCACAGATTCCGGGGAGGTGGTGATCTCCTTCTTCACCCGGCGCGGATGAACCAGCCGAGCGGCCCTCCCGCCTTACCGCCCTGTGCGGGGGAGGTCCGCCGCACGCGCCGCGAGCAGCGTCGGACCTCTAAGGAGGTGCGGACTCCCATGAGCCGTCAACCTGATCGTTCTCGGTCCCGTCGCATCGTGCTCGCCGTCGCGATGTTCGCGTTCATCATTTCCAGCACCAACGAGGACGACGACAAGTGCGAGAAGTCGTCCTCGTTCGAAATCACCGGTGTGCTCGCGGCCGCCGGACTCCTTCCCAGGCTGATCGGGACAGCGGGACGGGCACTCGTGTTGATCGCCCAACCGGGCAGGGCCATTCGGCCCCCCTGCACCGCGAAGTGATGCGGTTCGATCACGTGATCATCTACGACAGATCCATCGGGGAGAGTCTTCGTCATGTCCGACAGTTCGGAGTGCGAGCGACAAGCGCGCGACACCAGTCAGCCGAAGTTCCGGGTTCCCGTCTCGGCGGTTCCCCTCGTGCCACGCGACCGCCTTGTGTCCGTTGTGGACGATCACGTCGCGGCGGTGCCGGTCACCCTCGTCACCGGCCCCGCCGGATGCGGCAAGACCACGTTGCTCGCGGAGTGGGCGCGACAACGACTCCACCGGGTCGCGTGGCTGTCGCTGGACGAGCACGACAGCGCGCCGGAACGGTTGCGCGTCGCGATGCGGGACGCGCTCACCGGCATCTGGCCGGACGGAGGCGATCTCGACGCCCTGCCGTTGTCCGAGCCGGGCTTCTCCTCGGCGATAGTGGCCGCGTTCGATCAAGTGCCCGCGTCCGCGTGCCTCGTGCTCGACAACGTGCACGAGCTGCGGGACCCGGACGCTCTCGCCACCATCGACCTGCTGACACGGCAGCCACCAGACCGGCTCAGGCTCGTGCTGCTCGGCCGGTTCCCCCCGCCGTTGCACCTCGCCCGGCTGCACCTGGAGGGACGGCTGCGCGAGATGCTGCCCAGCGAGCTCGCGTTCGACCGCGCCGAGACCGAGACGCTGCTCGCCGCGTACGACGTCCACCTCCCACCGGAGGAGATCACCACGCTGCTGAGCCGTACCGAGGGCTGGGCGGGCGGGCTGAAGTTCGCGGTGATGCGGATGAGCGCGACCGGGACCCTGCCCGCGGAACTGCTCATGTTCGCCGGCCAGGACGAGATCGTGAACAGGTACCTCACCGAGGAGGTGCTCGCGCCCCACCCGCCGAGCACGCACGACCTGCTGGTCTCGAGCAGTGTCTGCGACACCGTGAACACGAGCCTCGCCAGCGCGCTGGCACCTCGGCACCCGAGCCCCGGCGTCGCGCTCGACCAGCTCGACCGCACCAACGCCTTCGTGAACAGACTCAGCCGCACACCGGAGTGGTACCGCTGCCATCCGATGCTGCGGGCACGACTCCTCGCCGAGCTCCGCCGCACCCGTCCGGACGAGGAGAGATCACTGCACCGCTCCGCCGCCCACTGGCATCACGAGAACAACCTGACCGTGAAGGCGTTGCGGCACGCCATAGCGGCCGGTGAAGACCAACTCACCGCGGGGATCATCGAGCACTCGGTGCTGCGCGAGACGCTCCACGCCGGCAGCACGAACGTGCACGCCGTGCTGGGCGCGGTACCCGGCCACGTGCTGGCCCGTCCCGCCGTCGGGGTGGTCGCCGCCCTGGTCGCGCTCGACGCGGGTGACGTCGCCGCCGCCGACCGGGTGCTCGCCGGGATCGGTGGCACGTCACCCGCGCTGCGGCCGGAAAGGGTCCGAGTCCTGCACAGCACCGCGTTGTTGCGCCGCAGCCGGTCCGACGCACAAGTCGACGACGCGCTCAAGATCATGGCCAGGACGCCCGCCGGGCTCAGCGGCGTGCCGGAGGCGGACGTCGCCGCACTGCTCGACCGCGGCGTCTCGGCGTTGTCGCGCGGCGAGTACACCGACGCGGACACCGATCTCGCCCGTGCGGCGGCGCTCGCCAGGAAGGAGGGGTTCGCCCACGCGGAGCTGGACTGCCGGGTGCACCTCGCGGCGCTGGCGAGCGCGATGGGTGACATCGAGGAAGGAGCACGGCTGGCGGGGGCGGCGGTGGAGTTCGCCGAGCGGAAGGGGTGGCAGACGCACTTCGTCTGCGCACTCGCCTACGCCTTGCTGGGCGTGCACGCCTATCTGCGCATGGAGGACGCGCGCGCGGCCGAACTGGCGACGCGAGCATCCGCGGCACTGGGCGACCGCGCCGACCTCCTGGTCGGGATAGCGGTCCGCACGCTGGAGGCGGCGGTGTCGTTCAGCACGACCGGCGACCCGCACGCCGTCGCAGGACGCCTCCGCAGGCAGTGGCAGGACATCGCCGGACGCGAGGTGACGCCACCGGTCGTGGCGCAGGTGGCGCCGGCGCTGCAACGCATCGCGCTGCGCAACGGCGACGAGCAGTGGGCCGCGTCGATGCCCGGCCAGGTCGAGGCGATGTTCGGCCCGTGCGGAGAGCACGCGGTGCTCCAGGCGGTTCTGCACTCCCACCACTCCCGCGTCAACCAGGCCCGCAAACTGGTGGAACCCCTTCTCTCCGGCGATCTCCTCGCGGTCGCCGCACCCACCGTCGTGGACGCCTGGCTGCTGGAGGCCGTTCTGGTGGAGCGTTCCGGCGACCAGCGGCGCTCGCACGAGGCACTCACCAGGGCGCTGGCGACCGCGGAACCCGTCGGCACGATCCGGCCGTTCGTCCACGCGGGCAAACCCGTCCGCGAGCTCCTCGCCCGCGGCGCGGGCCGGTTCGGCAGGCTGGACCGCTTCGCCACGGCGACGATGACGGCGTTGCCCATGCCGGCGACGACTTCGGCGAGCGTGCTCACGACCCGCGAGCGCGACCTGTTGATCGAGCTGCCTTCCATGCGCACCACCGAGGAGATCGCGAGCTCCCTGTTCGTCTCCGTCAACACCGTGAAGACTCATCTGCGTGGCATCTACCGCAAGCTGGGGGTGAACCAGCGGCGCGACGCCGTCCTCGTGGCCAGACGACTCGGTCTGATCTGACCGCTGTCGGTCCTTTTGACCGCGCCCCGAGCACCGACACGATCGCATCCGGGTCTGTCGTCGAACACTCCAGCGCTGCTCAGTTCAGCATGCGGATCGCCACAACGCGGCCCGCCATTCCGGCCGGCGCGTCGAGCTGCGAGACGCCGGTCCGGCCCGACGGGCAGAACGCCGCATCTGTCCATTTCGGACGAACAGTCCAGCCAGGCTCGCGGTATCACGAAGGGAGAAGGCCGACATGGGGCAACTGTTGCCGATGTGAAAGCCGATCTTGTGACGGCAGCATCGTGGGGTTCCGCCAGTTCCCGTTGTGCGCAGGAGAAGCCCCGCTGTTGCGGTGGCACCAGCCGTCTGGACACGCCGGAGTCGTTGAGGTGCCAGATGCGCCCGGTCTGTTCCCCACCACGAACGCCGCCGGCGCGGGCGCCAGACCGCTGCGGCGTGCCGCCGACAAGGTGCAGGAGCTCGCAGGTGTGCTGGGCCTGCGGTTGCGGCCCGATGCCTACGTCGAGGTCTTCAGCCGCAACTCCAGCGTCGCCTACCTCTCGACGTGACCGGGGCGCGACGTGGGGCTGCTGCAACCGGGAATGCCACCGCTGCTGGAGAAGATCGTCAGTTTCGGTGTCGACGATCGGATGTCGCTCTACGAGTACGAGTCGAGCCTCCGGCAGATGGCACTTGTTCGCGGACTTCTGGCACCGATGCGCTGAAGTGCGGCATGGTCGACGAGATGAACCGCCTCGACTTGCGAGCCGAACGCAGCTTCACGATCCAGCTGGCGTCCGCGTTCGATGACCTGGCCGACCACGTGCGGTCAGTTGTCGCCTCGGGTGGCTCTCCCGATCTCGAGGACTGCGTGGCCGTACTCGACACAAGTGGTGATGACATGTAGGAGTTGCTCAGAACCACATGGAGTCCGCGCACATTTCATGAGCTCGGCCACGCCGGTCACACCATCGAGAAGCTGCGGTCTCGCTGACCGTCGAGGAGAGATCTCCCAGGTTCGGCCTGATGGTCGACAGCGCCTCCGAACGACGTGGCCACTCCGCGGCCGAGTCGGTCCAGCGTGACCTCGCACGCCGGCACCCCGGACTCTCGTTCCTGATGGCCGGCCTGTGCTCGCTGGAGAAGCAGATGGTCGCCGGAGACTCCCGGTCGCTCAGATCGCTGTACTTCCACGACCCCGGCACGGTCGCCATCGACACCACGGGCACTGAAGTCGATCTCATGCGAGCGACGTACGAGCTGTATCACCGCCACTGATCGCCCGGAAGACGACGGACAGGGCGTCGTCGAGGACGTCCTCCTCCTCGCCCGCGGTCGGTCGCGCGACGGGGACGATCCGGGACAGGGCGATGCCCTCCACGATCGTCAGCAGGAAGCGTGCCCGCCGCGGGATGTCCGTTTCGGCGATGGCGCCCTGCTCGGCCAGCACGCGGAGCCAGCCGGCTATCGCGTCGAGCGTCCTGACCGTGTAGGCGCCCCAGGTGTTGCGCGCCTCGACGGTGCTGCCGGACCCGAAGGTCGTGCTCAGCACCGTCAGCATCCTGTCGGCGGCGGCCCTGCTCACCGGTTGCGGCGGCGGCAGGAGCTGCACCAGGCACTCGCGGAGCCTGGTCTCCGCCGGGACGGACGTGTCGTGGATCCGCAGCTCGGACGGCGTGTCCTCCAGAGCGGTGGCGAAGATCGCCTCGTGCAGTGCCTGCTGGGTCGGGAAGTAGTGGCGCAGGGTGCTGGCGCCGATGCCCGCCCGCTCGGCGACCGTGCGGACCGCGAGCGTCGACTCCGGGTCCTCGGCCAGGATCGCCCGTGCCGCGTCCACGATCTGTTGCCGCCGAGAACCGACCATCGCTCTCCTCGGCCTCCTTCCGGTCCTGGTGCCGATGGCGAGAAGTCGGCCATGGGGCGCCGAATCCTACCTCGGAAGAAG
Source organism: Lentzea sp. NPDC055074 (assembly GCF_053608005.1). Lineage (NCBI taxonomy): Bacteria > Bacillati > Actinomycetota > Actinomycetes > Pseudonocardiales > Pseudonocardiaceae > Lentzea > Lentzea sp. NPDC055074. The sequence continues at coordinate 562,621 of NZ_JBSGUQ010000002.1, forward strand.
TACCCCGGTTGCCGTTAGCACAATGTACTAGTACGTTGTGCTAGTGCGCGGCGAACGCGCCGACGATGAAGGGATTCCCGTTGGTGGAACAGCAACCAGGCGCGCCACGCCGCTTGAGGGTCTGGCAGTTCCTCGTGGTGGTGGTGATCTACCTGGTCCTCGTGCAGGGCGTGAGCGCGCTGCTGACGTCCGGGCAGGACACCGCCTACGGAGCGCCGACGTCGATCGACTACCTGGTCCGGGTGATCGTGGTGCCGGTCGGGCTCGCCGCCGTGTTCACGCTGGGCGTGACGAGCTACCTCGGCGCGTGGCAGGAGGTGTTCGCCGGGCGTCTGCCGGTGCGGCGCTGGCTCGTGGCCGTGCCCCTCGCGCTCTTCGCCACGACCGCGGTGATCACCAACTACCCGGGACTCGCTTCGAACGGTCTGGCGTTCTCGTTGCTGCTGCTCGTGGCGACGCTCCTGGTCGGTTTCGCCGAAGAGCTCCTGTTCCGCGGGATCGGCGTCTTCGCGTTCCGCCGCAACGGGTACAGCGAGTTCCAGGTCGGCCTGTGGACCACCGTCCTCTTCGGAGCGGCACACGGCACCAACATCGTCACCGCCGGGCCGAAGGCCCTGGTCCAGGTCGTGCTCACCAGCGCGACGGGCCTCGTCTTCTACCTGGTCCTGCGCAGCACCGGCGCTTTGGTGGCAGCGATGGCCGCGCACGGACTGTGGGACTTCTCCGTGCTGAGCAGCCAAATCCAGCCGGACGAACCGTGGCCGCTCGTGAACCTGGCGGGCGTCGTCCTCGCACTCCTGCTCGTCCTCGTCTTCGTGTTCCGCCGGCGCATCGCGCCCGCATCCCCCAGTGCCCGGAAGGAAGAAGTGAGCAATGACTGAGAACGGGTCTGCCTCCCGCAGGTCGGTGCTGCGGGCCGCGGCCGGAGCCACCGCTGCCTCGATGATGCTCAACGCCGGCACCGCGTACGCCTCGCTCCCGGGCCAGCAGTGGCAGCTGACGCGCGAGCCGGGCAGGAAGGGGCGGGTGAAGATCGACTGGGACGAGTGGGCGGTTCCCACGATCACGGGCGCGGACGAGTTCGACGTCACCTACGGTGTCGGTTACGCCCAGGCCAGGACCAACGCCCGCGAGATTCTCGACGTCTACGGCCGGGCTCGCGGTGCCGCCGCCGCACGGTGGGGTCCCGACTACCTGGCGGAGGACAGGTTCACCGTCCAACTAGGACTGAAAGCTCAGACCGACGTGTGGCTGCGGGCCCAGAAGCCGCAGACGCTGGCCCGCGTCAAGGCGTTCTGCGAGGGGGTCAACGCGGCCTGCGCCGAGAACACCGCGCTCGGTGGCGACCGGCGGGAGATCCTGCCCGTCACCCCGCGGGACGTCATCGGGCACATGGCGCGGGTCTTCGCGCGGTTCACGACGATGGACGGCAAGGGGCTGGCGTTCCCGCCGGAGCAGTTCACCAGCAGCGTCGGCTCGAACGGGTGGGCGGTCTCCGGCAGGCGCTCCTCGACCGGGCACGCGATGCTGGTGATCAACCCCCACCTGGTGTGGCGCGGGTACCAGCGTTTCTTCGAGATGCGCACCCGCCATCCCGGGCGGGACTTCCACGGCGCCGCGCTGCTGGGACTGCCCTGGCAGAACATGGGCTACGGCCCGGAGGTCGGCTGGGGACACACCGTCAACCCCATCCCGAACATGTCCGTGTACGACCTCCGGCTCTCCGGCGACCGCTACGTCCACGACGGCCGGCAGCGCGAGCTGGAGGTCACCGAGCACCGCCTCGAGGTGCGCGGCGGGGAGCCGGTCACGGTGCTCGAACGGCGCAGCGTGCACGGTCCTGTCGTCACCGCGCCCGACGGCGTCGACGTCGCGGTGCGCATCGCCGGAGTCCTGCACCACCCGGCCACCTCCGCGCTGGAGGGCTGGTGGCGCCTGTCCTGCGCCCGCAGCGTGGAGGAGCTGTTCAAGATCCACGACCGGACGCCGCTCCCGCTGTTCAACATGATCGCCGCGGACGCGCGCGGTTCGATCGGCGCGCTCTTCTGCGGCACTCCCCCGGTTCGTGACCACGGCGGCTTCGACGACAGCCAGCGGCGGCTGCCCGGCGACGACCCGAGGTGGTTGTGGGACGAGGTGCATCCGGCGTCCGCCATGCCCAGGGTGATCAACCCGGCGTCCGGGTGGGTGCAGAACTGCAACGAGACGCCGTGGTTCTACACCGACCCGCCGCTGCCCGCTTCGGACTGGCCCGCGGCCATCGCGCCGAGCGTCGACCAGGTCGACGACCTGAGGCCGGTCACCTCCCGCACCTGGCTCAAGGCACAGCGCAAGATCTCCCCGGAACGCCTGCTGGGCCTGAAGTTCAGCAAGCGCGCACTGCTGGCGGACATCGTCCTCGACGAGCTCCTGGCGGCCGCCGCAGCAGAGGCGGACCTGCAGGACGCGGTCGAGGTCCTGACCGGCTGGGACCGCCACGCCCACGACGACAGCAAGGGCTACGTGCTCTTCTACCTGTGGAGCATCTTCAACGTCACCGGGATCGGCGACAAGACGCTGTTCCGCCACGTCGCCGAACCGGGAGCCGTGCCGACGGGGCTCGCCGACCCCGCCGCCGGGGTGAGGACCCTGCGCCTGGCCAAGGCGACGCTGCTCGGCACCGGCGCTGCGCTCGACGCCTCCGTCGGCCAGGTCTCCTCGCTCGGCGACGGTCCGGGCGCGATCCCCGGCGACGGCGGTTCCGGTGTCGTGGGCATCCTGAAGTCGTTCGAGATCATGCCCGCCGCCGGCGGGTTCAAGAAGGTGCTCGGGGACACCTGGGTGTCCCTGGTCCAGTTCCGTCCCGGCGGCAGGACGACCGCGCAGAGCGTGCTCACCTACGGCAACACCACCGAACCCGGTGCTCCGCCGTCGAAGTCGCAGTACCCCGTGTGGGCGGCCGACCGCCTGCGCACTCCCTGACGTCACGGCACGGTGATCACCACCTTGCCGACCACACCGGGGCGCCGGTGGTGTGCGAACGCCGCCGGCGCCTCGGTGAACGGGTGGACGCTGTCCACGACGGGGTGCAGGTCGTGCCGTTCCAGGAACGCGACCAGGTCCCGGTGGTGCGCGGCCGTGCCGACGGCCACCCCGCGCAACGAACCGCCGGAGCCGAACAGGAGCATGGGGTCGAGGGCGGCGGGCTCCTGGGTGAACAGACCGACCAGGGCGACTTCTCCCCGCCACGCCAGGGCTCTGAGCGAGTCGGTGAGCGTGGAGGTGCCGACGGTGTCGACGAGTTTGTGGACGCCACCGGTCAGCTCCCGCACCTCACCGCCCCACCGAGGGAAGTCCGCGCTGCTGAGGGTCCCGGCCGCTCCCAGTTCGCGCAGTCGTCGCGCGGCCGAGGGCCGGCGCACGATCCCGAAGTACTCGGCGCCCGCGGCCTGGGCGAGCTGCATCGCGTACAGGGCGACACCGCCCGTGCCCAGTGAAGCGACCTTCTGGCCCGGCACCACCTCGTGGTCGCCGAACAGGGCGTTCCATGCCGTCACACCGGCGACGGGCACCGTCGCGGACTCGACGTGGTCGAGGTGGGTGGGAGCTCGCACCACCTGGTTCACCGGCAGGACGACGTGCGTGGCGAGCACACCGGGAGCGTCGAGCGCGCCGAGTCCGAGCGGCGGGGTGGGCACAGGAGCGTCCTGCCAGTGCAGGTTGGTCACGGCCGTGCCCACGACGAACTCGTCAACTCCGTCACCGACCGCGTCGACGACTCCCGCGACGTCCGACAGCGGCACGAGCTCGCGGCCGGGGATCCGGCCGAACGGTCCTGTGAGGACCATCTGGTCACGGCCGTTGAGAGAGACGGCACGCACTCGCAGACGCACCTGGCCCGGTCCCGGCTCCGGCAGCGGAACCTCGCGCAGTCGCAGTGCGTCGGCGGAGTCGGCGCCGGGGGGAAGCACCCACTGCTGCATCAGTTCCACTCCAGCCGGGTCGTGCCGATGCCGCCGTCGACGGCGATGGTGGTGCCGTGGACGAACTCAGCGGCTGGGGAAGCGAGCCAGACGACCGCCTGGGCGATGGCACGGGTGGTGACCGGCCGGCGGGCGGGCGTCGCGGCGACCATGCGGGCGGCGATGCCCTCGGGCTCGTCGTCCCGCGTGACACCGGGCGCGATCCCCGCCACGCGGACGCCGTGCGGTCCGAACTCGGCGGCCCAGCTGCGGGTGAGCTGCTCCTCGGCCGCCTTCGACGCGCTGTAGAGGGCAGCGAACGGCGTGCCGGTCGACGCCATCCACGAACCGATGGTGATCACGGTGCCCGATCCGCGTTCGACCATGCCGGGAACCGTCGCGGCGACCAGGACGTGCGGTGCCCGGACGTTGACCGCGAGCGTCGCGTCCAGCTGGTCGTCGGTCAGGGCGGGGGTGCTGACGGGCGGGCAGATGGCGGCGTTGTTGACGAGCAGGTCGAGACGCCCGTCGAGCGCGTCGAGAGCGCGGGCGGCGAACGCCCTCAGCTCGGCGGGCGGGGCGGTGAGCTCGGACGGGAGGAAGACCGCGCCGAGCTCACCGGCCAGCGCGGTGCCCTTCGCCCGGTCGCGGCCGGTGATCACCAGGCGGGCACCGGTGGCGGCCAGCGCCCGTGCGGTGGCGGCGCCGATTCCGGACGTGGAACCGGTGATGAGTGCGTGTGTTGCCATGTCTCCACAACACCGGTGCGCGCACAAAGCGACCAGTGCGCGTTCTGCCTGGGCACAGCATGACCAGGCTGACGGCGAACAACGCCTTTACGCTCGTCACGTGACCCGAGACCGCGCCGCACTGGGCGAGTTCCTCCGCGCCTGCCGCGACCGCCTCACCCCGGCCGAGGCAGGCATCGAGGCCTTCCCCGGACGTCGCCGGGTTCCCGGTCTGCGCAAGGAGGAGGCCGCCCTGCTGGCGGGCCTGAGCACCGACCACTACAGCCGCCTGGAGCAGGGCCGCCAGTCCCGCGTGTCCGGTGACGTGGTCGACGCGCTGGCCAGGGCGCTGCGCCTGACCGACGTCGAGCACGCGCACCTGCGCGACCTGGCCGCGCCCGTCTCCCGCCGGACCACGGGTTCCTGGTCCTCGCCCCAGCGCCCGGAACCGGGCCTGCTGCGCGTGATGACGAGCGTCGACCACCTCCCCGCGCTCCTGCTCGGCAGGCGCGCGGAAGTCCTGGCGCGCAACGCCCTGCTCACCGAGGTGCTCGGCCGGGACCTGCGGCCCGGCAGCTCGTTCCCGCGGTACCTGTTCACCGACCCTGGCGCCCGCGAACGCATCACGAACTGGCAGGACTTCGCCGCCGCGGCGGTCGGCGGGCTGCGCCTGGAACTCGGTCGCAACCCCGGCGACAGGCTGCTGACCGCGCTCGTCGACGAGCTGCGGGCCGCGGATCCGCAGGTGGCCGGGTGGTGGGACGAGCGGGGCGTGGCGGACCGGACGTCCCTGGTCAAGCAGATCGCCCACCCGGTGGCGGGAGACCTGCGGTTCCACATCGAGGCCGTCTCGGTGCCGCAGGCTCCGCACCAGCGCCTGGTGATCTACACCGTCGAGCCCGGCTCCCCCACCGCGCAGGTGCTGCCGATGCTCGCGTCCTGGGCCGCGTCGGCCGTTCAGGACCCGGCGGCCTCGCGGTAGAGAATCAGGTGCTCGGTCTCCGGCCCTCCACAACGGACCTGGTCATGGCCTGGGCGGTGGTGAAGCCGGTGCCGGTGTCGATCACCGCGCCCGGCACGCGACCGAGCCGAACCGGAGAGCTGATCACGCTCCCAGCTCAACCCACCCGGACATCGCCTGCCGCGGACAGACCTCGGAACTCCACAGTGGACCCAACCTCGGACGTTCCCAGCGCTTCCCTCACACGTGGCATGCCCTCGTCGTCGATTCGGCACGCCGCGACGTCCGCCCGCAGCGCCGCCACCACGACGTCCACAATGGACACCTGGAGGCCGGTGAGCTCGTTCACCCGTTGCGTCAGGTGAGCGCAGGTGCCTCGTGGTGGCCATCACGAGTGCCGGGTACCGCAGGTCCAGGCGAACCTCGGGCGCGGAAACTCCGCTACGCCACGGAGAGCGCGGCGGGCATCAGTACCGGTCCCTGCCGAGGAGCTGCGACAGATCGAGCTTGCCCTCGGCGACCCGGCCCACGATCAGGCCGAGCACACCGAAGACGAGGACGAGCAGGAACGCGGTGAAGCCGCCGAACGCAGCGGCGAGCCCGAGCGTCAGCCCGGTCAGCAAGCCCAGTGCGGTGGTGCTCACGGCCGTTCCTCTCACAGGACCCGAGTGGTCTCGGGCTGAACGTCGTCCTCGGTGTTCTCGCTCGGGATGTGCACGTCGTTGACGTTGATGTTGACCTCGACGACCTCGAGGCCGGTGATCTGCTCGATCGCGGTGATCACGTTGGTGCGCACGGACGTCGCGAGGTCCGCGATCGGCACGCCGTACTCGACGACCAGGTCCAGGTCGACCGCGGCCTGCTTCTCGCCGACCTCGACCGACACGCCCTGGCCCGCGCTGCCGGTGGCGCCGGGGATGCGGTCGCGCAACGCGCTCAACGCACGCGCCGTGCCGCCGCCGAGCGCGTGGACACCCCGGATCTCGCGCGCCGCGAGGCTCGCGACCTTCTGCACCACGACGTGCGCGATGGTCGTCGTCCCCTTGTCGGACGCCAGCCTGCCGCCCGCCACGCCGAACCTCTCCACGGCCTGGGTGGTCTTCTCCACGGTCGGAGTCGTCATCGCCGTTCCTTCCCTAGAAGTGTTCACATCAGTTGGATACCGCTCGCGAAGAGAACGTCACGGTCCGATCGGGTGTTCGAAAGCACGTTTGTCGACGTCGGTCACGACGATCCGCACAACCGAGCCCTCCCACCGGGTACCGAGAAGAACGCCTTGCAACGCCAGACCCGCCTCCGCCAGCAGTGCGGGCAGCGGCAAACGGGTGGCGACCACGCGCACGCAGACCAGATCGTCTCCCACGTCGACCGCCAGCCCGTCCACGTCCCACGGGACCCACGAGCGGACCGGCACCGACTCGGGTGTGGAAGGCCTCAGGCCGTTCACCTTCTCCAGCGCTCTGAGCAACTCCGCCACGATCACCATGCGACGTCCACCACCGTGACCACGACGGAACCCACCACGACACCGGTCAACTCCGGCACCACGGCACGTACCGACCGCTGCACCGCACGGGCGACGACGGCGGCCTGGTCCTGGCCCGACATCACCACGTCCACCTCCAGCTCCACGCCCACGCCCGCAGGCCGCACCCGCACACCCTCCACCGGCGCGGGAACCAAGCCCTTGATCTGTTGACGTGCCGTGCGCACCACCGAGCTCACCAAGCCCGCCAGCCCTGGCTGCACCCGCACACCCGGCACCAGTTCCGCCGCGTGCACCGCGACCGCCGCCACCACGGCGGGTGACACGACCGTCTCGATCACGCCATCACCCCTCGAGAACATCGGAGACGACGAGGTCCAGCCGAGCCAGCCGGACCCCGATCCGTGCCGAGGTCGCCGTCAGGACTCGTTGCCGGACAACGTCGAACGCCTCGTGCCTGACCTTGCCGGCAGTGATCGCGATGTGCAGCTCGACCTCGATCAGGGGGTCGTCGCTCGTCGACTCCGCTGCCTCCACAACCCGGCACGTGCGGGCCCGCACGCCGTACACGCCATCGGCCGCGTACCGGAGCAACGCCGCGATCGCCCGCGTGCTGATCCGCGCGAGACCATCACCGGGCAGCGGTACCACCTCCGTTCGCCGCACGTCCGCGCGCACCGCGGACATGACGCGGCTGACCAGGTCCGGCGGTGGCTCGATCTCCTCGCGGGCCATCTCGTCCGTCGCCGCGCGCAGCACGAGCAGGCTCTCCTGCACCACGAGGCAATGCGGGCACGCGCGCATGTGTTCGTCCGAGAGGTCGACCGCTTCCCAGACCTGCTCGACGTCCCGGCCGCAGGGCAGGGAGTAGTCGGTGTTCATCTCCATGGCGCCATCACCTCCGCGAGTTGAGCCCGAGCGCGGGCAAGTCTGCCCCGTACCGACTGCTGGGTAGTCCCGACCGCCTCGGCGATCTCGTCGTAGGAACGGCCGTGCACCTCCCGCAGCACCCAGCACGCGCGTTGCTCCGGCGTGAGGTCGCCCAGCGCGACCTGCAACGCGTCGAGCTGCGCACTCACCTCCGCCGCGTGTTCGGGCCGGGGTGAAGCCGACTCCTGTTCGTCCAGTTCCGCATCGGCCCGCGGTCTGCGCTTGCGCAGCACGTTCAAGCAGGCGTTGGTGGTCGTTCGGTACAGCCAGCCGACGAACGCGTCGTCGTCGTGGAGCTGGACCAAGCGCCGCCAGGCGGTCAGGAACACGTCCTGCACCACGTCCTCCGCGTCGCCCGAACTACGCACGATCCTCAACGCGAGCCGGTACATCGGCCCCTGATAACGGCGCACCAACTGCTCGTAGGCGCGCATATCGCCATCACGGGACCTCGCCACCAGCGTGGCGTTGTCCAGTACGACCTCACCGACCACGCTCATGCCCACTCCGGCCCGTTGTCTCGTCGTTCCCAGGACACGTCATGTCCGCGGAACGTCACGCGGTTCCGGGATTCCCGCTCACCCGGTCCTCAAGCCGTCGAAGCGGGTGGTGTGCGCAACGTGGCCCGAATTCGTGCGGGCACCACGAACAACAAGGTCCTCGCACATGAACATCAGTCCCGTTTGGAGCATTGGTTCGTGCGGGTACCCGCCGAATGGCGGCACGAAAGTCACACCGGACCGGAGGCACATGTCCACGCTCAAGGACGTCAAGCTCGAACTGGGCGACGACATCGCGGAGGTGCGCAGAGCGCGGAACTGGCTCCGCAGGCAGCTCGTGGACCTGAACGCCGATCATGCCGAGGACGTGGTCATGGTCGCGGACGAGCTGGTGTCGAACTCGCTGCGGCACGGAACAGCACCCCGGGAGATCCGCCTGGTGCGGCAGCACGCCTCCCTCCGGATCGAGGTGGACGACGGGTGCGGGACGCCGGCTCACACCCGGCCTCCGTCGGTCCACGGCGGCAGAGGACTGATGTTGGTCAGCGCTGTCGCCGGCGGCTGGGGACAGCTCACCAAAGGCGACGGGAAAACCGTGTGGGCCGAGTTCGCGTTCTCGCGGAATTCCGTGCATCGGCCCGATGTCGCCTCACCAGAACACATTCGCGGCGGCGGACTCGACGTGGCAATCGTGGAATAGCACTGGTTCAGCGGACCACGCCTCCACTCGATTAGAGTTCCGAACCGACAGCAGCCACGTCGCAGGTAGGAGTGCGGTGGGAGACGAGGAGTCGCCGAAGCCGTCCGGGACGGCGAGGGGACCGCTGGACGAGGCTCGCGAGAACGCCCTGCACGCCACGGGGTTGACCGCGCGCCCGGACAACGGGATGGACCGGTTCGCGCGTCTGGTCGCGAACCTCCTCGGCGTCCCGGTCGCGCTGGTCTCGCTGGTCGAGCCGGACCGTCAGGTGTTCCCCGGTCTCGTCGGGCTCGGCGAGCCGTGGGCGAGCACCCGCACCACGCCGCTGTCGCACTCGTTGTGCCAGCACGTCGTGCGCTCAGGCCGCCCGCTCGTGCTGCACGACACCGAAGCGGACCAGAACTGGCATGCGCACCCCGCGGTGACCGATCTCAAGGTCGCCGCCTACGCCGGCATGCCGCTGACCGACGACGACGGCAACGTTCTGGGCTCCCTGTGCGCGATCGACACCTCGCCTCGCGAGTGGACCGACACCCAGCTGCAGAACCTGGTCGACCTCGCCGCCGCGTGCAGCGCCGAACTGCGGTTGCTGATCGTGTCTCGCCGCGTCGAGGCGGCCCACGCTCGCGCCAGCGCGCTGTCCGAGCAGACCCAGGTCGCGCTGACCCGCGCCGAACTGCTGCTGCGTGCCGCCAACGACCTGGCCAACACCACCGGTCTCGGCCAGGTTCGCAGGCAGGTCCGCGACCTGATCACCGGCGATCTCAAACCTCACTACGTGGGCCTGACCATCATCGAGGGCAGACGGCTGAGACGTCTGATCGACGAGGACAACGACGCCGCGGCCATGGAACGCAGCTACGAGCGCTACAGCCTCGACGACGCGTGGCCGACCGCCCGCGCGGCCCGTGACAACACCACGGTGATCGTCCAGGGAACCGAGGACCTGGTCACGGGCGGATACAGTCGCGACGCCGTCGAGGCCTGGGCCATGCTCGACCTGCACACCGCGATCTGCGTGCCGCTTCCCGGCGCATTCGGCCCTCTGGGCACGCTCGTGATCGGCTGGGACACCCACCACAAGCTCGACGCGGTGGAACGCGCCATCGTCACGGCCCTGGCCGGCTACACCGCCCGCGCGATCGAACGCGCGATCTTCGTCGACCACCGCATCACCGTGGCCAGACAGCTGCAGCAGGCCATGCTCACCGAACTCCCGGTGATCGACGACCTCGAGGTGGCGGCGCTCTACCGACCCGCCGCCACCGGTGACCTGGTCGGCGGCGACTGGTACGACGCCTTCCCTCTTCCCCGCACCTCCGGCCACCCCCAGGACCAGGCCACCCTGGCGGTGACGATCGGCGACATCACCGGCCACGACACACGGGCCGCCACGAAAATGGGCCAGGTTCGCAGCATGCTGCGGCAAGCAGACCTCGACCACCCCGGTGCCGGCCCGGCGCGAGTCCTCTCCGCGCTCGAACACGCCAACCTGGCGCTGGGCGTGAACGCCTCCGGCACCCTCGTGCACGCCCACCTGCGACCGGCGGACGCCGGCTGCTGGGACCTGACCTGGACCAACGCCGGACACCCGCATCCCCTGCTGCGCCATCCGAACGGTGACGTCGACGTCCTCGGCGGCCACGGCATCATGCTCTTTCCCGGCATGGCGCCATCACAAAGGGCCACCTACCAGGTCACGCTCACGCCAGGCACCTGCGTCCTGTTCTACACGGACGGCCTCATCGAGAAACCCGACCGCGGCCGTGACATCGACGAGGGCACCGAACAAGCCATCGCCGTCCTCGGCCGGCACGGGCTACGGCCTCTGCCGGAGCTCCTGGAGCTCCTCACCGCCGGGGTCGGCGGCGCAGACGGCGACGACGACATCGCGCTGCTCGTCGTGCGCGTCCCGTGACACCTGGCGCGCACCGGTTCGGCGTTCGGCAGCCAGTCGTCACCGCGGCAGGACGACGACACCGTCCTCGTCGCTGTAGACCTCGGCTCCCGGAGTGAAGGTGGCGCTGCCGAACGTGACGGGGACGTCGCGTTCGCCGGCGCCGGTCTTGGTGCTCTTGCGCGGGTTGGAGCCGAGGGCTTTGACGCCGATGTCCAGCGCCGCCAGGGCGACGACGTCGCGCACCGCGCCGTTGATCACCACACCGGCCCAGCCGTTGGCGGTCGCGATGCCCGCGATGACGTCACCCAGGAGCGCGCGATGCAGTGAGCCGCCACCGTCGACGACGAGCACCCGCCCTTCCCCCGGCTCACTGAGCACGGACTTGAGCAGGGCGTTGTCCTCGTGGCAGCGAACGGTCACGGCGGGTCCGCGGAAGCGGGTGCGTCCGCCGTACTGGCGCAGCTGCAGGTCGCACGAGTCGAGGGCGTCGCCGAACTCGTCGTACAGGTCCGCGGTCGCGAAGGTGTCAGGTGTCATCTCGGGCGTCTCCGTTGTCGGTCGGTGGTCGGTCGTTCTGCTGAAGGCGGCCCGCGGCGACTCCGGCGGCGGTCAGTCCCACCGCTGTCAGCACGAGGACTCCGGATGCTCCGCCGCCTGCCGCGAGCAGACCTGCCGCGCTCGGCACGACGACCTGGCCGACGCGGTTTCCGGTGAGGCGCAACGACATGGCGCGGCCTCGCAGGCCGGGCGGGGTCGACTCCGCGAGCCAGGACATGGTGAGCGGCTGGCCGACGCCGAGACCCAGGCCGATGACGAGGACCACGAGGCCGAGCAGCCACACCGGCATGGGCACCGCCGCCGCGACGAGACCGGCGGCGGCCAGCGCGATGCTGCCCACCAGCAGGGCGCGCCGCCCGAGCCAGGCGGAAAGCCGTCCCAGGAACAGCCGCGACCCCATCGACGCCACGGCCCGCAGGGTGAGCAGCACGCCGACCGCGCCGGAGGCGATCCCGCGTTCGGCACCCAGTGCGGGCAGGTAGACCAGGGTGATGTCGACGGCCGCGATCACGACACAGCTGACCGTGAGGGCGCGCAGGAGTCCTGGACGGCGCAGGAGGTCGCGCAGGCCCGCCGGTTCACCGTCCTCAGTGGCCGGACGATCGGTGGCGGGCGGGCGCAACGCGACCGTGACGCCCAGCAGCACCACGGTGATCGCGATCGTGACGCCGAAGATCGCGCCGGTGTGCGGGATCGTCTGAGCGCCACCGAACAACAGGATCAGCCCAGGGCCGACGGCCTGACCGAGCGAGGCGGCGAACGTGTAGTAGCCGAACGCGGCGTCGTAACGGTGCGGTGCGGTCACGTTCGCGACGAGCGCCTGTTGTGCGACGACCGAGCACAGGTGGCCGGTGCCCAGCAGCACGCTGCCGGCCAGCAGGCCCACCACCCCGTCGCCGAGGAACGCGAACACTCCGGCGGAGGCGGACATCAGCACGGCGCCCGCGAGCAGCACCCGGCGTTCGCCGAGGCGGTCGACGGCCTGCCCGGACGGGATGGCCAGCACCAGCGGTGCCACCGCGAACGCGGCCGAGAGCACCCCCAGCCAGGCTGACGGCACACCCAGTTCCAGCGCCCGGTAGGTGGAGGTGGGACGCAGCACGAACGTCACGAGCTGGACGATCACGGTGTGTCCGAGCAGGAGGACCAGCAGTCCGCGAGCCGGTCGCTCGCCGGCGCCGCTCAGGGCAGCGCGCGAGGTGTCGCGGTCGGGCTCACGCCCAGTCGTGACGCGGCCTTCGCGCCGAGGCTGGTCGAGATGTGCTGGTGCATCACGGCCGCGGCCGCGTCGGAGTCGCCCGCGATGACGTGCTCCACCAGCTGGTGGTGTTCCACGGTCTTCTGATCGCGTTCTTCCTCGCTGCGCACGACCTCCAGGCCGAGCCTGCGGTAGCGGTCCGCCTTGTCCCACAGGCCGTCGAGGGTCGTGATGAGCAGGTCGTTGTGCGACGCCCGGTAGAGCGCGGTGTGGAAGCGCCGGTGCGCGATCAGGTCGTCGACGCCGGGGTTGCTCAGCAGCGGCTCCACCCCCTTCACCGCCGCGCGGATCTCCTGGATGTCGGCCTTGGTGCGCCGCTGCGCCGCGAGCGCGACCGCGAGCGGGTCGAGGGATCGGCGCAGCTCCAGCAGGTCGCGCGCCTCCTCCGCGGTCAGCTCGGTGACGCGGGCGTCGCGGTGGGCGTCGAGCTCGACCAGCCCTTCGGACTTCAGCCGCCGCAACCCCTCCCGCAGCGGCGTCGTGCTTATGCCGATGGCGCGCGCCAGCGTCGCCTGGTTGAGGACCTCCCCCGGCTCGAACTCGCCGGACAGGATCTTCTCGCGCAGGGTCGTGTACGCGAAGTCGCTCTTCGTCATGAGGGGTTCGGCGGGCTCCGCCATCACAGGACCTCCCTCGGGCTTGGTTATAACCTACACCGATTGGAGGGGTTTTCACCAGGCGATCACGCCGGACCGCAGGGGCCACACAGCGTTCGAAGTTGTGATTCGATCAGAAAAAAGCCTGTTCAAAGGCTTGTCGATCTCTCCGCTCGCGATCTCTGGAGCTCATCTTCGGTTGGCGGATATAGATTATAACCTGTCCGGAGTGCTCACCGGCAGTTCGTACGCCACCGGCGTCACGGGCCCCTACGTGCCCGGCCAGCGCAGCGGCTGCGGGCACCTCGTCCTCGCGCTGCGCGTCGACGCCGTCATTGACCCGGACGACTTCGGGCGCCGCGTCGACGACCTGATCACCATCACCAAGGCGGTGCCGAAGGCCACCGGGGTCGACGAGATCTTCCACCCCGGCGAGATCGAGGCCAGAGTCGAGGCCTTGTCCCACCAGACCGGTATCTCGCTCCCCTCCAAGACCCTCGACGAGTTGCGTTCGCAGCGGACCCGACCTACGTGTGCGTTCATCATGAAGGCTTACCCAAGTTGTTGCGCTCTACTTTCTGTGGGTTCAATAGACCTGGAAGAGCTACCGACATCGACGGACAAGGTCGCACGTGGACGGACGAGCCGCCCGATGGGCCGGGCAGCGGGAGACACGCCGCGCCGAGGTCGTGGCGGCCGCCCTGCTCGCCATCGCCGAGCACGGTCCGCAGGTGTCGACCGAGCAGATCACCGAACGTGCCGCCATCGCGCGTCCGACGCTGTACCGGCACTTCACCGACGCCGACGACCTCTACGACACCGTCGCCCGCCGGATCGGCGAGCTGCTGATCAGCGAACTGACGCCCACGATGGTCAGTCCTCGCGGCAGCGCACGCGAGATCATCTCGCGCATCGTGCGCACCTACGTGGCGTGGTTCGCCCAGAACGACCGCCTGTACCAGTACCTGGTCTCCCGGTCGCTGGGAACGCAGACCGGCGAGCAGCAACCGGCCACCGCGGTGCGCCTGAACATCGGCGAGCAGCTGCGCGAGTTGCTGGCGGCGTACATCTCCCTGCTCGGCGGCGATCCGCGCATCGCGGACCCGCTGGCCTTCGGACTGATCGGCATGGTCGAGACGGCGGCGGTGCGCTGGGTGACGGCGCCCGAGCCGCTGCTCGATCACGACGACCTGGTCGCTCATCTGTCCGGATGGGCGTGGGGCTCGCTCGACGTGGCGCTGTGCGCGATCGGGGTGCGGCTCGACCCGGACGTGCAGCTTCCCGAACTCCCCCACAGGCACGGCTGAACGCGCACCTCGCGGACGCGGAGCCACGCCGCGCGCAGATTCGTGGAAGCGTCCAAGTTACTGCTACAGTCATGTAGCTCTTACCTCAAGATTGACCCGTACGGCTTAGCCGGACCCACCTGAGTGGCGGAACCATGAGCGAGCCGAACAACCAGCAGTGGCTGGACGACGCGGCACAGCAAGCCCGAGAACTCATCGCCTCCCTTCACCGGGAAGGTCTGGCGCTGCTCCACGAGGTGCAGCGCCGGAATCCCGGCTCACCGTCTCGAACCCCATCACCGCTCCCCGCTGCCGCGGTGGACAGTCAGGACGCGCAGGACATGGCTCGGTTCGGCGGTTTTCTGTGACCTTGATGTATTCCGCGGCCTGCCGGGTGCTCGCCGCGGACGCGACTCCCGTGTTCCGGGAGGGCCTGCGGACTGTCGTTCAGCGCACGATCGGCCTGGAGTGGGCCGGCGGCACGGACCATCCCGACGTCATCCGGGACAGCGTGCGCACCGCGCGACCGCACGTGGTCATGCTCGACAGTGCGATCGACCCGCGCAGTCTCCTGACCCAGGAGCTCGTCACGACCAGCCCCCAGGTCCGGGTGGCCGTCCTCTTCCGCGAACGCGACCACACCCCCGCTTCCCTCCAGCTGGCCAGGGAAGCCGGAGCGCACTGCCTGCTCAGCAGGGAGACCGACCCGTCGATGATCGTCCGCGCGATCCTCCAGACGCCACTGGCCGGCCAGTACGTCGATCCCAGTCTCGCGCTGGTCCTCAACACCGCTCCACGACGCCGGCAGGCAGGTCCCGGACACGAGGTGCTCACCCCGCGGCAACGCCAGGCACTCGCGCTCGTCGCCGAGGGCAAGAACGACCAGGACATCGCGCTGAACCTCAACGTCACCGTGGCCACCGTGAGAACCCACGTCCAGCAGGTCCGGCGGCGCCTCGGCGCCCACGACCGCGCCCACGCCGTCGCACTGGCCTACCACGTGGGGATCCTCCCGATAGCGCACCCGTGAGCGTCAGCCCTGGCATCCACACCCGGAAGCGGACTTCGCTTCCGCCACGGTGAGGCCGGCGTCGACCGGCTGCTCCGCGGTCGTGCAGCAGGCGCTCACGCCACAACACGAGTTCGTGCCCGCCGCCGGGGACGGGGAGCCGGCGGGTTCGAGACCGAGCGGCTTCACCGCACGGACGATCGCGGAGTGCATCCCGTCGGCGGCCTGGAACGCCGGGGTGATCTCGACGTCGGTGAAGCCCGCGGCTTCGAGACCTTCGCGGTACTCGGTGAACGTGAGCGCGCCCGCGATGCAGCTGACGTAGGAACCGCGTTCGGCGCGCTCGGCCGGAGTGAGGTGGTCGTCGGCGACGACGTCGGAGATGCCGAGGCGTCCGCCGGGACGCAGGACGCGGAGTGCCTCGGCGAACACGGCGGGCTTGTCGACGGAGAGGTTGATGACGCAGTTGGAGATGACGACGTCGATGGTGCCGCCGGGCAGTGGGATGGCCTCGATGTCGCCCCTGAGGAACTCGACGTTGGTGGCACCTGCCTTCTCCGCGTTGGCCAGGGCGAGGGCGAGCATCTCGTCGGTCATGTCCAGTCCGTAGGCCTTGCCGGTCGGACCGACGCGGCGCGCGGAGAGCAGGACGTCGATGCCGCCGCCGGAGCCGAGGTCCAGGACCCGCTCGCCCTCGCGGAGCTCGGCGACCGCGATGGGATTGCCGCAACCGAGCGACGCCGCGACCGCCTCGGCGGGCAGTTCGTCGCGCTGAGCCGCGGGGTACAGCGTGGCGCCGAAGTTCTCGTCCACCTCGACGGCCTCCGGACCGCAGCACCCACCTCCGCCTTCGGCCACGGCAGTGGCAGCCGCGGCGTAGCGGGCTCGGACTGACTCGCGCAGTGCGGTCTGCTCGCTCATGAGGGGCACTCCTCCAGCTTGTATTGAAGTCTGTCTATGTGATGTTTGCACCGCAGGGGAAGAGGAGTCAATATTGAAAGATGTCGAAGCAAGAGTCGGGCTGCTGCGAGCCGCTGTCGGAGGAGCCGCTCGCCGTGGAGCAGGCGGCGGAGCTGTCGCTGATGTTCAAGGCACTCGGCGATCCGGTACGCCTGCGGTTGCTGTCGATGATCGCCTCACGCCCGGACGGCGAGGTCTGCGTGTGCGAGCTGACGCCGGCGTTCGAGCTGTCGCAGCCGACGATCTCGCACCACCTGAAGCTGTTGCGGCAGGCTGGTTTGGTGGATTCGGAGCGCCGGGGCACGTGGGTGTACTACCGGGCGCGGCCGGAGACGACCGACCGGATGGCCGCGGTGCTGAGCAGCGTCGCCGGCGAACGGAGTGCCGTCACGGCCTGAGTGTCAGCTCAGCGCCGCGGAGATCTTCGCGACCGTCGCCTTCGCGGTCGGTCCGACGCCGATGAGGGTCGCGGACGCGGGTCCGGTCCAGCTCCCGTAGCCGAGCAGGTGCAGGCGTGGCTCCTCGGCCGCGGTCGTGCCCTCGACGGCAACGCGGCCTTCGGCGTTGCGCACCTGCAGCGCGGCGAGGTGGCCGAGAACCGGCCGGAATCCGGTGGACCACACGACGACGTCGGCGTTGGCGAGCGCCTCCGCGTCCACGGGGGTGGCGACGAGCAGTCCGCGGTCGCGCGCCTCGCGGACAGGAGGAACCGCGACGATGTCGCCGAGCTCGCCGACACCGCCACGTCGTGTGGCGATGTCGAACAGGGCCTTGCCGTCGATGTCGTCGGGCATGTAGCGCGGTGGCCGGCGGGTCATCCAGGTCAGGTCGGCGTGCGGGACGAGGTCGGCGGCGATCTGGGCGCCGGAGTTCCCGCCGCCCACCACCACGACCTTCCTGCCCGCGAACTCGAGCGGGTCGCGGTAGTCGGCGGTGTGCAGCTGACGGCCCGGCAGGTCCATCAGCGGGCGGAACGGCCGCCACCAGGTGCCGGTCGCGCTGATGACGTGCCTTGCGGCCCAGGTCCCGGAGTCGCTGCGCACCAGCAGTCCGTCCCCGTCGCGACTGACCGAACCGACCTGGACGGGCCGGTGGACCGGGATGTCGTAGCGCTTCTCGTAGGCGGCCAGGTAGTCCACGACGTGCCGCGCGGTCGGGTAGCCGTCCGGGAAGGGCGGCATCGGCCAGCCGGGCAGCGAGCTGTGGCGGGCGACGGAGAACAACCTCAGCGAGTTCCACGTGAGCGGCCACGCTCCGCCGGGAGCCGGTCGCGCGTCCAGCACGACGTGGTCGATCCCGGCTCGGCGCAGGTAGAAGGCGGCGGCCAGACCTGCCTGGCCGCCGCCGATCACCACGACGTCAGACCTGGGCACGGGCCACCCATCGACGGCGCAGCCACAGGCTCACGTAGACCAGCCCCACGAGCACCGGCACCTCGATCAGCGGCCCGACCACGCCCGCGAGCGCCTGGCCGGAGGTCACGCCGAACACGCCGATCGCGACGGCGATGGCGAGCTCGAAGTTGTTGCCCGCCGCGGTGAACGCGAGCGTGGTCGTCCGTTCGTAGGACAGCCCGGAAGCCTTGCCGAGCGCGTACGAACCAGCCCACATGATCGCGAAGTAGACCAGCAGCGGCAGCGCGATCCGGGCGACGTCCAGTGGACGGCTGGTGATGGTCTCGCCCTGCAGCGCGAACAGGACGACGATCGTGAACAGCAAGCCGTACAGGGCGATCGGGCCGACGCGGGGCAGGAACTCCGACTCGTACCAGTCCCGCCCGCGCGACCGCTCTCCCAGCTTGCGGGACAGGTAGCCCGCGGCGAGCGGAATGCCGAGGAAGATCAGCACCGAGGTGGCGATCTGCCAGGCGGAGAAATCGACGGAGGCGGTGTCGAGGCCGAGCCAGCCGGGCAGCAGGTCGAGGTAGAACCAGCCGAGCACGCCGAACATGACGACCTGGAAGACGGAGTTGAGCGCGACGAGCACCGCGGCGGCTTCGCGGTCGCCACAGGCGAGGTCGTTCCAGATGATGACCATCGCGATGCAGCGGGCGAGCCCGACGATGATCAGGCCGGTCCGGTACTCGGGCAGGTCCGCGAGGAAGATCCACGCCAGCGCGAACATCAGCGCCGGGCCGAGAACCCAGTTCAGCACCAACGACAACACCATCGTGCGGCGGTCGCGGGTGACGGTGTCGAGCTTGTCGTAGCGGACCTTCGCGAGCACCGGGTACATCATCAGCAGCAGGCCCAGGGCGATGGGCAACGACACCTCACCGACCTTCACCGCGTCCAGGACCCCCTGCAAGCCGGGGACGAACCTACCGAGCACCAGGCCCGCGACCATGGCGACGCCGATCCACACCGGCAGCAACCTGTCCAGGAAGGACAGTTCGCGCAGCACGTCCGGTGCATCGGTTTCCTTGGTGCTCAACAGGTTCTCCTGGTTCTGGGCAGGCGTCATCGCCCGATGCCGAGCATCGGGCGTGGTCAGGTCAGTCGCAGCAGGCGCTGCTGTCGCGCAGCGGTCCTCCCGGCGCGAGCACGGCGGCGAGGGTGTCGATGGCGGCGTTGTCGACGCGGTACCAGCTCCACGTCCCGCGCCGTTCGCGACTGAGCACACCGGCCTGCACGAGGATCTTCAGGTGGTGGCTCAGCGAGGACTGCGGCATCTCGAACTGGTCGGCGAGGTCGCAGAAGCACGCTTCCTGGCCCTCGGTCCGCCGCACGAGCCCGACCAGCTCGACCCGGATCGGATCGCCGAGGGCCTTGAACAGGCGTGCGGCGGTCGTCGAGTCGAGCAGCGTCTGGTCCGGGCCCGTCATGACGAACACCATAGCGGCCTGGATTGACAAAAGTCGATACACGCGATGTGATCTGCATCGACGAACTCCGGTCCAAGGAGCCCGGCTGCGACCTGCCGACCGAGATCAAGCCGTGAAGAAGGAGAGCGCCGTGTCCGCCACCCCAGAGGTGCTGTTCGTCTGCGTCCACAACGCGGGCCGCTCCCAGATGGCCGCCGCACTGCTGCAGCACCACGGCATGGGCCGCATCGCGGTGCGCTCGGCCGGTTCCGCGCCCGCCGAGGTGGTCAACCCCGCCGCTGCCGCCGCACTCGCCGAGTGGGGCCTGGACATCACCGCCGAGGTGCCCTCGAAGCTCACCACGGCCGACGTCGAAGCCTCCGACGTGGTGATCACGATGGGCTGCGGCGACACCTGCCCGGTGTTCCCCGGCAAGCGGTACCTGGACTGGCAGCTCGACGACCCGGCCGGCCAGGGCGTCGACGCCGTGCGGCCCATCCGCGACGACATCGACCGCCGGGTCCGCGGCCTGGTCGCCGAACTGCTCGACTAGGTGCTGTCCTGGCGCGGCACGCTGGCGGTCGACAACACGGCCGCCAGCACTCCGATCAGCCCGAGGACGACGAACACCGCCGGGTAGCCGCCGAGCACGGCGGCCAGGGCGCTGCCCGCCCACGGCGCGATGGCGGCCGTGAGCATGACCGGCGCGGTCAACAGGCCGTTGAGCTGTCCGTAGTGCACGGCGCCCCAGCGGTCGGTGATCGCGGTCGCCTGTACCAGCGTGAAGATGCCGCGCGTGACCCCGGCGAGGACCGAGCCCGCGATCAACAGCAGCGCGGGGCCGGGCACCACGCCGAGCAGCGCGGTGACGACGGCGCTGACCAGGAGGATCAGCACCGTGCGGGCGCGCACCGACGTCTTCGCGGCGAGCCTTGCGTAGCCGAGCCGGCCGAGCACCTGACCGACCCCGCCCAGGCCGAGCGCGAGCGCGGCGGCCGAGGTCGTCATGCCGCGTTCGGTCAGCAGCGGCACGAGGGCGATCACGACGGCGTACACGCTGAACGCGGCCAGGCTCATCGCGACCACCAGCACCAGGAACGGCCTGCTGCGCGCGACCGCGGACGGCGTGTGGGCGGTCTCGTGCTCGACCGCCGGCCACGGTAGCCGCAAGCCGAACAGGTGCAGCGGAATCGTCGTGACAGCGACGAAACCGGCCAGGACGAGGTAGGTGCCGCGCCAGCCGAGGTGCTCGTTGAGCACGGCGGTCAATGGCGCGAACACGGTGCTGGCCAGCCCTGCGACCAGGGTGAGCGCGGTCAGCGCGGACACCCGGCGCGACCCGTACCAGCGGGTCAGCGCGGCGAACGCGGGTGCGTAGAACACCCCGGCCATCGCGACACCGGCCAGCAGCCACGCGGCGGTGAACAACGCCGGCGAACGCGCGCTCGCCAGGGCCAAGAGCGCGAGGACAGCCACGACCGAGCCGGTGGTCATGATGGCGCGGGGACCGTGCCGGTCGAGCAGCCTGCCGACCGGGATGCCGACCAGGCCCGCGACGATCTGGCTCGCGGAGAACCCGGCCGTGATCGCCGCGTGCGACCAGCCGGAGTCCGAGCTGATGGTGGGCAACAGCACGGGGAAGGCGTAGTAGAGCACGCCCCAGCTGACGATCTCGGTGACGCACAGGACGACCAGCACGCGGCGCGGCCCGGCGTCGAGGCCGGGCCGCGCCGTCGCGGTGTCAGCGGGCACTGGGTGCGAGGCCGATCGTCACGTCGACCGTCTCCGGTGCTCCGCAGCAGCCGCCGCCGTCCTTCTGCTCGTCCGGCGCGTCGAACACGCCCGCGCCCCCGCACACCCCGGTCTCCGGCAGCACGAGCTCGACGCGGCCCGCTGCCTCGTGGTCACCGGCGATCGCGGCCACGACCGAGCGGGCCTGCTCGTAGCCCGTCAGCGACAGGAACGTCGGCGCACGGCCGTAGCTCTTCATGCCGACCAGGTAAACACCCGGCTCCGGGTGCCGCAGCTCGTTTTCACCATGTGGGTAGACGGTGCCGCACGAGTGGACGTTCGGATCGATCAGCGGCGCGAGCTTCGTCGGCGCCTGCAACACCGGGTCCAGGTCCAGCCGGATCTCCGACAGCCACGACAGGTCGGGCCGGAAGCCGGTCAGCACGACGACCTCGTCCACCCCTTCGACACGGTCGCCGTCAATGGACTCCAGGCTGAGCCTGCCGTCGTCGCCCCGCCGCACCGCGGCGGTGCGGAATCCCGTGACGGTCTCGACGTACCCTGCCTCCGCGGCCTTCTTCGCCCGCAGGCCCAAGGCACCTCGTGCGGGCAGCTGGTCGGCGTCGCCGCCACCGAACACGGCGCCCACCGCACCGCGGCGCAGCAGCCACACGATCTTCGTGCCGGGCTCCTGCTCGGCCAGGTCCGCGAGCGCGATCAACGCGGTCAGCGCGGAATGCCCACTGCCCGCGACCGCGACGCGCTTGCCCGCGTAACGAGCGCGTTCGGCGGCCAGGTCGGGCACTCGGTAGTTGATCTGCGCGGCCGCCGAGCCCTCCCCCGCCGCGGGCAGACCGTCACCGCCCAGCGGGTTCGGCGAGCCGAACGTGCCGGACGCGTCGATCACCGCCCGAGCGACGACCCGCTCCTCCCCGGCGGTGGTCCGGACGTGCACGGTCAGCGGCTCGTCCTCCCGGCCTGCGTCCACGACACGATCACGCCCGCGCCGTGCGACACCCACGACGCGCGCCCCGAACCGCACCCGGTCGCCCAGGACCTCGGCCAGTGGCGTGAGGTAGAGATCCGCCCACTCCGCGCCGGTCGGGTAGGTGTCGGCGGCGGGGCGTGCCCATCCCGCCGCGACGAGCAGGCGCTCGGCGGCAGGGTCGACGAGCTCGCTCCACCGGGAGAACAGCCGGACGTGGTTCCACTGCGACACGGCCGCACCGGCGCGCTCGCCCGCCTCCAGCACGAGCACTCGCTCGCCCCGCTCGACCAGGTGCGCCGCCGCGGACAAACCCGCAGGTCCGGCACCCACTACGACGACTGGCAACTCACTCACGACACACCCCTTGAATCGAAGGATTTCAAATCAACGAGCCGGACTGTATCGACCGGGATCGATTGACGCAACCATCGATCTGCGTCGATACTCCAGCCATGACGACCACCGCGCCGACCGTGCTGCCCGCCGAGGACGCCGCGACCTACGCGGACTGGTTCGCGTGCCTGGCGGAGCCGACCCGAGTGCGCCTGCTGCACGCGGTGGCGACCGCGGGCCGCTCGATGACCGTCGGCGAACTGGCCGAGCTCGCCGGCATCAGCCAGTCCACCTGCTCGCACCACGTGCGCAGGCTCCTCGAGGTCGGCTTCTTCCGCCAGCACAGGGAGGGCACCGCGACGCACGTCAGCGTGAACCCGTCCTGCTGCACCGGCCTGCCGCACGCGGCCGACGTGGTCATGGGCGTGCTCGCTCCGCGCCCGTGCTGCCCGGACGACCTCCCGGCGGACGTGCTGGTCCGCCCGCTGGACAGCGCCGACTGGAACGCCGTCCGCCGCGTCTACGGTGAAGGCATCGCCACCGGTGACGCGACCTTCGAAACGGAAGTGCCCCTGCGCAGGGCGCTCGACGCCAGGTGGCTCCCGGACCACCGCTGGGTCGCCGAGATCGACGGCCGGGTCGCGGGCTGGGCCGCGCTGACCGCAGTGTCCACACGGGACTGCTACGCGGGTGTCGCCGAGACGTCCGTCTACGTGGGCGGGGACTTCCGCGGCCGTGGCGTCGGCAAGGCGCTGGTGCACAGGCAGGTCAACGCCGCCGACGAAGCCGGTCTCTGGACGTTGCAGACCTCGATCTTCCCCGAGAACCGCGCCAGCCTCGCCCTGCACCACTCCGCGGGCTTCCGCACCCTCGGCGTCCGTGAACGCATCGCGCGCCACCACGGCGTGTGGCGCGACACCGTCTTCCTCGAACGCCGCACCGCCGACTGACCATCACCTGTGGGCCATTCGTGACCGGCCATCACCACGAAGTCATGGCCCACAACACATCGCGGCGATGCATCACTCCATCCAACGATGCAGGCGCTACGCCAGCTTGATGAAGGTGGCGCCGAGGGCGGGAAACCACGACCGCGCCATGCCACCATGGTCGGGTTGGTGGCCGCTGGCCGAGGAAGTCACCTCGGCCGGACGAAGGCGAAGGGCAGGCTCCCGCGACGACACGTCACCCCGGCGGTGTGAGCGCCCGTTGTCCGTGATCGAGGACTCTCAGAGCTGGAGTTGACGTGGTGGAACGACGCATGCCGGTCGCGACGCACTGGGGAAGTTTCGTCGCCGTGGTCGATTCCGGCCGGCTGGTGCGAATCGAACCCCGGCACGACGACCCCGTGCCCTCGCCCATCGGCCCCGGAATGGTGACGGCCGCCGACGACGGCGCTCGCATCCTGCGTCCCGCTGTGCGCAAGGGCTGGCTGAACGGCGAACCCCGCGCCCACGGCTCGGCCAGAGGATCGGACGCCTTCGTGGAGGTGAGCTGGGAGCAGGCGATCACGCTGGTGAGCGATGAGCTCCGCCGAGTTCGCGCACAGCACGGGGACAGCGCGGTGTTCGGCGGGTCCTACGGCTGGGCGAGTGCGGGCAGGTTCCACCACGCGCAGGGACAACTCCACCGGTTCCTGGCGCTGGGCGGGGGCTATACCGACTCCCGCAACACCTACAGCACCGCGGCTTTGGAGGTCATCCTCCCCCACGTGATCGGCGGTCATCCGTGGAGCTACCAGAGCCGGATGCCCATGTGGGACGAGATCGCCGAGAACTGCGAGCTCGTGGTGGCGTTCGGAGGGCTGGCCCTCAAGAACAGCCAGATCAACCCCGGTGGCCTGGCCAAGCACCAGACGGAGACCCTGCAGCGCCGGTGCCGTGAGGCCGGAGTGCGGTTCGTCAACGTCAGTCCCCTCCGCAGCGACACCGCCGACTTCCTCGACGCCGAATGGCTGCCCGTCGTCCCCAACACCGACACCGCCGCGATGCTCGGCATCGCACACACGATGCTGGTCAACGGGTGGCACGACGAGGACTTCCTGAGCCGGTGCTGCGTCGGGTTCGACCGCTTCGCCTCCTACCTGACAGGCGAGCTCGACGGCGTTGCGAAGGACGCGGCCTGGGCGGCGGAGATCACGGGCATCGGTCGCGACACGATCACCGACCTCGCTCGCCGCCTCACCTCGCACCGATCGCTCATCATGGTCAACTACGCGGTGCAACGCGCGGACCACGGCGAACAACCGATCTGGATGTCCGTGGTGCTGGCCGCCATGACCGGCTCGATGGGCCGGCCCGGGTGCGGCTGGGGTGCGGGGTACGCGACGATGGACGCGACGGGCGTTGCCCCGGACCGGGCCTCCGTGGCGACGATCCCGGCGGTTCCCAACCCGGTTCCGGACTTCATCCCCGTCGCGAGGATCGCCGACAGCCTGCTGCGTCCGGGCGAGGTCATCGACTACGACGGCCAGCGCCTCACCCTGCCCGAGCTCCGTCTCGTCTACTGGTGCGGAGGGAACCCTTTCCACCACCACCAGGACCTCCACCGGCTGACCCGCGCCTGGCAGGCCCCGGACACGGTGGTGGTGCACGAAGCCTGGTGGAACACGACGGCCAAGTTCGCGGACATCGTCCTGCCCGTCGCCACCAGCCTCGAGCGTGACGACTTCGCCGCCGGATTCTCCGATCCCCACATCGTCGCGATGCCGAAGGTCCGCGAACCCGCGGGCGAGGCGCGGACCGATCACCAGATCTTCGCCGCCCTGGCCTCCCGGCTGGGATACGAGAAGGAGTTCACGGAGTCGCGCTCCGAGATCGACTGGGTCCGGCACCTCTACGAGCAGACGAGGGCCGAACTCGGCAGCGGCGCCGCTTTGCCGGACTTCGACGACTTCTGGCGAAGCTCCACCGTCGAGCTGCCGGCGTCGACAGGACCGTTTCCCGGCAGTTTCGAGGACCTCCGCTCCGACCCGCGGCGTTTCCCCCTGTCGACGCCGTCGGGCCGGATCGAGATCTTCTCCGAGGAGATCGACTCCTTCGGCTACGACGACTGCGCCGGGCACCCGAAGTGGTTCGAACCGACGGAGTGGCTCCGCGCCGGCCTGTCGGACCGGTTCCCGCTGCACCTGATCTCGAACCAGCCGGCCTCGCGCCTGCACAGCCAGTACGACAACGGCGGCCACAGCCTCGGTTCGAAGATCGGTGGACGCGAGCCGGTGACGCTCAACCCGTCGGACGCCGCCGCGCGCGGCATCGAGAACGGCATGATCGTGCGGGTCCACAACGACCGCGGCAGCTGCCTCGCGGGCACGATCCTCTCCGACGCCGTCATGCCGGGCGTCGTACAGCTGTCGACGGGAGCATGGTGGGACCCGGTCCAGCCGGGCGTGACCGGGACGATGGACCGCCACGGCAACCCGAACGTCCTCACCGCGGATCGGCCTTGCTCACGCCTGTCCCAAGGACCGAGCGCCCACAGCGCGCTGGTCGACGTCGAGCGCTACGACGGACCCCTCCCCGACGTGCTCGCCTTCACACCACCAAGCTTCGTTACTCCAACAGAAGTAAGGCACGGTGATCGGCACCACCCGAACGAACGACCTGATTTCCCCTTCGGGTCACGCCGCTGGACCCCCGCGCACGGGCTTGAATACGTTGCGCGGTCATGACTGCAGTCCAGGATCTCAAGTATCGCCAGTGGTTCAACGGCGCGGACGTCGACGGCGACGGCGTGATCACCCGTCGGGACGTCCGTTTGATGGGCGAGCGCTACATCGCGGCCCGCGGTGCCGCACCGGAGTCCACGACCGCCCGCCGGCTCACCGACGGGCTGGACGCGTTCTGGGCCAACGTGATCGCACCGATGGACCAGGACGGTGACGGGAAGGTCGACCTGCGAGAGATGACCGAGGGGTTCAGACGGGCGCTGGCCGATCCCACCCTGTACCCGCAGCAGGTCGGACCGGTGGCCGACTGCTACTTCGACCTGATCGACCTCGACGGTGACGACAGGGTCGACCGGGAGGAGTTCGGGGAGATCTTCAGAATGGCCGGCAACGTGCCTTCCGAGGACTGTGCCGCGGTCTTCGAGGCGTTGGACCTGAACGGCTCGGGCGGGCTGGATCGCACCGAGTTCCACCAAGCCCTCACGGAGTTCTTCTACGGCGACGACCCGGACTCCCCTGCCACGCACCTGTTCGGCAAGATCGCCGGCTGACCGGCCGCGCCGTGCCCCGCCGACATGCTCGCCCGCATGTCGGCGGTGCCGGTCTGGACGACGTCCATCTGGCAGTCGACGGCATGTAGGCAAGTCGTCACCGCAACATCAACGAGTGCCGACCGCCTCGTCTAGGAAGCCGCCGGACTGGTGGCGCCACAGCTTCGCGTACGTCCCCTCGGCGTCGAGCAGTTCCGCGTGCGTGCCCTGTTCGACGATCCGGCCCCGGTCGAGCACGATCAGCCGGTCCATCTGCACGACCGTGCTCAACCGGTGCGCCACGACGATCGCGGTACGGCCGGCCATGAGCCGCCACAGCGCCTCCTGGACCAGCACCTCGCTCTCCGAGTCCAGCGCGCTCGTCGCCTCGTCCAGCAGCAGGACCGGCGCGTCCCGCAGGATGGCGCGAGCCAGCGCGACCCGTTGCCGCTGTCCGCCGGACAGTTTGATGCCGCGTTCTCCGACCATCGTGTCGAACCCGTCGGGCAACGCGTCCGCGAACTCCGTCACGTGCGCGGCCCGCGCGGCGCGGTGGATCTCGGCGTCGGTGGCGTCCGGCCGTGCGAACGCGATGTTCTCGCGCAGCGTCCGGTGGAACATGGCCGGGTCCTGCGGCACGTACCCGATCAGGCCGCGCAGGTCGGCCTGGCTCATGCGGGCGATGTCCTGGCCGCCGATGAGGACACGGCCCCGATCGACGTCCATCAGCCGCAGCAGCAGCCGGGTGAGCGTGGTCTTGCCGCCGCCGGAACGGCCGACGAGCCCGATCCGCGTCCCCGCAGGGATGTCGAGGTCGAGCCCGTCGAACAACGGCTCTCCGCCGCCGTGCGTGAACACGACGTTCTCGAACCGGACCCGGGAGTCCTTCACGCACAACGGTTCCGGGTGTTCCAGGTCGGTCACCGTCGGCGGGTCGAGCAGCAGTTCGGTGAACTGGGCCGCCTCGGTGAGCGCACTCTCCATCTGCCGGTAGATCTGGTTGAACTCGAACATGATGCGCGTCGCGTTCCCGAAGTAGGCGAACGTCACCACGATCGCCTCCACGCCGAGCCCGTCGCTGACCCCGATCGCGACCACGAGCCCGAGCACGTTGGTGAGCACGGACAGCGGCGCGATCACGGTGTCGATGCGCAGGTTGCTGTAGTCCCAGGACCGCAGTGCCAGCGTTCGCTGCTTCGCAGCCCTGGTCCGGTGCTCCGCGCCCTCACGCCGCTCCGCGGCGAACGCCCGCACCGTCTCCATGTTCGTCAGCGTGTCCGAGACGTGGCCGGACACCTGGGCGATGGCGGCCTCGCGCTGGGCGACCAGCCGCTGGCGTTGGCGGATGAGCGGCGCGACCGCGAATCCCGTGACCAGGATCAGGCCGATCAGCACCGCGACGAGCATCGGGTCGTAGCTCCACAGCACGACGCACGCGAAACTCAGCGGGATGACGTTGGCGAAGATCTTGAACGCCAGCGTGTCCACGAAGTTCTCGAAGCGGAAGGAGAAACTCAGCACCCGTTTGGTGAGCGACCCGGCGAAGTTGTCGTGGAAGAACGCCGCGTCCTTCCTCAGCAGCTCGTCCATCGCGAAGGCCGACAGGTTCTCGATCCCGCGGCCGTCCAGGCGGTTGAGGCAGTGCAGGCCGATGCGCCACAACAGTTCCGAGAGCAGCATGAAACCGCCGAAGGCCAGCACGTACGGCAGGACGGCGCCGAGGCCGGTGCCGCCGCCACTCGCCAGCCTTCCCACGAGACCGCCCACCGCCAGCGGCGCGAGATAGAGCTGACACGTGACGCCCAGCGCGGGCAACACAAGAGCGCCCGCGGAGATGAGCCCGTGGCGCCGAACTTCCTTTCCGTACAGGCGCAGGGCGAGCGGCACCGCGTTCTTGCGGACAGGCCTTTCCGATCCTGACACGACCATCGCCCCCCTTCGACCCCGCCGGCTTCCTCATGCTGCCGCAGAAAGTCGGTCGGCAGCGATCGAATATCGGCGCGGACAGGCGATCTCCGTGCTAGGGCCGTACAGCCGAGGCGGAATTCCGCTCGCGTCAGGATGATCGGGAGTGCCGTGCCACCGACCGCACGCCCTGCTGCTCCGGCACGACGTCGACGAGCT
Organism: Lentzea sp. NPDC055074; assembly: GCF_053608005.1. Taxonomy (NCBI): domain Bacteria; kingdom Bacillati; phylum Actinomycetota; class Actinomycetes; order Pseudonocardiales; family Pseudonocardiaceae; genus Lentzea; species Lentzea sp. NPDC055074. Next base: position 591,610 of record NZ_JBSGUQ010000002.1, read on the forward strand.
CGCTCCAGGTGATCGCGGCGCACGCATCGGCTCGGAGTGGGCCGGCGGTGTGACGGTCGGCGTCGGCGGGTACCCGGAAGGTCGAACCTACGGGAGTGAGCCCATGCGTGGCGACATCGAGACCTATTTCGAAGACGGCCGGTGGAAGAACAAGGTCGAGGGGAACGACGTTCCTTCCAGCGTCCACCTGACCAAGGAGGACGCGCGCACGAACGGCCGTGAGATGGCCATCTCGGCCGCGGTGGACCACACCGTCCGCGACCGGGACGGCTCGGTCGGCGAGCACGAGGTCTACCCCCGCGGAAGCGACCCGCGCACTCTCCCCCGCTGAGTCTCCCGCGAGCGACGCGACTGTCTTGTGCCGGTGGCGTTTCCGCCGTCCGGCTGAGCCGGACCGGCCCGGTTCGCGACACCATCCACAGTGGACTTCGAACGCCGCGGTCGGACACGCGGCAGAACAGTGGCGTTGAGACATCGAAGAATCGGTGAACGACGAACGGCCGCCCAAGGCATCTCCCCGGATCACGGGAAGGGTTCGAACGGGTGCCGTCGTGGTGGCGTGCCTGCTCGCGCTGTTCGCGGCGGCTCTCCTCGTGGTGCTCGGCATCGGCCAGGCGGGGGTGGCGCTGCTGGGCGCCCTCGGCTGGACGGTCGCCCTCGCCGCGCGTCTGCCGGCACTCGGTTCGGCGGGGAGGCTGCACGCCGTCCGGCGTCGCGACACCATCACCGCCACCGCCTCCGGAGTCACCGACGAGGTGATCCGTCTCGCGCTGGTGCTCGTCGCCGTCGGCGGTGCGGAGTCCGCGCTCTGGGCGGGTTTCGGCTGGGCGCTGGCTCAACTCGTGTTCATCGCCGCCAACGAGCTCACGACCTTCAACTGGCCCATTGGGCGGAACGCGGCCGAACAGCTGAAGGCCCAGGGCGGGTTCGTGAGCACGCATCCCGCGCACAGCGGTGTTCGCGGTCTCACCGCCATCTCGTTCCACCTGGGCGCCACCCTGCTGCTGGCCGCCGGACCGTGGTGGGTGCTCGCGACGGCCTCCGCGCACGTCCTGGTGAACCTGAGCTCCGCGAGGTGGGCGCGGACGAGGCTCGTCCCGGTCGAGGTGTTCAGCGCCACGACGGGTCTCGCGCTGCTGCTGGCCGGTCTGTTCGCCGCGGAGGTCCTCGGCTGACGCGACGGGGTCCGCGATCCGCTCGGGCGACTCGCCTGTTCGCTCTCGCGCGAAGTGAACCTCGGTCGTGCGGGAAGAGGTGTACTGTTCGGCCAGAGGTGGTCGCGCATCGCGCCCCCGGATCCTTCTCGTCGTGCGTTCTCCGGCTCGGCAAGTACCGCCATGACCGCGCCCACGACACGAAGCAACTCGGAATCGACGAGAGCGTCCTCCTGTCCTGTCATCGAACGGAAAGAACCCCCGTGACCCTCTGCCCGGCGAACGACCTGTTCAGCCATCCCGAAGCGCACCAGTCCGACGCCACGCCCGCTTCCCCGGACCCCGCTCGTCCGACCTGGACGAACCTGTTCCAGGAGCCCGTTCCCTCCCCGCGGACGTCCTCGGACCACTGAGCGGACGACCGTCCACAGTGGTCCCCAGCGGGACGAACCGGCCGGGCGCGACGCCGACACGCGGGACGACCTCGCGGTGACCGCCACTTCTTCCCCTCTGGATCCCGCCGGGCCCGAAGGCGTGCGGATCCAGGCGAACAGTGCCTTTCCAGACAAGGGATGTCCCCATGACCGGGGCCGGAACCGGCCCGGCAGGCCGGAACGGGCCCATCGGCGGACGCGGCGCGACAGCGAACCCGTGCGCGCAGTAGGCTGGTCATGTTGATCCTGATGCGGTCACGCAAGGCGTGGGCCCAGACCTCGCTACGTCCAGGAAAGACTGGGAGCAGTCGACGTGGTGAAGGAGCCTGGTGTCAGTCGTAGGCGATCGGTCGTGGTCCGGTGGTGTGACCACAGGTGCATGATCCTGACAGACCCCATCGGCCCCTGAGCCACGCGCGGGCGGCCGTGATGGCCGCGCTCGGTCACAACGAGAGCAGGCTGCACACCTTGGCCCGCGTGATCCGCACGTGCGTCGACGTGCTTCCCGTCGACGGTGCCTCGGTCTCGGTGATGAGCGGCCCGCGGGAGCGGGAGACGTTGTATGCCAGCGACAAGGTCGCAGCGCAGATCGAGGACATCCAGTTCAGCCTGGGCGAGGGCCCGTGCTTCGAGGCGTTCGCCACCCGCAGGCCCGTGCTCGTTCCGGATCTCCCCCGGGCATCGGCCGCCGAATGGCCCATGTTCGCGGCGGAGATCGACCGGCTGCCCATCGGTGCGATCTTCGCCTTCCCGCTGCAGGCGGGCGCGATCGGCATCGGCGCGATCGACCTCTACCGGACCCGGCCCGGCTGGCTGTCGGGCGACGAGCTCGCCGTCGCGCTGGAGGTCGTCGACGTGGTGGCCGCGGTGCTGCTCGGTCTCCTGCTGGGCGAGGTCGACGACAGCGACGGACTGCGGGGCGCGATCTCCCCTGGACGTGAGCAGGTGCACCAGGCGACGGGAATGCTCGTCGCCGCCTTCGACATCTCCGCGGAGGAGGCGTTGGCCCGTTTGCGCGGCTACGCCTTCGTCGCGGAGAAGTCGGTGGAGGAGGTCGCCAAGGACATCGTGACGCGCCGGATCTCCCCGAAGGAGCTGGACGGATGACCGCGATCGCGGCGGTGCCGACCCCGGCCCGGCAGCACTACCGTCGGACGAAGAAGACAGGAGCTGTTTGATGAACGGTATGGCTTCTTCCGGTACGAAGCGCGAGTCGCAGCTGCTGCGCGCGTTCGTCGAGCTGGCGGACACCCTGGTCGACGACTACGACGTGGTCGACCTGCTGCACCGCCTGGTCGACCACTGCGTGCACCTCCTGGACGCGACAGCGGCCGGGTTGATGCTGTCCGACCAGCGCGGCGGCCTGCGGGTGGTGGCCTACTCCACCGCCGCGCCCCAGATGCTCGAGCTGTTCCAGCTGCAGGCGAGCGAGGGTCCCTGCCTGGACTGCGTCCGCGGCGGCGAACCGGTGCTCGTCGCCGATCTGGCGCAGGAGACCCAGCGCTGGCCCCGCTTCGCGCCGCTCGCCCTGCAGGAGGGTTTCGCCTCCGTGCACGCGGTGCCGATGAGGTTGCGGCGCGAGACCATCGGGACGCTGAACCTCTTCCGCCGCGAGACGGGTCTGCTGAGCCAGGAGGACCTGCTGGTCGTGCGGGCCCTGGCGGACACGGCCACGATCGGCATCCTGCAGGAACGCGCCATCCGGCGCAGCGAGGTCCTCACCGAGCAGCTGCAGACCGCGTTGAACAGCCGGGTCGTCATCGAGCAGGCCAAGGGTGTGCTCGCGTTCGCCGGGAACCTGGAGATGGAGCAGGCCTTCCACGCGTTGCGCGGGTACGCGCGGGACGGTGGGCGCCGCCTCGCCGACGTCGCGCGGGAGCTCGTCGTCGGAGAGCTTCGCCCCGCGGACTTCCTCGGAGCCGGGAGCCTTCGCACCGAACAGTGACGCGGCCGGCCCGCTGGAACGCCCGAGCGCATCCCGACGTCGCGTGTCGAACAACCCTCGGGTGGGTAGTCTGAGTCCGCTGGCAGAACCAGCACCCGCCGGGACCCCGCGGTCGTCACCTCGTTGTGAGGAGAACACCGTGGGCAGCAGCCCTGAGCGATCCACCTCCACGCGGATGAGGATCGCGATCGTCTCCGAGCACGCCAGCCCACTGGCCGCACCCGGCGCGTTCGACACCGGGAGCCGCAACGTCCACGTCGCGGGGCTCGCCACCGCGTTGGCCGCTCTCGGCCACCAGGTGGTCGTCTACACGCGGCGCGACCACCCGCACGTCCCGCAGCGCGTGCACACCACCGACGGCTACGACGTGGTGCACGTCCAAGCCGGCCCCGCCATGAAAATGAGCACGGACGACGTCCTCTTCCACACCGGCGACTTCGTCCAGTTCCTCGAACTCGCCTGGGAAGCGCGCCGTCCGGACGTCGTCCACGCCCACGGCTGGTTGTCGGGCGTGGTGGCGGTACTGGGCGCCCGGAAGCACAAGGTGCCGGTCGTGCAGACGTACTACGCCACGCGCTCGACCTCCGCCGGTTACCAGCGCGCCAACGATTCGGCCTCGGCCAAGCGCTTCGTGCTCGAACGGATCGTCGGTCACGAGGTCGCCCGCGTCGTCGCGGTCTGCACCTCGGAGGCCCACGTGGTGCTCGGGATGGGCGTCGACCGCTCGAAGCTCGCCGTGGTGCCCCGCGGAGTGGACCTCGACCTGTTCACGCCGGGACGTGCGTCGTCCGGCCAGAACCGCGCGCGTCGCATCGTGTCGGTGGGAAGACTGCTGCCTCGCAAGGGTTTCGAGGACACCATCCGCGCGCTGTCCCAGCTGAACGGTGTGGAGCTGGTCGTCGCCGGCACCGGGGCGCCGGGCGGCCAGGAGCTGAAGCGGCTGCGGGGACTGGCGGACGCGAGAGGGGTCGGCGACCGGGTGGTGTTCGCGGGCCACGTGCCGCAGGACGAGCTCCCCGCCCTGCTCAGATCCGCCGACGTCCTGGTGTGCACCCCGCGGCACGAGTCGTCCGGCGGCGCGGTGCTGGAGGCGATGGCCTGCGGCGTGCCGGTCGTCGCCACCTCGGTCGGCGGTCTCGTCGACCCCGTGATGGAGGGGCATACCGGTGTGCTGGTGGCACCGGGCAAGCCGGAGTGGATCGCCAAAGCACTGAAAGCGCTTCTCGACGACGAGACGCGCCGGGAAATGCTCGGCCTGGCGGCGCGCGATCGCGTGCACGCGCGGTATTCGTGGTCACGTGTCGCCGCCGACCTGGTGCGCACCTATGACTCCGCGATCAAGCCGCAACAGGCCCCACTGCGCTCCCCCACCCCGTCGATGTCCGCACGAGCAAGCACGAGCGCGGCTTCGAGCTGATGGCTCCGGCGCCCGCGAGGCGACGATCGCCGCCGGGTGTCCTCGATCGAGCAGTGCGCCTCGCGCCACCATCGTGCGCACGACTCCACCAAGACGTCTCAACAGTCACTTTGGGACAGTCGCATGTGGACTTCACGCGGTGCGCGAGGACCGCTTTCGCCTGGCGCACCGGTCGATCACCGCCTGATGCGTGTAGGGTCGGGTACGTCGAGCTCTCCTCGCATGTGAGCGGTCAGGCTCATGTCGTCCTCGGTCACCGCACCGACCTGTTCCTCTCACCGGCAGAACTCGCCGTGCCCGCAGGCCGTTCGTCCCTGCGCGCCAATTCGAAGGGCCCCGCCCCATGCCTCGCACCTACGGCTTCATGAGCACCTATCCGCCGACTCAGTGCGGACTCGCGACCTTCACAGCAGCACTCCGGCACCATCTGGTCACCGCCGCTCCGGGGAGCCGTTCCCGCGTGGTCAGCGTGGTGGCGAACGCCGGCCGCCCCACGCCCGATCCGTCCGCCGCGGTGCACGAGATGATCCCCGGCGCGACCGAGGCGGCGGCCGACGTTCTCAACGACTGCGACGTCGCGGTGGTACAGCACGAGTACGGGATCTACGCCGGTCATGACGGGGCGGAGGTGCTGGGCGTGCTCGCACAGGTTCGGGTTCCCGTGATCGTCGTGCTGCACACGGTGCTCACCACCCCCACCCCGGGGCAGCGCCGGGTCCTCGAAGCCGTCGTCGAGCACGCGGACGCCGTCGTCACGATGTCGGAGGCGGCGAGAAGCCGTCTCCTGGCGGGCTACCTCGTCGAACGGCCCGAGGACGTCGTGGTGGTTCCGCACGGCGCCGTCCCCGCCGACCGGCCCGCGCACGGTGCGGCCGGTGACCGCCCGCTGATCCTCACCTGGGGTCTGCTCGGACGGGGCAAGGGCATCGAGTGGGGCATCGCGGCGCTCGGCGGGCTGCGCGACCTGCGCCCGCGTTACCTGATCGCGGGGCAGACCCATCCGAAGGTCCTGGCGCACGAGGGCGAGAGGTACCGGACGCACCTGCGCGACCGTGCCGCCGCCCACGGCGTCGGGAACCTGGTGGAGTTCGATCCGGCCTACCTCGAGGCGAGCGCGCTGGCGGACCTGGTGAGCAGGGCCGATGTCGTCCTGCTCCCCTACGACTCCTCCGAGCAGGTCACGTCGGGCGTGCTCGTCGAGGCGCTCGCGGCGTGCAGACCGGTGGTCGCCACGGTGTTCCCGCACGCCGTCGAACTGCTGGCCGGCGGAGCCGGTCTGCTGGTGCCGCACCGAGACCCCGCGGCCATCACGGCGGCGCTGCGGCGCGTGCTGACGGAGCCCGGGCTCGCCGCGGGAATGCACGACCGCTCCACCGAGCTCGGTCCGGCGCTGAGCTGGCCCGCGGTGGCCGGCCGCTATCTCCGCCTCGCCGAGGACCTGCTCGCCACCCGAGTCGTCCTGACGAGATGAGCGGACCCGACTTCTCCCACCTGGTGCGGCTCAGCGACGACACCGGTCTCCACGAGCACGCGGAGGGCCCCTTGCCGCGGCGGGAGCACGGTTACTGCCTCGACGACGTCGCCAGGGGCCTGGTGGTCCTGAGCCGCGAACCGGAGCTGCCCGCCGAACTGGCCGGGCTGGCCGAGGGCTATCTGGCCTTCGTCGCCTACGCCCAGAACGAGGACGGGCGCTTCCACAACCGCCTCGGTCCCGGCCGCGACTGGCGGGACGAGCCGGGCCTGGGCGACTGGTGGGGCCGGGCGCTGTGGGGACTCGGCACCGCCGCCGCCCGCTGCCCGGTTCCCTCGATCCGCCGGATCGCGCTGGAGTGCTTCGACCGCAGCGCCCACCACCGGCCGCCGTCGGTGCGCTCGATGACGTTCGCCGCGCTCGGCGCCGCCGAGGTGCTCAGCGCCGATCCCGTCCACGCCTCCGCCGCCGCACTGCTCCGCGACATCCCCTCGTACGTCGGTCAGCCACGTCCCGACCCGATGTGGCCGTGGCCCGAGAACCGGCTGTTCTACGCCAACGCCGCGCTGGCCGAGGCGCTGATCGCCGCGGGCGATCTCCTCGGCGACGACAAGGTGCGCGACGACGGCCTGCGCCTGCTGGAGTGGCTGCTGGACGTCGAGTCCACGGACTTCCACCTCTCGCCGGTCCCGACCGGCGGGTGGTTCCTCGGCGAGCCGCGCCCGGCGTTCGACCAGCAGCCGATCGAGGCGGCCGCGATGGCCGACGCGTGCGCCCGCGCCTACCGCTGCACCGGCGACCCCGCGTGGCTCGACGGCGTCCACCGTTCGATCGCGTGGTTCAACGGCGACAACGACCTCGGCTCGTCGATGCGCGACGACCAGACCGGCGGCGGTTACGACGGGCTGACCCCGCAAGGCCCGAACATCAACCAGGGGGCGGAGTCGACCCTGGCTCTGATCTCCACCCAGCAACACCTGCGCACGCTCCTGAGGAGCACCGGATGAACGCACGCGTCACCCGAAGCCGGCTGCGGCTGCGTCCGGACCCGCGCCGGGTGATCACCAAGCTGTTCGTGCCCGGTGAGGAGGTGCCCGAGCACGAGTCGCGGTCCGCGGCCGTGATCCGGCGGGTGATGGCACTCGGCGACGACGTCGTCCTCGCCGCGCTCGAGCGCACGGTCCGCCTGTTCGCGGAACGGCACCAGGACATCCGCGTGACCTTCGCGGACAACTTCGCGAGCGTCAGCCACCGCCTGCCCGCGGACGCCGACCTGGCCGAACCCCGCCGGTTGCTGATCGGCGCGTACTTCACCCACGAATACGCCGTCGAGGCAGCGGCGGTGTGCAACCCGTCCATGGTCGTGCATCCCGACCAGAGCGGGACGGCGCCCGGCCGGCTGAGGTTCGTGCTGAGCGTCCGCGGCATCGGCGAGGGGCACCTGTCCTCGATAGGTTTCCAGACCGGGACGGTGGGGCCCGGTGACGACGTCAGCACGGATCCACGACCCGACGTCCTCAGCACCGGCCTGCGCCGGGACGCCGTCCACGAGAAGAGCGTCTTCCAGGGCAAGCTCTCCGAGCGAGGCCACGACGACGAGGTCTCCGCCGCGTTGAACCGGTGGCTGCCCACCCGGTTCACCGGCGCCGAACTGGACGAGCTGCTGGCAGGCCTGCACCCGAAGCTCCTCGCCAGGCAGGCGGCGCACCGGACCGTCGAACTGGTCAGGTGGATCGCCGCGTGCAACTACACCACCGAGTTCCCGGACGACTCGGTCGTGGGCGGGCGGGTGCTCTGGCCGGCCGGCCCGTCCGAGCGCCAGGGCATGGAGGACGCCAGGTTCGTGCGCTTCACCGACGACGACGGCAGCCAGACCTACTACGCGACGTACACCGCGTACGACGGCGTCGACGTGGCGCCACAGCTGCTGCAGACCGACGACTTCCGCACCTTCCGGGTCACGCAGATGATCGGTTCCGCGGCGCGCAACAAGGGGATGGCGCTGTTCCCCCGGCGGATCGGCGGCAGGTTCGCGGCGTTGTCCCGGGGCGACGGCGAGAGCACGGCCCTGACGACGTCGGACGACGTCAGGACGTGGAACGACCCCCGGACCGTGGCGGTGCCGCACCGGGACTGGGATCTCGTCCAGGTCGGCAACTGCGGCTCCCCGATCGAGACCCCCGACGGCTGGCTCGTGCTGACCCACGGAGTGGGACCGATGCGGCTCTACTCGATGGGCGCCATGCTGCTCGACCTCGAGCAGCCCCACCGGGTCCTGGCCACCTTGCGGGAGCCGTTGCTGACGCCCGACGCCGTCGAGCGGAACGGATACGTGCCCAACGTCGTCTACTCGTGCGGTGGCCTGGCCCACGGCGACACCTTGGTGATCCCCTACGGAGCGAGCGACGCGACGATCGGCGTGGCGACGGCGTCGGTCAGCGAACTGACCGCCGCGATGACGCGGTGACCGTCGAGGGGTGGCCGCGGCGTCACGACGCGAGCGCTGCCCCGGCCCCCTTCGTCGTCGTGGCACCGCTCGGCGTGGCCGCCGGCCTGCCACGGGCCCGGAAACACCCGGTCACCACCTCGACTCGTCGTCCTCGCCTTCGTGGCACGCCCGCCGGCACTTCCGCGCCGTACCATTCGCTGCGCGCGTTGAGCACCAGCGCCGCGAACTCGTTCCCGGTGGAAGGCGATGCGGCATGGACGACCTGACTACCGGCCTCGGTCAGAAGGACGCGCAGGCCGCCGAAGCGGACCCGCAGGACGCGGTGGAACGCCTGGACGAGGCGACCGCGGCTCTCACCATGCTGAGGGACGGGATGTCCGTCGAAGAACCCCTGGACGAGATCCTCCAGCGGCTCGCCGACACCGCGACGAGAGCGATCCAGGACGCTGACGCGGTCACGATCACGGTCAGCGATGAGCGCCCGAGGACCGCCGCGGCCAGCGACAGCACCTTCGTCGCAGCCGACGAGAGGCAGTACGACACCGACCGCGGCCCCTGTCTGGAAGCCTTGCGCACGCTCCAGGTCGTCCGCGTCGTCATCGGCGAGAGCGGCGACACCTGGCCGGACTTCGAGGCGGCCGCGGAACGACTCGGTGTGCGCGCCTACCTCTCCGTGCCCATCGCGCTTCCGGCATCGGACAGCAACGACGCCGTCCACATGGGATCGCTCAACATCTACAGCTACAGCGCGACGGCCTTCGACCCGTTCGACGAGAGCGTGATGCGGCTGTTCACCACGGCGGCCAGCGCGGCGATCAGCAACGCCCACCAGCGGCAGAGATCGCGTGAGCACATCGACAACCTCGAGACCGCGCTGGCCTCACGTGCGGTGATCGAACAGGCCAAGGGGATTCTCATGGCGGTGCACGCCTGCACCGCCGACCAGGCCTTCGAGCTGCTCGTCCAGCAGTCCCAGCGCAACAACGTCAAACTCCGCGACGTGGCCAAGAACCTGCTCGACAGCGTCGCCGGGCGGTGAGCAGACCCGCCCGGTCCACCCCGAAAAGTCATAAGCACCCGAACAGTGGCGGATCACGACGTGGGTGCCGTACTAAGGTCTAAGTACGATCCAGCCGCCCCGGCCCCCGGCGGCACCATCCGCCTCTCACGGCTCGGGGTGCCCGTCATGATCGGAATTTCCGATGTCACGCGCCTGGAAGAACACACCCGCGCGTTGCGCGAACTGGACCATCGCAGTGGCGGTGAGAACTGCCTCGACGACGTCCGGCGCCAGATCCGTGACAGCCTGCCGTTGCTCACCGCTCGCGTGCCGGCGCACGTGCGGCAACGACTGCACGCCGCTGTCGCGGACCTGCGGAACATCGCGGGCTGGGTCAGCTTCGACGCGGGCCTGGTGAGCGCCGCACAGCACCACTTCTGCCACGCCCTGGCCCTGAGCGGCCTCGCGCGTGCGGACGGGTTGACGGCCAACGTGTGCTACCGGCTGGGGCGCGTGTTCCTGCACCACGGGCAGATCGACGAGGCGTTGCGCCACTTCGACGTCGGCCGGCTCGCGGCCGCCAGGGCCGGCGACGACCTCGCGGCCGGCATCCTCTCCGTGAACGCGGCGTGGGCGTGCGCCAAGAAGGGGGCCGAGCACGGCGCCCTCGCGCTGCTCGACCGCGGCCAGGACGAGTTCGCCGCCGCGAACCGCGCCGACGTGGCCGGGTGGGCGGCCTTCTTCACCGAGGCGGAGCTCTCCGCGATCGCCGGAGCCGTGTACACGGACCTGTCGGTCACGGTGGGACGACGGCACGCGCGGACCGCCGTTCCCCTGCTCACCGCGGCCATCGGCGAGTACGACGAGACGCTGGTCCGCAGCCGGACGTTCAGCCTGATCCTGTTGTCCACCAGCCATCTGGTCGAAGGAGACGTCCAGGGCGGGGTGGACTGCGGGATGCGGGCCCTCACGATGTCGGCACTCGTCGACTCGGCCCGCGTGCGCGACCGCTTCCGCCCGCTCGCGTCCCTCGCGCGCAGGCACCAGGACAACGCAGGGGCGCGGGGCCTCGCCGACGACATCGACGCGGGTCACGGCACCTCCAAGGCGTCGTGAGCGATCCGGCGTGGCCCGGCCTTCGGTACCTCGCGGCACTCACCGAAGATCAGCGCGAAGTCCTGCACCTGCGGGTCGTTCACGGCCTCTCCGCGGAGCAGACAGCACACGCGCTCGGGTCCACGCCGGCAGCGGTGCGCCTGCTGCAGCACCAGGCGCTCGAAACCCTCCGCGCGGCGATCAGGCGGTCCTGACCCCGGCATCGTGAGGCGCACTCACCGCATCGGAGCCCCCGTCACCGCCAAACGGACGCACGAGCGTCGATACGTTTGTCGGACACACCGCGAAAAAATAGCGACGAAAATCGCCGACCACGAGATGGGCTCAATTTTCCAGCAGGCATGTCATTCCAGAAAAAACCCCCGGAAACCATTCGAGCGCGACCGTGCGGAGCGACTCCGGAGGCCTCCTGCCATCCCACTCCTCGACAGAGAACGCTGGTCACGCGCATTTTCATCCCTGCGCCGGGCCGCCGCGCGCTCGTCCCGCAGCGGCGGCCGGACGACGCGGCCTTCGCACAATGAGTCGAAGAAGTTTGAGAACGACCACAAAGGGGCTACTCTGACATTAATCCGCCCGGACCTCGCGGTCGCTCTGATGTCACGAGGAGATGTCAATTGAGCACCGCGTGCGGTAATGCATGAACGCGGTCCCGGCCGACGTGTCGGTGACCGCCCAGCGCCTGCACCTCTCCACCGGCTTCCACGCCACCGAACGCGACTGGGTCGTGAGGTGTCTGGCCGCGCTCGGCACCCGCCTGCGGTCGTACCGCGACGACCAGGTGGACCTGGAGATCAGCCTGAGGGACCGCGACGGCGACGAACAGCGGGTCGTCCTGCAGTGCTGGATCAGCGGCGCGCACCGCGTGCACTTCGTCGCGACCTCGTCGAAGCAGCGGTTGTCGTCGGCGCTCGGCGAGGCCGGGGACGACCTGGTTCGCCAGGTCGACGAGGCGAAGACCCGCACCGAACCGCGCCACAACCGATCGCCGCGGTCGGTGGCGCCCGAACCCGGGATCGGCTAGCGACATGAGCACCGAGCAGCACCGCCAGGTGTTCCACGTGGACATCCACGAGGACGAGGACGAGCACCGGCAGGTCGCCGTTCGCCACGTCTGCATCGCCTGCAGCGTGAGGACGAACGCGGTCGGCAGCGCGCTCTACCTGCGGACCGCGCGAAGTGGCGTCCAGCCGTTCGAGACCGCCGGCTTCTGCGGGGTGGAGATCGCGGAACTGCAGACCATGCTCGCGGAGGGTCCGGCTTTCACGGCGACGCGGCAGAACTGGCCGGTGCTGGTGCCGGACCTCGCCGACACGAAGCACTGGCCGCTCTTCGCCCCCGCCGCCACCGCGATCGGGGTGGCGGCGGTGTTCGCGTTCCCGTTGGTGCTCAACGCGCACTCGCTCGGCGCTCTGGAGATCCACCGGGACACCTGCGGTGCCCTGCTGCCGGACGAGATCGCCGACGCGGTGCACCTGGCCGACGTGGCCACGGCCCTGTTGCTGGACCGGCCCGGGGGCCGGAGCGCGGAGGACGAGCACGGTGGAAAGGCATCCGTCCGCACGCGTGGGCCGTCCGGCCCTGCGGTCCGCCACCTCTTCTCGGTGGCGAAAGAGCGGGCCGGGCGCGGAGTCATGTGCAGCGACAGCGACGAGTAGAGGTGGCACGATGTCGGACCGGGTGGCCGAGACCTTCGTCGAGCTGGCCGACACGCTCGTGGAGCGGTTCGACAGCATCGAGTTCCTGCACGTGCTGGCCGAACGCTGCGTCGAGCTGCTGGCCGTGGACGTGGCGGGCATCCAGCTGGCCGACGAACGAGGTGCGCTCAGGCTGATGGCCGTCTCGACCAAGATGACCCGGCCGCTGGAGCACTACCTGGCCCACGACGGAGAAGGCCCTTCCGAGGAGTGCTTCCGCTCAGGTCAGAGCGTCCGGTGCGACGACCTGCGCGTCGGGCCACCGCGGTGGCCCCGGTTCAGCGCCGCCTCGGTGCGCCTCGGGTTCGTCGCGGTCGACGCGGTCCCGATGCGGCTGCGGAGCGAGGTCATCGGCACGCTGAACCTCTTCCGGACCTCGCCGGGAGCGCTTCCCCCCGAGGCGACGACGCTGGCGCAGTCGTTCGCGAACGTCGCGACGATCAGTCTTCTCCAGGTGCGCGCGATCCGGCAGAACCGGGTGCTCGCGGAACAGCTGCAGGCCGCACTCACGAGCCGCATCACCATCGAGCAGGCCAAGGGCGTGCTGACGGAGCGCCTGCAGATCGACGTGGAGGACGCCTTCTCGCTGATGCGCACCCACGCCCGCAACACCAACCAGCTGCTCTCCGAGGTGGCCGCCCAGGTCAACGCCCGGTCACCGGAGATCTCCGGGCTGGCGAGGGCCACGAAGCCCCGGCTCCCCTGACGAACGCGAGCACACCAGGGCCTCCACGAGATCGGCGTGGAGGTCGAACTCGCCGATCAGGCCGGTGATGATGAGAGGGAGTCGCACCACCCGGGATCGCACGACCACGCACAGCCGGCACCGCTCGGCCAGGGCCTCCGCCCTGACGACGACCAGGACGGTGAGCGCGGCCGCGCCGAAGAAGCTCACTTCGCTGAGATCGACGATCAGGTGACGGGTGGACCGCACGTGCGACACCAGACGATCGTGCAACCACGGGCAGGCCGTGCCGTCGACCTCGCCCCGCACGGTCACCACGACCACGTCGGGCGGGGCCAGCGGTTCCGTGACGGAAAGCTGGTCACCACCGCCGGAGTCGTTCCAGACAGACCGCAACGCAGCCGGCGTGATGTGATCAACGTGCACCATGGAGACTCCTCGGTCGGCTCTCGCCGCGCCTGGGTCCAGGGCATCTGACCCCACGACGCTACACCCCCGCGTACAGGCGTAGCGAGGTACCGTCGCCCGATTGCCGCAGCGTTCTTCGCGGCCGAGGGAGGTTCCTCGTCCGGTTCGGCACCCGGCTCCGCCGTCGAACCGTCACCGGTTCCACTGTTTGGCGGCGGCGTGAACCGGGCAACCTGGTTGCAGGCGCTGCGACATCCGCCGTTCCTCACCGATGACCCCGGACCCGGCGTCGGAGTTCCACGCCGGAGGTGCGGGCATCGTGAGAACCCCCATGACGATCGTGTTCCCGCGCGGTCGGGCCTGGTGATCCTCACCGGTCGAAGCTCCGGTCAGCTCGAGTTCCCGCGGCACAGGCGGAATCCGCCCGTACCCGTGCGTTCTCGATTCCCCTGAAGTCGGCTCACCGCGCCCTCGGGGCCTAGACACCGGCGCCGGGCAGTGAAACCGACACGGCTCCCGCAGCCGCCCACCCCACCTGGAGCTGGTGCATGACCGCCACACGAGACAGTTCGACCGACTCGACGACCGTCCCCCGCGGCAGCGACTTCGCCCGCCTCACCAAGGAGCTCAAGGCAGCAGGGCTGCTGGGCCGCCGCCGCGGCTACTACGTGGTGCGGATGAGCCTCAACGTGCTGATGCTCGGCGCGATCGCCGTGATGTTCGTGGCGCTCGGCGACTCCTGGTGGCAACTCGCCACCGCGGCCGTCCTGGCCGTCGCCTCGACGCAGCTCGCGTTCATCGGGCACGACGCCGGGCACCGCCAGATCTTCCGCAGCCACCGCAACAACGACCTCGTCGGCCACCTGCACGGCGGCCTCACGGGCATCAGCTACCAGTGGTGGGTCGCCAAGCACAACCGGCACCACGCGAACCCCAACCACGAGGACCACGATCCCGACATCGAGATCCACGCCCTCGCCTTCAGCCGCGCGCAGGCGACCGGGAAGCGCGGCCTGTACGCCTGGATCACCAAGCACCAGGCGTTCCTGTTCTTCCCGCTGCTGACCGCTGAAGCGATCGTGCTGCGCCTCTCCGGCCTCATCGCACTGTTCCGCCGGGAACTGCGCGCTCCGTGGCGGGAGACGGCACTCCAGATCGTGCCGCTGGCGGCCTACCTGGCGGCCGTGTTCGTCGTGCTGTCCCCGCTCAAGGCAGTCGTGTTCATCGTTGTGCACCAAGGCCTGATGGGCGTCTACCTGGGTTGCTCGTTCGCACCGAACCACAAGGGCATGCCGATCATCAGCGAAGGCCAGCGCCTGGACCACCTCCACAAGCAGGTGCTCACCTCCCGCAACGTCACCGGCGGCCGGTGGGTGGACGCGCTGCTCGGTGGCCTCAACCACCAGGTCGAGCACCACCTCTACCCGCACATGCCGCGTCCCAACCTGCGCCACGCTCAACCCGTCGTCGAGGACTTCTGCCTGCGCAACGGAATCCCTTACAGCAAAACCACCTTGGTGCGCTCCTACGCTGAGGTCCTGCGCCACCTGCACGACGCCGGGGCACCCCTGCGCGCTCCCTCAAGCCAGACCCGCTGACGTAGCCGCCGCCCCCGTGGCGAGAAGCCCGCGTCGAACGCCGGCACCGAACTTCTTCGACTGGAGCACCGTGGCCACGACATCGCCGCCGCATCGGACAGACGCACAGGCCACGAGACGGAACTCCGCGCCGGTCTCACCACCGGCGAGCAGCGCCCAGGACGAACGGGCCGCTGTGCCCGCCGTGCTGCGGGTCGCCGCCGAGGTCAGCTGGCGCCTGCTGCTCGTGGTGGCCGCGCTCTACGTGGTGAGCGTGGTGGTCGGAAGGCTGTCCGCCGTCGTCGTCCCGCTCGCGATCGCCCTGTTGCTCGCGGCGTTGCTCACCCCTGCCGTGGGGTTCCTGATGAGGAAACGGGTGCCGCGGGGCCTCGCCGCGGCTCTGGTGCTGGTCGCCGGACTGGCCGTGCTGGGCGGCATGGTCACGTTCGTCGTGGTGACGTTCGTCAACGGTCTCCCCGACCTGACGGCACAGCTGACCCGCAGCGTGGACACGGCGTCCCGGTGGCTCGTGACCGGCCCGCTGGGCCTGAGCGAGGACCAGCTTCGGGAGTTCACCGACAGGTTCGTGAAGACCTTGCAGGACAACCAGTCCGGCATCACCTCGACCGCCTTCACGACCGCCGCGACGATCGGCGAGGTCCTCACCGAACTGCTGCTCGTGCTCTTCACGCTCGCGTTCTTCCTCTACGACGGCCCGCGCATCTGGCAGTTCCTCATCCGGGTCGTCCCCGCCGCGTCGCGCCGGCGCGCCGACGTGGCGGGCAGGCGCGGTCTCGCGGCACTGGTCAGCTACGTCCGCGCGACCGGCGCCGTCGCCGTGGTCGACGCGCTCGGCATCGGCATCGGGCTCGCGGTGCTGGGCGTGCCGCTGGCGGTTCCCCTGGCCGCGCTGGTGTTCATCGGCGCGTTCATCCCGATCTTCGGCGCGGTGGTGGCGGGTGGTGTCGCCGTCGTCGTCGCACTCGTCGCGAACGGACCGCTGACCGCGCTCATCGTCCTGGCCGTGGTGATCGCGGTGAACCAGCTGGAGAGCCACATCCTGCAACCACTGCTGCTGGGACGCGCGGTGAAGCTGCACCCGCTCGCCGTCGTCCTGGCCCTCGCCGCGGGACTGCTCGTCGCGGGCCTCGCGGGCGCGTTGCTCGCCGTGCCGCTGCTCGCGGTGCTCAACTCCGCGATCCGGTCGTTGCTCAGCGACGCGGACGAGCACGTGCGGCCCTCCGACGTGCACACCAGCGAACCGGAGGAGTCCGGCCCGGACGAGCCCGGTCTCGACACCGAGGCCGGGAAGGCCCCCGCCGACCCCACACCCGGCTGATCACTCCGCGCGATCGTGACCGCCGCCCGGCCGCCTGGGTCCGGATCGGGTGGGAGGATGGCCGGATGGACGTGCGCCGCCGCAACAACGTGACCGTGCTGGGTCGCGCCGACGGACCCGTCGTGCTGCTCGCGCACGGGTTCGGCTGCGACCAGAACCTGTGGCGGCTCGTGGTGCCGGCGTTGGCGGAGCAGTTCCGGGTCGTGCTGTTCGACTACGTCGGGTCGGGGAAGTCCGACAAGGCGGCCTGGTCCGCACGGCGGTACTCCGGCCTCGAGGGCTACGCCCAGGACGTGCTCGACGTCTGCGCGGAGCTCGACCTGCGCGACGTCGTGCTGGTCGGCCACTCGGTCAGTGCGATGGTCGCGGTGCTGGCCGCCAACCGGGAACCGCGGTGGTTCTCCAAGCTCGTGCTGCTGACCCCGTCCCCGTGCTACCTCGACGACGGCGACTACCGCGGAGGGTTCAGCCGGGCCGACATCGACGAGCTGCTCGACTCGCTCGACGCGAACTACCTCGGCTGGTCGGCCGCCATGGCACCGGTGATCATGGGCAACCCGGATCGGCCCGAGCTCGGCGGCGAGCTCAAGGACAGCTTCTGCCGCACCGACCCCGAGATCGCGCGCGTGTTCGCACGGGCCACGTTCCTGTCGGACAACCGCGCCGATCTCGCCTCGGTCCGGATTCCGACCGTCGTCCTGCAGTGCGCTCACGACGCGATCGCGCCACCCCACGTCGGGCGGTTCGTGCACGAGCAGATCACCGGCAGCGAGCTCATGACGCTCGACGCCACCGGACACTGCCCGCAGCTCAGCGCCCCCGAGGCGACCTCCTCCGCGATCCTGTCGTTCGCGGGTCATCGGTGACCGACCCGGCCGGGGAGGCACTGCTCGCCGACACCCCCGATGAGCTCTACGAGAACGCGCCCTGCGGCTACCTGTCCACGTTCATGGACGGCACGATCGCGAGGGTCAACGCGACACTGCTGGGCTGGCTCGGTCACGAGCGCCACGAACTGGTCGACAGGCGCCGGTTCACCGACCTGCTCACCGCGGGCGGCCGGATCTACCACGAGACGCACATCGCGCCGACGTTGCGCATGCACGGCGAACTGGGCGGCATCGCGCTCGAGCTCGTCCGGGCCGACGGCGGCCGCATGCCGGTGCTGGTCAGCTCGACCGTGAAGACCGGGCCGGACGGCACCGCGCTGCTGGTGCGCACCACGGTGTTCGACGCACGGGAACGCCGTGCCTACGAGCAGGAGCTGCTGCGCGCCCGGCAGGAGGCCGAACGAGAGCGCGACCGGGCCCAGCGCCTGGCGAGGGCCCTGCAGCGCGCCCTGCTGCCGCCGACGCTTCCGGACATCCCCGGCGTGCGGCTCGCCGCCTACTACCACCCGGCCTCGGTCGACGAGGTCGGCGGCGACTTCTACGACATCTTCCCGCTCGCGGACGGGTCCTGGGGCTTCTTCCTCGGCGACGTGTCCGGCAAGGGCGCCGACGCGGCCGCGGTGACGTCGCTCGCCCGCTACACCCTGCGGGCCGCCGCCGTCTACGACCCGGCGCCGGTCGTGGTGCTGGCGAACCTCAACTCCGTGCTCATCCAGGAACGGTCCGGCACCACCCCGGACTTCTGCACCGTCCTGCACGGGCGGCTGTTCCTCGACGGCGACCACGCCGAGGTCGTCCTCGCGGGCGGCGGCCATCCCCCTGCCCTGCTGATCCGCCACGACGGCGTCACGGAGCTGCTGGAGCCCCGCGGCGGCCAGCTGGTCGGCGTGCTGCCGAACGCCCGCTTCGCCGACCTGCGGATCCGGCTCCAGCCCGGAGACACGCTGCTGTTGTACTCCGACGGGCTCACGGAGGCGCGCGTGCGGGGCCGCACCCGCTACAGCGAGGAGGAGCTGCTGGACTTCGGTGCGGCACTCGGCCCCACCACGGCCACCGGTCTGGTGGACGCGGTCAAGGAGCTCCTCGCCCGGTTCGGCGAGGGCGTGGAGGACGACACCGCTCTGCTGGCGCTGAGCATTCCGCGGTCCCCCACCGACCCTGCCTGAGACACAGGTTCGCGGCCACCGGTGGGCACGCGGCCGGGTGGTGCGAGGTTGTTCCCGCCGTATCGGGGTACTGCTCGACCAGTGGTGCGGCCGTCCGCTGCGGTGTCGTCCGTTCCGCGAGGTGACCGGGATGACCGCGGCCAGGCCTTCAGCAGCGCAGGGCCGGCATCCCGGTCACCGCCCGCGGGGCAGGCCGTCCACAGTGGACCTCGTACGGACGGCCGGATGCCCTCGTCGGACACCGGCCTCTCCCGCACCAGCCGAACGAACCCGGTCTTCGAGGGAATCACGCGTACCGTCAGGACACATGGCGGAAGAACAAAGTGGTCCTGTGCTGGAACCCACGCTGTCCGAATGGCTCAAGTCACGAGAGGAGACCGCCCGCCACCTCGCGACCGGCGTCCCCGGGACCGTCGACGCGATCTGGGTGCAGCGGCTCGCGGACCTGCTCGCGACCGAGCGGTCCTGGCAGGACCAGTACACGGACCTCGTCGCGCTCGGCAGTCCGGGCGGCAACTTCCCGTCGTCGAACCGCTGAGCCCGCCGGGCCGGACCTGAGAGGGTTCCGGCCGTTCCGGTCAGTCGAGGCCGGGCGGCCGGGGCGACGTCGGGGCCGCCGAGTCCAGGTCCGCGACGCGGAGGCGGAACACCTGCAGGTCGAGGCCGAAGTACTTCCCGGTCTCACCGACCCAGTGCATTCCGTTCTTCCGCACGGTGGACGAGGCGCGCACGTTTCCGGGACGGACGACGGCGAACACCTCGTACACGTCGTGATCGAAAGCCCACGCGGCGAGCGCGTGCGTCGCCTCGGAGGCGTACCCGTGGCCCCACGCATCGGGCCTGAGCTGCCAGCCGACCTCCAGGTCCTCCCGGCCGGGCGGCAACGGCAGCAGGTGCGCGCCACCGATCAGCAGACCGTCGGTGTCGCGCTCGATCGCCCACCGGCCTGCCGGAGCCGGAAACCGGGCGCTCTCGGCGATCCACTGCTGCAGCAACAACTTCATCGCCGGTGCGTCCGGGACCTGATCCATCTCGGGGCTGAGCAAGCGCGTGACCTCGGCGCGGCCGTAGACCTCCAACGCGGCCGGTGCGTCCTCGACGCGCCAGCCGCGCAGTGTCAACCGGCCGGTGGACAGTTCGTTCGTCACAACGGTCATCGGCAGATGCATCCTCGCGTGAGCGCGGCTGCCATGGTCGCGGCGCAGTACCGTGCGCCGAGCGGGTCGTGCTCGTGCCGTGCGTGTGGACACACCGCACAGCTCACATGGGTGCTGGACTCGGTGACTCGTGATTCGGTGACTCGTGACTCGGGCATACGGGTACTCCGATGATCTGTGCCGGAACGGCGGAACCGGTCGTCAGTGCCGGCGCCTGCCCGGAGATCCGGGTACAGGCGGCAGGACAGCGGGATCGGTCGACAACGGCCGCCAGCTTCCGGCGAAATGGGGATCGTGCGTCAGTCGTTGCCCGCGTGCGGCGGGGAAGGACCCCGTCGGGAAGAAACCGGTGAAGAAAGACGCAGTGGTGCAGAGCTGAGCCGAGTTCATCTCGGCGCTCCCGCCTCCAGCCGAACCCGGCCGGGCTTCCTGGTGCGCCCAAGGCGGCATCAGCTTGAACGCTGCTGCACGACGTGCCCTCGGTGACTCCACCGTACTCCGCGCGGACGCGTTCCGCTCAGCGCCAGGACGGAGCCAGGTCCTCCTCCGCCTGCACGACCATCGACTCCAGCACCGGTCCGCCGAACGTGGTGACCATGGCGACGTCGGCGGCGTCGCGGCCGCGGCCGATGACCACGCGTCCCTTGCGGGGCTCGTTGTTGCGAGGGTCGAAGGTCCACCACCGGTCGCCCAGCCAGACCTCCATCCACGCCGCGAAGTCCATCGCCTCGTCGGCGGGCGGCACGTCCAGGTCCGGCAGGTAGCCGAAGACGTACCGCGCGGGGATGTTGAGCGCGCGGCAGAACGAGATCGCCAGGTGCGCGAAGTCGCGGCACACCCCGAAGCCCGCCGCGTGGACGTCGGCCGCCGTGGACAACGCGGTGGAGGTCCCGTAGCCGAAGTTCAGCGACTCGTGGACCTGCCGGCAGATCTCCCGCACCCGGCCGTAGCCGGGTGGATGGGCGCCGAACCGCGACCACGCCTCGTCGCCCAGCACGTCCGACACGCAGTACCTGCTGGGCAACGTGTACAGCAGCACGTCGTCCGGAAGTCCGTCCGGCGGCGTCTCGGCCGCGTTCTCCTCGACGTCCTCCGTCCTGTCCGGCACGTCCACCCAGGCGCTGTAGTGCACTGTGGACAGACCGGTCGGGAGCACGACCCGGGTTCTGCGGTTGCCGTGCAGGTCGAGGTGGTGCCGCATCGGGACGTCCGGCTTCACGTCCAGCTGCTCCTGGCTCAAGCGGATGTCCGAGGTCCACGACGGCCGCACGAGAAACACCGCGGGCGTGGGGACTTCGGCGCGATACGTGAACGCACAACCGACGCGGAGCAGTCGGGTGCCCCACGTCCGTTGCGCCGCGCCGTTGCCGTGGTGACGCGAGTTCACCGCACTCGCTCGGGGATGTGGTCGAGCGCGCTCAGCACGCGCACCGCCAGATCCCTCGCGGTCTTGCCGTCGAGCTCGGCGCGGTCGGTCAGCACGTCCTGCACCATCTGGAGCCTGCGCTCGTAGGCGGACATGTGAGTCTTCGTGGTCATCGAACACCTCGGAACGTCTGTTCGGGTACGCAAGTGCCGGCAGCCTCCGCGCTGTCCACGGTGGACGTGCCCACACCGGCGGCGAGGAGGACTTCGACGGTGTCGATGTTCTCCCGCTCAGCGGCGTGCGTCATGGCGTCGTGGGCGGCGGAGGGTTCGGCGTCCGGCGGGACGAGGAGCAGTGTCAGGCGGCGCCGGTCTCCCGCGACGACGTCGACCGTGTGCGCCGGGCGGGACCAGAACCCGCTGAGGCGGACCGGCTCCCCGCTGAAGGTGATCCGGCGCGGCGCGGTGTCCCACTCCCCCAGGTTGTAGCTGACCCGCGGCATCTCGCCCAGCCGAACTGCCAGCACCGCGAGCAGCGCCGGCAGCTCGGCGGCGAGGTCCCGGGAACGTGGCCACCAGGCACCGTCGACATACCCCGTGGTGAGCGCCTTCGGCCGCAACCGCAATCGCAGCGGATACCGAGGCTGCTCGCTGGCCGTGATGGCCGGAGGGGCGATGGAATGGTGAGGAGCCGACGTCATGCCGGGACTCCCGTCTCCAGCCCGAAGAGGACCGGTTCAGGTTTCGCCGAATGCGACGCGAGCTTGACTGCCCACATGCGAGATGCCCTCGACAAGAATTACACTACACCATCTTCCGCATGATCGGCCGCACCGGGAATTCTTCCGACGATGTGCAAAATCGAAAATGTACGGCGTCGAGACCGTGCGTTCCGCGCACTCGGCGAGGTCCGACCATCCCACCGACGGCGGACGCCCCGGCGACGGCTCCGCGTCGCGGCGTACCAGCGACTCGGCCACGAGGCGCGCCGCCTGCTCGCTGCACGCGAGGGCTCTGGTCCGCTCTCGGACACCAATATGCGAAATATTTGCCGCATACACGTGGCAGATGCTCAAGTCACTTCAGAGCCTGTTTTGCGTTTTGTGCCACCTGCAGGGGCGTTCGTTGACGATTTCCCGCATCCGCCATCGGCGGTCACGACATCGTGCTCTTCCCCGGAATGGCGCCGGGGCAGCGAATCGGGCACCTGAGTGTGGAACCGGAACGAACACGATGCGACGGGTCCGACGCTCTAACCCTGGCCTCAGGTTGATCGGGGACGATGACCGGCAAAGGCATCGACTGGAGGGGCGGGCCGGCATGCGGATCATGATCGCGGACGACGAGGCGGCCATCCGCGAGTCGCTGGAGCGGGTGCTCCAGGTCGAGGGTTACGACACCAGCACCGTCGCCAACGGTCTCGCCGTGCTCGACGGGCTCGACGGGGCCGAGCCGGACCTGCTGATCCTCGACGTGATGATGCCCCGCCTCGGCGGGGTGGAGACCTGCCGGCGGTTGCGGGCGGCGGGCCGGGATCTGCCGGTGCTGATGCTGACCGCCCGGGACCAGGTCGCCGACCGGGTCGCGGGGCTGGACGCGGGCGCCGACGACTACCTGCCCAAGCCGTTCGCCACCGAGGAGTTGCTGGCCCGGGTCCGGGCCCTGCTGCGCCGCCGCACTCCGGGTGACGACGAGTCGCAGATCCTGACGTTCGCCGGCGTCCGGGTCGATCCCGACAGGTTCGAGGCGTGGCGGGGCGCGCGTCCGCTCCACCTGACGCGGACCGAGTTCTTCCTGCTGGAGGTCCTCGTGCGCAACGCGACCCGTGTGGTGACCCGAGACGTCCTGTTCGAGGCGATCTGGGGCTACGACATGAGCCTCACCTCCAACAACCTCCAGGTGTACGTGAGCTACCTGCGCCGCAAGCTGGAGGCCGAGGGTGAGCCTCGATTGATCTACACGCGGCGCGGCCTCGGGTACACGTTGCGGGAGACCCCTCCGTGAGCAGGCCCGGCGGCCGGATGGTCCGTTGGTGGCGCCGGCGGTCCCTGCGGACCAGACTGACGGTGATCGCGGCGACGGCCATCGCGGTCAGCGTGTTCCTGTCCTTCCAGGTGGCCAGCGAGCTGCTGGACTGGGAGCTGCGGGCCACCGCGGAGGACCAGCTGCGCGCCGACGCCCGCGTGCTGGCGACGAGCGTGGAGCGCGCCGGTCCGGCGGAGGTCCCGCTGCCGCCGTATCCCGGGTCCGGCCGGCTGGTGCGGGTCGTCCTGCCCGGCGGCGCGATCCGGACGCCGGACGGTCAACCCGCGCTGCCCCCGGTCAGCGAGAACGCCGGGCGCGTGGCGCAGGGCGTGTCGGCCGACCTGATGGAGTCGGGCGACAGCGACGACGACGGCTACCTCGTCTACACGCTGCGGGCGGGCGGGGGCGCGGTCCAGGTGGCCCGTGCCGCCGACGACAGCCCGATCAACCGGTTCGGGTTGGGCATGCTGCTGATCGGGCTGTTCTGCGTGGGCTGCGGCGCCCTCGTCGGGCGGGCCGTGGCGCGGACCGGGCTGGCCCCGATCGACCGGCTGACCGCCGCCGCGGTCCGTGTCGCGCACACGCAGGACCTCGACGCCGACATCCCGGACGAGGGCGGTGGGGAGATCCGGCGGCTGATCCGGTCGATCAACGACATGCTGGCCGCGCTCCGGGACTCCCGGCGGGCCCAGCGGCTGCTCGCCGAGGACGCCGCCCACGAGCTCAAGACCCCGCTCACCAGCCTGCGCCTCAACATCGAGCTGCTGGTCCGGCTCGATCGGCGCGGCACCCTGGACAGCGCACTGTCCCCGGAGAGCCGGACCCGGCTGCTCAACGATCTCGGCGCCCAGGTGGCCGAGCTGAGCACCCTTGCCGCCGAGCTGACCGACCTGGCGCGCGGTGACGTCAACGACGAGAGCACCGAACTGCTCGACCTCGCCGACGTGGTGGTCGCCGCCGCGACCCAGGCGTGTTCCCGCGCACCCGACGTCGAGGTCGCGCTCGAGGTGACCTCCGTGTGGGTGAGCGGGCGTCGCGCCGCACTCCAACGGGCGGTGGTCAACCTCATCGACAACGCCGGCAAGTGGTCCCCCGCGGACCAGCCGGTCCAGGTCCGGCTCCGCGCCCTGGGGGCGTCGGCGGTGCTGGAGGTCGACGACGCCGGGCCGGGCATCGACGCCGCCGACGTACCGCGGGTGTTCGACCGGTTCTACCGCGCCGACAGCGCCAGGGCGTTGCCGGGATCGGGTCTGGGGCTGTCGATCGTGCAGCGGGTCGTCGACGCCCACGGCGGCCGGGCCACCGTGGGCCGCTCCCCGCGCGGTGGCGCGGTGCTCCGGGTCGACCTTCCGGCCGTCCCGATCGCCCGGCTCACCGCCGGGGAGGACACCGCGGTGCACTGATCCGGGACGGGCACGGGGACCCGTCCCGGATCTCGTGCGTGCTCACCGTTGCAGCGCGGGCTCCTCGTCGTCGACGTGCGGCCGTCGACCGTCCGGCACCTCGTCCACCGGCCGGGACAGCCGGCTCGGCCACCACATCCGCTGGCCGATCAGCAGGGTGAGGGCGGGCACCAGGACAGACCGCACCAGCAGGGCGTCGAGCAGCACGCCGAAGGCGACCAGGAACCCGACCTCGATCAGCATCACCAGCGGAAGCGAGACGAGGACGGCGAACGTGGCCGCCAGGACCAGGCCTGCCGAGGTGATGACGCCACCGGTGGCGGAGAGGGCCTTGAGCATGCCCTCCCTGGTGCCCAGGCGCACGGTCTCCTCCCGGGCCCGGCTGGCCAGGAAGATGTTGTAGTCGACGCCGAGCGCCACCAGGAACAGGAACGCCAGCAGCGGCACCGAGTAGTCGACGCCCTGGAACCCGAGGATCGTGTCGAAGACGAACACGCTGCCGCCGAAGGCCGCCGCGAACGAGACGACCACGGTGGCCATCAGGACCAGCGGCGCCACGATCGCCCGGAGCAGCAGCGCGAGGACGATCAGGACGACGGCGAGCACCAGCGGGATCACCAGCTTCTCGTCCTTGGCGGCGGTCACCTCGGTGTCGAGGTTCTCCGCGCTCGGCCCGCCGACCATCGCCTCGGCCCCGCTCACCGCGTGCACGGCGGTGCGCACCCGCTTGATCGTGTCGTACTCCGCGGCGGTGTCCGGCGCGTCCGTCGGGAACACGGAGATGTCGGCCCAGCCACCGCTTGTCCTCCCCGGGACGGCCACCGCCACACCGGGAGTGCTCTCGACGACCTCGAGCACCCGCTCCTGGTGCGCGGGCCGCGTGAAGACCGTCATCGGCTGGCCGCCGAGCTCCGGGAAGTGCTGGCGCAGAACGGTGAAGCCGGTGACCGATTCCGGCGCGGACACGAACTGGTCCTGCTCCCGCAGGGCACCGGTGTTGCCGGTCAGCCCGAGGGCGAACACGCCCAGGACGCCGAGCGAGCCGAGCGTCGCCACCCACCGGCGGCGGTCGAGGGCGGCGCCGAGCCGCACCCACAGCCCCGGCTTCTCCACCACGGCCGTGCTGAACCGCGGGATGGCCGGCCAGAAGATCCGCCTGCCGAGGACCACCAGCAGCGCCGGGAACAACGTCAGCATGGCCACCAGCGCGCACAGGATGCCGGCCGCGCCGATCGGGCCCAGCCCGCTGGTGCTGTTGAGGTCCGCGACGAGCAGGCAGAGCAGGCCGGCGATCACGGTGGCCGCGGACGCGACGATGGCCGGCGCCGCACCGCGCAGCGCGTGGATCATCGCGACCCGGACGTTCTCGTGGTGGTGCAACGCTTCCCGGTATCGGGCGATGAGCAGCAGCGCGTAGTCCGTGCCGACACCGAACACCAGGATCGTCAACAGCGCCGAGTTCTGGTCGTTGACCACGATGCCGAAGCCCTTGACGAGCAGGTAGACGGTCGCCATCGACGTCAGGGCGGCCGCGCCCACGGCCACGAGCGGGATGAGCCACAACACCGGGCTGCGGTAGGTGATGATGAGCAGGAGCGTGACGACGACGATGGTGGTGAGCAGGACCTGGAGGTCGATGCCGTCGAAGACGGCGTCCATGTCGCCGTCGATCGCGGCCGGGCCGGTCACGTCGAGCTCCAGACCGGCGGGGCGGTCCTTCGCGGCGTCACGCAACGGACCGACGACGGCCTCCGGCCCGCCGTAGGTCGCGCTCACGTCAAGAGTGAACATCATCGCCTTGCCGTTGCTGGAAGGTCTCGTCCGCGGACCCTCGTCGTCCTCCCCGGCCGGGGTCACCACCTTGGGCGGGTACTGCTGGGCGAGAGCGTTGTAATGGCGCTCGACCGTCGCGCGGTCGGCGTCGGTCATGCCGCTGTCGCGGTGGTACACGAAGACGAACGTGTTGTCCTCCCCGCCGGGGAGACCGTCCTCCAGCACCGCGACCTTGGTGGACTCGGCGCTGGCCGGCAGGGTGTCCGCGGCCTTGTCGGTGGTGACCGAACTCAGCTTTCCGCTCAACGGCCCCATGACCACCGTCAGCACCAACCACAAGCCGATCACCAGCCACGGCACCCACCGGCCGGAAGACCGACCGGCGGGCGTACTCCCGGACGGCGCTGCGCTGACTGCCATTCCCTGGCCTCCTACACACGTGTTGCATCGCTTGTATGACGCCGACTTCCTACTGAGCGAATCTGAGACGACCGTTAAAACGGTGCTCAGATCCGCTCGGGTGCCGAACGGCACCGCGCCGAGTAGTACCGGCGTACCGCCTCCCTCCCGAAGATCACGACCGCGGTACGACGAAACGGGACGGAATCGGTCCTAGCGTTGGGGCCATGAGGAAACCTGATGGTCCACTGTGGAGGTTCGGAGCGGCCACCGTGGCGCTGGCGACGACGTTCGCGGTCGTCGCCTGTGGGTCGAACGCCGGCAACGGTGCGGCGCCCACCTCCGCCGGCCCGCACAACGCGCACACGGGCAAGTCGCCGGCCGCACCGTTGCCGCTGCGCGCGGGCGAGCGGTTCGTCGACCTGAAGATGGCCGAGGCCTACACGCCCGCACCGCCGGAGGGCGGCACGGACGAGTACCGGTGCCAGATGATCGATCCGGCCCTGACCACGACGGCGTTCCTGACCGGAACCCAGTTCACGCCGGAGAACGTCGCCGTCGCGCACCACGCCATCGTGTACGCGGTGCCGCCGGGCGGCGCTGCCGCGGTGCGCGAGCAGGACGCGAAGACCCCCGGCCTCGGCTGGCAGTGCTTCGGCGGGACCGGCGTGGCCGGCGCCGAGGTGGAAGAGGGGGACGCGGCGTGGGTGGACACCTGGGCGCCGGGGGCCACGGAGACGCTGCTCGACCAGGACGCCGGCCACAAGCTGGAGCCGGGCAGCCTGCTCGTCCTCCAGATCCACTACAACCTGCTCGCGACCGACGGCAAGCCGGCCGGGTCGGACCGCTCGGCGGTGCGGCTGCGGCTGACGGACGGCACACCGCAGACCCGGGAACTCGAGACGTGGTCGCTCGACGCGCCGACCGACCTGCCCTGCGCCGCCGGCGAGTCAGGCCCGCTCTGCGACCGGGCGGCCTCGATCACGGACGTGACGAAGCGGTTCGGGCCGGAGGTCGGCGAGATGGCGGACCGTCAGGTGGAGGAGTGCAACCAGGGCGGCGCGCCGAAGCCCGGTGACACCCAGACCTGCGACCACGAGGTGGAGGCACCGATGACGCTGTTCGCCGGTTTCGGCCACATGCACATGCTCGGGCGGGCCATCAAGGTCGAGCTCAACCCCGGCACGCCTGACTCGAAGGTCGTGCTGGACGTGCCGCAGTTCGACTTCGACGACCAGCGGCTGGTGAAGCTGCCGGCGCCGGTCGAGATCGGTCCGGGTGACACGCTGCGGGTGACGTGCACGCACGACGCGGGGCTGCGCAAACGGCTGCCGCAGCTGAGCAAGTTGCCGCCGCGCTACGTGGTGTGGGGCGACGGCACCAGCGACGAGATGTGCACGGGCATCATGACGGTCTCTCCCCGCAAGTCCTGACGGGAGGGTCGGCCGCGACATGACCTGGTTGCGCTGGGACTCCCCGAGGCGGTCGCCGGTGTGGACACTGCTGCCGCTGCGCGCTTTTCTCGGTGGCACCTTCTCCTACGCCGGTCTCTCCAAGCTCCTCGACACGCACTACCTGGACGACACCTCCCCACTCGGTGTCCACGCGCAGATGGTGAACGCCGCCGCGACCTCCCCGATCGGATCGCTGGTCTCACTGGCCGCCGACCACGCGACCGTCGCCGGACTGGCGATCGCGTTCGGGGAGATCGCGGTCGGGCTCGCCACCCTGCTCGGGCTGTTCACCCGGCTCGCCGCCCTCGGTGGCGTCCTCCTCTCGCTCGGTTTCTTCCTGACGGTGAGCTGGACGACACGGCCGTACTACCTCGGGGCCGACATCGTGTTCGCCGTCGCCTGGACCCCGTTGCTGGTCGCGGGCGACGCCGGGGTGTTGTCGCTGAGCGCCCGGCTGCGGGCGAAGGTGCGGCACAGACTCGGCCTGCCGGCCCACCCCACACCGGAGGAAGGCGGGACGACTCAGAACGACGTCGAGCGGCGAACCGTGCTGCGGGGCGGTCTGATCGCGGCGACGGCGACCGCTGCCGGAGTCACCGCGGGCAGCGCGCTGGCGCTCACCCGGCGCCCTGCCGGCCCACCCGCGGACTCGGTGAGCCACGGACCGGTGATCGCCGCCGTCGACGACATCGCCGTCGGCTCGTCGACGAGCTTCACGACGCCGAACGGGACGCCCGCCCATCTCCTGCGCCCGGCGCCGGACACCTTCCTGGCGTTCAACGCCACGTGCAGCCATCAGGGCTGCCCGGTCTCCTACGTCGGCCCCGGTTTCCGGTGCCCCTGCCACGGCGCCACCTACGACGAGACCGGACAGGTGACAGGAGGGCCGGCACGCGCACCGCTGATCAAGATCCCGATCAGGGTCGTGGAGGGTCAGGTCGTGCTCGCCTGATCCTCAGCGCTTCATCTCGCGCTCCCGTAGGACGCGCGAGATGAAGCGCTGACCGGCCGGGTGAGTCTCATGTCGTAGGCGAGGATGACGGCCTGGATCCGGTCCCGTGCGCCGATCTTGGCGAGGACCCGCCCGACGTGGGTCTTCACCGTCGACTCCGACAGCGTGAACCGTTGCGCGATCTCGCCGTTGGTCAGGCCGTGGCCGACGGCGACGAGGATCTCGCGCTCGCGAACGGTCAGGGAGCCCAGCCGGGGATCCTCCCGCACGGGCCCGCAGAGGTCGTCGTCGAGCCGGTCGGCGACCGTGTCGAGCAGCCGCCGGGTCAGCGCCGGCGCGATCACCGCGTCCCCGGCGGCGACGGCCCGGATGCCGGCGAGCAGCTCCTCAGGACGGGTGTCCTCGAACAGGAAACCGCTCGCCCCGGCCCGCAGCACGGCGAACGCGTACCGGTCCAGGTCGAACGTCGTCAGCACGAGGATCCGCGAACGTCCACCGGCGGCGACGATGCGCCGGGTGGCCTCGATCCCGTCGACGCCCGGCATGCGGATGTCCATCAGCACCACGTCGGGATTCAGGCTGGCGGCCCGCCGAACGGCCTCGGCGCCGTTCTCCGCCTCACCGACGATCTCGGTGTCCGGGGTGCTCTCCAGGAGCACGCGAAACCCGAAGCGCTGCAGCGGCTGGGCGTCCACCACCAGCACAGAGATCATGAAAGGCTGCCTTTCAGGGTCGCGTGGACGGTCCAGCCGCCCTCCGGCGCTGCCCACTTCCTATCGAGCGGACCTGAGACCACCGTTAGAACGGCGCTCGGGCCAGGTGTCCGCCGGCGCGGGGTCGTCTCGGGCAGGACCGCACGAGAAGGGGCGGCTGATCACTGCTTCCCCCGAGGTCTTACGGACTTCTGACGGCTCGCCTTCCTGCTGCGCCACCTGTCGCGTGCGGCCCTACGGTCGGACCATGCGAGTACTGATCACTGGCGGGGCCGGGTTCATCGGGTCGCACGTCGCGGACGAGCTGACCTCCCAAGGCCACGAATGCGTGGTGCTCGACGCGTTGCTGCCCGAGGCGCACGGCGTTGTTCCTTCGCTGGACCACGAACTTGTCATCGGCGACGTGACCGACGCCGACGTGCTGCGACCGCTGCTGTCCTCTGTGGACGCTGTGTGTCACCAGGCGGCGATGGTCGGGCACGGCGTCGATCCGTTCGACGCCCCTTCCTACGCGCGCCACAACGATCTCGGCACGGCGGTGCTGCTGGCCGAGATGCACCGGGCCGGGGTGTCGCGGCTGGTGCTCGCGTCGTCGATGGTCGTGTACGGCGAGGGGCGCTACCGATGTCTCTCACACGGGATCGTGCGGGCCGAGCGGACCGCCGCCGACGTCGAACGCGGTCTGTACGAGCCGCGGTGCTTCTGCGGTGACTTCGTGGCGTCCGAGCTCGTGCCCGAGGATGCGCCCCTGGAGCCGCGCAGCACCTACGCGGCAACGAAACTCGCGCAGGAGCACCTCGCGGTGGCGTGGGCGCGGCAGACCGGCGGAAGCGTGTGGGCGTTGCGGTACCACAACGTCTACGGCCCGCGGATGCCGCGCGACACCCCGTACGCGGGAGTGGCGTCGATCTTCCGATCCGCGCTGCAGAACGGCGTGGCGCCCCGCGTGATGGAGGACGGCCGGCAGCGCCGCGACTTCGTGCACGTCACGGACGTGGCGCGGGCCAACGTGCTGGCGCTCGCCTCTCCGAGGCCCGGCTTCGAGGCGGTGAACGTCTGCTCCGGCACGCCGCACACGATCGGCGACCTCGCCTCCGCTCTGGCCGGCGCGTGTGACGGGCCGGCCCCGGAGATCGTGGGTGGCGCACGGCCGGGCGACGTCCGTCACGTCGTGGCCTCACCCGCGAAAGCCTTGGAGGTGCTCGGTTTCGAGGCCCGCGTCGGCTTCGACGACGGCATCCGCGAGTTCGCCTCCGCCTCGCAGCGGGAGCCGGTCACCAGTTCGTGAGCACCAGGTGGTTCACCGCCAGGGCTGTGACCGCCTGGGCGGTGAGCCACCTCCGCCGGTGGTCGAGCCCGGCGGCGCCCACGAGGAGCCACACCGCGAAGGGCAGCCAGATCCGTTCGGTCTCGGCCTTGCTCAGGCCCGACAGGTCGGCCGCCAGCACCGCGATGCCCGCCGCGACCACCCACTTGTTCCAGCGCAGGCCCTTGATGCCCGCCGGTCCGATGACGAGCGCGAGCGCGGCGAGGTTCGCCCAGGCCCAGTACCAGTACGGCCTGACGTCGCCGATGCCCTGGTAGTAGCGGAGCTTGACGAGCTCGTAGCCGTCGAGCCACCAGAACCCGCTGAGCGCGAACGCCGCCACGACCGCGAGCACGCCCGCGAGCGCCCAGCCGATCCTGCCGATCCTGCTGCCGACGGCGACGACCGCGAGCGGTGCGAGCAGCACCAGGCCGTAGGACAGGAAGAGGCACCAGCCGAGCACGATCCCGCCCAGCAACGGCCTGCGGGTGAGCAGGTAGAGGCCGACCGCCGCGACGCCCATGAACATGCCGTCCGCGGACGCCCCGACCCACACCGCGCCGGGGAACAGGACCAGGTACGGCAGCACGGCGTTGTCACCGATGGCCCGGGGAATCGCGATCACCGCGAGCGACCCGACGAGGACGCAGAAGATCGACGCCGCCGCTCCCCCGCCGAGCCCGATGCGGTCCAGCGCGACGAACGTGAGCAGCGCGCCCGGCGGATGACCGGAGACGTGCGTGGTCCACGAGTCGGGCTGGAAGTCCGGGATGCGCGCGGCGAACCCCCGCAGCATCGCCGGGACGTCGGCGACCCCCGGGACCTCGTGCAGGTACTCGTCGTCTGTCGTCAGCCTGGTGACGAAGCGGTTCCAGCCGTCGACCATCGCGAGCGAGAACGTGAACGCCACCGACGCCGCGTACGCGATCGGCAGGGCGAACCTGTGCTCCACGAGCTCGGGCCCCTTGGCGACGACGAGGAACGCGATCAGGACCGCCGCGGGTGTACCAGGCCCCACATGGGGCGCCCAATCGCCGAAGAGCGGTGCCGCTGCGGCGAACAGGACACCGGGATCATCGCCGTTGACGACGATTCCGACGATGACGGCGGCAGTGACGAGAAGACCTGCGATGACCAGACGCACCGCGCCCAACCTAGGGGGTCCGCCGGGCGTCCACTGGCCTCGCAAGACAACCGTAAGAACTCTTTCGTGCGTCACAATTCCGTAAGCACCACAAGCCTTTTCGATGGTCCAGGGTGGACGCATGGATGTCGTCTTGCCCTGCCTGGACGAGGCCGCCGCACTGCCCGCGGTCCTCGCCTCCCTGCCTCCCGGACACCGCGCGATCGTCGTGGACAACGGGTCTTCCGACGGCTCGCCCGAGGTGGCCGCCTCCTGTGGCGCCCTGGTCGTGCACGAGTCCCGGCGCGGCTACGGCGCCGCCGTGCACACAGGTCTGCTCGCGGCCACGTCCGATCTCGTGGCGTTCGCCGACGCGGACGGCTCGCTGGACCTCGCCGAACTGCCCTCGATGGCCGCGTTGCTGGCCGGTGCCGACCTCGTGGTGGGGCGGCGACGGCCTGTCAGCGCGGGTGTCTGGCCCTGGCACGCACGGGCGGGCAACGCCGTGATCTCGTCCCTGCTGCGGCGCAGGGGTCTGGCCGTCCACGACATCGCACCGCTGCGGGTGTGCCGCCGCGAGGCGTTGCTGGCGCTGGACGTGCGGGACCGCGCGTTCGGTTACCCGCTCGAACTGCTGCTGCGGGCCGCGGAAGCGGGCTGGCGGGTGCACGAGGTCGACGTGGCTTATCGGCCACGTGCGGCCGGTACGCGGTCGAAGGTCTCCGGTTCGGTGCGCGGCACGCTGCGGGCGGCGCGGGACATGGCGGGGGTGCTGCGGTGAGGTTCTGCCTGCTGATCATGGCCAAGTCGCCGGTACCCGGCCAGGTGAAGACGCGCCTGTGCCCGCCGTTGAGCCCGGAGGAGGCCGCGGACGTCGCGGCCGCGTCGTTGCTCGACACCCTGGAGGCCGCTCTGGCGACGCCCGGCGCCGTCCCCGTCGTCGCGCTCGCCGGGGTCGTGCGCCGGGAGGACGTCCGCGACGCGCTGGCCGAGTGCGTGGTGGTGCCCCAGCGCGGTGACTCGTTCGGTGACCGGCTGGCGAACGCGCATGCCGACATCGCGCGGTTCCGGATGCCGGTGCTGCAGATCGGGATGGACACGCCCCAGGTGACTCCGGCGTTGCTGGAGTCGTGCGCGGAGTTCGAGGAGGCTGCGCTCGGGTTCGCCGTCGACGGCGGCTGGTGGGCGCTCGGCCTGCGCGACCCGCTGCGGGCGGACGTGCTGCGGGACGTGCCGATGTCACGCGCGGACACGGGTGCGCTGACGTTGCGAGCGCTGCACGGGCTCGAGGTGCGCAGCCTGCCGGTTCTGTCCGATGTGGACACCATTGCCGACGCACACGCCGTGGCGGCCCGAACGCCCCGGAGTCGTTTCGCCGTCACCTTGGAGAACGTCGCGGCGGTGGCACGATGATGTTCGACCAGGCCCTGCAAGGCCGTCCCAGCTGGCTCGACCTCGTCGGCACCACACCGCGCGAGCTCAGCGTCGCCCGCTGGCACGCCGACGCCGACGGCGGCGACTCCGTGCTCCTCGACGCCTGCACCGGCCCCACCCTCGACGTCGGCTGCGGTCCGGGCCGCCTCGTCGCCGCGCTCCTGGACCGCGGGGTCCGGGCGCTCGGCGTCGACGTGTCACCGGAGGCGGTCCGGCGCACCACCGAGCGCGGCGGCATCGCGATCCGCCGCGACGTGTTCGACCTGCTGCCCGGCGAGGGCCGCTGGCAGCACGTCCTGCTCGCCGACGGCAACATCGGGATCGGCGGCGACCCGGTGGCGTTGCTGCGCCGGGTCCGGCAGCTGCTCGGTCCCAGCGGAACCGTCGTCGTCGAGGTCGAGCCGCCGGGCTGCGGACTGACCGTCGGTCAGGCGCGGCTGCGGACCGACGGCTACGAGAGCCAGTGGTTCCCGTGGGCGTGGAGCGACGCCGAGTCCCTCGTCGCCGACGGGTTCTTCCTGATGTGGCAGCGCGAACGCGCCGGCCGCTGGTTCGCGTGTTGGGAGAAGCTGTGAGGTTCCGCGCTCCCGCGCACCACGTCGGGGTGACCAGCCGCGTCGGCACGTGGCTCGGCATCACCTTCGGGCTGTGCTTCGTCACCGGCCTGCTCAGCCACGGCGTGCAGCACGACTGGCCGTGGCCGACCCGCCCGGTGGACCTCTACCGCGTCACCCAGGGCGTGCACGTGATCTCCGGTGTCGCGTCGATCCCGTTGCTGCTGGCCAAGTTGTGGACCGTCTACCCGAAGCTGTTCGAACGGCCGCTGGTGAAGTCCGTCCCGCACGCCCTGGAGCGCGGCTCCATCTTCGTGCTGGTCGCCGCCTCGTTCTTCGAACTCGTCACCGGGCTGTTCAACGCGGCGCAGAACTACCCGTGGTCGTTCTACTTCCCCACCGCCCACTACGCGGTGGCGTGGATCGTGGCCGGCGCCCTGCTCGTGCACATCGCGGTGAAGATCCCGCTGGTCCGCCGTTCCCTCGAACCGGCTTCGACCGAGAAGACCATGTTGTCCCGCAGGGCTTTCCTGCGCACGACCGCGCTCACGACCGGTGTCGCCGTCGTCGCGACAGCGGGTGTCACGGTGCCGTGGCTGCGCAAGGTCTCCGTGCTGGCGTGGCGATCCGACGGTGACCTGCCGGTCAACCGGACCGCCGAGGCCGCGAAAGTCGTGGTGCCGCAGGACTGGCGTCTCCAGGTGGGTACGAGGAGCTACTCGCTGGCCGAGCTGCGGGCCATGCCGCAGACGACCGTCGAACTGCCGATCG
The DNA here is from genome assembly GCF_053608005.1 of Lentzea sp. NPDC055074. Taxonomy (NCBI): domain Bacteria; kingdom Bacillati; phylum Actinomycetota; class Actinomycetes; order Pseudonocardiales; family Pseudonocardiaceae; genus Lentzea; species Lentzea sp. NPDC055074. The sequence goes on from NZ_JBSGUQ010000002.1 coordinate 626,787, forward strand.
CGTGCGTCGAAGGATGGAGTCAGAACGCCTCCTGGACCGGCGTGCGCGTGTCCGAACTGGTCGGGCGAGGGGACGTGCGAGTCGAGTCCCTCGAGAAGGACGGCCTGTACCGGGCGACCACGCTGCCCGACGCGTTCGCGCGGGACCCGCTGACGTTGCTGGCACTGAGGCTGAACGGCGAGGAACTGAGCCCGGACCACGGCTTCCCGTGCCGGCTGATCGCGCCGAACCGGCCCGGGGTGCTGCAGACCAAGTGGGTCACCTCGCTGGAGGTGCGACGATGAACGGCGACACGGGAAGCGCACGCGGGACCGTCGTGGCGAGGTACGCGCTGGGCGCCGCCGGTGTCGCCCTCGGCGCCTGGGGCGCCTGGCTGCTCCTCCCCCAGATCACGATCGAGCTCCTGGCGTGGCTGGCCGGAGGTGTCGTCCTGCACGACTTCCTGATCGCCCCGCTGGTGGGCGTCTCCGGTCTCGTCGTCCGGCGACCCTCCATCGGCGTCGGCCTGGCCGTCTCCGGTGTGGTCGGCCTGGTCGCGGTCCCGCTGCTCTGGCGCGAGCACAGCGGCCCGGTCAACCCGGGACTGCACGACCGCGACTACCCCGCCGGAGTGCTGGTCGTGCTCGGCGTGATCTGGGCTTCCGTCGCTCTGTACGAGGTGGCGGTGCACCTTCGGAAGCGTCGGGGGTCCGCGAGGGGTTCCGTTTGACCGGCCGGAACGACGGCGCAACGCAGGGACGGCCGAAGCATTGCTTTTGGTCAACACTGAAGCAATGGAGATGACTGCTGCCCTGAGACCGTCCACTGTGGCCGAACGCGGACCCGACACCGCGCAAGCCGTGCTCAGCCGACCGTGAAAGCGGGATAGTCGGTGTACCCCTTGGTGTGACCGGTGTAGTGGGTGTCCCGGTCGTCGTCGGCCAGCGGGTGACCCTGCGCGAAGCGCTCGACCAGGTCGGGATTGGCGATGAAAGGGGCGCCGAACGAGACCGCGTCGGCAACGCCGTGGTCGAGGACCTCGTTGCCGAGGGACTGGGTGAAGCCGAGGTTGGCGACGACGTTGCCCCGGTAGTGAGCGCGGTAGCGGGAGAAGACGGCGATGCGCTCCTCGAGCGTGCCGGGGGCACCCACGAGGTGCACGTAGGCGAGGTTGCCGTCGTTGAGCTTCTCGAGCAGCTGGTCGTAGTCGGTGAGCGTCTCCTCGTCCGCGGTGAACGCGGTTCCACTGGTCCAGCCCGGGGACATCTTCACGCCGATGCGGTCACTCCCCCAGACGTCGCCGACGGCGTCGAGGACGTCGAGGAGGAACCGGGCCCGCTTCTCGCTGCTGCCCCCGTAGGCGTCGGTGCGGTGGTTGAGGCGGGGGTTGAGGAACTGCGGGATCAGGTGGGACACCTGGGCGTGGAGTTCCACGCCGTCGAAGCCGGCACTGCGGGCGTTCTCGGCCGCCTGGCGGTAGTCGGCGATGGTGCCGGCGATCTCGGCCGCGGTGTAGGCGCGCGGGGTGAGGGTGTCCTTCGGGCCGGAGGCGGTGTAGGACTTCTCGCCGGGGTTGACGGCGGAGGGGCCTGCGGGCAGGCGGCCGCCGAGGTGGTCGGGGTGGGAGACCGATCCGGCGTGCCCGAGCTGGGAGACGATCCGGCCGCCCGCCTCGTGGACGGCGTCGGTGACCTTCGCCCAGCCGGCGGTCTGCTTGTCGGTGAAGATGCCGGGAACGTGGGTGAAGCCGATCGCGTCGGGGCTGACCCAGGTTCCCTCGGTGACGATCAGCCCGGCGGTGGCGCGCTGGGCGTAGTAGGTCGCGTGCAGGTCGGTGGGCGCCAGTTCGGCGTTGTCGGCGCGAGCGCGGGTCATGGGGGCCATGACGACGCGGTTGGGGAGCTCCAGGGCGCCGAGACGGGTGGGCTGCAGCAGAGGCTGGGTGGTCATGAACAACTTTCCTTGTGACGAGGGACGGGTGAAGCGACGGGCAAGGGCCCGTCTCAGTCCTGTTTGAGGGCGTGGAGAGCGGAGAGCGGACCGCCGAGTTGCATGAGGCGTCCGCCTTCGCGCAAAGAGCCGAGATCGACCGGGGCGAACCCGAAAGCGGCGGCGAGGTCCTCGACGGTCGACTTGGCGTCGGCGTCGTCACCGGCGAGGAACAGCACCTGACGTCCGGCCTCGTGGCGCGGGTCGGCGGCGATGTACTGGCCGTGAAGGGTGTTGAACGCCTTGACGACGCGGGCTCCGGGCAGCAGGGAGGCGACGTGTTCGCTGCCGGTCAGCTCGCCCAGGTCGGCGATCTTCGCGTGCGGGGGCGGGGAGGCGAACTGGTTCGTGGCATCGATGACGACGCGTCCGCCGAAGTGCGGCAGGCCGGCGGTCGCCTCCGGGATCTGGGGCCAGCCGACCGCGAGGAGCACGAGCTCCGCCGTGGCGGCCTCCTGCGGGGCGCCTGCCTGGACGAGCGGTCCGAGTCCTTCCGCGAGCCCGGCCAGGGAGGCCGGTCCGCGGCTGTTGCTCAGCACGACCTGGTGGCCGTGGGCCACCGCGTGACGGGCGATGGCCTGGGCGACGGTTCCGGCGCCGAGGGTTCCGATCTTCATGACAGTGCCCTTCGAGGTTTCAGGACGCGGGGCTGGTGAGCAGGACGGTTCCGCTCTTGCCAGGGCGGCGGACGTGGTCGACGGCCTGCGAGAAGTCGGCGAGGTCGTAGCCGGCCGCGACCTCGAGGAGTTCCGGGGCCGAGACGGCCAGACGGGTCGCGAAGGCGACGTCCTCGGCCCGTTCCTCAGGGGTGCGGGCCGTCCACTGGTTGATGGACACGCCCCGCACGGTCAGGGCCCGCGGTGTCAGCGCGAGCGACTCCAGTGGCGTGCTTCCGGAACCGAGCTGTCCGTAGGTGATCAGGGTGCCGCCGTCGCCGAGCAGCCCGGCCAGCTCACCGGTCAGGGATCCGCCCACCGCGTCCAGCACGACCTGGGCGCCCCGCCCGCCGGTCGCGTCCCGGACCTGGGCGTGCCAGTCCGCGTCGGCCGTCGAGATGGCCGGCAGTCCGGGAAAGCTCTTCCGCAGGGTCTGTGCCCCCGCGGCGCTGCGCACCAGGTTGACCAGCGGGATGTCGTGCTCGACCGCCGCGGCGCTGAGCAGTCTTCCCACCGACGAACCGGCAGCCGTCTGCACCACCGGACCTGGACGGCCGCACTGGGCGTCCTCGACCGCCCGCAGCAAGGTGAGCAGGGTGATCGGGTTGACCAGCATCAGGGCGGCGGTCCCGTCGCTGAGACCGTCGGGGACCGGCACCACCAGATCGCTCGGTGCCGTGAGGAGTTCGCTCCACGCGCCGGGCACGGGGAAGAACGCGACCCGCTGGCCTGGCCGCAGATCCCGCACTCCCTCGCCGACGGTCTCGACGACGCCCATTCCCTCCAGGCCGGGAACCCGCGGCGCGGCGAACCGCCCTGGTGACGCTCCCGGAAAGCCCTGGACTCCCGCCAGGTCACCGTGATGGACGGGCCGGGACAGCACGCGCACCCGCACCTGGCCGGCCGCGGGCGCGGCAGGGGGCGGCAGCTCGCTCAGGCCCAGCACCTGCCCGGCTTCTCCGTGCCTGTCGTAGGCGATGGCTCGCACGACGCTCCCGTCCGTCAGTTATTAATGATGGTCGTCATCTATCTGGTTGTTATGATGAGAGGCGTCATCGAAAAGGTCAAGCCGAGGGCGACGGGAGAGGACGGCGATGCCGCGGATCACCAAGGAGGACAAGGCCCGCAACAGGCAGAACATCCTCGACGCGGCGGGCCGCATGTTCCGCGCGCAGGGCGTCGACGCGGTCGGCATCGCCGAGCTGATGAAGGAGGCCGGACTCACCCACGGCGGCTTCTACAACCACTTCGCGTCGAAGAACGACCTGGTCGTGGAGGTGTGCGGGGCCTCCTTCGCCGCATCGCTCGGGAGCATGGCCCGGATGATCGAGGCGGGTTCGGACCAGGACCGCTCTCCGATGGACCGGGTCGTGGACGAATACCTGTCCACCGCACACCGCGACGCCCCGGACGGCGGCTGCCCCTCCGCGTCGCTGGTCACCGACGCCGGGCGGCAGAGCGAAGCCGTGCAGAGCGCGTACGCCGTAGGGGTCGAGGGCTACCTCCACGGCTTCGCCGCCGAGTTCCTGCGCGAAGCCGAGGAGAAGGGCCACCAGCTCGACCCCGGCGAGGCACGCCGCAAGGCCGTGCGCCTGCTCAGCGAGATGGTCGGCGCGCTGATGCTCGCCAGGGCCGTGCGCCGCGTCGAGCCGGAACTCTCCGACGAGATCCTGCAGATCGGCCGCGACCACGCCGTCACCGAGAACTGACGAGGTACATCCAGTACGAGCCGTCCGCCACAACGGCCGGGAGGCCGTTCACCCTCCGGCACCTCGCTGCGCGCCCTCGTGGCGGTTCATACTGGACGCTCCGGGCTGGCTCATCGAGGCTGGTGGATCACATGCGGATTCCGGGGCGTCGCCCGCGGCGGGGCGCGGACGTGGCGGCCGCGACGGATTCCGCCGCCGCGCGCCTGGTCGCGCTGCGGTCGCTGCTGGAGGTCGCCACCCGCGCGGTCGCACTCCAGCCCACCGCCGAGCAGATCATCGGCGCCTGCGCGCAGCCCGGCGACACCCCGGCGCAGGTGGCCCGCCAGGGCGGCCGGGTCGCGTCCGACTACTACCGGCTGCACGGGTGGGCGATGGACCTCATCGGCGACGCCGACCGCGCGTCGCTGGAGTTCCGGGTGACCCAGCTGCTGCACTACCACGCCGGGATGATCGACACGTGCCTCAAGCTCGCCTTCCCGAAGTTCCGCAGCCCCAGGCTCGAACAGCGGCGGCTGGCGTTGCGCGGACTCGGCGAGCCGGCGCGCACCCTGCGGGACGCGCGGGCGGCGCTCGGCCTGTGGATCTCCGACCTCGAACGGACCGACGGCGTCGTGCCGCCGGCTTGAGGCGCCGGAAACCGCCGCCATCACACCTGACTTGTCATCCGAGTAGTTCTACCGACGTCGCTCCGCGGTGCCGCATATAACGTGCACGCAGGAGGTGCGGGAGTGGGTACACGTTTGGCAGGCGTAGCCGTGCATCTGCCCGAGGAGCGGCTGAGCACGGACGAGGTGGAGCGGCGTTTGGGACCGTTCACTCCCCCGCCTGGGCTCATCGGCCGGTTGACCGGTATCCGGTCACGGCACGTGATGCGCGAGGACGAGCAGGCATCCGATCTGGCGGTGGCGGCAGCCCGCAAGCTGCTGGCGGACACGGGTTCTGAGCCGGCGGACGTCGACCTGCTCCTGTTCGCGTCCGCCAGTCAGGACATGGTGGAGCCGGCGACCGCCCACATCGTCGCGGCGAAGCTCGACCTGCGCTGCCCCGTGATGGACGTCAAGAACGCGTGCAACAGCGTGCTCAACGCCATCGAGGTCGCCGACGCCTTGATCTCGACAGGTCGTTACCGCACCGTTCTGATCGCAAGCGGTGAGGCGCCGTCGCGGGCTGTGCGGTGGAACGTGGCGAACCCGGCGCAGTTCCGACGTGCCTTCCCGGGGTACACGCTGTCCGACGCGGGCGCGGCCGTGCTCCTCACCGCCGGTGATGCCGGTGTGCTGGGCAGTGCGTTCACCGCGGACTCGACGTGGTGGGACGTCGGCACCCTCCCCGGCGGCGGATCCCGGCATCCGCGCGACCCGGAGTTCACCTACTTCGACATGGACGGTCCGCGGCTCAAGGACGCGTTCCTGCACCTGGGCCGGGACGTCCTCGACGACACGCTCCACGGGCTCGGTCTGACGTGGGACGACTTCGCGGTGGCGTGCGTGCACCAGGTGTCGTTGCCCTACCTGGGGATCTTCGCCGAGCGCGCGGGCGTGCCGCGCGACAAGCTGGTGGTGACGCTGCCCGAGCACGGCAACGTGGCGTCCGTGAGCCTGCCCCTGCAACTGGTCACCGCGCAGCGCATGGGCCGTTGCGGTCCTGGCGATCTCGTCGCGCTGGTGGGCCTGGCCGGTGGAGTGAGCCTCGGGCTCGTGGTGGTGCGCCTGTGAGCCTGTGGGTGGTCGTGCCGGCCTACAACGAGGAACGCTCCATCGTCGCGACGCTGGAATCCCTTGCGGCGCAGGAAGACCTGGACTTCACGCTGGTCGTGGTGGACAACGGCTCGACCGATTCCACAGTGGACCTGGTGCGGCGGTTCCACGGGGAGAACCCGGGACTGCGGCTGGAAGTCGTGCACGAGCCGCAGAAGGGCACCGGCGCGGCGGCGGACACCGGGATGCGCCACGCCGTCGCCCGTGGGGCGCGATGGCTGGCACGCACGGACGCCGACTGCCTGCCGGCACCGGACTGGACCGCTCGGATCAAGGCAGCGCTGGGGAGCGGGCTCCGGCTGGTGTCGGGACAGCTCCTGCCGCGCAAGGACGAAGGGGTTCGGGCTGTCACGCGGTGGGTGCTCGTCGTCGCCGTCGAGGTCGCTTCGGCGTTCGGCAAGGTGAGGTCCGGCAACCGAGATCCCCGCTACCTGGGGCCGTACGTGATGACGCCCGGCTGCAACATGGCGATCACGGCCGAGCTGTACGTGCTCGCCGGCGGGTTCCCGCGGTCGAAGATCGAGGACCTGCACGAGGACCGCGCTCTCGTCAACGCCGTTCGCCTGCACACCAGGGCGTACGCGCGGCGGCGGGACGTGGTCGTCCACGGCTCGTCGCGGCGGGCGCGGGCATGGGGGTTGCGCAGAACGCTGGCCTGGTACGCGGACCACCGCTACCGGCCGGACGTCGTGGACATCCGATGAGCTGGGAGCGGAAGCTCCATCTGGCCGCGCACCCGGTCGCCTACCCCTTGGTCCGCGCCGTCGGCCGCATCGCACCGGTGGTCCGCGTACCGCGGGTGGGGGTCGTGGTCAGCGACGCCGCTCTCGCGAAGGAAGTGCTCAACGACCCGGCGCACTTCACCAAGACCGGCCCCGGATCCCCCGCGGACCTGTGGACGCCCGTGGTGGGCCCGACCGTGTTGCTGAACATGGAAGGCGCGGCGCACGGCGAGCTTCGGCGCAGGCTGTCCGGGCTGTTCACACCGCGCAGCGTGGCCGATCTGTGCGGGACGGTCCTCGACGCGCCGGTGGAGGAGCTGCACAACGCGCTGAGAGCGGGCCGTCCGGTCGACCTGGTGGCCGTCGTGCGGCGGCTGGTGGGCGCGGTGATCTGCGAACTGGTCGGGCTGGAACCGTCCGAGGCGATGGCGGCGCACGCGGCGGGAACCGCGATCACGTCGGCGATCCGGCTGGGCCGCCGGTCGCTGACACCCGCGCAGGTGCTGCGGTGCCGGCAGTCGCTGGGTGTGCTCACCCGGCCGGCCGCGCGGGCGTGGGCCGACGGCGACCCGGCGACCGTGCCGGGCCGGATGCGGCAGCTCGGGCTGACCGAGCAGGAGGCGCTCGGCGCGGTGGCGGCGTTCGTGCTGACGGGGACCGAGACGTTGGTGTCGTACGTGCCGCGCCTGGTGGCGTTGCTGCACGACTTCGGCTGGCTGGACCGGCTGGCCGCGGACAGGAGCCTGGTCGACGACGCGGTCGCCGAGGCGTTGCGGGTGACCGTGCCGTCGCCGGTGATGCTGCGCAGCGTCGCCGCGGACGCCCGGATCGGCCGTGTGCGGGTCCGGGCAGGCGACCGGGTGGTGATCGCGACCATCTCCGCGGCCCACGCGCTGGGGTCCTTCGATCCAGAACGCCGGCACCCGCCGCAGATCAGGCAGCTGTGGTTCGGCGCGGGACCGCACTTCTGCCTGGGCATGCCGCTGGCCCAGGCGGAGATCCGCGCGGTGCTCGGCGCCGTGCTCGACGCCGCCCCTTTGTCCGTTGTGGACCGCAGCGCCGCCCGGCGGGTGCTGATCCCCTGTTACTCGAGACTGGTGGTGCGCCGTGGCTGACGACCTGCTGATCGGGGTGTTGGAGGCGGCCCGGCGTCACAGCCGCAGGCCCGCGCTGACCGACGGACGCGGAAGGACGACGACCTACGCCGAGCTGGCCGACCGCGTGCTCGGCACAGCGCATCGGTTGCGCTCCAGGGGTTTCACGCCTGGAAGCCGGATGCTGTTCTCGGTGCGGCCGGGGCCCGACGCGATCGTGCTGGCTCTCGGCACCGTCGCGGCCGGCGGCACGGTGGTGTTCGTCGACCCCGGCGGCGGGCAGGAGCTCTTCGCGAGGCGCACCGAACTGGCAGGGCCGGGGTGGGCGGCGGCCGAGTCCCTGCTGTACGCGGTCAGCGCACCCGGCCCGCTGCGCGCCCTGGCTCGCCGCCGAGGCGTGCTCCTGCCGGACTACACCGCGTTGCCGGTGCGGCACATCAGGTCCGGGCCGTGGCTGCCCGGTGTGCCGCTGAGCGCGGTGTCCACGCGGAGGCTCGCGAAACCGGTCGCCGGCGCGCCGCTGCCCGACCCTGAACCGGACCAGGACGCCGTGGTCGTGTTCACCTCGGGCACCACGGCCGAGCCGAAAGCCGTCGTGCACACCAGGGGTTCGCTCGCGGCCGCGTTGACCGTGCTGGCGACGCGGTGCGAGCTGGATGAGCACTCCCGTGTGCACACCGACCAGATGATGCTCGGACTGCCCGCGCTCATCGCGGGCGCGCACTGGTCCATGCCGCCCTACGGGTTCGCGCCCGCCGCCGAGCCCGCCGCGCTGGCGGCAGGCCTGGAGGGCGCGACCCACACCTTCCTGGTGCCCTCCGACCTGGCCGCGATCCTCGACAGCGGGGTGGCGCTGCCGCGGTCGCTGCGCCAGGTGTTGCTGGGTTCCGCACCGGTCCTGCCACCTCTGCTGCGACGTGCACGAGCCGCGCTGCCCGAGGTCGACCTGCTCGCCGTCTACGGCATGACCGAGATCCTCCCGGTCGCGATCGCGACCGCCGAGGAGAAGCTCGCGCACGACGGCGACCTCCTCGGCCGGCCGCTGCCAGGAGTGCGGGTACGCGTCGCCGAGGACGGGGAGCTGATGGCGTCCGGACCCAACCTGTGCCGCGGATATCTGGGATCGCCACCGTTGACCGAGCACGCCACCGGCGACCTGGCTCGTCTGGAGGGCGACCTGATCGTGCTCACCGGCCGGAAGAAGGACATGATCCTTCGCAAGGGAACCAACGTGTATCCCGGCCTGTACGAACCGGCCATCTCCCGCCTGCCGGGGGTCGCGGCGGCCGTCATGATCGGCGTGCCGGACGAGATGGGCGACGAGCGGATCGTGCTGGCACTCGTGCCCGCCCCTGACGCCGGTCCCGAACTGGCCACGCGGGTCCAGGCCTCGCTGCCGGACCTGATCGACGTCTACGCCCTGCCCGACGAGGTCGTGGTCCTGCCGGAACTGCCGCTGTCGGGCCGCACCAGGAAGCTCGACCGATCCGCCCTCCGCGCGAGACTGGCCCGCTGATGCGGCTCGCGGTGACGGGGGCGACCGGCTTCGTGGGTGGGGCGGTGTGCCGTGCCGCCGAAGCACGGGGGTGGCAGGTGCACGCCTACGGGTCGCGTTCGTGGGACATCACGGCGGGGCCGTTGATCGATCCGCCCGTCGTCGACGCCGTGGTGCACTGCGCCGCCGCCGTGACCGACTGGGGTTCTCGGGCGGAGATCTGGCGGGTGAACGTCGCCGGTACGCGAAGCGTCCTGGAGACCTTCCCCGACGCACGGTTCGTGCACATGTCGTCGGCGAGCGTGTACGACCCGTTCGAGCCGACCGTCTCGGCGGCCGAGTCCGCGGCCCCGGTGAGTCGCTACCTCACCGACTACGGTGCGACGAAGGCCGAGGCGGAGGGGCTGGTGCTGGCACGTCCGAACAGTGTCGTCCTCAGGCCCCATGCCGTTTACGGCCCGGGCGACCCCATTCTGCTGCCACGAATCTTGAGCGCGATCCGCGGCCGGACCTTGTTCCTCGCGGGCGACGGGCAGGCGCTGCAGTCGCTCACGTCGATCGACAACCTCGCGCAGGCCAGCCTGCTGGCCTGCGCCGGCGAACCCGGCGTCTACAACGTGGCGGACTCCTCGCCGGTCGTGCTGGAAAGCGCGTTGAGAGACCTGCTGCGGGAACGCGGCCTGGACGTCCGGATCCGCTACCTTCCGCTGAAGCTCGCCTGGTCTCTGGCATCGGTGGTCGAGCCCGTCTGGCGGCTGGCGGGCCGGGCCGAGCCTCCCCGCCTGACCAGGTACGCCATCAGCCACCTGGCCAGCGAGCGCACGCTGGACATCACGGCCGCCCGAACGCGCCTCGGGTACCAGCCCGCACCGACGTCCTTCGCCGGTGCCGCGGCGTGGTGAGCTCCTCCCACGTCAGGGGGTGGGCAGTGGCTCGGTCGAGCCCTCGGCCAACGCTCGCCTCACCTGGCCCAGGATGCCCCTGACCAGCTCGCCGTACGGATCTTCGCCCAGCGCGTCAGAGGTGGCCCGGGCCTTCTCGAGGAACTCGTGCGCGCTCGTCGCGTCGCCCAGCCGCCGATGGTCATCGGCGAGACTCAGGTACAGCGACGGCATGAACCCCCGAACCCGCAACGACTGATCGAACTGCTGGGCACGCTCGTCGCTCACACCGCGGACCGCGGCGAGGGCACGCTCGTCCCACATCAGTTCGTCGTGCTGGGTGTCCTGCAGATCGGCCAGGAAGTGCGCGATGACGCAGCGGTGGAAGTCATCGCCCCCGCCGTGCTCGACCTCCGCCCACATCGACTCCAGCTCCGCGCGGGCGGCATCTCGCTCCCCTGCCCGCCCACGCTGGACAGCCGCCGTCACCTCGGCCATCAGTTCGTCTTCCACGCCGGCCCGCCTCCTTCGCCAGCAGGAGATCAGCATCCTTCCAGTCGACACGGCGAGTCGTCACGTCGCCGCGTTGTCGATCCCGCACGCCCCGGAATCGTGGCGTGACGGAACGCGACGGGCGCCGACGTCGTCCGATGGACGAACACCTGAGCAGGTCCTGGGGAGCGGAGGAGCCATCAGCGGGGTGAGTGTGCGGGTGCTGGGCCCTCTGGAGGTCTGGCGGGACGGCCGCAGGGAGAGTCTCGGGGGCGTCAAACAGCGGGCCTTGCTCGCGCACCTCGCGTTGCACGCGAACACCGATGTCTCGCTCGACCAGCTGATCGAGGCCCTGTGGCCCGCGGCTCGGCCGCGGTCGGTGGTGCAGAACGTCCGGACCTACGTCTGGCGGCTGCGGCGGCTGCTCGATGAGCGGCTGCGCACCCACGGCACCGGTTACGTCCTGGAGCTCGGGGCTGACGAGCTCGACTCGCTGATGTTCGACGAGCTCGTCGCGGAGGCCCGCCGGCGTCCCGAGGCGGCGCTGGGGTTGTTGCGGCGGGCGGAGTGCCTGTGGCGTGGCCGGCCGCTCGAGGACCTGCCGGACCACGACGCGTGGACGCCCGCGCTCGCCCGGCTCGACGAGGCCCGGCTCGCGGCGACCGAGCAGCGGCTCGGGCTGCAGGTGGCCTCGGGTGAGCACGCCGAGGCGATCCCGGAGCTCCGGGGGTTGCTGGCGGAGCACCCTTACCGCGAGAGCGTGTGCGGGCAGCTCGTGCTCGCCCTGCATCAGGACAACCGGCGTGCCGAGGCGTTGCAGGTCTACGCGGACATGCGCGTGCGGCTCACCGGCGAGCTCGGGCTGGAGCCCGGATCCGCGCTGCGGGAGGCCCAGCTCGCGGTGCTGCGCGACGAACCGGCATCCGCTCCCCTCCGTCAGCTACCGCCGACGGTGTCCGACTTCTGCGGCCGCGCGGGAGAGATCGCGGTGCTGACGACGGCGCTGCGGCGGGGCTCCGCACCGGCCGCGGTGACCGGGCCTCCCGGTGTCGGCAAGTCGACGCTCGCGATCCGGGTGGCGCACCAGGTCGGTGACCACTTCCCGGACGGACAGCTCTACGTCGACCTCGGCGGCACCTCCGACCACCCGCGCGAACCGGGTGAGGTGCTCACGGAACTGTTGCACGCCATGGGGATCACGGGTGCCGGACTGCCCGCGCAGGTCACCGCGCGAGCCTCGCTGTTCCGCTCCAAGCTCGCCGGTCGGCGGATGCTGGTGGTGCTCGACGACGCCGCCTCGGTGAGCCAGGTCGTGCCCCTGCTCCCGGCCGACGCGGGCTGCGCGGTCCTGGTGACCAGCCGGCGCAGACTCTCGGAGCTGCCCGGCGCACTGCAGGTGGAGCTGTCACCGTTCTCCCCGCAGGAGGCGGCGGAGCTGCTCGCCGCCATCGCGGGCGCGGATCGGGTCTGCGCCCAGCCCGGCGAGGCGGCGGCGATCGCGGAGGCGTGCGGGCACCTGCCGCTGGCGATCCGGGTGGCGGGCGCGCGGCTGGCCGGGCGCGGCAGGTGGTCGATGCAGGTGCTGCGGGAGCGGCTCGTCGACGAGTCGACGCGGTTGCGCGAGCTCACCTCCGGTGAGCTGGCCGTGCGGGCGAGCTTCGACCTGAGCATCCGGCAGCTGTCCCCGCCCGAGTCCCAGGCGTTCGTGCGGCTGGCGTTGCTCGGCCCGCACGACTTCCCGAGCTGGGTGGTCGAGCCCCTGCTCGACGAACCGGGCACCGAGCACCTCGTGGACGGGCTGGTCGACGCTCATCTGCTGGAGACCTTCGGCGCGGACGGCATCGGCCAGCCGCGCTACCGGCTGCACGACCTGTTGCGGTGCCACGCTCTGAACCACTCGCTGCCGGATGGCCGGGCCGCGCTGGAACGGACGTTGCACGCGTGGCTCTGGCTCGCGGTCACGGCCGCACGGCGGTTGCCCGTCACGTTCGGCACCACCATCGCCGACGTCGCCCCGGTCGCGGCACCGGAACACCTGCTCACCGAGCCCGTCGCGTGGTTCGAGGCGGAACGGCGCACGTTGTGCGGCGCGGTCGACATCGCGGCGGACGCGGGCCTCGACGAGGTGGCGTGGCAGCTCGCGGCGGCGTGCGTGCCGTTCTTCGACCTGCACAGCCATTACGAGGACTGGGCGCGCACGCACGCGCGGGCGTTGCGGAGTGTTCGCGCGGCGGGCAACAGGGCGGGCGAGGCGGCGTTGCTGCGCGGCATCTCCCAGGTGCACATCTACCGCAGTGAGTTCACGGAGGCCGAGCAGGGACTGCTTGCGGCACAGGAGCTCTACCGCTCGCTGCGCGACGACCGCGGCCAGGGCGTCTCCCTCGCGGGCATCGGCGTGGTGTACCGGCTGCGGGCGGAGTACGAGCGCTCGATGGAGTTCTACACCGAAGGTCTGCGGCTGCTGGAGCTCGCGGGCGATCTGCATTCCGTCGCCCACGTGCGGGCGTCGATCGGCGGGGTCCACGGCTCGCTCGGCAGGCCGCGGGAGGCGCGGAAATGGCTCACGAACGCCCGGCGGCTCGCCGCGGACCTCGGTGACGCACACCGCGAAGCTCTCGTGCTGGTGCGGCTTTCCGCGCTCTACCGCAGCACGGGCGAGCACGAGCAGGAGCTGGTCAGCGCGCGCCGGGCCGTGACGATCCTGACAGACCTCACCGACGAGCGGTGCACGGCGTTCGCCCAGGTCGAGCTGGCCGAGGCGTTGATCTCGAACGGCCACCCGCAGGAGGCGCACGACCTCCTGCTGCAGTCGCTGGAAACCTACCGCCGCACCGGGAACCGGGAAGGCGAACCCGCCGCGCGGCGAGCACTCGCCCGCGCGGCGGAGTCACTGGATCAGTTGCTGTTGCCGTACTTCCAGCCCAGGTAGTTGTTGAAGTAGCCGAGCGAACCGGGGTGACCGATCTTGCCGCCGACGCTGGTCGACCAGAAGCCGCCGTTGCCGTCCGCGATGCCCACGTGGCCGTACTGGCTGATGTTCCAGAAGACGAACGCTCCCCTGGGCGGCGTGCCGGTGGTGTGGCGGGCGCCGTCCGAGGACCGCCAGTGGTCGATCGCCGACGCGTGGTGCGTCGAGCGGTTCCACGCCAGGCGGACGGCGCGCTCGCAGTAGCCCTCGTACGCCGTGCTGCCGCGGCGGTCGGCCATCCACTTGATGGCGCCGTCCGCCGTCTGCTGGATGCTGACGTCGCCTTCGGCGGCGGACGTGGTGGCCGAGTCGGCGAGCCACGGCTGCGCGATCCCGACGTTCGGGCTGAACGCTTCCCCGCTCGCCGCGCCGGCCGGAGCGGCGGTGCCGATCAGGGCCGCACCGAGCAGGCCGATGGCAGCGACCGTGACTTTCGTGAACCGCATGAGATCCCCTTTTCGCATGTCTGCACTGCTCCCCCAGCGTCCGGGGGTGACATACACGGCCGATACATCGCCGATACACGGCGTCCGAGCGGGCGCAGGTCACCGGGGTCGGCGTGATCGCGGTCGAACTAGGCTGCCGTCGTGGGACGGGGACGAGCGGGGCGGTCGAAGGCGCAGCGGCGGCGCAACAGCGCGGGCCGTGTGTCCGCGGGCGAGGCCAGGAAGGCCAGGGAGGGCGCGATGCTGGACGCCGCGTCCCGAGCCGCCCGCGGCCACGCGGAGCGCACCTGGTGGGAGCGCCAGACGCAGGGCACTCAGGCCTGGCTCGCCATCGGGGCCGTCGTCGCGGTCGTCGGCGGGCACTTCCTGATGTGGGAGCTGCTGCTGCCGGTGCTCGGCGACCTGGTGGGGCCCGTTCCCGTCGTCTCGACGGTCGTGGGCTGGCTCTTCTGCGGCGGCGCCGTCGCGGCGACCGGGGTGACGCTGGTGAACTGGCGCACGCTCTCGGCCGGCGCGCGATCGCGCTGGACGACCGTCTCGGCCGTCTGGGGCGTCGTGGCGCTGATGGTCGGCGTGCCGAGCAGCATCGCGTTCGACGTGTCGCTGCCCCTCGACTACTGGGCGGGTCTGTTCGCGGGTGCCCGGGGTCTGCTGGCGCTGCCCCCGCTGGCGGGACTCCTGGCGCTGGCCTGGCTGGGGGTCGCGCGGCTGCTGCGACGCAAGGCCCGATGCTCCCGCACGACGGCGGGGTGGTTGTTCGTGGCCTACTCCGTCGTTCTGCTGTTCTGGGGTGCGACCTCGCTGCGCATGGTGTGAGGTCGGAGCAGGGACTCGTCCCTCGCTCCTACGGAAAGGCTCGTCATGCGCGCACTGGTCCAGCAGAAGTTCGGTGACCCCGCCGAGGTCCTCGAAGTGCGGGAGGTGCCCGCTCCGCAACCCGGTCCCGGAGAGGTCCTGGTGCGGGTGCTGCTCTCCCCGATCCACAACCACGACCTGTGGACCGTGCGCGGCACCTACGGGTTCAAGCCCGAGATGCCCGCACGCTCCGGCACCGAGTTCGTCGGGGTCGTCGAGACGCTCGGCGAGGGCGTGGACGGCCTCGCCGTGGGCCAGCGGGTCTCCGGCGGCACCTTCGGCGCCTGGGCCGAGCTCGTGGTCGCGCCCGCCAAGACGCTCATCCCGGTTCCCGACGCCATCGGTGACGAGGCAGCGAGCCAGCTGGTGTCGATGCCCTTCAGCGCCATCGCGCTGCTCGACTCACTGGATCTCGCCCAGGGTGACTGGCTCGTCCAGAACGCCGCCAACGGAGCCGTCGGCAGGCTCGTCGCCCAGCTGGCGGCGGCCCGCGGCGTCCACGTCCTCGGCCTCGTGCGCCGCGCCGACGGCGTGGCCGAACTGCGCGAGCAGGGCATCGGCGACGTCGTCGCCACCGACGACGACGGCTGGCGCGACCGGGTCCGCGAGATCGTCGGCGACGCCCCGATCAAGGCCGGGGTCGACTCCGTCGGCGGCACGGCCGCGGGCGACGTCGTCTCACTGCTCGCCGAGGGCGGCCGGCTCGTCGTGTTCGGCGCGATGGCCTCCCCCACCCTCGAGATCGGCTCGGGTGACGTGATCTTCAAACAGGTGACCGTCACCGGTTTCTGGGGCAGCAAGGTCTTTCCCGCGATGGAGGCCGGCAAGCGGGCCTCCCTGCTGGGTGAGCTGGTCACGGGCATCGCCTCGGGCACGCTCACCCTGCCGGTCGAGCACGTCTACCCGCTGGAGGAGATCGCCGAGGCCGCGCGGGGCAACGCGGCTCCCGGCCGAAAGGGCAAGATCCTCCTGCGTCCGTGACAGGTCCGAGCGACCGGGCGACGGTCATGGCAGGGTGGTGCGCAACGCCGCCGCGTTTGAACAGGCCGCTCCGGTGGTACCGACCAGAACCATTTCTGTCCCGTTTCGGAGGGTGCTCATGCAGATCCAGGTCAACACCGACCACAACATCCACGGTGGCGAACGACTGGCCACCTATGTGTCCACCGACCTGGAAAGCAGCCTGTCCCGGTTCAGCGGATGGTTGACCCGCGTGGAGGTGCACCTCAGCGAGGACGGGGGCGGCAAGCCGGACGACAAGAAGTGCGTGATCGAGGCGCGTCCGGGAGGCAAGCAGCCGGTCGCGGTCACCCACCACGCGACCACCGTGGACGACGCGTACGCCGGTGCGGCGCACAAGCTGGGAAGGGTGCTGGACTCCCAGTACAGCCGCGCCCACGACCACAAGGGCAGTGACAGCATCCGTCACATGCCCGCTCCGGACGACCTGGAGCCGATCGGCGCGACCGAGGACGAGCCTCGGAGCTGATCAAGGCGCCATGACGCTGTGGACCTCATCGCCGCACCTCCGGCCGGGCGTGCCCTGCCGGAGGTTCAGGCGATGAGGTCGGCGACGCCGAGGTGAGCTGCCGGCCGGTTGAGACCGTCTCGGCGCTTTTGTTGCCGTCACACGACGATCAGGCACCCGTGGTCATCGCGCGCCGCCGCGTCCTCGTCGTCGAACCAGTGACCGTCGGGGCCGAGGTAGCGGAACCGGAGGGTGGTGCCCGGCGCCACGACGACGGTGGCGGAGCGGCTGCCGTTGGAACGAGCCCGGAGTGCGGTCACTCCCGGCGTCCAGTCGTTGAAGTCACCGACCACGCTCACCGGCCCCGGGGGCTCGTGCCGGGGAAGCGCCCACGTCACTCGCACTCGCTGGTCCTTGGTCGGCAGAATCCGGATCATCGGGTCGTTGTTCCTTCCACACGTCATCGGTCGCCGTGACGTCAGCCTGCCGATGAGCTGCGGCATCAGATGCTCCGACGCGCAACCCCCCAGCCCAAACCGCCTGATCGGGTGGTTCGTCGAAGGCACGGGTGACCTGTCTGTCGCATGTGGATGGACACTTCGTGCGCAGCAGACCGGGCGGCGCCTACCCTGCGGGCTTGCACAGCGGTCCTTCGACGGCCCGGCCATCGCGGAGCGTCGCCCGCAGGACGTTGCTCGCCGCGGGCGTCGCGCCGGGGTCGCCGGACCTGCCGCACAACTCGCCGCGGTCGATCTTCACCGCGAAGGTGCCGTCGTGCAGCAGCGCGGGCGTCACGGTGCCGTCCTCCCTCACCACCGACACCGCGACCACGTCGTCGGTCGTGATCCCGAACTGGATGCTCGTGCCGTCGAGGAAGTTCCAGGCGTCCGTGTAGTCGAACGGGCGCGCGGCGGTGAGCGTGGCGTAGCCGTGCTTGCCGCGACCTCGCATCTCGGCCGCGTCGGCGCCGGTGATGCCACCGGTCGAGCTGCCGGCGACCAGGCACACCGCCGCAGCCCTCGCGTTGCGGATCATCAGGAACTCCGGCCAGGGAGCGCCGTTGCCGGAGCCGGTGCTCGCGTCGATCTTGACGCCCGGCGTCCAGCTCTCCGGGTCGGGCACCTCGCCCCCGGAGGCCGCGGTGGTGGCGACGCAGTCGTGCGCGAGCCGCACGTCGGCCGGGTCGGAGGCGGGGACCACCCGGCGAGACGGGTCGTCCTGGCCCAGCACCAGCACACCTCCGGCGACGAGCACCCCTACGACGGCCGCCGCCGACAGCGGCAGCACGACCGAACGGCGACCCCTGCCGGTGAGGGAGGCCGCCACCTCCGGCCTGAGCCGCTCCCACAGGCGTTCCCGGAGCTCAACGGGCATGGGACGGTCCGCGGGCAGATCGATGTCGGCGTCCATCACCGCTCCTCGGTGGTCGTGGCGATCGGGGTGGTGGCGCGGAGCCGGCCGCGGGCACGGATATCCGCGAACGGACACTCGCTTCGGTGACGCCGAGCACGGCCGCGGCCTCCGCGGTGGACAGGTCGCCCACCAGGCAGAGTTCGACGGCCTCGCGCTCGGCCCTGGGCAGCTCGGCCACCGCGTCGAGCACCTGGCGGAGCCGGTGGTCCGCATCGACCTTGCCCGCCACGTCGTCGGCGTGGTCTCGGACGCTCCCGCTCCTCGGAAGACGGGCCAGCGCCGCCGCGAACCGCCCTCGCCCGCGGCGTTCCCTGCGGGCCAGGTTGCCGATCACGGCGAACAGCCAGGGGCGTGCGCTGCGGTTGACCAGCGTCAGCCCGCCGATCCGGCGGCACGCGGTGAGGAACGCCGCCGAGGTCAGGTCCTCCGCCGCCGACCACGAGCCGGTCAACCGGTAGGCGTGGTTCCACACCGCGCTCGAGTGCCTGCGGAAAAGGTCACCGAAGGCGTCGACGTCGCCGCCCGCTGCTCGTTCCCACAGCGCCTGGTCGTCCTCCTCGCCGTCGTTCTCGGGCTCTGCCCGCATGTGACGCTCCCGCTCTCGCTCCGCAGTGGTTCTCACACCTGGAAGTCCCCGCCGGCTCCGACAGCGTTGCGTCGGTGTTCATGTCAGAACTCGAGATCCGTTCGCGGTCGACATCATCGCCGGGACGGTGTCGATGACGGTCACCCACAACTTTTTGGGTCGCGTCGGCGCGAAACGTCCCCGGACGGGCGCGTTTGCGATCGAATCCCCATCGGGGAACGTGCGCCGGACGGCGGCAGAGGGAGTCGTGGTGGTTGCGCTTCAGGTCTTGGGAGAGGTCGGGGTCCGGATCGGGGACCGGCGGGTCGAGGTGGGGCACGCGCGGCAGCGGTGTGTGTTCGCGGTGCTGGTGGTGGAGGCGAACCAGGTCGTGACGGTGGACCGGCTGCTGGAGCGGGTGTGGTCGCAGGATCCGCCGTTGCGGAGCCGGCAGGTTCTGCTGAACTACCTGTCCCGGTTGCGTCTGCTGCTGGCACCGGCGGGCATCGGCATCGAACGCCGCTCCACCGGCTACGTCCTGCTCGCCGATCCGGACGTCGTGGACGTGCTCCGATTCCGCGACCTGCTCACGCGCGCCCGTGGTGCGGACGACGAGCACGCTCTCGGCTTGTTCGACCAGGCATTGGCGCTGTGGCGGGGTGAGCCGTTCAGCGGCCTCGACACCCCCTGGCTGGCCGCCGAGCGCACCGGCCTCGAGCGGGAGCACCTCGCCGCCCGGCTCGACCGCGTCGACGTGGCGTTGCGCCGCGGCCGGCACACCGAGGTGCTGCCCGAGCTGTTCGGGCTGGTGGAACAGGAAGACGTGGACGAACGCGTCGCCGTCCAGTTCATGCTCGCCTTGCACCGAGCCGGACGCACGACCGACGCGCTCGCCCACTATCGCCGACTCCACACCAGGCTGATCGAACAACTGGGCATCGAACCCGGCGTCGCCGTGCAGGACCTGCACCGGCGCATCCTCGCCGATGACCCCGCCCTCATCACGCCCTCCGCGGAGGCGTTCGAGAAGACGGCGACCGACAAGCGACCGGCGACGGACGCGGAACGGCCGGTGCCCCGGCAGTTGCCCGCGCCACCACGGTGGTTCACCGGACGCGGTGCCGAACTGGCCTGCCTGGACCAGGCGCTGACCGTCGAACCGCCGCACGGTTCCGTGACACGAGCAGCCACCGCGGTGGTGATCACGGCGATCGGCGGGGCCGGCGGAATCGGCAAGACGTGGCTCGCCCTGACGTGGGCGCACCTGCACGCCGAACGGTTCCCCGACGGGCAGCTGTTCGTGGACTTGAACGGGTTCAGCCCCACGCAGGAACCGATGACCTCCGAGGCGGCGGTGCGCAGGTTCCTCGACGCCCTCGGAGTCGATCCCGGCCGCGTACCGACCGACCTGGACGCCCAGGCGGCGCTCTACCGCAGCCTGGTCGCGGGCCGGCGGATGCTGATCGTGCTGGACAACGCCGCCACCGCGGAGCAGGTCGTCCCTCTGCTGCCGGGCACCCCGGGCTCCACCGTGCTGGTCACCGGCCGCGCCCGGCTCGCCTCGCTGCTCGATCGGCACGGTGCGCGCGGCCTGACGCTGGACGTCCTGACGCAGGACGAGGCGCGTGCCCTGCTGGCCGCACGTCTGGGCGCGGACCGCGTCGCCGCGGAGGCCGACGCCGTGGACGAGCTGGTCGCGTTGTGCGGGAGCTATCCGCTGGCTCTGTCGATCACCGCCCGCCAAGCCTCCGCCCGCCCCGGCCTCCCGCTGGCCGAGGTCGCCGCCGAGCTGCTCGAGTTCGGGTTGGAGATGTTCGACCACGACACCGATCCGGCCGCCAGCCTGCCCGCTGTCCTGTCGTGGTCCCTGCACCGGCTCACCGACGAACAACGCACCGTGTTCGGGTTGCTGGGAATCGCCCCTGGTCCTGATACGACCCTGCCCGCCGTGGCAGCCCTCGCCGGCCTGTCTCCCGCCCGCGCGCGCAAGGCGCTGTCCGTGTTGGAGGAGGCGTCCTTGCTGGAAAGGCGGCCGGACAGCCGGTACGCGATGCACGACCTGGTCCGCGCCTACGCCGCCACCACAGCCCACCACTTGCCCGGCGACGTGCGGGAGGCAGCCCTGGTGCGGGTGATGGACTTCCACCTGCACACCGCCGTCGCCGCCGCACGGCTTCTGGACCCCGTCCGCACGCTCCCGCACCCCGAGCCACCCACGCCCGGCGTCCGGCCGCACCCGCTGCCCGACGCCGCGTCCGCGATGACCTGGCTGCAGGCCGAGCACGCCACCCTGCTGGCCACGCAACGCGCCGCCACCGCTCTCGGTCGCCACCACGTCGTCTGGCACCTCGCCCGGGCACTGCACCCGTTCCACTACCGGCGGGGCCACCTGCGCGACGCGGTCACCGCGTGGCGGGCCGCACTGGACGCCGCCGCTCACCTGCCCCAGCCCGCCGCCCGCAGCCGCGCCCACCGCTACCTCGGCGACGCCTGTACCCAGCTGGGCCTGCACGAGGAGGCCATCGAACACCTGGAACAGGCCGTCGCCCTGGCCGTGCACCACCACGACCCCACCGAACAGGCGCACACCCACCAGATGCTCGCACGCGCCTGGGGTGAGAGGGAGGACGACCGGAGGGCCCTGGACCACGCCCGGCACGCCCTCGACCTCTACCTCACCCTCGGCCAGCCGGTGCGGGAGGCCGAGGCGCACAACATCGTGGGCTGGTTCGCCGCGCGTCTGGGCGACTTCGGCAGCGCCCTGGACCACTGCTCCGCCGCCCTCACCCTGTTCCGGCGTCACGACGATCCCGAGGGTGAGGCGGCCACTTTGGACAGTCTCGGGTTCATCGTCCACCGCACCGGCGACCACCGGCAGTCCATCGAGCACTACCGCCAGGCCCTCGCCTCGTACCGCGCTCTCGGCCACACCTACCTGGTCGGTACCACGCTCGATCACCTCGGCCATCCCCACGCCGCGCTCGGACAGGACGAGCAGGCCCGCCTGGTGTGGCAGGAGGCACTGGAGCTGTACCGGGACCAAGGCCGCGACGACGACGCCGCGCGGGTACAACGACAACTCGACGCCCTCGGTTCGACGCCCGCCCCGTGCGACCAGCCCGCCTCCAAGGACGACCAGAGGTAGGGCTGAGCGACCGCACGCGCCTGATGGCCGTCGTCACCGCCGGCCAGGCACGCACCACCCGCGCGAGCACCGAGAGCCGACCGCGGTGGCAGGACTCGCTTTCAGGCGGCGAGATGGGCGTGGCTCAGCGCCAGGAGCTTCTCCTGGACGGACCGATCGTGCGACACCGGCGGGGTGGCCGACTCGGTGTCGCGGTTGAAGTACCGGCCGGTCACACCCGCGAGGGCGGGATCGGTGGCCAGCCGGATCGCACTCCTCGCACCCTCAGCGGGAGTGAGCAGGCCGCGGCGGATCAGCGTGCCGACGGGACGCAGGAACGCAGGCACCAGGTCGTCGATGATGCCGGTGGCGACGATCCCCGGATGCAGCGCGTTGACGGTCACTCCGTCGCCGGCGAGGACACGAGCGAGGGCGTAGCCGGCGGTGACGGTCATGAGCTTCGCCCGGGCGTAGGCCTCGAACGGCACGAATCCGTTGGCGGGGTTCAGTTCCGCGAGGCTCTCGACACCGGAGAGGTCCACAGTGGCGGGACGTGGCCTGCCTGCCAGCTTGACCTGCCGGGTGTCGTTGAGCGTGTCGCTGGCGACGTTCACCACGCGAGCCCGGCCACGGCGCAACGGCACGTCCAGCAACGTGGTGAGGCCGTAGGCGGCCAGGTAGTCGAGGGCCACGTGCATCTCGATGCCGTCCGCCGAGACGCGATGCTCCGAGAAGTGCGCACCGGCGTTGTTGACCAGGATGTGGATCTGGTCGTAGCGATCCCGGATGGTCTCCGCCGAGGCCACGACGTCCGCGCGGAGCGACAGGTCTCCCGCGACGACGTCGACCCGGTCCGTCGCGCCGATGTGGGCACACAAGGCATCGGCGCGTGCGGGGTCGCGAGCGACGGTGACCACGTGCGCACCGGCGCGGGCCAGGTCGGTGGCGATCACCTGTCCCATGCCCCCGGTCGCGCCGGTGACGACGGCGACCTTGCCCGTCAGGTCGGGCACGGCGGCGTTCATCGGGTGATCCGCGGGTGGGCGTGGACGTAGCGGGAGTTCTCGGCCTCGTCGACGAGGAAGGCGGCGAGGTCGGCACGCCCGATCGAGCTCCACAACCGGATGCGCAGGTCGGTGCCGGTCTTGTGCTTCCCGATCGCGTCGTGGTCCGACAGCTTGGGCGGCCGCACGATCGTCCACTCCAGACCGGACGCGGTGATGAGCGGCTCCATCGTCTCCTTGTCGCGCATCCTGTCGGCCACGTTCGCCCACACCGCCACCGAGTACAGCGACTTGTCGTGCGTCTCGAGCACGCCGTGCGCGCTGACAGCGATCAAGCGGTGCACCCCGGACGCCTTCATGGCGGTGACCGCGGACCTGATGCCGTCGGTGCACACCGTCGTCGGCCCCTTCTCCGCACCGCCCAGTGCACTGATCACCACGTCGGCGCCGGCCAGGGCGCGGGTGAGCGTCGAGGCGTCCGCCACCTCGGGCCAGACCGCTTCGTGAAGGCTCTCGGCCGGCGCGAACGATCCCGCCCGGCGGACCAGCGCGACCACGCGGTGCCCACGCCGCAGAGCGGTCGAGACCACCTGCCGACCGGTGGCTCCCGTCGCACCGAGAACGGCGACGGTCTTCTGCGATACATCTTGTCTCATACTTCGAATCATGCTCGCCGAGGTCGCTACAAGTCAACTTGTCTCATAAGATCGGCGCGTGACCAACGAGACGGACCCGAGGTTCCAGCGCAGCCGCGAGGCGATCCTCAACGCCGCCCGCGAGCTCCTGCTGGAAAGCGGCCCGGCCGCCGTGACCCACGTGCAGGTCGCCGAACGCGCGGGCGTCGGGCGCGCGACGGTGTACCGCCACTGGCCTCGGCCCGAACCGCTTCTGGTCGAGGCCATGGCGACCGTCCCGATGCCGTTCCTCGACAAGCCCACCGTCCCCACGCGCGACTGGCTCCACCGGGAGCTCACCGCGATCGCCCGGCAACTGGAGCTCGACGACGTACGCGCCGTGTCCACCACCCTGGCGAACACAGCGCTCTGGGACGAGACCATGGACGCCCGCCGCGCACAGTTCGCCGGCATCCTCACCGCACGACTGGCAGCAGTCCTCGACGACGCCCGGACACGCGGCGAGATCGTCCTCGCGCTTCCCAGCCGCGACGCCGCCGCCATGACCATCGGACCGATGTACTACCGCAGCACCATCGAGCGCGCCCCGACCGACTCCACCCTCATCGACGCCGCCATCAACGCCTTGGGCGCCTGGTCCACCGACTAGAGAGCCGCGAACGCCTGGCACAGCGCGATTGCGTCCGAGGTCGCGTTGAGCGGTCGCCCGACTCCTCGTCCATGCGCAGCGCTCAAAAAAGTCCTTTGTGGACAGACGGCTCGCCGGGCCCCTCCCCCGGCTCCAGCCGGCGCGACAAGCGAGCATCCGTTCGCACATCGGACGGCCATGCGAACTCGACGACCGGATTGACGGTGCTCCACCGCGCCTCGCGACGCAGGGCCTTGCACGCCGTGGCAAGATCCGCACGCTCGCGGTTCCCATCCCGTGAGACCCAGAGCACTAGAGCCGGTCAGTCAACGTAGGTTAGGCTACCCATATGACTCGAGTTGCTGTGTTGGGGGCTCGCGGGCGGATGGGCGTGGCTTCGGTTCGCGCCATGGAAGCCAGCTCCGACTTGACCGTGGTTGCCGAGATCGACATTGATGACGACGTGCAAGACATCCTCGACCACAACGCTGATGTCGTGCTCGTCTTCTCGCCGCCGGACGTTGCCCACGAGCAGGTCCATTGGTGCATCAAGCACGGGCTCAACGTGGTGGTGGGGAGCTCCGGCTTCGACGAGCGGTCGGTGGAGCAGATCCGCGACGCGCTGGTCGACCACCGTGATGTCAGCGTGTTCGTCGTTCCGAACTTCTCGATCAGCGCGGTGCTGATGACCAGGTTCGCCACGAAGGCCGCCCCGTACTTCGAGTCTGTCGAGATCATCGAGATGCACCACCCCGGCAAGGTGGACGCGCCGTCGGGAACGGCGCAGCACACGGCCGAACTGATCGGTCGCGCCCGCGCCGAAGCGGGGTGCGCCCCGTCGCCCGACGCGACCTACCTCGACCCCCACGGCGTGCGCGGCGGGAAGATCGAGGGAGTCTCCGTGCACTCGGTCCGAGTCCGCGGGTTCATGTCGTCGCAGGAGGTGCTGTTCGGCATCGACGGCGAGATCCTGAGGCTGCGCTACGACTCGGTGACGCGCGAGTCCCTCATGCCCGGCGTGCTCACCTCGCTGCGCGCCGTCTCGAACCTCACCGGAGTGACGGTCGGACTCGACGCCGTGCTCGACCTGGGCTGACCCGAAACGACAACAGGGCATCGACAGACCGCGCACGCATCGTTGCAGGAGCTGGCTGGAGCTCGTGCGACGAGGAGTGGTGATGGCGGCGCACGGGCACCTCGACGAGGTGACCCGGCGCCTGACCACCAGTCAACGGGAACCGGCGCTCGACGCGATCGCGAAGCCGGACGCTTTCCTTGGCGCTACAAGAACTCCGGCCCCCGGTCGATCGATGGGGGCCACGTTGCCGTCTTCTGGCAGCGGCGGCGCGAGCCCGGCTCGGCCGGCCAGATGAGTGATCGACACCGTGCACTTTTTGTGGCGAATCCATCACCGCTCATCACGGAAACCTTAGGGTAGCCTTCCCTTCACGGGCTGGGAGGCAGCTCCTCGAAGGGAAACCAATGAGCATCGAACCGCTGGCGCTTGACGGGGTCGTTCCGTTTCCGCCGGAGACGGCAGCCGAGTACGTCGCCAAGGGGTACTGGCGCGATCAGACGCTGCCGGAGCTGTTGTTCGCCACCGCGGAACGCTGTCCCGACAAGCTCGCCGTCATCGACCGCAAGGCCGAGTTGACCTATGCGCAGCTCACGGACGAGGTCCTGCGCCTCGCCGCCGGTCTGCAGGACCTGGGGCTGAGCCGGGGCGACCGGGTGGTGGTGCACCTGCCCAACATCTACGAGTACATCGCCATCGTCTTCGCCCTGTGGGAGCTCGGGGCGGTTCCCGTCGTCGCCCCCGTCGCGCACCGCCGCGCCGAGATCGAGCACTTCGTCGAGATCACCGAGGCGCGTGCCTACATCACGGTGGCCTCGGACAGCGGCACCGATCTCGCCGCGATGGCCGCCGACCTGAAGCAGCGGTGGCCGAACCTGGAGCACACCGTCGTCCTCGACCCCAACGGCGGCGGCGCCGAGTACAAGGCGTTGCAGTCGAAGGGATCGCTCGAGCACGCGCGCCGGTGCAGCCCGCAGGACGTCGCTCTGCTGCAGATGTCCGGCGGCACAACGGGTGTCCCGAAGCTGATGCCGCACACCCACCAGACGTACGGCTACGCCCTGCGGCGCAGCGTTGGGGAGCGCGGCATCACCGAGCGCACCGTGCATCTGCTGGTGATCCCGATCTGCCACAGCATGTCGACGCGTTCGCCCGGGTTCCTCGGCGCGTTCAGCGTGGGCGCCACCATCGTGATCGCACCGAACGGCAGCCCCGACACGGCGTTCCCGCTCATCGAGAAGCACGGCGTGACCCGCGCTTCGCTGGTGCCCCCGATCCTGCTGGCCTGGCTGAACTCCTCGCTCCGCAAGCGCTACGACCTCTCCAGCCTGAAGACGCTCATGTGCGGCGGCGCGAAGCTGACCGAGTCCGTGGCGAGCCGGGTCGAACCGGAGTTCGGCGTGCAGCTGTCGCAGAGCTTCGGCATGGGTGAGGGTCTCGTCGTCAGCAATCCCGCCGACGTCGACCGGGCCACCAGCGTGCGGTACCAGGGCAGGCCGGCCTCGGCGGCCGACGAGTGCATCGTCATCGACGACGAGGGCAACGACGTGCCACCAGGTGCACCTGGTCACCTGCTGACGCGAGGACCGTCGGTGATCCGCGGGTACTACCGCAACCCCGAGCAGAACGCGCTGGCGTTCACCAGCGACGGCTACTACCGCACCGGTGACATCGTCGAGCGGGACGAGCGCGGGTTCATCAGGGTCGTGGGCCGGTCGAAGGACCAGATCAACCGGGGCGGCGAGAAGATCGCGCCGGAGGAGCTGGAGAACGCGCTGCTCACGCACACCGGCGTCCACAACGTCTCCGTCGTCGGCGTCGACGACGAGGTTCTCGGCGAACGCATCAAGGCGTACCTGATTCCCCGGACGCCGGAGAGCTCGGCCGAGCTCACCCTGGCCAAGCTGCGGCAGTTCCTGCGCGACAAGGGTCTCGCGACGTTCAAGCTCCCCGACGTCGTGGAGGTCGTCGCCGAGTTCCCGTACACCGCGGTCGGCAAGGTCAGCAAGCGTCTGCAGCGCGAGCTGAGCTAGCCGCATGCCGAACAAGAACACACGTGTCCTCGTCGTGGGCGCGGGCCCTGTCGGAATGGTCTGCGCCCTGGCGCTGAACCGGCGCGGAATCCCGGTGACCGTGCTCGAGTCCGAGCCGGCACCGGTGAAGGACCAGCGCGCGGCGACCATCCACCCGAGCACCCTGGAGATGCTCGACGAGCTGGACGTCACCGAGAAGATCCGGGACCACAGCCTGCTCTCGAGCGTCTACCGCTTCCACGACCGGCCGACCGGGGAGGTCGTGGCGGAGTTCGACCTCGGCCGCCTCAAGGACGAGGTCCGGTTCCCTTACGTGCTGCAGTTCGAGCAGTACAAGCTGACGGCCGCCATCGCCGCGGAGTACGCGAACGAGTCCGACTTCGACGTGCGGTTCTCCCACGCACTGACCGGTCTGACCGAGACCGCGGGCGGCGTCGAGGTGGAGTACACCTCCCCCGCCGGCACCGAACGGATGTCGGCGGCCTACGTCGTCGGTTGTGACGGTGGCCGGTCGACGGTGCGCAGGCTCGCCGGCATCGAGTTCGAGGGCTTCACCTATCCGGAGCGGTTCATCAAGATCGCGACCAGCTTCGACCTGCAGACCGTGAAGCCGGATCTGGTGTACCGCAACTACTTCTCGGACCCCAACGAGTGGGCCAACGTGTTCAAGGTGAGAGGAGAGACACCCGAGGGGCTCTGGCGGGTGATCCTGCCGATCGGCCGGGACGAGGACGACGCCACCGCGTTGTCACCGGCGCGCGTCGAGGAACGGCTGCAGAAGTTCCTCCCGAAGTCCGGCCGATACCACGTCGAGTACCGCGACGTGTACGGAGTCAACCAGCGCGTGGCCGCGACCTTCCGCCGGGGACGCGTCCTGCTCGCCGGCGACAGCGCGCACGTGAACAACCCGATCGGCGGCATGGGGATGAACGGCGGCATCCACGACGCCGTCAACCTGACGGAGAAGCTCGAGCAGGTGATCGCCGGTTCGGCCGGCGACGACCTGCTCGACCTGTACAGCCGTCAGCGTCGCCATGCGGCGGTGAACTACGTGCAGGCGCAGACGATCGCCAACAAGCGGCTGCTGGAGGAACGCGATCCCGAGGTGCGCCGGCACAAGCTCGACGAGATGCGCCGCACCGCCGAGAAGTTCGACACCGCGCGGGCCTACATGCGCCGCGCGGCCCTGTTCGACAGCCTGCAGGACGCCGCCGCCGTCACCTGAGCGGCCCGTCGGCGAGCCGGGGGCGGTACGGCGAGCCGTACCGCCCCCGACGGCTCAGCCGGACAACAGGTTCGTCAGCAAAGGCCCCCACTTCAGCAGTCCGGAGCCGGGTTCGAGGATCGACTGGTGGTCCTCGTCCTCGGCGACGAAGAACGCGAAGTCGGTCAGGTGACCGGCCCATCCCAGCGCGTCCTCGCGGCCCAGCTCCGCCACCCGGGGCGCGTGGGTCGCGGAGGACGCGACCACGAGCGCCTCGACGTCGAGAACGCCCTTCGTCGGCGCGGACGTCAGGACGTCACACCGACGGCCGGCGGTCTCGACCGCCTTGAGCTGCTTCGCGTCGGCGAGCAACTCGGCGTACGCCTCCTCGCCGAAGGCCTTCCGCATCTCGTCCCGCATCGACTCGGCACCTCCCGGTCGTTCGAGGAGCTCCGTCGAGTTCTCCGAACCGGCGGGCATCGCGTCCACGATCACCAGAGGGCGGACCCGTTCCCCACGGGCGAGAAGCCGGCGCGCCACGGCGAACATGATGTGCGCGCCATATGACCATCCCAGCAGTTCGTACGGCCCTGCCGGCTGCATTCCCTGGATGACGTCGGCATAGGTCGACGCGAGGTCGTCGAGGTCGTCGAACTCGACGTCCAGGCCGATGATCGCCGGGTCGTCGATGCCGACCAGCCCGACACCGGGCGGCAGGTACGCCGCCAGTTCCGAGTACATGGACGAGGCACCGAACTTCGGGTGTGCGCAGAACAGCGTGCGCCCGTTCAGGGACTGGGTGAACCGGGTCGCGATCGCGGTGACGTCGGCCTCCGGATCGGTGTCCGGGTGCATCTTCTTGTCCACCAACGCACTCAGCTCGCCGATCGTCGAAGCGGTGATGACGTCCCGCATCGCGATGGTCACGGGGAACTTGCGGTTCATCTGCGACGCCAGCCGCATCGCCGCGAGCGAATGCCCGCCCAGGCGGAAGAAGTCGTTGGCGGCGCCCAGGACCAGACCCTCGTCGAGGTCGAGCACATCGCGGAAGATCGCGGCCAGCGCCAGCTCAGTGTCCGACTCGAGCGCCCGGCCGGTGCCCAGTCCGGACGCGGCCACGTCGGCCGCGGGCAACGCCCGGCGATCCAGCTTCCCGGTCGGGGTGAGGGGGAAGGAGTCCACCAGGACGAGGGCCGCCGGGACCATGTAGTCGGGCAGGTACCTGGCCAGGTGGTCGCGCAACGCCTCGCTGATGTCGACGTCCGCGGTGGAGCTGTAGTAGGCGGCCAGCTGCTTCCCCGTGGAGTGCTCGAAAGCCACCACTTCGGCGCGCGTCACCTCGGGGAACTTCTGCACCACGTCCCGGATCTCGTCCGGTTCGATGCGGTAACCGCGGATCTTGATCTGCTCGTCGGCGCGACCGAGGTAGTCGATCATCCCGTCGTCGTTCCACCGGGCGAGGTCGCCGGTGCGGTACATGCGTTCCGCCGGTTCCCACGGGCAGGCGACGAAACGCTCGGCGGTCAGCGCGGACTGGCCCCAATATCCGCGCGCCGTTCCGTCGCCGGCCAGGTAGAGCTCACCGGCGACGCCGGGAAGCGCGGGGTCCAGGTTCTCGTCGAGGATGTAGGCACGGGTGTTGAAGATCGGCGTTCCGACACTCGACGTGGCGCTGTCGGCCAGGTCGGCGCCGAGGGCGTTGATCGTGTACTCCGTTGGCCCGTAGAGGTTGTACGACTCGACTCCGGGTGCGCCGCGCAGCTGTTGCCACAACCGGTCCGGGACGGCCTCGCCGCCGAGGGAGACGAAGACGACACCGGGTGCGTCCGACGACACGGACCTGCCGGCAGGCCGGTCCCGGTCGAGCAGTCCTTCTTCGACGAGCAGCTGCCCGTAGGACGGGGTCACGTCGAACCCGTCCATCCGCGTCTCGTCGTAATGCGCCAGCAGCCGCTGGTGGTCGCGGCGCATCTCCTCGTCGATGACGTGCACCTCGTGGCCGTTCAACAGCCAGAAGAGCTGCTCCCACGAGGCGTCGAAGGAGAACGACGTCGTGTGCGCGATCTTCATCCGGCGACCGCGCTGGTGGTCCACCACCCGGTCGAAGATCTTCTCGACGTGGTTGAAGTACATGTTCGTCAGGCCGCGGTAGCCGACGGCGACCCCCTTGGGCCGTCCCGTGGTTCCCGAGGTGAAGATGATGTACGCGAGGTTGTCCAGCGACACCCGCCCGCCACGTTCCGCCTCCGTGATCGGACCTGTGGCCATCCGCGCGACGCGATCCACCGTCGTCTCGGCGTCCAGGTCGACCACCTTGCCGACCGCGCCGGTGAGCCGGTCCACGTCGCGGCCGGTCACCAGGGTGACGGTCGGGTCCGCGATCTCGATCATGTAGCCGATCCGCTCGTCCGGCAGCTCGGCGTCCACCGGGACGTAGGCGGCGCCGATGGCGAACACCGCGAACATCGCGATGACCATCCGCTCGTCGCGCGGCAACAGCAGCGCGACCCGGTGTTCCGGGCGCACTCCCTCGTCGAGCAGAAGCCGGCCGTAGCGGTTCACCTCGGCGGAGAACTCCGCGAAGGTGAACACGCGATCTCCGGCGACCAGCGCCGTTTCCGTTCCGGACAGCCGCACCTGGCGGTCCAGCAACTCGGCGACCGTGACCGGTTCGACGTCGCGGACGAGATCGGCGGCGACACCCGTGTGCGGGTCGGTCTCGGTCGGCAACAGCGCCGACACCGTGCCCACGGGCTCGTCGAGCCTGCGAGTGAGAGACGTGAGGACCTGCACGTAGCGCTGGAGCACCAGCTCGGCGGCCGGAGCGTCGAAAACGTCCCGGCGGTAGGACAGGCGCACGTGCACGGTCGCCGCTCCGTCGCGCTCCTCCGGGTCGATCGCGAACGTCACCGGGTAGTGGGTCGCGTCGTCGACCTTCGCGCCGACGACCCGCAACCCGGCCTTGTCCTTCCCGGTGCTCTGGCCCAGCGGCACGTTCTGCACCACGAACAGCGTGTCGAACAGAACCGGAACGCCCGCGTTGGTCTGGATCTGGGTCAGAGCGGCGTGCGGGTGGTCGATGACGTGCAACTGCTCGGACTGGACCCTGGCCAGCAACTGCCGGGTCGTTTCGAACGGGGGCAGGCTCACCCGCATCGGGACGGTGTTGAACAGCAGCCCGATGATGCGGTCGGCGTCGGGCAACGACGGCGGCCGGCCGGACACGGTGTTGCCGAAGACGACGTCGTTGCTCCCGACGAGCCGGCTGAGCGCGATCCCCCAGGCGGTCTGCAGCACCGTGCCCACCGTGACCGCGGCATCCCGCGCGGTGCGGAACACCCTCGACGCCTCCGCCGGGCTGAGGTCGAGGTGCAGTTCACCGGTCTCGCTCTGCGCGTCACCGAGGTCGGCGAAGTCGGGGCACAGCAACGTCGGGCCGGTCAGCTCCGCGAGGTAGTGGTCCCAGGCGCGGTACGCGGCTTCGGGATCCTGGTCGTCGACCCAGTCCAGATAGGAGCGGAACGACGCCGGACGCACCCGGTCGGCGTAACCGTCGTCCGCGTAGATGCTGAGGACCTCGCCGAACACCGCGTTGATGGACCAGCCGTCCAGCAGGATGTGCTCGAAGCTCATGACCAGCGTCCACGTTTCGTGGCCGTGTTCGATCAGCGTGAACCGGATCAGCGGCGGGACCTCGAAGTCGAACGGCTCACCGCGCTCGGCCGCCAGGAACTGCTCCACGTCGATCCCGAGGCCGTCCCACTCGTCCCGCCGGATGACCCGCACCGGGACCTCGACGCCGGACGGGATCACCTGCACGTCACCGGGAGGGACGAACGCCGCCTGGAGGTTGGGGTACCGCTCCATCGCACCGGCGATGGACGCCACCATCCGCCCGGGATCGAGATCTCCCGCGAGCTGCCGGGTGACCTGCGAGACGTAGGTGTTGTGGTCGTCGGACTCCTGGGACCGCAGCAGGTGGTAGAACAACCCGCGCTGCAACGGGGCGAGCGGGAGGATCTGGGCGTCGCGCCCGTAGCGGGCCCGGATGGCTTCCTCCTCGCCGGGCGTCAGCGTGACCCGGTCCGCGCGGCGCAGAGCGAGTGCGTCTCGACGCTCGCGGCCGAGGGCGGGGACTCCTGTCCTGCCGATCTCCTCGGTGATGGCGGAGGCCAGCGCGTTCGTGTCGACGTCGACGGTGTCCGCCGACTCCACCCGGACACGGACGACGTGGTCGTCGGACCCACCCGCCGCGACGAGGACCTGGATGCCGAGTCCGTCCTCTGGCGCGCCGGCACCCGCGGGCTCGGTGACGAGCTCCGCTCGGCTGCGGAACACGCCCACCCGGACCGGTGGAATCGGAAGATCGTCGAAGAAGCGGCTGAACCGGGGGTGTCCGGCGAGCGCGGCGTACTCGGCCGCTCGTTCGGGGCTCAGTCCGATGACATCACCATCATCGAGCAGCACGGGGAACACACGTGTCCTCAGTGGACCGTCGGGCTCCTGGAGCTCGACGAGCAGGTCACCTTCGGCGACCCCGGCCAAGGCCTTGGCCACGGCCCTCAGCACGACGGACGACAGCGAGGTCTCGTCCGTGACGGGAACCGCTCGTCCAGCCGTAGCGCTGGACGCTTCCGAGTCGTCTCGCTGCCGCAGCGCGGTGGGGGTCGCGTCGGCGAGCTGGTCTACCCAGTCCTCCCAGAACGGATCGTCGAGGACTGCCGCCAGTTCGTCGTCCTTGCACCCGGCCGCTGCCGGAGTGGGCGGGACGACGACCATCGGAATCTTCGCCTGGTAGGCGGTGACCAGCTCGGTGAGCTTCTCCCCCACCGCGTCCAGCAGTTCGGGGTTGCCGGTCTCGGCGACCAGAGCACCGGCGCCGTTGTCGCCGACCGCCAGACGCAGGGTGAGGCCCGCTCCCGACAGGGCGTGACCGACGTGGTCGATCGCGGCCCGCCAGAGCGGAGCCACGCTGATGTCGAAGTCCTCGAGCGGCAGCCGGAAGCGGTGCACGCCGTCGACAGCCCCGGTCCGGCTCACGTCACCGGCACGAACGATCAGGGCGAGCTGCTTCACCGTCAAGTCCGGGTGCCGGGAGCCGAGCACGAGGAACCGCGCCGTCTTCCTCAGCAGCCGTGACGTGGTCTCCGCCGAGAACAACTCGCGGGCCGCGTTCAGGTTCACCCCGAACGCGCCGCCGTCCAGCCTTTCGATGCTCGACACGAGATCGAACAGCGCGGGCTGAGCCGCCAGCGGGCCGTCCGCGGTGGTCGAGGCGTAGTTGGTGAGCACCGACGCCGCCCCCGGATCTCCACCGCGATCCACGTAGGCGGCCATCACCTGGAAGAGCGGACTGATCCCGACCTGCCGCGGCGGGTTCACCGCCTCGACGACGTGCTCGAACGGAACGAGCTTGTGGTCGGCGGCTTCGAGCATGCGATCGCGGCACCGCAGCAGCGTCTGCGCGAAGCCGGCTTCCTCCTCGACGTCGGCGCGCACCACGACGGTGTTCACGAAGTACCCGATGAGGTCCTGCAACTCGGGCTGGTCGCGCAGGCTCGCCGGGGTGCCGATGGGCACCGCGTCACCGGCACCTTCGTCCCAGAGGGCCAGTGAGAACGCCGCGATCAACGCCTGCAGCGGTGTCGCCTTGTGTTCGAACAGGAACTCGTCGACCGTCGCTGTCTCCTCGCCGGTGAGGGACGTCGTCGCCGGCCGGATGGTCCTCTCCTCGGAGGCGTCGCGTGCGTGGTCGAGGGGCAGGACGGTCTCCGTCGGGAGATCCGACAGCATGTCCTGCCAGTACCGCAGGTCCGCCTGGTAGCGGGACTCCGGATCCTTCCGGCTGCCCAGCACGTGGCGCTGCCAGACCGCGAAGTCGGCGTACTGGATCGACAGTGGCGCGACCTCGGTCGAACCGCCGGTGACCGCTTCGAGGTAGAACCTGTTGAGTTCCTGCACGAGGATCCCGAAGGAGTCCGCGTCGGTGACGATGTGATGCCCGTAGGCCACCAGGACGTCGCCGTCGGAATGGCGCAACAGGTGGAACTTCAGCCCGAACTCGGAGGTGAAGTCGAGTGGCAGCGCGGCAACTCGGGCGATCTTGTCGCCGATCGGCTCGGCACCGACGTCCTCGACCTCCAGGACCGAGGTGTCGTCGCCGGGCTCCGCGCAGATGATCTGGCGGAGCGACGAGGACTCCTCGTCCGGCACGAGGATCGTGCGCAAGATCTCGTGACGAGCGACCACCCGGCGTACCGCCGTCGCCAACGCGTCCAGGTCGAGCCGCACGCCTGCTTGCAGCACGATCTCGGTCCGGTAGACCGAACGCCCTGCGATCTGCTCGGTGAACCAGAGCGACTGCTGTCCGTAGGAGACGGGAACCAGGGCGGGGCGGGGCAGGTCGCCGATTCGCGGGCCGGACGTCTCGGTGGTTCCGGTGGACGTGTCGGCGATCTGGGCGAGCTCGCTGATGCGGGGGTGGTCGAAGACGTCGCGGAGTGTCAGCGCGGCGCCGAGTTGTGCGTTGGCCCGTGCGACCACTCGTGCGGCCAGCAGCGAATGCCCGCCCAGGCGGAAGAAGTCGCTGTCCACGCCGAGATCGGTGTCGAGGTGCAGCACGTCGCGGAAGATGCCGGCGAGGACGATCTCGGCGTCGGTTCGCGGTGACCGGCCGTCGGTCGCCCCTGCGGTCAGGTCCGGTTGCGGCAGCGCGCGGCGGTCGAGCTTCCCGTTGGGGGTCAACGGGAACCGGTCCA
The DNA here is from genome assembly GCF_053608005.1 of Lentzea sp. NPDC055074. Classification (NCBI taxonomy): domain Bacteria; kingdom Bacillati; phylum Actinomycetota; class Actinomycetes; order Pseudonocardiales; family Pseudonocardiaceae; genus Lentzea; species Lentzea sp. NPDC055074. The sequence continues at coordinate 661,737 of NZ_JBSGUQ010000002.1, forward strand.
GGCGCGTGAACGTCGTGGGGACCATGTAGTCCGGCAGCGACCGCGCCAGGTGCTCGCGGAGTGCGTCGAACGACACCGGGTCCGTAGTGGTGATGTACGCGGCGAGGTACTTCCCGCCGGCGGGGTGGTCCAGCGCGACGATCGCCGCACCCGACACACCTGGGTGCTGTTCGAGCACAGCGCGGACCTCACCGGGTTCGACCCGGTAGCCGCGGATCTTCACCTGATCATCGCTGCGCCCCAGGTACTCCAACTGTCCCAGGGAGTTCCACCGCACCACGTCACCGGTGCGGTACAACCGCGCACCGTCTTCACCGAACGGATCGGCCACGAACCGGTCGGCCGTCAGGCCAGGGCGAGCGACGTAGCCGTCCGCGAGCTGCACTCCCCCGAGGTAGAGCTCACCTGTCACACCGACCGGCACCGGACGCAACCACGCGTCGAGAACTCGTGCCGTCGTGTTCGCGACCGGCACACCGATCGGGGTGTCGCCGGTGATGACGGCCAGCGTGCCGTCTCCGGTGACCTCGGTCGAACCGTAGAAGTTGTGCAGTACTGCCTGCGGTGCAGCGGTGCGCATGGTCTTCGCGGTGCCTGAGGTGAGTGCTTCACCGGAGGACACCCACGACCGGATCGAGGTCAGCGCCGCCGGCGCGTCGTCGTGGCGGACGAGGACGTCGGCCAGGCTGGGCACGGTCAGCAGATGCGTGACCCGGTGGTGGGCGATCGTCCCGAGAAGGCCCGCCGGATCCTGCGCGGTCTCCGCGGGCACCACGACGATCCGCGCACCGGCGATCAACGGCCCGAACAACTCCGTCACCGCATCGACGAAACCCACACCGCTCTTCGACAGCGCCACGCTGTCCGGCGTGTAGTCCAGAACTCGCTGGCCCCACGTAAGGCGGTTCACGAGTGCGCGGTGCGTGAGAGCCACGCCCTTCGGGTTGCCCGTCGTCCCCGAGGTGAAGATCACGACAGCTGCGTCGGACTCGTTCAGCGGCCGGGACAGAACAGGTGCGGCCTTCTGACCGGCGGCCAGGTCGTGCGGTACTTCGGTGATGACCAGCGCTGGCGAGGCGTTGTCGAGGATGTAGTCGATGCGTTCCGCGGGATACGACGGATCGATCGGCACATAAGCCGCTCCCGCGCGCAACACCGCGGCAAGTGCCACGACCAGGTCCACCGAGCGCGCCATGGAGATCGCGACGCGGTCGCCCACCCGCACACCCTGCTCGATCAAGAGGTGAGCGTGGGCGTTCACCCGTGCGTCGAACTGGCTGTAGGTGAGTTCGACGCCGTCGGCGACGATCGCGACCGCGCCCGGATCGGCCTCGACCCGGCGGCGCACCAGCGCGTCCACTGTGGAGGGAGCGATGTCGAGCGTCTCGCCTCGCCCCCACAACGGATCTGGCCCGTCGGGCGCGAAGCCGGCACTGAGATGGTGCAACGTCTGATCAGGCGACCCGTCGAGGGCGGCGGCCAGGAAGCGGCCGAACTGCTCGGCGTGCAGGAACGGATCGCCCGTGGCGGACCCCGCGGACAGCTCCAGCCGGATCCCGGTGCCGGGGTCGCGGTAGATCGCGAGGTCGAGCGACCCGACCGGACCGGTGCTGATCGTCTCGGAGACCGCGGCGACGTCCCCCAGGCGCGGCGTCGACTCGAAGAGCCTGATGTTGATCGTCGGGAGAGCGAGGTACGAGGCCTGGCCGCTCGGCCACGACCGGGCGATCTGGTGGTCTTCGACCGTCGCGTGACGCCGGGACGTCCTCAGCTGGTTCGCGACGACGTCGAGGACATGTCCGAAGGTGTGATGCGGGCTGATCTCGGTGACGACCGGGATCGCCCTCGAGAGCGCACTCGGTGTCGTCAGGGACTCGCGATCGTCGCGCAGCATCAGGGGAACCCGGACCGCGACGCAGTCACGACCCTCGGCCACAGCGGTGTAGACGCCCCACAACGCGATCAGCGCATCGGTCCAGGACACCCGTGCGGCGCGGGCGAACTGCTGAACCTCGGAGTGGAGGTCGTCCGGGATCGGGACGACGACCGGGTGGCTCGAGGACACGAAGACCTCGGACAGGTCCTCCTCGCGGCCGGCGTGCTCGATTCCGAGGACGCCACTCCAGTACGTGACGTCCTCGGCGCTGGAACCGTTGTGCCCGTTGGTGTTCTCCAGGGTCCCGAACCAGCGGTCCGGGACCGGGTCACCGGCCTTGAGCGCGGAGTAGACCTCGGCGACGCGGCGGATGAACAGCGAGAGGCTGTAGCCGTCGACCAGCAGGATGTTGGTGACGAGGATCCACGCCCAGGTGCCGTTCTCGCGGCGGATCAGGGTGGAGCACGTCGTCGGCTCCCCGGCGGTGGCCCGCGGTCCGGTGAGCTGTTCGCGGGCCAGCACCCGGATCCGGTCATCGGCATGACCGGCGTCGACGATCTCCGTCGTGAGAGCCGTCGAGGCGTCCACGTACTGGAAAGGGACGCCGTCCTCGTCACCGAAACGCACCCGCAGTGCGTCGGTCTCCGCGAAGACCGCGCTCACCGAGGACGCGAACACGACCGGATCGACCGGACCGTCGAGCCAGATCAGCTGACCCGCGCAGAACACCGAGGACTCAGGGGCAAGCCTCCGAGCCACCCAGTTGCCCCGCTGGCTCGCAGTCAACTCCACACGATCGAAAGCCGTCAACGGAAGCACACCCACTTCTCTGAGACCAGGTCGAGCAGACCGAGGCAACGATCACTACTACGCCAAAGAAGGCTAGGCTAACCTTGCGCCGTGCCACCACCCCACCGCCCTGTGACGACGGCCTACCGGTGTTCGATCCCGGACAGGTCGCTGCAAGACATCCCCCTGCTGGGCACGAACCGGGGGCGGCCGTGAGCAACGTCTCGCACCCCGACCCGTTGGGGCGGGGTCCCTTGACCCGTCGGCTACCTGTGCTCTGGCAGGCGCCCACCGATCCGCCCGAGGTCCAGCCGTTCGAAACCGGCTCGGAGACCACGGCCGGCCGGTTCCTGCTGCGCGTGATCCTCTCCGCGAAGCGGATCACCGTTCCCGCGACGCTGGCGGCGATCGCGTGGCAGGTGGGCGAGGCGGCGGTCCCGGTGGTGATGGGCCTCGCGATCGACCGGGCGCTGGCGACCGGGAACGCGAGCCAGCTGGCGCTGTGGCTCGGTGCGCTGGTGGCCCTGTACGTCCTGTTGACGGTGGCGGCGAAGTTCGCCGTCCAGCTGACCGCGTATGCGATCCAGCTGCTGCAGCACCGCATCCGGAGCACTCTCTCGACCGGCGTGCTGCATCCGGTCGGCGGCGGCGCCCACGCACCGGACGGCGGGGTCGTCTCGTTGATGACCAACGACGTCGCCCGCCTGGCGAACGGGGTCCAGCTCGTGATCATGCCGATCGCGAGGATCACGACCATCGGGTTCATCGCCGTGTCGCTGTTGACGACGCACTGGCTGCTCGGCCTCGCGGTGCTCGTGGGGGCGCCCGTGGCGGTGTGGCTGATGGGCGTCCTCAGCGAGCGGCTGTCCCGGGACACCCGTGAGTACCAGGGACTTCTCGCCACCACGGTCGGACTGGCCACGGACGTCGTGGCCGGCTACCGGGTGGTCAAGGGGATGCGCGCCGAGCCCGAGGCGACCAGGAGGTACCGGCGGGCGAGCCAGGAGACCCTCGTGGGCGCCAAGCGCAACGCGGGAGTGCTGGGGCGGTTCCTGATGGGCTCCGGTGTGGTCACCGGTGTCTTCGTCGCCGCGGTGATGGGTCTGGCGGGCTGGTTCGCCGTGGACGGGCAGCTGAGCATCGGCGAGCTGATCGCCGCCGTGGGCCTCGCTCAGGCGCTGCTGCCGCAGATCCAGTCGATCGCGAACGACTCCATCCCCAACCTCGCCGGATCCCGTGCCTCCTCCGCGCGCATCCTCGACGTGCTGAAGGCCGACGTCGCGGCGACGCCCGAGCCCGACGACGCGGCGCGGCCGGTGGTCGGGCCGCTGCCGGTGCTGGAGGTGTCCACGCCCGACGCGACGATCCGGGTGGAGCCCGGTGAGCTCGTGGGAGTGCGCACGGACGACCTGACCGCTGCCCGCGTCGCGGAGGCGTTGCTGGATCCGCGCGATGACGGCAGCGAGATCGCGGTGCGGCTGGACGGGATCGCCGCGGGGGAGCTGACCGCGCAGGAGTACCGCTCCCGCGTCATGTTCACGCCGCACCGGGTCATGCTGTTCAGCGGCACGATCCGCGACAACCTCACCGCCACCGCGGCCACGCCCGAGCTGGTGACAGCCGCGGTGCGCGCCGCCGCCTGCGGTGACTTCGCCGCCGATCTCGACCTCCCCGTCGGCGAGGACGGCAACCGCTTCTCCGGCGGCCAGCTCCAGCGCCTCGCGCTCGCCCGCGCCCTCGCGAGCGACGCGCCGGTGCTCGTGCTGCACGACCCGACGACGGCGGTCGACTCGGTCACCGAGCACACCATCGCGAAGGGGTTGCGCGACGTCCGCGCGGGCCACTCGACCCTGCTGATCACCTCCTCCCCCGCGTTGCTGGGCAGCTGCGACCGCGTCGTCGACCTGCTCGAGGACGCGCCGGTGCACGCAAGGACGACGTCATGAGCGGGACGACAGGGCACGCGCTGCCGGTCGCGGGCAGCAGGGAGACGGCCAGGGAGGTGTGGCGGCTCAGCCGCGGGCACCGGCTCCGGCTCGCCGCCGTCGGAGTGCTGGGGCTCGTCAGCACCGCCGTCAACCTGGTCCCGCCCGTGATCATCGGGTTCCTCGTCGACCGGGTGCAGGCCGGGACCGCCGACCTCGGCACCGTGCTGACGGTCACGGCCGTCATGGCGCTCTCGGCGGTTCTCGGCGCGGCCGGCACCGCGGTGACGATCGTGCTCGCCACCCGCGTCTACCACACCATCCTCGCCGCGCTGCGCGAACAGCTCGTGGGCCGCGCGATGACACTCCCCCAGCACCTCGTCGAACGCGCCGGGACCGGGGACCTGATCTCCCGGACCAGTGACGACGTCACCGCCGTGGCCGACGCCGCACCCGCCGTGATCCCCGCTCTCACCGTCAGCGCGTTCACCATCGTCGCGTCGCTGGGCGGGCTCGCGACGCTGGAATGGCCGTACGCCGCGGCTTTCGCCGTCGTACTGCCCGTCTACGTGCTCGTCATGCGCTGGTACCTCCGCATCGGCCCGCGGGTGTACGGCGCCGAACGCGCGGCGATGAGCGCCCGTGCACAGCAGATCCTCGAGTCGCAGCGCGGTTATGGCACCGTGCTCGGGCTCGGGCTCACCGAGCAACGCCACCACGCCGTGATGGCCGCGTCCTGGGGCGTCGCGGTGCACACGCTCCGCGCCCGCACCGTGATGGCGATGCTCAGCCTCCGCCTGAACCTGGGCGAATGCCTGAGCCTGGCCACCGTCCTCGTCGTCGGCTTCGTCCTGATCGACGCGGACGCGTCCACGGTCGGTGGCGCCACCGCCGCGACGCTGATCGTCCTGCGCGTGCTCGGGCCGATCAACGAGCTGCTGTACGTCGTCGACGACCTCCAGTCGGCCCTCGCGTCGCTCAGCCGCATGATCGGGGTCGCCACGATCCCGGAGGAAGCGGCCGAGCCGGCGCCGAAGGCGGACGCGGGCATCGCCGTGCGGCTGCACGAGGTCTCGTTCCGCTACGGCGACGGCCCTCGCCTCTTCGACGACCTCACCCTCGACGTCCCCGCGGGGCAGCGGATCGCTGTCGTCGGCGCCTCCGGGGCCGGGAAGACGACGCTCGCCGCCGTCATCGCCGGCATCCACCTGCCCGAAGCAGGGACGGTGGCGCAGCCCGGCCGGACCACGTTGATCACCCAGGAGACGCACGTGTTCGCCGGCACGGTGCGGGACAACCTCACGCTCGCCGCCCCCGAGGCCACCGACCACGACATCCACGCGGCGCTGCAGGCCACCGGGGCGGCCGGTCTGCTCGACCTGCTGCCGGAGGGTCTCGACACGACGATCGGCACCGGCGGACATCCGCTCACCGACGCACAGGCCCAGCAGCTCGCCCTCGCCCGGCTGCTGCTCGCCGACCCGGAGCTCGCGATCCTCGACGAGGCGACCGCCGAGGCCGGCTCCACCCACGCGGGGTTGCTGGACCGGGGCGCCGACGCGGCCCTGCGCGGGCGCACCGGGCTGGTGATCGCGCATCGCCTCTCCCAGGCCGCGACCTGCGACCGGATCGTCGTCATGGAACAGGGCCGGATCATCGAGACCGGAACCCATGACGAGCTGGTCGCCGCCGGCGGCGTGTACGGCGGGCTGTGGAGCGCGTGGGAGGCCGGACGAAGCTTGAACAACGAGGTAGGAAGGAACGGCTCATGACGGGCAACCTTGTCGGCACACCGGACAACACGGCGGTGCGGACTGCGTTGTGGCGCGCCCTGCACACGAAGGTGGACGAGCCGCCGCACGTCCTCGAGGACGTGCTCGGCGCACGGTTGGCGCAGGACGACGACGAATGGCTCGAGCGCGGCGACATGGTCCCCGACGGCTCTCGGGGCAAGCGCGCCACGGTCGTCGCGCGGGCGCGGCTGACCGAGGAACTGGTGGCGGAGGCCGTGAGCCGCGGCGTCGACCAGTACGTGATCCTGGGCGCGGGCCTGGACACCTACGCGCAGCGTCATCCCGACGCGGGCTCGACCATGACCGTCTTCGAGATCGACCAGCCGGAGACGCAGGGGTGGAAGCGGCAGCGGTTGATCGAGCTCGGGTACGGCGTCCCGGACTGGCTGCGCCTGGTCCCGGTCGACTTCGAGGCGAACGACGACTGGTGGGAGCGGTTGCAGGCGGCGGGGTTCGACGCCTCGCGTCCCGCGGTGGTGTCCTGGCTCGGGGTCACGATGTACCTGACCGAGGAGGCCACCGCGGCGACGCTCGAGCGGGTGGCGAGTCTGCCGTCCGGCTCCTCGCTGGTCCTCACGTTCTTCCGCCACCTCGAAGACCTCCTGCCCGAGGACGTGCAGATCCGGCGGGCCTCCCGTGAGGGCAACCGGCGGGCCGGTACGCCGTTCATCGGCTTCTACAAGCCCGACCAGATCGTCGAACTGGCGCGGCAGGCGGGTTTCACCGGCTTCGAGTACGTCTCGGCGGCCGATCTGGCCGAGCGCTACTTCGCGGGCCGGACCGACGGCCTGCGCCCGTACAGCGGCGAGGAAGCGCTGATCACCACCGTGTGACACCCCGGTGGGAACCGTCCAAAGAGGTCAGACAAGCAATGAACGAGGAGTTTTGATGAGCCTGAGCACCGAGCAGTTGATCGCCGACGTCGCCGACGTGTTGTTCCTCGAGCCCGCGGAGATCGACTACGAGTTGAGCCTCCGCGACCAGGGGATGGACTCGGTGCGCCTGATGGATCTGGTGGAGCGGTGGCGCACCGCGGGAGTGGACCGGATCGACTTCATCACCCTGGCCGAGGACTCGCGACTGGGTCACTGGATCGAGGTCATGGAGAAGCTCCAGGCCGGTGAGGAAGTAGCTTCCTGACCCTGAGGTAGGGCGGTAGCCGGGTTCGTCGTGGACGACCCCGGCCGGACCCACCACCTCAGATCACGGTGCGAGCACTCGCAACGTGTTGCCCCACCCGACGAGCGACTTCTGGACCACGGTCAACCCAGCGCTGGCGATGACCGCATCGAGCTCGGCCTCGGTGCGGTACCCGGATCCGTGCAGCGTCAACTGCAGGATGTCGCGCTCCGCGTCGTGCTCGTCCAACTCGGCGGGATCGAACGTGTCCTCCACCAGCAGCAGCCGGCCACCAGGGCTCAGGCTCGCGGCGGCCTGCTGGAGGATCAGCCTCGCCTCCGCGTCCCGGTGCTGCCCGAGCGTGTAGATGATCAGCACGGCGTCCGCGGGTTCGGTCCTCTCGAACACCGACTGCTCGACGATCCGGATCCGGTCGCGTCGTGCCGGATCGTCGATGCTGGTCGGGATGTCCTGGCGGAACCACTCCGCCGCGGTGGGGAGCGCCACGACGGTCACCGTCGCCTCCGGATGCCCCGCCGTGAGGTGGTCGGCGTGGACAACCGCACCGGCCGCGTGGACGACGACCTTCCCGACGCCCGCCAGTACGGGCGACTTCGCGAGCGGCTCGGCGAGCACCTGCGCGAACCGGGACTTGTCCTCCAAGAGCTTGTGCTCGAAGGTCGCGTCGCCGCGGAGGGCGTCCCAGTCCTGGCCGGTCACCGACTCCAGCACCGGACGATCGTGGCGGACCGCCGCCTCCAGGCCGAAGAAGGCCTGCGTCATGCGGAACTCGACCCCGCTGGAGACCAGGTGGTCGAGCACGGACTCGTTGGTCAGGAACTCGCCGGTCTCGGTGAGCCCGTACTCGTCTCCTTGCCGTTCCAGGAGATCGATCGCCTGCAGGTACCGCAAGAACTTCGCGAGGGAGCGCTCGTTCGCGCCGGTGTGCCGCGCGAGCGCGGACGCGGTGCGCACGCCGCGGCTGATGCAGTCGGCGATGCCGAGGTTCGCGGCCACCCGGATCGCCAGCGGCGGAAGCAACTCGGACATCTCGTGGAACTTCTCGAAGGCCCCGTCGTTGCGCTCGGGGTCCGGCAGGGCCGGGTCCTCGTCCAACGCCACGACCTCCGCGCGCCGCCAGTAGCCGGTGAAGTCGATGTCGGCCTTGTCGACACCGCGCTCCTCGACGAGATACCGCCGCAGATCACGCACCACGGACTGTTCCCCGGCGAGCCAGGCGAACATCGAGCCCTCTCGCGGGCCGGCCTCGCGCACCGCCCGCAGCAGCAGCTCGGTACCCGGTGCCCCTCCGTTCCGCACGACCCAGGTCACCTCGACGCCGGGACGCGCCGGGAAGTCGATCCGGTGCTGCTGTTCGGCGACCTCGACGTAGACCTCGGCCTGCGTTCCGCCGGGCAGTTCCCGGAGCAACCGGTCGATCGCCGGGATGGCCGTGTCGTCACCGATGACGAGGAACCGGTCGTACCCCTCGGGCCAGCCGCTCGACGCCGACGGTCCCCCGACGTGGAGGCGGTCGCCCGGCTTCGCCCGGTACGCCCACGTCGTGGCGACACCCACACCGTGTTTCACGAAGTCGATGTCGAGCTCGCAAGCCTGCGCGTCGTGGCGTCGCACCGTGTAGACCCGCCACAGCGCCGGCGGGTCGGCGGGCCACCTGAACTTGCCGTCCTTGTAGACCGGGACCACCGGTTCGCTCTCGCCGGGATACGGGAAGATCAACCGGACGTTGTCGTCGAAACCGTTGGTGGTGAACGCGGGGAACGTCGTGCCGTCGCTTCCGGTGAACGATCCCAGCTGGTCACCGGTCAGGGTCACCCGGCGCAGCCCGGGAGTGACGTCGACGACCCGCGCCACCTCCAGCTCCCGCAGGGCGATGGTGTGGACGAAGGTGGGACGGGCACGACGTGGCACTGCGACTCCTCGTTGTCGGACAACAAAACCTTAGCAACGGAGTTGATCTGCCAGAGCTGCCCGGAGATCGCTGACCACCTCGTCCGCGAAGCCGAGGAAGGTGATCGTCGTCGCGTCCGGGGCCAGGTGGTACCGGATGACCGCGCGGTACAACCGCTCGACACCCTCCGGTGCCGCGGTGTCCCCGTAGACCCGCGTGAGGATCACCGCGGGCGAGGGGGCACGCCGCAGTGCTCGGCGTCCGGCCTTGTTGTGGTACCGCAACAGGACCAGCTCTGCGGACCTGGCCGGCTCGGCTTCGTCGAGAGCGGTGGTGGCGGCCGCGGTGAACGGACCGACCGACCTCGTGTCGTCCTCGGGGGTCAGCGGGACGTCCTCGTCGACCACACCGCCGATCAGCGGTGCGACTCCCGTCGAGCGGAGCGCGTCGCGGATGGCTTCGCGGACAACGTCTTCGGTGAGGGAACCGTCCCAGCGGAAGGGGGAGACGGTGCCAGGGGCGAAAGTGGCTTCGTCGATCGTCTGGGCTCGGGCGAGAAGTCCCTTCCAGCGGTCGAGGCCGTCCGTGGCGACGGCGTCGCCGGCAGCTTCGACCGCTTCGAGCGCCGGGACGAGAGCTGCCGAGCGGGACACTTCCACGTGCTGAAGTGCCTGTGCCAGAAGGTGCAGCGAGGCTCGGTCGACGACTGCCGCGTGGACGGCGAGCACCGCGACCGTCTGCGTGTGAGCGAGGGCGGCCGGGCACCCGGTCGAGATGTCGACGAGATCAACGGCGGCCGACCTGATCGCGTCGACGTCTGCCCCCGCGGCCAGCTCCACGATCTGGGGCTGGACCGCGTCCGGTGGCAGCAGGTGGGTGAACCAGAGCCGCCGGCCGGTCGCGTCGACCGACAGGCGCAGCGCGTCCGTGGAGGCGACGAGTGAGCGGAAGGACGAAGCGACCGCCGACCTCGCGGGCAGGGTGACGAGCTCGGTGAAGACGTACTCGTCGGGTGCGGTGTCGGCCTCGCGCAAGCGTTCGAGGGCAGCGGAGGTCGGCACGAGCACCGGCTCGGCGGAAACGGCGGGTGCCGGCGGAGCGAGCAGCGCGGCGAGAGCGCCGATCGTGCGCCCCACGAACACCTCGGACAGCTTGAGCGTCAGATCGTGCTCACGAGCGCGGGCAACGAGTCCTGCCGCGGAGATGCTGTCGCCACCGAGACGGAAGAAGTCGTCGTCCACGCCGAGGTCGACGTCGTCGCCGAGGTGCAGTACGGCGCGGAACACACCGGCGAGGGCGATCTCGGTGCCGGTCTCCGGTGGCCGGCCGGAGGCTGTGCCGGCGGCCGGGGTCGGTCGCGGCAACGCGCGGCGATCCAGTTTCCCGTTGGCGGTGACCGGGAACCGGTCCAGGCGCACGAACGCCGCGGGCACCATGTAGTCGGGCAGCGACTGGGCGAGATGCTCGCGCAGCGCGTCGAACAGCACGTCGTCCTCGGTGGCACCGACCGTGGTCACGTAGGCCGCGAGGTACTTCCCGCCGGCCGGGTTGTCCAAGGTGACGATCGCCGCACCCGACACGTCCGGGTGCTGTTCGAGGACGGCGCCGATCTCGCCGAGCTCGATCCGGTAGCCGCGGATCTTCACCTGGTCATCGCTGCGCCCCAGGTACTCCAACTGCCCCAAGGAGTTCCACTGAACCACATCGCCCGTGCGGTACAACCGCGCGCCGTCGTCGCTGAACGGGTCAGCCACGAACCGGTCGGCCGTCAGGCCCGCGCGAGCCACGTAGCCATCCGCGAGCTGCACCCCGCCCAGGTAGAGCTCCCCTGCCACACCGACCGGGACCGGGCGCAACCACGCGTCGAGGACACGCGTCGTCGTGTTGGCCACCGGGACACCGATCGGCACCCCCACCGCATCGACGAGCCCGGCCTGGACGACCGGGTGAGCGGTCACGTCCACGGCCGCCTCCGTCGGCCCGTAGAGGTTGTGCAGCTCCGCGTTCTCGAACAGCGCGACGGCACCGGCCGCGGGCGACACGGGCAACGCCTCGCCGGAGCAGAACACCCGTCGCACCGAGGACACCGACCTGCGGTCCGGGCCCGAGGTGAGGAAGGCCTGCAGCATCGAGGGCACGAAGTGGGTGACCGTCACCGCGCGACGCTCGATCACTTCGAGCAGGTACTGCGGATCCTTGTGCCCGCCCTCCTGCGCCACGACGACCGCTGCGCCGGTGACCAAAGGCAGGAAGAACTCCCACACCGACACGTCGAACGTGAACGGGGTCTTCAACAGCACCCGGTCCGACGCACCGATCCCGTAGAGGTCACGCATCCACCACAGCCGGTTGACGATGGCCTGGTGGGTGACCTGAACGCCCTTGGGGCGTCCGGTGGTGCCGGAAGTGAAGATCACGTACGCGGCGTCTGAGGGGAGCAGCGGACGCGAGACCTGCGGCAGGCCGCTCACGCCGGCGTCGAGGCGTTGGCGCACCAGGTCGATGTGCCGGTCCGTGATCACCACACGTGGTTCGGCGTCCTCGACGATGTGCTTGACGCGTTCGGCGGGGTACTCGGGGTCGATCGGCACGTACGCCGCGCCGGCACGGATCACCCCGGCCAGAGCGACCACCAGATCGGCCGAGCGCGGCAGTGCGACCGCCACCCGGTCCCCGACCCGCACGCCCTCTTCGACGAGGAGGTGGGCGAGAGCGTCGACCCGCGCATCGAGGTCCCGATAGGTGAGTTCGGTGCCGTCATCGGCGATGACCGCCACCGCGTCCGGGCTCGCCGTGACCTGGCGGCGCATCAACTCGTCCAGAGTCGTCTCGGGAACGTCGACCGTCTCACCGCGGGACCACGCGTCGAGTTGCCGCGTTTCCTTCGCGGGCAACAGGTCCAGGTCACCGATCCGCGCCTCCGCACCGGCGGCGATCGTCTCCAGCACCGACGTGAAGACGGCGACGAACCGCTCCGCCGTGGCGCCGTCGAACAGATCGGTCGCGTAGGAGAGCTTCCCCGACAGACCGGTGAGCGAGTCGAAGACGTCGAGGTCGAGATCGGTCTTGACCGCACCCACCGCCGCGTGGCTCGGTGTCGTCGTGACGTTCCCGATGTGCAGGCCGTTCGGGCGGCGGCTGTCCGCGACGCGGTGGGTGAGCATGATCTGGAACAGGGGGTTGCGGCCGACGGCTCGCTCGGTGCCCAGCGCACGGGTGATCGCCTCGAAGGGCGCGGCCTGGTGCTCGAACCCGCCGAGCACCGTCCGCCTGGTGTTGCGCAGGACGTCGGTGATCGAGTCACCGGCGTGGAACCGGTGGCGGATCGGCAGGGTGTTCACGAAGTACCCGACGAGGTCTTCCAGGCCGTCCTCGGTACGTCCGCCGACCGGTGAACCGATCACCACGTCCGCACCGGCGCCCAGCACCGACACGGTCAGCGCGGTCGCGGTCTGGAGCGCCATGAACATGCTCACGCCCTGCTCGGCCGCGACCTGACGCAGGCCGGTGACGACCTGGGGATCGACGGTGAACCGCAGATCCGCGCCGCGGTGGGTCGGTGCCACCGGCCGGGGCCGGTCCAGCGCGATCGTGGACTCGTCGGGCGCGTCCGCGAGGACGTCACGCCAGTAGGCGATGTGCCGGGACAGTGGCGAACTCGCGTCCGACGCCTCACCCAGGACGTCGCGTTGCCAGATCGCGTAGTCCGCGTACTGGGCCCGCAACGGCGTCCACCCGGGCTCCTCCCCCGCGGCCCGCGCCTGGTAGGCGGCCGAGAGGTCGCTCAGCAGCGACGGGAACGACCATTCATCGACGGCGTGGTGATGGACCGCGACGACGAACACCCAGTCATCGGCACCGGCGCGGAACAGCGCGACGCGGATCGGGATGTCGGCCGCGAGGTCGAACCTGGCCTGCACCACCGCGTCCACCCGCGCGTCCACGCCGGCAGCATCGACGTCCTCAACGGACAGAGAGAGCCTCTCGGCCGCTTCGGTCGCTGGAACGACGACCTGACGCAGCGTGCCGTCCTTCTCCACCAAGAGCGTGCGCAGCGACTCGTGACGAGACACCACGTCCCGTACCGCCATGGTCAGAACATCAGGATCCAAGGCGCCGCCCAGACGCAGCACCACCGGCACCACGTACCGCCCGCCCGGCCCACCCAGCTGATCGATCAGCCAGAGTGCTTGCTGTCCATGGGAGACCGGCAGGACGGCCGGGCGTGGCAGGTCGCCGATTCGCGGGCCGGACGTCGCGGCTGTGGCGGTGGAGCTGGCGGCGATGCGGGCGAGCTCGCTGATGCGGGGGTGGTCGAAGACGTCGCGGAGGGTGAGTGCGGTGCCGAGCAATGCGTTGGCGCGTGCGACGACTCGGGTGGCGAGCAGTGAGTGTCCGCCGAGGCGGAAGAAGTCGTTGTCCACGCCGAGATCGGTGTCGTCGCCGAGGTGCAGCACGTCGCGGAAGATGCCGGCGAGCGCGATCTCGGTGCCGGTCTCCGGTCGCCGGCCGTCGGCCGCACTCGCGGCCAGGTCCGGTCGCGGCAGCGCGCGGCGGTCGAGCTTCCCGTTGGGGGTGACCGGGAACCGGTCCAGGAGGGTGAACGTCGTGGGAACCATGTAGTCCGGCAACGTGCGTGCCACGTGCTCGCGGAGTGCGTCGAACGGCACCGCATCCGTGGTGGTGATGTACACGGCGAGGTACTTTCCGCCGGCGGGGTGGTCCAGCGCGACGACGGCCGCACCCGACACCCCTGGGTGCTGCTCGAGCACAGCGCGGACCTCGCCGGGTTCGATCCGGTAGCCGCGGATCTTCACCTGGTCATCGCTGCGGCCGAGGTACTCCAACTCTCCCTGAGCGTTCCACTGCACCACGTCGCCGGTGCGGTACAGCCGCGCGCCGTCGTCGCCGAACGGGTCGGCCACGAACCGGTCAGCGGTCAGGCCGGGGCGTGCGAAGTATCCGTCGGCGAGCTGCACTCCCCCCAGATAGAGCTCCCCCGCCACACCCACCGGCACCGGACGCAGCCACGCGTCGAGAACGTGCGCGGTCGTGTTCGCGACCGGTGCGCCGATCGAGGTGGTGTCGGTGATGACGGCCGCCGTGCCGTCACCGGTGACTTCGGACGAGCCGTAGAAGTTGTGCAGAACTGCTTGTGGCGCGGCGGTGCGCATGGTTTTCGCGGTACCTGAGGTGAGTGCTTCACCGGAGGACACCCACGACCGGAGCGAGGCCAGCGCCGTGGGTGCGTCGTCGTGGCGGACCAGGACGTCGGCCAGACTCGGCACGGTCAGCAGATGCGTGACCCGGTGCCGGGCGATCGTGTCCAGCAGGGCGGCCGGATCCTGCGCGGTCTCCGCCGGCACGACCACGATTCGCGCACCGGCGATCATCGGCCCGAACAGCTCGGTCACCGCGTCGACGAAACCCACACCGCTCTTCGACAACGCCACGTCGCCCGGTTGGTAACCCAGCACTCGCTGCCCCCACGCGAGGCGGTTCACGAGCGCGCGGTGCGTGAGAGTCACGCCCTTCGGGTTGCCCGTCGTTCCCGACGTGAAGATCACGACAGCCGCGTCGGACTCGCTCAACGGCCGGGACAGAACAGGAGCGCTCTTCCCACCAGTGGCCAGGTCCTGCGGCACCTCGGTGACGACCAGCGCAGGCGCGGCAGTGTCCAGGATGTACTCGACGCGTGCCGCGGGGTACCCCGGATCGATCGGCACATAAGCCGCCCCCGCGCGCAACACCGCGGCAAGTGCCACCACCAGGTCCACCGAGCGGGTCATGGCGACCGCGACACGATCCCCGACCCGCACGCCCTCATCGACGAGGAAGTGGGCGAACGCGTTCACCCGTGCGTCGAACTGGCCGTGGGTGAGTTCGGTGCCGTCGTCGGCGACGACCGCGACCGCGCCCGGATCGGCCTCGACCCGGCGACGCACCAGCGCGTCCACTGTGGACGGTGCGACGTCGAGCGCCTCGCCTCGTGCCCCATCGCCGTCGGGGGTGAACCCGATGCTCAGCTGATGCAGGGTCTGGGCGGGAGAACCGTCGAGGACGGTGCCCAGGAAGCGGCCGAACTGTTCGGCGTGCAAGAGCGGATCGCCCGTGGCGGAACCCGTGGACAGCTCCAACCGGATCCCGGTGTCGGGGTCGCGGTAGATCGCGAGGTCGAGCGACCCGACCGGACCGGTGCTGATCGTCTCGGAGACCATGGCGACGTCGCCCAGGCGCGGCATCGAGTCGAAGAGCCTGATGTTGATCGTCGGAAGCGTGAGGTAGGACGCTTGACCGTCCGGCCACAACCGGGCGAGCTGGTGGTCTTCGACAGTCGAGTGACGCCGGGCGGTCTTCATCTGCTCCGCGACGACACCAAGGACATCGGCGACGGCGTGGTACGGGCTGATCTCGGTGACGACCGGCAGCGCCCTCGATGTCGCGCTCGGCGTTTTCAGTGATTCGCGATCGTCGCGCAACATCAAGGGAACCCGGACCGCCACGCGGTCGCGACCGTCGACCAGAGCGGTGTAGGTGCCCCACACCGCGATCAGGGCATCGGTCCAGGAGACGCGCGCGGAGCGGGCGAACCGCTGAACCTTCGAGTAGGTGTCGTCGGGAACCGGGACGACGACCGGCCGACTCGAAGATCCGAAGACCTCGGACAGGTCCTGCCCGTGGCCGGTGCTCTCGATCCCGAGGACGCCGCTCCAGGAGGTGACGTCCTCCTCGGCGCTGGAACCGTTGTGCTCGAAGCTCTTCAGGGAGCCGAGCCACCGGTCCGGGACCGGGTCACCGGCCCGGAGCGCGGTGTAGACCTCGGCGACGCGGCGGAGGAACAGCGAGATGCTGTAGCCGTCGACCAGCAGGATGTCGGTGACGAGGATCCACGCCCAGGTGCCGTTCTCGCGACGGACGAGGGTCGAGGTCGTCGCCGGTTCCCCGGCGGCGGTGGCAGGTGCCGCGGCGAGCTGTTCGCGGGCCAGCACCCGGATCTGGTCATCACCACGGCCGGCTTCGACGATCTCGGTCGAGAGAGTCGTTGTGGTGTCGACGAAGGCGAACGGGACACCGTCCTCGTCGCCGAAACGCACCCGCAACGCGTCGGTCTCCGCGAAAGCAGCGCTCACCGAGGACGCGAACGCCACCGGATCGACCTGGCCGTCCAGCCAGATCAGCTGACCCGCGCGGAACACGGACGACTCGGGAGCGAGCTTCCGCGCCACCCAGTTGCCCCGCTGGCTCGCAGTCAACTCCACACGATCAAAAGCCGTCAACGGAAGCACACCCACTTCTCTGCAACGTCAAGGAGGTCAGGCTCGGGGTGCCGCTGGTGGGCGTTCACGGCCCAGGGGCACGACCGACGGGGTACCGGCGACCGGATCGGGTACGACGAGGCAGCGGAGTCCGAAGACCTCGTGCACGAGGTCGGCGGTCACGATCTCCGCCGGCGCGCCTTCGGCGACCACACGACCGTCCTTCATCGCGATCAGGTGGGTGGCGTAGCGGGCGGCGTGGTTCAGGTCGTGCAGCACGGCGACCAGGGTGTGGCCGACGTGGTGCAGGTCGGTGAACAGTTCCATCAGCTCGATCTGATGGGTGATGTCGAGGAAGGTCGTCGGCTCGTCGAGCAGCATGATGCTCGTGTGCTGCGCGAGCGCCATGGCCACCCACACCCGCTGGCGCTGACCACCCGACAGCTCGTCCACCAGACGGCCGGACAGCTCGGTGACCGAGGTCTGGTCCATCGCCCGCAGCACGGCCTTCTCGTCGGCCTCGGTCCACTGCCGCAGGAACCCCTGGTGCGGATACCGGCCCCTGGCGACCAGGTCGCCCACGGTGATGCCCTCGGGGGCGATGGAGGACTGCGGCAGCAGTCCGACCCGCCGCGCCACCTCCCTGGTCTTGAAGGAGTGGATGTCGGCTCCGTCGAGGACGACCTGCCCCGCCGACGGTTTCAACAGCCGGGACAGGCCGCGCAGCAGGGTGGACTTGCCGCACGCGTTCGGACCCACGATCACCGTGAACGACTCGTCGGGGATCGCCACCGACAGCTCACGGGAGATGACGCGCTTGTCGTAGCCGATCGTCGCCGACTCCACGTGGAGCCGTGAGCCGCTCGGGTGCGGAGTGGACGCGGGGGCGTCTCCCGCTGCCTCGAGACCGTCGACGGCGCTGGTGTTGGTGCTCAAAGGCGTCTCCTGGCCTCGGTGATCAACAGCCAGCCGAGGTACCCACCGCCGAGGATGACGGTGATGATGCCGACCGGCAACGGGGTGGGGGCGACGTGCTGGGCGAGGTAGTCCGCCGCCAGGCAGAGCAGCGCGCCTGCCAGGGCGGCGGGAGCGAGCGTGATCCCCGCGCCGCGGGTCAGCCGGCGTCCGATCTGGGGCGCGAGCAGCGAGATGAACGCGATCGGACCCGACGCGGCGGTGACCGTCGCCATCAACGCCACTCCCAGCACGATCAGCCCGAGACGAGTCGCCGAGACCCGCACTCCCTGGGCCGCGGCCGCGTCGTCGCCCAGTTCCAGCTGCCGCATCGGCCGGCTCGACATCGCCGTCAGCAGCAGGAGCACGGCGATGCAGGCGCCGCCGAAGACCACCTGGCCCGTCGAGACGCCGTTGAGCGACCCGGCCCCCCACGTCGCGGCGGCCATCGCCTGGTCCAGATCGGCCTTGAGGATCAGCCAGGTGTTGAGCGAGGCGAGCATCGCCGAGATGCCGATGCCCACGATGATCAGCCGGAACCCCTGCACACCTCGCCGGTAGGCGAGCAGGTACACGGCGAGGGCCGTCGCGATCCCGCCGATCAGGGCCCCGCCGACCAGCTGCCAGTAGGTCCCGTTGACGAGGAGGATCACGACCAGCGCCCCGGTGTAGGAGCCCTGGGAGAACCCGATGACGCCGGGGTCGGCGAGCGGGTTGCGCAGGGTCGACTGGAAGACCGCGCCGCTCACCCCCAGCGCGGCGCCGAACACCAGCGCCGCGAGGACGCGGGGCAGCCGCCACTCGACCACGATGTCGCGGACGAGCCCGGTCGTCCCACCGGTCAGCGCGGAGACCACCTGTCCCGGGTTGAGCTGGTACGAGCCGGTCATGAGCGCGAGCACGGCCATGCAGACGACGGCCAGCGCGAGGACCGAGCAGACGACGACCGCGCGCCACTCGAACCGCACCGCGAGGCTCCGGCGCCGCAGCACCAGCACCCGCCGCCCGAAGTCCACCCGGCGCGTCCCCGGCGACCAGTCCGTCACGGAGGAACCGGTGTGCGGATCGAGTCCGCTGTGTGCGCTCACAGCCCGCTCGCTTTCTTCTGCCGTACCAACGCGATGAGCACGGGGGCGCCGACGAAGGCGGTGACGATGCCCACGGGGATCTCGCCGGGCCGCATCACGACCCGCCCGAGGATGTCCGAGGCCAGCAGCAGCACCGGTCCCAGCAGCGCGCTGTAGGCGAAGATCCAGCGCTGGTCCGGGCCCACGATCCAGCGCGCGACGTGCGGGACCATCAGTCCGACGAAGCCGATCGGCCCGGCGATCGCCGTGGCGCCGCCGGCGAGCAGTGTCAGCGCGATGATCGCGAGGATCCGGGTGCGTGCCAGCCGGACGCCCTGGGCGACGGCCAGGTCGTCACCGAGGGCCATGGCGTTGAGCGAGCCGGACACCGCGAAGGCCAGGAGGAGCGCGATCGCGAAGAACGGCAGGGTCGGCCACAACAGTTCGAGCGGGCGGCTCACGATCGACCCGGCGTTCCAGGACCGGATCGCGTCGAAGGCGTCCGGGTTGGTCAGCTCGAGTGCCGAACCGGCGCCCCGGAGAACCGCGCCGACGCAGACCCCGGCGAGAACCATCATCACCGCCGACTGGCCGCGTCGGGTCGACCCGAGGGCGAGCACCACGACCGTGACGATCAGCGCTCCGGTGAAGGCGAACCACATGTAGTTCTGGATGTCGCGGACGCCGAGCAGCCCCACGGCGACCGTCACCGCGAAGGTGGCGCCCGCGTTCAGTCCGAGGATGTCCGTGTCGGCCAGCGGGTTGCGGGTCAGCGCCTGGATCAACGCCCCCGAGACCCCGAGCGCCACGCCCACGACCAGTCCGACGACGGTGCGCGGCAGCCGGAAGTCCCGGATCGCGAACTGGTCGATGTCGTTCGACGGGGTGAACAGGGCGTCCCACACCACGGAGGGCGCGATGGCCGTCGACCCGATCATCATGCTCGCCACCAGCAACCCCAGGAGCACGGTGAGCGCGACGACCAGTCCGATCAGACGGCGACGCGGTCCGGACACCGTGCTGGTGCCCGGACCGACGGGTCGCCTCAGGGCGAGATCAGTCACTTCTTGGCGGGGAGGGTCGCCAGTGCCTTGTCGAGCGACTCCAGGTACCGCAGGACGGCGCCGTAGGAGTTGTTGCCGGGGCAGAAGACGCCGAGCGCCTGGTTGGACTGCACGGTGGGCAGCGCCTTCCAGGTGTTGGTCTCGACCACCGGCGCGAAGACCTCCGTCACCTTGCCGCTCGCGTCGGCGGGGTAGGTGATCACGTTGTACTCGGAGAGCTTGGAGATCTGCTCGAAGGGCATGGCCGTGTAGGCCAGGGGGTCGGAGCCGGCGGGCGCCTTGGGGAAGTTGAAGCCGATGTCGTCCTGGGCGATCTCGACGCAGCCGATGTCCGCGATGACGAACGTCCCGGGGTCGGAGTTCGCGTAGCGGTCGAGGTTGACGAACTTGGTGTCCTTGATGCGGTCCGCGTAGGTCGTCTTCATCTTGGAGACGCGTCCCTCGTAGTCCGCCTTCTGCTTGCCGAGCGTCTCCTTCACGTTGCCGGCCTCCGCGAGCGACTCAGCGAGGGCCTTCCACTCGGTGTCGAGGCTCCAGAAGACGGTCGGGGCGATCGACTCGAGCTGCTTCTTCATCTTCTCGAACTCGGCGTCGGGAATCTGGACCATGATCAGGTCCGGCTTGAGACTGGCGACCTTCTCGAGGTCCACCTCCTCACCGAGGTTCGTGGCCTTCTGGTGCGTTTCGCGCTGCTCCGCCGGCAACCTCTCGAGTTCGGACTCGGGCACCGCGGTGACACCCACCGGCTTGCCACCCATGTCGATGAACGGCAGGTCCGTGTTGCCGATCGTGACGACCCGCTTCGGGGCGGCGGGGATCTTGACGTCGCCGTTGCCCGCCTTGACGGTGCGGGTCTCGCCCGAGTTGCCGGCGGCGTTGCCGCCGCTGTCGCCGGAGCTGCCGCAGGCCGTGAGGACGAGCGCGACGCTCAGGATCGCGGCGGTCAGGGCCGCGCCGCGTCCTCTCAGGGATGTCGTGGTCATGGGTGTGCTCTTCCTCTTCTTCATTCGGGCACGGCAGGTCAGCGGTTGCCTGCGGGTACGAGTTCGTGGACGGTGGCGCCCCAGCCGACGGTGTGCTCGGTCGTGCGGACGAGTCCGGCGCGGGTGATCACCGAGTCGAGTTCGGCCGCGGTGCGCAGCCCGGAGCCGTGCACGGTGAGGCCGAGCAGGTCCGCCTCGCCGTCGTGCTCGTCCAGGGCGACGGTGTCGAGGACTTCCTCGATCAGCAGCGCCCGGCCGCCGGGCAGGAGGTTCTCGGCTGCTCGGCGCAGTGCGTGGGCGGCGTCGGGGTCGGGCAGGGCTTTGAGGGCGCGGCTGACGAACACGGCGTCGTAGGCCGGACCGGGCTCGAAAACGGACTGCTCGATCACGCCGACCCGCGCGCGCTGCCGCTCGTCGGGGATGGTGTCGGGCACGTCGCGGCGCAGCCGGTCGGACTGGGCGATCGACATGGCGAGCGCGGACTGGAACCCCGCCAGGCGTTCCAGGTAGCGGTCCTCGTAGTCCTGTTCGGCTCGCACGCCGGCGAAGGTCTGCCCAGTCACGGACGCGTAGGAGGGCCGGCCGGTGCGGATCGACTCGGTGAGCCCGTGGATGCCGAGCGTCTCGCGGCCCACGACCCCCGCGGGGTGCGGAGCGTCGGTCATGAACTCGTTGGTCAGCACCTCGCGCACCGCCGTGAGCCCGTAGCGGCCCGGTCCGAGGTGAACTCGCGGAGCTGCTCACCGCTCAGCGTGATCCGCCGCATTCCCGGCGTCAGGTCCGCGACCCGCACGACCTCGACCTCCCGCAGGGTCAGGGGATGCACCGTGAGACGGCGTGAGGTCTTCGGCATGCTGAGGGCGGGCCTTTCCGACTTTCCCGGGCTGAGGGCCGCGCTCCATCGACGCAAGCCTCGCCTAATATTAGGTAACCCTTACCTTAAAAGCCAGGCGTGGACGGCACCGGCGGGTTCCAGTTGCGCATCAGAACCCGCCCGTTCGTGCTGGCACCGGCGAGGAGCCGAAGGCTCACCTCACGCGACCGGTGACCTGACCGTCCGCCCCCGGGACCGGCTCGGCGAGGTCGTTGCCCAGGGCGACGATGCGGTTCAGGGCGTCGACGTGGACGACCTTGGGCTTGTGGTCGGCCAGTTCGGACCGCTCGGCCAGCACGTAGGACATGATGATCACCAGGTCGCCGGGGTGGACGAGGTGCGCCGCCGCGCCGTTGATGCAGATCTCGCCGCTTCCGGCCGCACCGATGATGATGTAGGTCTCGAGCCGCGCCCCGTTGGTGATGTCGACGACCGCGACCTTCTCGCCTTCGGACAGACCCGCGGCATGCGCGAGGTCCGCGTCGAGAGTCAGCGAACCCACGTAGTGCAAGTCGGCCTGGGTGACGGTGGCGCGATGGATTTTTCCGCCCAGGACTGTGTGAAGCATCTTTCCGGCTCCTCTGTGTGTTGTACGGGGGTGGGTTCTGCGGTGTCAGTGCCGGGAGATGTGGTCGCGCAACGACTTCGGGCGGATGTCGGTCCAGTGCTCGTCGATCCAGTCGAGCACTTCCTGACGCGGTCTCCCGCCGGGTTCGCCGTACGCGATGGTCCAACCGGCGGGCACCGGCTTGAACGTCGGCCACAACGAGTGCTGCTCCTCGCGGTTGATCAGCGCGTAGAAGGAACCGTTGTCGTCGTCGAACGGGTTCTGGGCCATGGGTGCTGCTCCTCGTTGTCGCTATCGGGGGTCGATCCGGATCGCAGCGGGCTGTCGTTGCCGGGCGGGGTGATCGGGCTGCTCGTCGGTGATCGCACGCAGGATGTCGGCGGCGCGGACCGCGACGTTGGACAGCAGCGACGACGTCAGCCCGTGGCTGTGCTGGACCCCGCCGTTGAGGAAGATCCGTTCGGGAACGCCGCGCAGCCGCAGCCGGTAGTCGCGCTCGACGATCGGGAGATCCCCCTCGAACGAGGACGACCCGTCGATGCTCGGCCCGAGCATGCCGCGGGTGTCCGAGGGACCGAACCCGGTGGCGAGGACGACGGCGTCGACGTCGAGGGTGGTGCTGCCCCGGTTTCCCAGGTCCCGGATCGTCACCGCGACCCCGTCGGTGCGCTCGCTCAGCCGCTCGATCCCGGTGACCCGGTGCACGATCAGCCGGCGCACACCACGCGTGCTCTCGTCGTACTCACGCCGGTAGAGATCCCTGATGAGATCGGCGTCGACGGCGGAGTAGTTGGTCTGCGAGTGGTAGTCCAGCAGTTGCTGCTTGAGCTCGGGCGGCGCCGTGTAGAACTCGTCGACCGCTTCCGGATCGAAGATGCGGTTGGCGTACGGAGTGTCGTCGGAAGGGCTGTAGCCGTACCGGCGGAAGGACGCGTGCACCTCGGCGTCGGGGTACGAGTCGTGCAGGTACGCGGCGACCTCCGCCGCGCTTTGCCCGGACCCCACGACGAGGAAACGGCCGTGCGGCCGCGAAGGCAGGTCGGCGAGCCTGTTCAGCAACTGGTGGTTGTGGAAGACCCTGATGCCCGGCGCGATCCCCTCGGGCAGCACCGGACGGCTACCGGGGCCGAGCACGACGTGCCGTGCCGCGACCCTCGTCACCTCCGAGCCGCCGACCGCGGACTCGAGCGTGACCTCGAACCTTCCGCCGCTCCAGTCGATGCGGGTCGCCCTCGTGCCGTAGGAGACCGGGAGGCCGATCCGGCTCGCGGCCCAGCTGAGGTAGCCGTGGAACTCCCGTCGCGTCGGGAAGAACGTCTTGAGGTTGATGAAGTCGGACAGCCGTCCCTGCTCGTGCAGGTAGTTCAGAAACGTGAACGGACTGGCCGGGTTCCGCAGCGAGACCAGATCTTTCAGAAAACTGATCTGCATGGTCACACCCGGCAGCAACATCCCGTCGTGCCATCCGAACCGCGGCCGGACATCGACGAACCTCGCCGTC
This sequence comes from Lentzea sp. NPDC055074, assembly GCF_053608005.1. Lineage (NCBI taxonomy): Bacteria > Bacillati > Actinomycetota > Actinomycetes > Pseudonocardiales > Pseudonocardiaceae > Lentzea > Lentzea sp. NPDC055074. Next base: position 685,418 of record NZ_JBSGUQ010000002.1, read on the forward strand.
AGCCGCTCGTCCGCACGACGACGATCGTTGAATTCCTCGATCGCGATCGCCAGGCTCAGATTCGACGGTCCAAAACCGATACCAAGAATGTCGACCTCGCCACCGGCACGATCTCCCGGTCCGAGACGGCGGTCACCGCCCTCGACCAACTCATCCATCGTCATCCGGCAGCCGGCCCCTTTTGCCCCAGGTCGCGAACGAATGGCGCAATGACCGGCCACCCCTTGTCGAGGGCCAACCATAGCACCAGAAACTTAGGTAAGGCTAACTTCGGTAGACCGTCCGTCGCAAGCCGTCGCGGCACACGTGAGCCAGCACTCCCGGACACCGGCTCAGGCGAGCGAGCCGACACGTCGCCCGATCACCATTCCCGCGATCAGGCCCGCACCGGTCGGGTAGTTCTCGCTGAAAAGCCCGCCGAGCGCCTCACCGCACGCGAAGAGCCCGGAGATGGGATCACCGGACCGATCGAGCACCCGGCCGTCGACGTCACCACGAACGCCACCGAACGTGAAGCTGATCCCGCAGGTCACCGGATACGCGTAGAACGGCGCCTCTTCGACCGCCGATGCCCAATTGCTCTTGACGGGCTCCACCGCCGCACTACGGCCGTCCTTGACGGTCGGATCGAGCGGACGACTGGTGTCGATCGACGAGTTGAACTCCCGAACCGTCCGCGCGAATCCGTCGACATCGACATCCATGGCCACTGCAAGCTCTTCGACGCTGTCGGCGACAACCGGAACAATCCCCGGCATCTCGTACTCGTACGCCGACAGCATCGAGCGCGACTTCGCGTCGAACACCTGGAAAGCCACCGAACCCGGCTGTTCGAGGATCACCTTGCCGTACTTCGCGTACGTGTAGTTGCGAAAGTCCGCGCCTTCGTCGAAGAACCGTTGACCCAGGCGGTTGACAACGATTCCGAGCGGATAGCCGTACCGGCTGAGCCGGTTCGTCAGATCGCGGTTGCTCTCGTTCTCGGGAAAGGACGCGTCCCACGGAACGCTGTGACAGGTCGACCAGTCGCCTCCGCGATCCGCACCTATCTCCAGGGCCGCGTGGATCAGGTCACCGGTGTTGTACGGCGTGCCCCGCACCTTGGCGTGCTGCCAGCCGTTCCCCAGGTAGCGCTGACGCCACTGCGGGTTCGCCTCGAAACCGCCGCTGGCGATCACCACCGACTCCGCCGGGATCTCCTGATCACCCACCCGGACACCGACGACCGAACCACCGTCGGTCATCAGCCCCGTGACCGGGCAGTCGTAGCGCACCTCGACCCCGAGCCGGGACGCGATGCGCTCATGGACCGACATCAGCCCGGGCCCGCCGCCGACGTTGCTCACGTGCGATCCGCCCCAGAACACGAAGGTCCCGTCAGGACCCTCATGAGCTTGCCGGTCGTACATCAGCCGGAACCGCAGTCCCAGGGCATGCAGCCAGCGGACAGCGTCCCGCGAGCCTTCGACGACGGCTTCGGCGAGCTCCTTGTCACCCCGCCCTCCGGTGACCCGCTCCAGATCGGCGAGGAACTCCTTCGCCGAGTACGGCGGGACCTCGGTACGCGCGTGACGCTCATCGGGCTCGAGGACGTCGATCAGGTCGTCCAGCCCGTCGTGCACCATCCGGGTCGAACCCAGCGTGTAGTAGCTGTTCCCGCCGGCATGAGCCCGCGGCGCCTTCTCCAGCAGCACCACGCGTCGCCCACGTTCGGCCGCCGCGTGAGCCGCGCAGTAGCCGGCGTTTCCTCCGCCCACCACAACAACTTCCGGATCGCGCACGTCCACCTCCCCACTGACAACCTGACCGGCCTGCAGCTGTGGAGCTTAGCCTTACCTAAATTGAATGATCGTGTGTTCTGGCCCACTGCCGCTGGAGGTGGCGGAGCGGACATGGCGCGCAGCCGGAAGTTCGTGACTGCGGGGCGGTGCGGCGCATCACCGTTCGTGCTCGCTCACGGTGGAGGCGTTGGCACCGGTGAACAGGCTTGTGCCCCAACGTGTTCGTGAGCTCGACGATCGCGTTCGGAGCACACGGAGTTGCGGGATCTGGGGCGTCGGCGTGTGGTGAGCACGCCGGATAGGCCGCCTACTCAACGCCGTCGCGAGGTTGAGCAGCGGGGCGGACTCCTGCTCGGTCAAGGCCCGGTAGAGCGTGACGGCCTCCTCCACGACGGCCCCTGGTCCCGCTGGCAGACGCCGCTGCACCGGCCGCCCAGGTTCGTCAGGGCGCCGCCGAGGTCCGCCGTGAACACCGGATTCTCCGTCGCCAGGATCCGGTACAGGGCAACGGCTTCCTCGTACCGGCTGATCGCGGCCGCGTGTCGCCCGGACAAGGCGTAGAGGGCCCCGAGATCGCCCAGCGGGCAGCCAGGGCCGGCCGGTGCGCGGGGTCGTCCGCCGCCAACAGGCGCCACGCCACGAGCGCCTGCTCGAACTGCTCCGCCGCGTCCATGTGCCACCGCCCTGGTGATGGGCGATGCCGAGGTTGTTCAACGCGGTGGCGAGATCCGGCAGGTGGGCCGGATCCTCTGCCGCTCGTGCCCGGTACGTCGCGACCGTCTCAGCCAACACCGCGACCGCGTCCATGCCACATCCCCCTCGACCCGCGCCGGCCTGTGCCGGCGACGAATCACAGGCGGACAGATCTCTGTCACCGTCCCGAAAACCGAACACATCGGAGGGCGATCGAGCGCCGGCACGCGGCCCGGGTCTCGAACAGGAAAGCGCGCACTCCCCCGGGCCGGCGGCACGTGTGGACGGAGGTCAGGTATCCCGCCGCTCGACCGGTGGCCGGTAGCCGAGCCGTCCGCGGGTACCGAGCAGCAGGAGGACCGCGACCACGATCGATCCCGTCGCCATCGCCTGCATCGCCCGGTCGCCGCTGATGCCGGGGAACGTCTCCGCCCACATGACCGACGCGAAGTTGTTGACACTGACGTGAAGCAGCATCGACAGGGGCAGGCTTTCCCCGGTGCGGTTGAACATCCAGGTCATGACCACGTTGAACGCGATGCAGAACACCGAGAACACGACCGGGCGGGTCCAGTTCGCGTCCGGCCAGCCGCCCCACTCGGTGAGGAACAGCGGCAGGTGCCAGGCGGCCCACAGCGGGCCGAGGATCATGGTGCCGCCGAGCGGGCCGAACCGCCGTTGGACGCGCGGCAGCGCGAAGTCCCGCCAGCCCGGTTCCTCGGCCAGGCCGGTGGTGATCATCTGCAACAGCAGGGCCGGCACGTAGGCGGCGACCGCCATCATCGAGGGTGCCGCGATCTGTCCGCCGGAGAAGACCGCCCCGGTGATCAGCATCGCCACCGGCACACCGAGCAGCGCGACCGCGTACCACTGCCAGCGAACCCTCCAGCGCCACATCCGGCCCGCCCACCGCCGCAGGCCCGCACGGCCGTCGGCGATCGCGGTGACCAGCAGCGCCGAGCCGATGGGACCGAGGTAGGCGCCCGGCAGCACTCCGCTGAACTGGCTGGTGCCCAGGACTTCCGGGAACCGGTAGTCCCACCAGCCCAGTCCGTTGCCGGAGAGGATGTACGGCGTCCAGGCCGCCCAGCTCAGCAGGTTGGCGAGCACGAAGAAGCTGAGCAGCGGATGACGGCGCACCATCCCGAGCACACCGGCACGGTGCCGGTCCGGTGGCTGGGAACCAGGGTCGGCGTGCGAGACGTCGTTCGAGGTCTTCATGTCCACAAATCCTGCGGACCGGGACGGCCGGCCACGAGATGCCTACGAGCGAAGCCTTCGGATGCCATCCAAAGGTGCAAGACCCGTGCCGGCTCGGGTCAGTGCGAACGCTCCGGTGTGGGCACGGCGACGACGTGGTTCTGGTAGGCCCACACCACGGCCTGCAGCCGGGACGTCACGCCGATCTTGGGCAGCATCCTGGCCAGGTGGGACTTGATCGTCGACACCTCGACGACGAGGGTGCGGGCGATCTCGTCGTTGGACATGCCCTCCGCGAGCAGCAACAGGATCTCGTGCTCGCGCGGGGTGAGCAGCTCCTCCACCCGCCGCCCGGCCACCGGGTGCAGCCGTCGCCGGTACACGAACTCGCTCAGGATGCGCCGGGTGAGCGTCTGGTCGATCGTGCCGCGCCCGGCGGCCACCTGGCGTACCGCGTGCACGATGTCGTCCGGTTCGGAGTCCTTGAGCAGGAATCCCGAGGCACCGGCCTCCAGCGCGCCGAACACGTAGTCGTCGAGGTCGAAGGTCGTCAGCACGAGCACGGGTATCTGCGGGTCTGCGTGCGGGGCGCACAGCTCCCTGGCCACCTCGATGCCGCTGCGGCCGGGCATCCGGATGTCGAGGCAGGCCAGGTCGGGAGTCAGCTCACGCGCCATGGCCAGTGCCTGCGACCCGTCCTTGGCGACGCCGACGACCTCGATGTCCGGCTCGGCGTCCAGCAGCGCTGTCAGCCCCGCGCGCACCAGAGGTTGGTCATCGGCGATCAGCACGCGGATCATGGTGGACCTCCGGAAGGGTCGCGGGCGCGGACATCGTACTGACCGTCTCCCCGAGCGGGAGACGCAGCCGCACCTCCCAGCCACCCTCCGGAGTGGACCCGTAGCCGAGATCGGCTCCGACCAGCTGAGCCCGCTCGGCCATGCCCACCAAGCCGAACCCGCCGCCCCGGCCCGGGCCGGGGCCGGTCGGCACGCCGTTGCGCACGCTGATCGCGAGCCGTCCTTCAAGGGGCGCGCCGATCTCGACCGTGCACGGGGCACCCGGTGCGTGCGCCGCCGCGTTCGCCAGCGATTCCTGCACCATCCGATACGCGACCAGCTGGGCCAGCGGACCTGGTTCCTCCCAGCGGGAAGGCATCCGCAGGTCGATCTCGACGCCCGCCGCCCGCCAGGTCTCCACGAGCCCGGTCACGGCGCCGAGGGTCTCCACCGGCCGGACCGCGCTGGTCTCCTCGCGGAGCAGGCCGACCAACCGGCGCAGGTCGGCGAGCACGGCACGGCTCTGCTCCCGGATCTGGGTCACCGAGCGCTTGGCCGTGGCGGGGTCGGTGTCGATCTGCCGCGCGACCGCCGCGGCCATCATCGCGATACCGGACAGGTGGTGGGCCGCGATGTCGTGAAGTTCCCGCGACAACGCCGTGCGCTGACGCGAGATCGCCACCTCCAGCAACGCTTCCTGTTCCCGGCGCAACGCCGCCAGCTCCTGCCGGCCCGCCTCGTGCACGTCCTGGCGCGCCGCGATCACCGAGCCGACCAGCAGCGGCATCCCGATCACCAGCAGCGCCTGCACCACCGAGCCGACCGCGGCCGCGACCACCCCCGCCGCGCCGAGGGCACCGACGGTGACGAACTGGCCTGCGGCCAGCAACACCCCCGCGGCGATCAGCGGCACCCACAACGGTCGCGCCGGACGGGCCACGAACGCGAGGAACACCGAGACCAGCACCGCGACCGCGGTGAACGAGAACGCCGCTCCCGGCGCCGCCGGAACCGACAGCAGCGCCACCGCGGACACCCCGGGCAACGCCACCTCGGGTGCCCGGCCGGCCCAGGCGACCACGAAAGCCTGCAGCAGCAACACGACCACGATCGCCCACCACGCCGCTCCACCGGCTCGGGGCACCGGCCCCAGGCCGGGCTCGGACCCCACCGCGACCGGAAGGAGCAACACCATGCCGATCGCCACCGCGGCAGTCCCGAGCGCGGGGCCCGGATACAGCGGCCGGGGCCCGTGCGGCGCCTGGGCAACGAGGAACACATCGGCCTCCACGGGACCTGACGAGCGGGATCCCATCATCGGTCACGACGGCGCGCGACCCGCCGACGGCCGCCAGGTTTACATCCAAAGTAGGAGCCGTCGCGTTGTCGCCTTTTCGCCGATGCGCGCGCATCCCGCTGACAGCCACGGTATTTCCCGTCAGACAGCCATCGAGCTACCGCCCGACCGGGGAGCACCAGTCATGTCCACCGAGAACCGCGCCCGCGGCGTTCCCCGCACCCTCCTGTGGGCTCTGCTGGTTCTGGCCGTCGCGGCCAACGTCTGCACGACCCTGTTGTCGCTGCCGATCGCTTTGGGGATAACTTCCGGGATCATCGCGGTCGCCCTGTGCGTACTCCTGGTGCGCGACCACCTTCGGCGCCGCGCCCGCCCCACCACGTGACAAGGAAGCTGTGAACCGTTACGAGCAGTTTCGCACCGCGGCACTAGATCGAGGCATCCCCGGCGACGAGTCCGACGAGTTCGCCGACCAACTCCGGTTCGCGATCGTGGCGAGTCCCGGTGAGGGAGGTGCCGTTCAGTTCGGAGGACTCCCCCGCCTGCCGGTCGGCGTCGAGTGGCCGGGCGGCGGATACCCGTTGCCGTTCATCGGTTCCGTCGACTGCGCGGCACTTCCGCGAGCCGAAGGACTCGACCTTCCGGCGGACGGCTCGCTGTTGTTCTTCCTGAACCACGACGAGGACATGGAGGAGCACCCCACGTCGGAGTTCTCGCGAGTCCTCTACGTGCCAACCGATGCGGTGACCGAGGTGGCGTCACCGCCACCTGGCCACGACACGAGGACGTTCTTCCACGAGGACCTGCCGTTCCTGGTTCCCGAGCACCGGCTCGCCGCACGGGTCGAGCCGGTGCTGCCGAAGTGGATCGAGGGTCGCGACACCACGTTCGAGCTGAAGCACGTCGACCAGCTCCGCGCGCTCGTCGGCGAGCTCTGGCCGACGCACGACCGCCAGTGGACGCTGCGCATCGGCGGGTACGGCAAGGAGATCGGCGGTCAAAGCAGTCCGTGGGCGCAGATGGCGTTCGACGCCGTGCAGGGACGGCCCTCCGGTCCCGAAGTGTCGAGAGAGGAACGCTTCCGGCTCATGGACGAGGAGGAGCGCCGCCTGATCCGGGAATGGGTCCCGTTGGCCCAGTTCGCCACGGCGAGCGAGTTCTACTACGGGTGCTTCCTGATCACCACCGGTGACCTGGCCGCGAGGCGCTTCGACCAGATGCGCTCCTTCACCATGTTCACCGAGTAGCAACGCTGCGGCACCTCACCCCGGGGGCACCGGGTGCGGTGCCGAGCTTCGCGGGAAGGCGCGCCGTGTCGAACAACGCGGCGCATGCCTAGAAGCGGCCGTCCAGCTCGCCCGCGGGCAGCACCTTCGTCGAGTTGTGCTCGCGGACGATCCGCCACCCGTCCGGCGTCCGGCGCCAGACGAGCGACGTCGTGGTGCGGATGTCCGTCACGGCGTCCGGGGTGACGATCCTGGCCACGAACCTCAGCGTGGACGCGGCCAGATCGTCTCCCGCGACCACGTGCGGTCCGTCGTCGACGGCGTGGTGGGCGGAGACCATGTCGCGGAAGGCGGGCTCCCAGATCGCGCCGTACGAGGCGGCGGTCGTGGCCACCCGCTGCTCCGGGTCGAAGTCGTCGTAGAGGCGGACCGGACCGGCGAAGTCGTAGAACTCACCGAAGATCCGCCGGAAGCCGAAGGGCTCGTCGCCCTCGCGACGGTCCCAGCCGAACACCCAGCGCTCGTGCCGGTCCGCGATCACCTGCTCATCGTTCATGATCCCGACGCTAGGCATCGGCTTCGCGCTCGGACAGGACGTGTCGCACCCAGGAGCCACACGGCGACCCCACGAGCGAGGAAGAGCGCGTCCTGGACGACGCACTGTCCGTCATGCTCCGAAACGCCTCTTGACTAGGCGCTGTCCTGCAAGTCTCGTTGGGCGGCAGTGGCGGCCGAGGGACCCGGAGGCGGCACCGCCGCAACGCCCGAATACGCCCGGTATGAGGGCGTCGCGGCGGCACCGCCTCCGGGGCTCTCGCCCGCGCCTGTCACCGAACGAACTTGCAGGAC
>NZ_JBSGUQ010000003.1:0-166556 GCF_053608005.1 Lentzea sp. NPDC055074
GGTGTCAAGCGGACGAAAAGCATGTCCGCTTGACACCCCCTCAGGCATGCAGCAAGAGCTATGGCGCGACTCGTGATGGGACCCCACCGCCCAGCCCTTATGGAAAGACTGCTCGCCTTCGGCATCGCTTGGGTGGGGTGGCGTTGTGATCGCGTAAAGATCACCCGCTCGTGCTCAGCGGTGTGGTGGGGGTGCGGTTATCTTGCGGGCAGCTGGCGGTCTAGGGGGTTGTTGTGGCTGGTTCGCAGGTTTCCTCGCCCTCTCGGGCTTCGCTTGCTGGTGATGGCGTTCGGCTTGCCGTTATCGTCGGGGCCCTTGGTGTCGTGTTCGGTGATATCGGGACCAGCCCCATTTATACGATCCAGACTGTCTTCAACCCCGCTGATCCTCATCCTGTGCCGGTCAGTGTGGACAACGTCTACGGCGTTGTTTCGTTGATCTTTTGGTCGGTCATGATCGTTGTGACCATCACCTACGTGTTGTTGGCCATGCGGGTCGACAACGATGGTGAGGGCGGGATCATGGCGCTGATCACCTTGTTGCGGCGGTGGAAGGACAAGCAGGGGCGCAAGGCTGCTGCGACTCTTGCTGCGTTGGGGATCTTCGGGGCCGCGTTGTTCTTCGGCGACAGCATGATCACGCCTGCCATCTCTGTGTTGTCCGCTGTTGAGGGGCTCAAGGTGGTCGAGCCTGAGCTCGAGCGGTTCGTCGTGCCGATCACTGCCGTGATCATCGTGGGGTTGTTCCTGGTGCAGCGGCGGGGGAGTGGGGTTGTCGGGCGGTTCTTCGGGCCCGTGATGATCCTGTGGTTCGGGGTCATCGGTGTGGCCGGGGTTGTGGGGATCGCCGGGCATCCGGAGATCCTGAGGGCGTTGTTGCCGACGTATGCCGTCGGGTTTTTGTTCGCGCACTTCGATATTGCGTTCTTCGCCTTGGCTGCTGTGGTGTTGGCGGTTACTGGTGCTGAGGCCCTGTACGCGGACATGGGGCACTTCGGGCGGCCCGCTATTGCTCGTGGGTGGTTGTTCCTCGTGTTTCCGGCCTGTGTGTTGAGCTACATGGGGCAAGGGGCCCTGGTGTTGGAGGATCCGGCCAACGTCAGCGGGCCCTTCTTCTTGCTCGTGCCCGAGTGGGGGCGGTGGCCGATGGTGGTTCTTGCCACTGCGGCCACGGTGATCGCTTCGCAGGCTGTGATCACCGGGGCGTATTCGGTGGCCTCGCAGGCTGCGCAGTTGGGGTACTTGCCTCGGTTGCGGATTGCGCACACGTCCGAGTCGACCATCGGGCAGATCTACGTGCCCTGGATCAACTGGGTGTTGATGATCTCGGTGCTGACGTTGGTGTTCGCGTTCCAGACGTCTGCTGCGCTGGCTTTCGCCTTCGGGATGGCTGTTACCGGGACCATCACGATCACCACGACGTTGTTCCTGTTCATCGCCCGCGTTCGGTTCAAGGCGCCTGTGTGGGCCATTGGGCTCGGGTGTGTCTTTCTGCTCGGCGTGGACCTGTTGTTCTTGGCTGCCAACATGACCAAGTTGTTGCACGGGGCGTGGTTGCCGTTGTTGATCGGGTTGACCGCGTTCACGGTGATGACCACCTGGCAGCGCGGGCGGGCGATCGTGACGAAGGCTCGGCGGGAGGCCGAGGGGTCGTTGCAGGCGTTCGTCGAGGAGCTGCACTCGGAGCGGCTCGTCCGGGTGCCCGGGTGTGCTGTGTTCTTGAACCGGGGCAAGGAGACCGCGCCGCTTGCGATGCGGGCCAACGTCGAGCACAACCACGTGTTGCACGAGCGGGTGGTGATCGTGTCCATCGAGACCGAGCCCGTGCCTCGGGTGGCCGAGGAGAGGCGGGTCGAGGTCGACGAGCTCGGGTACGGCGATGACGGGATCATCTTCGTGCGGGCTCGGTTCGGGTACATGGAGACGCCGGACGTGCCCGCTGCGCTGGCGCTGCTGGATCCTGCTCTCACGGAGGGCGGGCTGGACCTCGAGCAGGCTCGGTACTTCCTGTCGAAGATCGAGTTGCGGCGCGGGCGGTCGCGGACGATGGCCGGGTGGCGCAAGCGGTTGTTCGTGGCCACGTCCTACATCACGGCGGATGCCGCCGAGCACTTCGGATTGCCCCGAGAGCGAACAGTCATCATGGGCGCGCACATCGATGTTTAGGTGGCTGCATGATGGATCGCTACCTGGGGCTTGAGCCTTCTTCCGAGAGTTGTGTCGTGGTGCTGGTGTTCGGGAGTCCCGGTGCGGGCAAGAGCACGCTGGCCGAAGGGGTCGCCCGGCAGCTGCGGTCGCCGATCTTCTCGCTGGACTGGGTGATGGGGGCGCTGGTGCTGGCGCGCGCGATCACCGACGAGAACGCGGTGGAGACGGTCGATCTGCAGCTCACGGCCTTGGTCGCGCGGCACGTCCAGCTGGGGATCGACGTCGTTGTGGACGCCTCTGGGCACACGCGGGAGGAGCGGGCTCGGTGGCGTGAGCTCGTCGAGCGGCTCGGCGGTGTGGTCGTCGGGGTCGAGTGCGTGTGTTCGGACGAGGAGTTGCACCGGTCGCGGGTCGAGGGGCGTGACCGGGGGATTCCTGGTTGGCACGCAACGGTTCCGTGGGTGCACGTGCAGCGCATGCGCTCGTTGTGGGAGCCGTGGGAGGAGGAGCACCTGGTGCTCGACTCCGCCGTCGAGACGCCGGCCGGGTCGGTGAAGAAGGTGCTGGAGGTGGTGCGGGGTCTGCGGTCAACAGGGGAGACCGCAGACCCCGGGATCGTGGTCCGTTAGGCGCTTTCCGCCGCCGCCGCACGGCCTGCCGCGCGTCCGGAGAACAGGCAGCCGCCCAGGAACGTGCCCTCCAGCGCGCGGTAGCCGTGCACGCCGCCGCCACCGAAACCGGCCACCTCGCCCGCGGCGTACAGGCCCCGGATCGGCTGGCCGTTCGAGCCGAGGACCCGGCCCTGCAGGTCGGTCTGCAGGCCGCCCAGCGTCTTGCGGGTCAGGATGTTCATCCTGATCGCGATCAGCGGGCCGGAGCCGGTGTCGAGGAGCTTGTGCAGGCCGGCGGTGCGGGCGAGGCTGTCGCCGCTGTACGCCAGCGAGTTGCGGATGCCCATCACCTGGACGTCCTTGGAGAACGGGTTGTCGACCTGCTGGTCGCGGATGGTGATCTGGCGCCGGAGGTCGTCCAGGTTGATCAGGTTCTGGCCGGTCAGCGCGTTCATCCCGGCGACGAGGTCCGGCAGGTTGTTCTTGATGACGAAGTCGACGCCCTTGTCCATGAACGCCTTCACCGGCGGTGGCGTGCTGTTCAGCAGGCGCATCGCGAGGTAGGCGATGAGGTTCTTGGCGGTGATCTCCGGGTTCTGCTCGGAACCGGAGAGCACGAACTCCTTGTCGATGATCTTCTTGTTGAGCACGAACCACGAGTAGTCGTAGCCGGACTTGCCGATCAGCTCCAGGGTGCCGAGCGTGTCCAGTGACGGGATGCCGGGGTTCGGGAAGCGCTTGCCCCGCGCGTCGAGCCACAGCGACGACGGCGCGGCCAGCACGCGGATGCCGTGGTCCGGCCAGATCGGCGTGTGGTTGATCATGCCCTCGGTGTAGTGCCACATGCGGTCGCGGTTGACCAGGCGGCCGCCGGCGAGCTCGGTGATGGCCAGCATCCTGCCGTCGACGTGCGCGGGGACGCCGGTGACGAGCCGCTGGGGCGCGGGGCCGAGGCGGGCGGGCCAGTTGCGGCGCACCAGATCCTTGTTGGCACCGATGCCTCCGGAGGTGACGACCACCATCGGCGCGTACAGCTCGAAGTCGCCGACCTTCTTGCGGGAGCTGGGGGTGCCGCGGGCGGCGCTGCTGGCCTCCAGCAGGCTGCCGCGCACGCCGGTGACGGCGCCGTTGCTGGTGATCAGACCGTCGACCTGGTGGCGGAACCTGAAGGTGACCTTGCCGTCGCGGACGGCGTCGCGCACCTTCTTCTCGAACGGCTCCATGACGCCGGGGCCGGTGCCCAGGGTCATGTGGAAGCGCGGCACGGAGTTGCCCGGCCCGTCCGCGAGCTGCCCGCCGCGCTCGGCCCAGCCGACGATCGGCACCCAGCGCACGCCGAGCCCGTAGAGCCAGTCGCGCTTCTCGCCGGCGGCGAAGTTCAGGTAGGCCTCGGCCCACTTGGCGGCCCAGTGGTCCTCGCCGAGCGGGTCGTTCACGCCGCGGTCGAACCCGGCGGTGTTGAACCAGTCGGCGCGGGCCAGCTCCAGCGAGTCCTTGATGCCCGCGGTCCGCTGCTCCTGCGAGTTGACGAAGAAGAGGCCGCCGAGCGACCAGAAGGCCTGTCCACCCAGGCTGGCCTCGGGTTCCTGGTCCAGCAGCAGGACCTTGCGGCCCGACGCGGCGAGCTCCGAGGTCGCCACGAGCCCCGCCAGGCCGTGTCCGATGACGATCACGTCCGCGTCGACTCTCGGCGCCGCTCCGGCGACGGCCTGCCCCAGGGTCCCGCTCGCGGCGATCGCTCCGATCGCGCCGCTCGCGGCAAGGAGGTTGCGGCGGCTGAAGTTCCGGTCTGACATCCCAGGGCCTTCCTCGTTGAAGGGTGGTGCCAACGCGAATTACTCTCGCGTAAAGCAACTAACCAGTAACCGGAGAGCGGGGGATAGGGTCCCGCCACCAAACGGCGACGGCTGTGTTGTGGCCGTCACACAACGTGGGGTTTGCGGAGGCGACGTGCCGGGTATGTCCGCGATGGTCCGCCAGGTGCTCGAGGCCGTCGCCGCCGACGACAAGGTGGTCGAACGGGTCGTCGACGCGGCCAGGGGCCACTCGCCGGAGGTCGCCCGTCTGCCCGCGGAGGAGAACCGCCGGCACATCGCGTTCCTGCTGTCCGAGGGGATCGCGCACCTCGAACGCGGCGGCTCGCCCGACGACGGCGACTTCTCCGCCGCGCTGTCACTGGGTGCCGATCGTGCCGCTCAGGGCGTGTCGATGGCAGGGCTGCTGCGCGGCGTGCACGCCGGACGCACCGAGCTGATCAGGGCGGCCGTCGAGCTCGCGCGGTCGCTGGGCGTCGACGACGGCACGATCCTCGACTTCATGATCGACCTCGACCACTACGTCGGCGCCGTGGAGCGGCACATCGTCAGCGGCTACCACACCGCCGAGCTGCAGTTGTCCCGCACGGCCCGCGACCTCAACGCCCAGGTGCTGCGGCGGTTGCTGGTGACCGGTGACTTCCCGGACGCCTCCGAGCTGGCGCGCACCGGTCTGCGTCCCGACGGCCGGTACCACTGCGTGGTGTCCGGGGTGACCGACCCGAGCCACGCGCGGACGCTGGAGCAGCGGCTGCACACGTTCGGCGGGGTGTACGGGCTGGTCGAGGGACGGCTGGCGGGGCTCACGCACGTGCCGCCGTCGTGGTCGGACGACCTGCTCGTGGTGTCACCGGCGACCGCGCTGAAGTCGTTGCGCGGGACGTACTCGATGTGCACGCAGGCCCTGGCGGCGGCGGGAGCCTCCCTGGGCGTGCAGCGTCTCGTGGACCTCGCTGGTGAGACCGCTCTCGCGGCGTACCCCCGGCTGGCGGAGACACTCGCGGACTCGCTGCTCGGGCAGCTCGACCCGAAGAGCACGTTCCACCACGAGATGGTGGTGACGGCGTTGTGCTACCTCGACAACGGCGGCCGGCTCAGCGCGACGGCCACGGCGTTGCACATCCACGCGAACACCGTGCGGTACCGGCTCGACCGGCTGGTGGAGCTGACCGACGCCGACCTCGGCGAGAACCCGGACTCGGGGCGGTCGCACGTGCTGGCGACGCTGCACACCTGGTGGGCGCTGCGGTCGTGGATCGACCGCAGCACCCGGTGAGGCTCAGAGGCGGTAGAAGTTCTTGTAGTGGTCGGGCGAGAAGTAGACCGTGCCGGCCGTGCGGTCGACGATGATCCGGTACGCGTCCCAGGACGCGTTGCAGGCACGCGGGTAGACGTCGAACTCCAGGTAGCTGTGGCCGGCCGGGAGCTGGCCCTCGCGGTTCTGGTGCACGCCGCCCGCGTAGTTGCACTGGCCGTTCGGCCAGCTGTTCCAGCCCCGCGTGCTCGGGTAGCTCTTGGACTTCCACGTGGTGTTGGCGGACCGGGCCGCGTCGCAGCGCGACTGCGTGCAGGAGTTGTAGACGGCGGCGCCGGCCGCGGGAGCGACGGCCGTGGTCACGCCGAGAACGGACGCGACGACGGCGAGGGCGGCGAACAGGCGACGTGTCCGGTGCTGGTGCGGGGAGCGCACTTCAGACCTCCATCGGCAGGGAACGAGGTATGTCGTGATCCAATCGGTCGAGCACCACGAGCCGATGAACGGCAGGGAACCATCCGCGCAACTGTGGCCACCCCACGTTCGCACATCCGGAGGCGTCGCGCGGCCCACGACTCCGAAAGCCCGAGTTGATCAACTCCGAACAGCCGATTGCGGACGCTGCCTCCGGCGATAGATTTGTCCAATGGCAGCACGGAAGCACTTGTTGGTGCTGTTGACCTTGCTCGTGGCCGGGTGCACGGCCTCGCAGGACGGCAGGCCCGTCCCCGCACCGAACGCCTCTTCTCCTGACGTGACAGCGCAAGAGCCGTCCACAAAGGTGCGCACCGTTGTGGACGGCCGCACCGTCGAGCTGGCGAACGGCACGCGCGCTCGCATCTCGCTGCTGGCCGAACCCTCGGCGTGCACGGCGGCCGCCGCTCTCGACTTCGCCACGAAGACGTTGCTGGACAAGGAAGTCCGGGTGAGCAGCATCACGCCCGGCGAGGTGTCGCTGGCGCTGCCCGACGGCACCGACTACGCGTTGCTCGCGGTGCAGTACGGCTTCCTCCGCGTCTCCGGGGTGGACGGTGGCCCGCTGGTCGAGGCGGAGAGCAAGGCGTCGCAGGCGAAACTCGGCCTGTGGGCGCTGGGGGACTGTCCGGCGTCGACCGCGCCACCGCCCTCGTCGACGGCCACGCCCCCTGCTTCGACCTGCGTCGTGGTCTACCGGATCACCAACCAGTGGGCCGGCGCGTTCCAGGCCGACGTGACCGTGCGCAACGTCAGCGGCGCGCTGGTCGACGGCTGGACGGTGCGCTGGCGGTTCGCGGACGGCGAGACCGTGACGCAGCTGTGGAACGGGACGGTGTCCCAGTCCGGGGCCGAGGTGAGCGTCGCCAACGCGGGCTACAACGCCCTGATCGTCAAGGACGGCTCGGTGACCTTCGGCTTCAACGGCGCCACCACGAGTCCCACCTCGCCGCCCGACTCGTTCAGCGTGAACGGGGCTGCCTGCACCGCGGGTTAGTGCCGCTGCCACCAGGCCGTGACGACGCGGGCGTACTCGTCCGCGTTCTCCTCCCACACGAAGTGCCCGGCGTCCACGACGTCCAGCGCGCTGTTCGGCAACCGCTCGTGCAGGTGCTCCGCGTTGGACACCGGCACGACCGGGTCGCGCTTGCCGTTGATCAGCTGGACGGGCGTGGTGATGCTCGGCAGCAGTTCGTCCAGCTTCCGCAGCTCGGCCGGGTATGCGCGCACGTACGCCATCTGCTCGACGAACCGCTGGCCCTGATAGGCGGCCAGGTAGTCCTGCCGCACCACGTCCGGCAAGTCGTAGCCCTCGATGGCGTCCATCGCGATGGTCACCACGTCCTTCGGGCCCAGCGCCCGGTACGGCGCGAGGTCCTCGTCGTGGACCCACTCGTGCAGCGGTGAGCCCAGGTCGGTCGGAGAGAGCGCGCCGCCGCTGCCGACCACGATGCTGCGGAACCGGTCCGGCGCCTTCGCCGCGGCGAACAGGACCGCGCTCGTGCCGATGTCGGGGCCGACGACGTGCGGCCGGTCGAGCTCGAACGCGTCGGCGATGCGCACGACGAACTCGCCCATCCGGCTGGGGGACAACAGGTCCTCGCGCAGCTCGGAGTGCCCGAAGCCGGGCAGGTCGACCGCGATCAGGTTCGCGTGCGCGGCCAGCTCCGCCCACGTCGCGTCGTAGGCGTAGATGCTCTCGGGCCACGGGCTGAGCAGCAACGCGGTGGGCTTCGCGGCGCTGACGGCGTAGCGGATCGACAGGCCGTCGATGGTGTGGAACCGGGGGTGGATGTCGCTCATGAATCCAATATGACCGGTCGTCTTAGAATTCGTCAAGGGGTACCCCGGCGGCGGTGGAGCCGGGGCTCAGCGGAGGACGACCTCGAAGGCGACGGTGAAGAACGCGGCGAACGACGAGCCGTCCTTGGTGGCGCGTTCGCCGACGATGGCGCCCTCCCAGGAGTTGAGCAGGAACCTGGCCAGCGCGTCCGGGCTCTGGGTGACCGTCAGGGTGCCGTCCTCCTGGGCCTCGCGGAGGACCGCGGCGAGAGCGTTCGCCCAGAGGTCGAAGGCGGTCCGGACGCCGTCGCGGATCGCGGGGATGTGGTCGGCCGCCTCGGTGCTGAAGTTGCCGAAGACACAGCCGCGTTCGTAACCGAGGTCCACCACGTCCTGAGCCAGCGCCTCGAAGTGGCGTCGCAGCCGGGTCAGCGGGGCGGTCTCCGGCGTGCTGAGCTCGTCCAGGTGCCGTGTCTCGCCGTAGCGGTCCATCACGACGAGCGCGAGGGCTTCCTTGCTCTCGAAGTGGTTGTAGAACGAGCCTTTGGGCACCTTGGCGCTGTCGGTGATGAGCTTGACGCCGCACGCGTTGTAGCCGTGCCGGTGGAACTGCTCGAACGCAGCGTCGACGATCTGCTCTCGCACACTTGCCCTGGGCATTCCTCGAATATGAGCGGTCGTCTCAGGGGTGTCAAGTTAACGGGTGCCTTTCCGCTCAGCGGAAGGCGGCGGTCGACTCGCGCGAGACGTTTGCCTACCGTTCCTTCGCGTGACGACCAGCCAGCACGAGATCAGCGACGAGATCGCGAAGATCCAGGCCGACTCACCGAGAGGTGCGCCGCTGCTGGACTTCGCGCCGTACCGCAGCACGACGTTGCGCCACCCCACCAAGGAGCTGCAGCTCGTCGACCCCGAGGGCGCCGAGCTGCTCGCGCCCGTGTTCGGCCACTCCGACGTCGCCGCGGTCGAGGCCGATCTGACCCTGCAGCGCGGTGGCGAGCCGATCGGCGAACGCATCCGCGTGCACGGCCGCGTGCTCGACGGCGACGGACGCCCGGTGCGCCGCCAGCTCGTCGAGATCTGGCAGGCCAACGCCGCCGGCCGCTACTCGCACCAGGGCGACCAACACCCGGCGCCGCTCGACCCGAACTTCCACGGCGTCGGCCGGTGCCTGACCGACGACGACGGCTGGTACTCGTTCACGTCGATCAAGCCGGGCCCCTACCCGTGGCGCAACCACCACAACGCCTGGCGGCCCGCGCACATCCACTTCTCGTTGTTCGGCACCGACTTCACCCAGCGGCTGATCACGCAGATGTACTTCCCCGGCGACCAGCTGCTGGCGCTGGACCCGATCGCGCAGTCGATCACCGATCCCGCCGCACTGGCCCGGCTGATCGCGTCGTACGACCACTCGCAGTCGGAGCACGAGTGGCTGCTCGGCTACCGGTGGGACATCGTGTTGACCGGAAGCCACGCGACCTACCTGGAGCCGTCCGATGACTGACGCCACCCCCGGCCAGACCGTCGGCCCGTTCTTCCACCACGCGCTCGCGTTCCCCGGCGACTCCGAGCTCGTGCCGTTCGGCGCGGCCGGGTCCGTGGTGCTGCACGGCCACGTCTTCGACGGCGCGGGTGATCCCGTGCCGGACGCGATGATCGAGATCCGCCAGTCCGACGCCGCGGGGGTCGTGCCGCGGGCCGGCGGGTCGCTGCGGCGGCGCGGTGCCGGGTTCACGGGCTGGGGCCGGTCCTGCACCGACGGCGCCGGGCACTACTGGTTCAGCACCGTCGAGCCCGGGCTGCCGTTCTTCGCGGTGACGGTGTTCGCACGAGGGCTGCTCGACCGGTTGTTCACGCGCATCTACCTGCCCGACGCCTCGGACGCCGTGGACGGACTGCTCTCCTCACGCGAGGACGACGGGCGCCTGCGGTTCGACATCCACCTGCAGGGGCCGTCCGAGACCGTGTTCTTCAAGTTCCCGCGGACGTGATCGTGCTCCCTGGTTCTCATCGCGCGGCCGGCCTCGTCGACGACACCGCTCTCGTGCGGGCGATGCTGGAGGTGGAGGCCGCCTGGGCCCGTGTGCTCGGCGAGCCCCTGACCCTGGGCGACTGGGTCCCCTCGCTGGACCCCGTCGAGGTGGAGGCGGCGGGCAACCCGGTGCTGCCGCTGGTCTCGGCCCTGCGGGCGCGGGTCTCCTCGTCCGTCCACACCGGACTGACCAGCCAGGACGTGCTCGACTCCGCGTTGATGGTGCTGGCACGCGGGACCTTGCGGCAGGTCGCGGCGGATCTGGGACGGACCGCCGGCGCGCTGGCCGGGCTGGCTCGTGAGCACCGGACCAGCGTGATGGCGGGGCGGACGTTGACGCAGCACGCCGTGCCGATCACGTTCGGGCTCAAGGCCGCGCGGTGGCTCGTGGGGGTGCTCGACGCGCTCGACGAGCTGGAGTCCGTGGCCTCGGGCCTGCCGGTGCAGTGCGGGGGAGCGGCGGGGACGTTGTCGCGCGTCGAGGATCCCGTCGCGTCGGCCACGGCGTTCGCCGGGTACCTCGGGCTGGTCTGGCCGGGGATGCCCTGGCACACCTACCGCGCCCCGGTCACGCGGCTCGGTGACGCGGTGGTGCGGTGCTGCGACGCGCTCGGCGTGATGGCGGCGGACCTGCTGACGCTGGGGCGGCCGGAGATCGGCGAGGTCCGCGAGGGGTTCGTGGCCGGGCGTGGCGGGTCGTCGACCATGCCCCACAAGCGGAACCCGGTGCTGGCGGTGCTGGTGAACAGCGCGGCCCTGCGGGCTCCCGGGCTGGGCGCGCAGCTGCACCTGTGCGCCGCGCGGGCGGTGGACGAGCGGCCGGACGGAGCCTGGCACGCGGAGTGGCCCGCGCTGCGGGCGCTGCTGGAACTGGTGGTGGTGGCCGCTTCGCAGTCCGCGGAACTGGTGGAGGGACTCGAGGTGCGCGCGGACGTGATGGCGCGGCGCGCTGCCGAGGCCGCTCCAGATCTGCTGGCGGAGCGGGGCGGCGGGACGGATCCGGGCTCGTACCTGGGAGCGGCCGAGGTGTTCGTGGACGAGGCGGTGAACCGGTGGGAGACGCGGTGTCGTACGACGACGGAATGAAGGTCCGGCGTGAGGTTCTCGGCGACGCACATGTGGACAGGGCGGCGCCGGACGAGTTCACTCACGACTTTCAGGAGTTCATCACGAAGTACGCGTGGGGTGAGGTGTGGACGCGGCCCGGGCTCGACCGGCGCACGCGCAGCGCCATCACCCTGACGGCGTTGATCGCGCACGGGCATTGGGACGAGCTGAAACTGCACGTCGCCGCGGCGTTGCGGAACGGCCTGACTGAGGCGGAGATCGGTGAGGTGATCTTGCAGAGTGCCATCTACTGCGGGGTGCCCGCCGCGAACCACGCCTTCTCGGTGGCACGGCAGGTCCTGGAGGAGCGCCCGTGACCCTCGCACCCTTCCCGCTCACCAAGGAGCTTTCATGACGCGCACGCAGGTCGGCATCGTCGGTGCGGGGCCGGCGGGGCTGATGCTCTCGCACCTGTTGTCCCTCAACGGGATCGACAGCGTGGTGATCGACAACAGAACGCGCACGGAGATCGAGAACACCGTGCGCGCCGGCATTCTGGAAGCCGACAGCGCGCGGCTGCTCGCCGACACCGGGGTGTCGGACCGGGTGCTGCGCGAAGGACATCCGCACGAGGGCATCGACCTGCGGTTCAGCGGCGAGAGCCACCGCGTCGACTTCAAGGCCCTGGTGGGCGAGTCGGTCTGGCTCTACCCGCAGACCGACGTGTTCGTGGACCTGGCGAACGCCCGCGAACGCGACGGCGGCGACGTGCGGTTCGGCGTCAGCGACACGTCCGTCGACGTCACGGCGCCCGCGATCCGGTTCACCGACAGCGACGGGGTGGCCCAGGAGGTGCGCTGCGACCTGCTCGTCGGAGCGGACGGTTCCCGGTCGATCTGCCGCGCCGAGGTGCCGGAGGCGTTGCGCAGGCACAGTTCCCGCGAGTACCCGTTCGCCTGGTTCGGCATCATCACCGAGGCGCCGCGCAGCGCGCCCGAGCTGGTCTACGCGCACTCGCCGCGCGGGTTCGCCCTGATCAGCCAGCGCACCGAGACCCACCAGCGCATGTACTTCCAGTGCGACCCGGAGACCGACGCCGCCGCGTGGTCCGACGACCGGATCTGGGAGGAGCTGCAGTCGCGGGTCGCGGGCCCCGACGGGTTCGTGTTGAAGGAAGGCCCGATCACCGAGAAGACGGTGCTGCGCTTCCGGTCGTTCGTCGCGGAACCCATGCGCCACCGCAGTCTTCTGCTCGCCGGCGACGCCGCCCACACCGTGCCGCCGACCGGCGCCAAGGGCCTGAACCTGGCACTGGCCGACGTGAGCGTGCTCAGCGAGGTGATCGAACGCGCGTTGCTCAAGGGCGACCGCGACGCCCTCGACGAGTACGGCCCGCGCGCGCTCGACCGGGTGTGGAAGGCGCAGCACTTCTCGTACTGGATGACCACGATGCTGCACGCCCTGCCCGCCGCGACGGACTTCGACGTGCGCAGGCAGCTCGGCGAGCTGGCCTCGGTGGTCGGCTCGGAGTCGGGCTCGCGCTACCTGGCCGAGGGCTACACGGGCTGCTGGCCCGCTTGAGCGGGACTGGAGCGAGGTCGGTGAGACTGGCCCGATGGACATCGCGGCGCTGCGCCTCGGCAACATCGGGCGGCTCCGGTCGGCGGAGGACGTGGTCCGCTCGCTGGGAGCCATGCAGGGCCAGGACTACGGCCAGTCTCTCTGGGCGATCGGCCTGCGCACCGCCGACGCGCGCATAGCTGACGTCGAGTCGGCCCTGCAGTCCGGCCGTGTGGTCCGCACGTGGCTGATGCGAGGCACGATCCACTACGTCCTGGCCGAGGACGTCCGGTGGATGCTGGGCCTGTTCGGCGCCCGCGACCTGGCCAGGCTCACCCCGAAGGCCTGGGCGTACCACCACATGACGCCCGAGCTGATGTCGTTGGCGCGCAAGACGTTCGTCGAAGCCCTGACCGGCGGCGGCTGCCTCACCCGGCGCGAGATGATCTCTCTCATGGCGGGCGTCGGCATTCCGGACGACCGGCAGCAGAGTTACTTCACGTTCATCCACCTGGCCCAGGAGGGTCTGGTCGTGCCGGGCCCTCCCCGCGGCAAGGAGCAGACCTTCGTGCTGCTGGACGAATGGGCGCCACACCAACGTTCTTTGGACGCTGACGAGGCGATGGCCGTCCTGGCGTCGCGCTACTTCGGCAGCCACGGCCCGGCGACGCTGGCGGACTTCGCCAACTGGTGCGGGATCGGCGTTCGCGAGGCTTCCCGAGGGTTGGAAGCGGTGAAGTCGTCGCTGGTGCGCGAGACGTTCGACGGCAAGGAGTACTGGCTGCCGCCGGACCTGGCGCCGGGCTCGGGCGCGTTCGTGCTGCCCGCCTACGACGAGCTTCTGATCGGCTACAAGGACCGCGGCGCGTTCTTCACCCGGTACGACGAGATCCCGATCTCCACCTACAACGGCATGTTCCACGCGGCCCTGATCGAGGACGGGCAGATCGCCGGGCTTTGGCGTCGTGTCATGAAGAAGACCTCGGTCGACGTGGAGCTGCGGCCGCTGCCGGGGTTCGACGTCGACCGGCTCGTGGATCACATCGGGCGGTTCGGCGAGTTCCTCGGGTTGCCGGTGCGGACCGTGGTGAAGGACGCGCCCGAGGCGGGGTCTTCGAAGGTCAGCTGGCGTTCCCGCAAGTGAGCACCTCCACCTCGCCTCCCTCGTGCCTCGGCGGAACGATCGCCATCGCGTCCGCCAGCGCCGCGCCCCACAGGGAGCCCGGCCGGTCGTGGCCTACCGGGGTGGCGAGGGTGCCGGACCTGGTCACCGGGATCAGGCGGGTGTCCACGGGGTGGGCGTTCGTGTCGCCCAGCCAGGCGGTGACCGGTGGGGTGGCGGTGTGGCCGCCCAGGGTTCGCAGCAGTGGGTGGAGCAGGGTCAGGACCGCGGCGTAGGCGGCGACATCCGGACAAGGTGGCCTCGCGCAGCAGTGCGCCATCGACAGAACATCGCTCCACCGGTAGCACGAAATCCGCTCCGTCCGGCACCGGCGCCCCGGTGGCCACCCCGAACGCCTCCCCGCGCCCCAGTGCCAGACCTGGCATCGACCCGGCAGCTACCTGGCCGACGACGGTCCACGGCGCCGCACCCGCCACCGCGTACCCGTCCATGGCCGACGTGTCACAGGCCGGCTGACCGGCCAACGCCCGCACCGCCGACGCCAAGGCCAGCCCGAGGGCATCAGGCAGGGCGAGCTCGACGGCGTCCAAAGGCTTCACCGCATCGCGGGCCGTCTGGCGGGCCAGCGTCCAAGGCATGTTCATCAGGGCTCCCGTGGTATAGCCTACCGGATACTGTATGCAATCCTCGGGACGGAGTGAAGGGCATGCCAGTCGCGACTTACGTACGTGATCACGTCGGCAGGCTCTACCGGGTGGGGGAGACCGACGTCGAGGCGTCGGGGCGTTCGCGTCGCACGGTGCTGTGGGCCGCTTGGGCGGCGATGCTCGCGGCCGGCATCGGGCAGTACGGGTTCGGGGCGCTCATTCCTCAGTTGCAGGACCGGTGGAGTGTGCCGGAGTTGTTCTGGGCACTGGCTTTGTGGACGGTCTGTCAGGCCGGCACGGCGTTTCCGGCGGCCTGGCTGAGAGACCAGAAGCGCCTCACGTCGTCAGGTGCGATGTGGATCGGGGCTGCCCTGTGCGGCGCCGGGCTGATCACGCTCGGACAGGACCAGCTGGTCGGGTACGCGGTTCTCGGCGGCATCGGCGCGGGGCTCGTCTACGCGACCTGCGTGAGCACGGTCGTCCTCTGGTACCCGGAGCGGGTGACGCGGAAGGTCGCGTTCGTCAGCGGCGCGTTCGCGTACGGGTCGGTGCCGTTCGTGCTGGCCGCCGGGCTCTTCTTCGGTGGCGGGTTCCTGGTGCAGGCGGGGATCGCGATCGCTGCCGTCCTGGCGGTGGCGGGCGCGTTGATGAAGGACCCGCCCGGACACTGGTGGCCGCCGCACATCCCGCCGCGCGAGTGGGCGCTGGATCGTGCGCGGGTACCGAACCGTTCTGCGCTCAAGGAATTCAAGACGCACGAGGCCATGCGGTGCGGCACGTTCTGGTGGCTGTACGGCGGTGTGGC
The DNA here is from genome assembly GCF_053608005.1 of Lentzea sp. NPDC055074. NCBI lineage: Bacteria > Bacillati > Actinomycetota > Actinomycetes > Pseudonocardiales > Pseudonocardiaceae > Lentzea > Lentzea sp. NPDC055074. The sequence goes on from NZ_JBSGUQ010000003.1 coordinate 15,301, forward strand.
GTTCGCGGCGGCGGTATCTCTCTACGACCTGGCGTACCTGCCGTTGTTCGTCGGCGACAGGGTGCTCGGTGTTGTCGCACTGGCCACGCTGGCTGCGGCGACGGGTACCGGACGGGTGCTGGTCGGGTGGATCTCGGACCGGATCGGGCGCAGGAAGGCGCTGGTCTGGACGTTGGCGACGGGCGGGCTGGCGCAGTTCGTGTTGCTGTACAGCCAGAACGTGCCCGGGTTGCTCATCGGCGCCACGCTCGCGGGTCTTGGCACCGGGTGTTGTTACTCGTTGCTCGTCGGCGTGACGAGGGAGTACTTCGGCGAGACGAACGGTGCTCAGAACTTCGGCGTGCTCTACACGGCGAAGGCCGCGGGGGCGTTGATCGCCGCGATCGTCCTCGCCTCGCAGGGGCACACGTTCGCGTTCATCGCCGCGGGTGTGCTCGGGCTGGCGGGCGCGGTGCTCACCGGGCACCTGTCGCAGCCGGGAAGGCCTCGCCTGTGAGTCGGGTGCCGCGGCTCGCCAAGGGCTGGCACCGGACGCCGGCGGACGGCTGTTGCCTGATGGAACTGACGTCCGTGCTCGCGGGCGAGGTGTGGTCGGACCGGCCCGCGTGTGTGCATCCGGTGCTGGCGTGCGTGGCGCGGTGCGTCAACGACCAGTCCACTGAGGAGGGACGGCACAAGCTTCTTCCCTTCGCCACCAAGGTGATCGGTACGGAGAAAGCGCCCGCACGCCGCCTGGTCGCGCATTGCGCGTGGAGGGCCGGGATCGTCGTGCCCCGGTGGTGGCCGCGCGACTGGGTCGTGGCCAGGGCGGTCAGGGCGATGTCCGGGGACGAGGTGCTGCGGCGGCTGCTCGACGAGTGCGTCGCGATCTGCAGGGAGGCAGGCCATGGGACGAGTGACGAGCAGGCGGCGCGTGGTGCGGCTGGTGGACGACGCGGTCACCGTGCGGCCGGACACGCTGGCGGTCGAGGAGCCGCTGGAGATCCGCGTGCGGGGCAAGTCCCTCGCCGTGACCATGCGCACGCCGGGTGACGACTTCGACCTGGCCGCGGGGTTCCTGGTCAGCGAGGGAGTGGTGCGCTCGCCGTCGGACATCGTGTCGATCCGCTACTGCGCGGGCGCCACGGCCGACGGCGGCAACACCTACAACGTGCTCGACGTCGGACTCGCGGACGGCGTCGCGCCACCCGACCCGTCGATCGAGCGCAACTTCTACACCACCTCGTCCTGCGGCTTGTGCGGCAAGGCGAGCCTCGACGCCGTGCGCACGGTCGCGACCTGGCAGGTGGCGGCGGACCCGATCCGCCTCGACCCGAAGACGATCACGGAGTTCCCGGTGAAGCTCCGTGCCGCGCAACGGGTCTTCGACCGCACCGGTGGCCTGCACGCGGCCGGCCTGTTCGACGCGCAGGGCAACCTGCTGTGCCTGCGCGAGGACGTCGGCCGGCACAACGCGGTCGACAAGGTCGTCGGCTGGGCCACCCGCAAGGGGCGTCTGCCGCTGACGAGCACCGTGCTGCAGGTGAGCGGGCGGGCGTCGTTCGAACTGGTGCAGAAGGCGGTCATGGCGGGCATCCCGGTGCTCACCGCGGTCTCCGCGCCGTCGTCGCTCGCCGCCGACCTCGCGGAGGAGATGGGCGTGACGCTCGTCGGGTTCCTGCGCGGCACGTCGATGAACGTCTACACGGGCGGCCACCGGCTGGGAGTGACGGCGGGCGCGCGTTAGTGCTGGACCAGGCCGCCGACCGGGACCGCGGCGACGTGCCCGGTCGGCGGCTTCCCCCGCACGAGGGCCAGTCCGACGTCGACCAGTGAGGACCGGCGCAGCCCCGTCACGTCGGCGAGCGGTGTCCACACAGGATCGATGGTGGCCCCGTTCGGTTCCGGGCGCGGTTCGCCGGTGATCCGGACCTGGTAGAAGACGCCGATGTTCTGGTGCGGCCCCAGCTCGGACAGGTGGCGTTCGTCGGCGGGCACGACCCGGGAGTCCACGCCCAGCAGGCGCTCGACCTCGCCGGTGCAGCCCGTCTCCTCGGCGACCTCGCGGACCACCGCGTCGAACGGGTCCTCGCAGTGCTCCACCGCCCCGCCGGGCAACGACCAGTGGTCTTCTCCGTACGTCGACACACATCGGACGAGCAGCACGCGGTCGTTCTCGATGCTGACGGCGTACGCGGCCAAACGGAAGGTCATGCGGGCACGTTAGCCCGTAAGGGGTCCTCCGCGAGGATGATGCCGCGCGGCGGACGCGATCTTGATCGTCACGACCTACCGTTCTCCCCATGTTGACTGTCAGGGGGATCAGCCGGAGCTTCGGCGATCACAAGGTGCTCGACGAGGTGAGCTTCGACGTCCGGCCCGGCCGGATGACGGGCTTCCTGGGCGCCAACGGGTCGGGCAAGACGACCACGATGCGCATCGTGCTGGGGGTGCTCGCCGCGCACGGGGGCTCGGTGAGCTGGAAGGGGACCGAGGTCCGGTCGGACAACCGGCCGGACTTCGGTTACATGCCCGAGGAACGCGGGCTCTACCCGAAGATGAAGGTGCGCGACCAGATCACGTGGCTGGCGCGGTTGCACGGCGTCGACCGGGAGACCGCGCAGCGCAACACCGACGAGCTGCTCGAGGACCTGGAGCTGACCGGGCGGGCCGGCGACCGGCTGGAGGAGCTGTCGCTCGGCAACCAGCAGCGGGTGCAGATCGCGGCCGCGCTGGTGCACGACCCGGACGTGCTGATCCTCGACGAGCCGTTCTCCGGCCTCGACCCGATCGCCGTCGAGACCGTGCTGGACGTGCTGCGCAAGCGCGCCGCCAACGGCGTGCCGGTGCTGTTCTCGAGCCACCAGCTGGCCATCGTGGAACGGCTCTGCGACGACGTCGTGATCATCTCGAAGGGCCGGATCGCGGCGAACGGGTCCCGCGAGGAGCTGCGAGCCCGGCACGCCGGTGAGCGCTACGAGATCGTCGTCGAACAGGACGCGGGCTGGGTCCGCGACGTGCCCGGCGTGACGATCCTCGACCTCGACGGGCCGCGCGCGGTGTTCGAGGCGGAACCCCAGCAGGTGCTCAGGGCGGCGCTGGACCGCGGCGAGGTCCGCTCGTTCACGCCCGTCGTGCCCACGCTGGACGAGATCTTCAAGGAAGTGATCTGACATGGCCCGCGCGTCCTTCAGCCAGGCGACGTGGCTCGTCGCCGAACGCGAGATGAAGACCCTGGTCGGCACCAAGGGCTTCTGGATCGGCTTCCTCTTCACCGTCGCCGCGTTGTTCGCGCTCACGATCCTGCCCACGGTGTTCGGCGGCGACGACCCGAAGGTCGCCGTGGTCGGCTCGGCCTCGCAGGTGGTGCAGGGCAAGGCACTGGACGTTCGTGAGGTCGGCAGCGTGCAGGAGGCCTCCGACCTGGTCCGGGCCGACGACGTCGAGGCCGCGATCGTGCCGGACGGCGCCGGGATCAAGGTCCTCGCGCTCAACAGCCCGCCCAACGGCGTGATCCGCCAGCTCGTCGAGTCGCCCCCGGTGGAGCTGCTGGAGTCCTCGGCGGTGACCTCGGGCCAGCGGTCCGTCACGGTGATCGTGTTCGGGTTGGTGTTCCTCATGTTCGGCATGGGCGGCGCGGCCATCGCGCAGAGCACGGTGACCGAGAAGCAGACGCGGATCGTGGAGATCCTCGTGTCGACGGTGCCGGTGCGGGCGCTGCTCGCGGGCAAGATCCTCGGCCACACGATCCTCACCCTCGCCCAGGTCGTGGTGCTGGCGCTCGCGGCGCCGATCGCGTTGCGGGTGGCCGGACTCGGCGAGCTGCTGGGGGTGGTGGCGCCCGCACTCGGCTGGTTCATCCCGTTCCTGATGCTCGGGTTCGTGCTGATCTCGTCGATGTGGGCCGTGGCGGGCGCGCTCGTCAGCCGCCAGGAGGACCTCGGCTCGACGATGGGCCTGGTCATGATCGCGGTGATGGGACCGTACTTCGGGGTGCAGTTCTTCTACGAGAACCCGGTTGTGCTCAAGTGGATGTCGTTCGTGCCCTTCACCGCCGGCGTCGCGATGCCGGTGCGGCTGTTCTCCGAACAGGCCGCGGCGTGGGAGGCGGTCCTCTCGCTCGGCATCCTCGCGGTGACCGTCGTGACGATCCTGCTGGTCGCGTCGCGGCTCTACACCGGATCGCTGCTGCAGACCGGTGCACGGGTGAAGCTCTCCAAGGCCTGGGCACCTGCAGAATAAGGCCATGATCGCTGATCCGATTCGCCTCGCCGTCGTCGGCCTGGGAGCCATGGGCACCCGGATGCTGACGGCGGCGCGGTCACATCCCGGCTTCACCGTGGTCGCCGGCGTCGACGTCGCACCTCGCACGCTCGACGTCCCGGTCGTCACCTCGCTGGACGAGGTGCTGTCCGAAGTGGACGCGGTGTACGTCTCGACGCCGCCCGCGTCGCACGCCGAGCTCGTGCACAAGGCCTTCGCGGCCGGCAAGGCGGTGTTCTGCGAGAAGCCGCTGGCCGTCGACCTGGACGAGGCCCGCGCGATGGCCGAAGCCGCCGAAGGGCGCCCGAACGCGGTCAACTTCGCGCTCTCGGACATGGTGGCGACGATCGAGATCGAACGACGGCTGCCCGAGCTGGGTGAGCTGCGGGGCGTCGAGATCCGGTTGCAGTTCCCGAAGTGGCCCAGGGCGTTCCAGGCGGACGCGACCTGGCTGTCGCGCTCCGAGCAGGGCGGGTTCGTCCGCGAGGTGTTGTCGCACTTCGTCTACCTGACCGACCGGATGCTCGGGCCGCTCGCGGTCGAGTCCGTGTCGTCGGACTTCCCGGAGCCTGGCGCGGCAGAGGTCGCGGCCCGCGGTGTGCTGCGGGGCAGTGGCGTGCCGGTGCACGTGTCGGCGTTCTCCGGACTGGCCGGGCCCGAGATCTACGAGTGGACCGCGTGGGGCACGGAACGGTCGCTGCGCCTCGACCAGTGGGCGTTGCTGTCCACTTCGGACGGCGGTCCGTGGGAACCGGTGCCGCTGGAGCAGACGGGGTCGGACTACTCGCGGCTCACGCTGTTCGCGCAGGCCGTGCGCGGCGCGCACCCGCGTGACCTGGCCGACTTCGCGAGCGGGTGGCGCGTGGCCGAGGTGGTCGAGGCCTTCCTGCGGTAATCCGCTTGCGCGCGTTCGGCAGGATCGGCCCCATGGGGATCTTGTTCGTCACGCTCGCAGGCCACGGCCACGTCACGCCGACCCTCGCGGTCGTCGAGGAGCTGGTCGCACGCGGTGCCGAGGTCGGGTACGCGACCGGCGCCGAGCACGCCGAAGCGGTGACCGGAGCGGGCGCGCGGTGGGTGGAGCTCCCCGCGCTGCCCGCCTTCCGGCCCGTCACCGCCAACCCGATCGACGAGTGGTTTCCGCACTACTTCCGGGCGATGGCCGCTGCCTACCCGGTCCTGCTCGACCACTGCCGCACCGCGAAACCAAGTCTGATCTGCTACGACTCCACGAACTGGCCCGCGCGGATCGTCGCGCACACACTCCGTATACCGGCTGTGCGCACGGTGCCGCACACGGCATCCAACCCGCATCACACGCTCATGGACGCGAGCCTGGCGCGGTTCATCGCCGACGACCTGGCCCGCTTCGTCGCCGAGCACGACGTGGAGCTCGACATCCCGAGCACGATCGAGGCGCCGGAGGCGTGCAGCATCGTGTTCGTGCCGCGCGAGTTCCAGCCGCACGCGGAGACGTTCGACGACTCGTTCCACTTCGTCGGCCCGGTGCTGGGCAGCCGGCTCGACGAGGACTGGTCACCGCGCCGCGACGACCTGCCGCTGCTGTTCGTCTCGCTCGGCTCGGTGATGAGCGACGAGGGCTTCTACCGGGCCTGCCTCGACCAGTTCGACGACGGCGCCTGGCAGGTCGCGATGACCGCGCGTGACGTCGAAGGCACGGACCACGCAGACGTCCGGCCGTGGTTTCCGCAGCTCGCCGTCCTGAAGCACGCCAAGGCGTTCATCAGCCACGGCGGCATGAACTCCACGATGGAGGCGCTGCACCAGGGCGTGCCGCTGGTCGTCGTCCCGCAGACCCCGGAACAGGCCGCGAACGCCGACCGCGTCGCCGAACTGGGTCTGGGAGAACGCGTCGACGACCACGCGGGACTGCGCGCGGCCGTCGACCGGGTGGCGGCGAGCGGCACGATCCGGCGGAACCTCGACCGGATGCGTGCCGCTGTCACCGACGGAGGCGGTGCTCAGCGAGCCGCCGACGTCCTCCTCAGCCGAGCACCTCGCGGAGCTTGACGCCGAACTCCTCGGGCTTGCCCGCGTACCCGAACTCGCCGCCGATGAAGCCACCGTGGTGGCTGGGGAACACCACCGGCTCCTGGCCGAGCAACCGTGCCAAGTGGATGGCCGTGCGCGCGGTGAACGTGTCACCGGTCTCCTCGCCCACGGCGACCACGACGCGGGTGGGCGCGGCGGCGAGCTTCTGCACCTGCGGGTAGTAGTCCGTGATGGCGAGCGACGACGTCCCGAGCAACGGGTCGTCGCGCCTGCCGTCGTCCTCGGACGGCATCCCGAACTGGGCGGGGTCCGGTGCGGGCAGAGCGAAGTACTCGTCGGTGTACTCGCCCGGCCACGAGCTCATCTGGATGAACGCCGCCATGCCCGCGCCGCCGCCCTTGGCCTGGTAGACGTTCATGAAGTCGTCACGGGCCCGGCGTGCGGCGGCCGCGTCGGGCAGCACGTCGATGATCGGCGGCTCGTGCGCGACGAGCGTGACGACGTCGTCCGGGTAGGCCGCGACGAGCTCGAGGGCGGTGACCGCGCCACCGCTCGACGCGAACAGGTCGACCGGGCCGCCGACGGCCTGGATCACGGCGTGCACGTCCGCCGCCTGGGTCTCGGGCGTGTTGTCGGTGCGACCGTCCGAACGGGTGCTCCGGCCGAGCCCGCGCGGGTCATAGGTGATCACCTTGCGGTCGGGGAACTGCGCGCGCAGCGCGACGAAGCCGCTGGCGTCCATCGGCTGCCCGATCATCATCAGCGGCCGGCCGCCGGAACCGCTCACGTCGTAGGTGATGGCGGCGCCGTCTGTGTCGAGAACGCGGGTTTCCATGTGATTCTCCCCAGTGGAGTCGGGTCTGAGCAGCCTAGGCGCTGTCCTGCAAGTTCGTTCGGTGAGAGGCGCGGGCGAGAGACCCGGAGGCGGTGCTGCCGCCACGCCCTCATACCGGGCGTATTCGGGCGTTGCGGCGGTGCTGCCTCCGGGTCCCTCGGCCGCTACTGTCGCCCAACGAGACCTGCAGGACAGCGCCTAGTCACAGACGTGAACCCCGCTGGGCTGACAGGCCGATCGACCTGCGGGTACTCCGCTGTTATCAAGGGTCGTATGACACGCACAGCGGTGGTGACCGGCGGCGGCACGGGCATCGGCAAGGCAGTGGCGGCCCGGCTCGTGGAGCAGGGCCTGGACGTGGTGATCACGGGACGCCGGGAGGACGTCCTGAAGGCGGCGGCCGACGAGATCGGCGCGCGGGCGGTGGTGTTCGACGCGGCGGACCCGGAGTCGGTGGAGGCGGCGCTGAACGACCTCCCGTCCTCAGTGGACGTCCTGGTCAACAACGCGGGCGGCAACATGACCCGGCGCCTGCCCGCCCCGCGGAACCTGACCGACGTGAAGAACCTGTGGCTCGCGAACTACGAGTCCAACGTGGTCAGCGCCGTGCTCGTGACGACCGCGCTGGAGCCGCGGCTCGCGGACAACGCGCGGGTCGTGACGCTCGGCTCGATCGCGGGCCGGCGGGGTTCGGGTGCCTACGGCGCGGCCAAGTCCGCGGTCGAGGCGTGGACGGCGGACCTCGCGTTCGCCGTGGGAGCCAGGGGGATCACGGTCAACGTGGTGTCGCCGGGCGTCACCGAGGACACCGAGTTCTTCGGCGGCACCCTGAGCGAGGAACGGCGCAAGAAGCTCGTCGGCACCCCGGCGAACGGCCGCGCGGGCACCCCGGCGGACGTCGCCACCGCGGTCACGTTCCTGACCTCGCCGGAGGCCGGGCACATCACCGCCCAGGTCATCGGGGTGAACGGCGGAGCCGGGCTCGGACGCTGAGCCCCACGACCGCGAGCAGCACGACCACGAGCGCGATCCACGAGAACTCCGCGAGGTAGTGCTCGGCGGCCTCTCCGACGAAGTAGACGGCCGCCGTCGTGCCGCCGGCCCACGCGATGCCGCCCGCCGCGTTGGCCAGCAGGAACTTCCCGTAGTGCATGCCCATCGTGGCCGCGAGCGGACCGGACAGGATCCGCAGCAGCGCCACGAACCGGCCGAAGAAGACCGCCCAGGCGCCGAAGCGTTCGAACAGCGCCTGGGCGCGGCCGATCCTGTCCTGGCTGAAGTGGCGGGGGAACCTCTCACCCGCCCAGCCGAAGATCCGCGGCCCGAACCGCTTGCCCAGCGCGTACCCGGCGCTGTCGCCGATGATCGCTCCGGCGGAGGCGGCGACGCCGACCCAGACCGGCGAGATCCCGTCGTGGTGCGAGGCCATCAGGGCCGCCGCGACGAGCACGACCTCGCCCGGCAGCGGGATCCCCGTGCTCTCGACGCCGACCACCAGGCCCACGACGAGGTAGACCAGCAACGGTGGAACGGCGTGGAGCCACTCGGTCAGCACAACCGCGATCTTCCTCCAACCGGATGGGATCGGCCACGAGACAGGGCCGTCTCGGTAGTGTGCTGATCATCGGGACGAGGGGGCGGTTGTGGCGAGCCGGTTCGGCTTACTGCTGCGTCAATGGCGGCAGCGGGCGGGATTGAGTCAAGAGGCGCTCGCGGGACGCGCTGCCGTTGGCATCCGCACAGTACGAGGGTTGGAGACCGGCGAGCGGACCGATCCGCGCATGGGCACCGTGCGCGCGTTGGCCGACGCTCTGGAGCTCACCGGAGCGGAACGGGCCGAGCTGTTCTCCGCCGCCGGGCGCGATGAACCCGTGGCCGTGGCGGAGCCGGTCCGGTTCGACCCGCTGCACGAGGCCGTCGAGACGTTGAAGGTCGCCGTCGAGGGCCGGTGGCGGCGCGAGGAGGAGCAGCGGCAGATCCACGACCCGGTGCCGCTGCCCGTGCGGTGGGACGCGGCGCCCGCGACGTGGATGGACAGCTGGCGCAACATCGGCGGCGAGGCCCGGCTCGGGGGAAGTCTGGAGCAGGTCGTCGAGGTGTACCGCGGGATCGGGTCGCGGAGGCTGGTCGTGCTGGGGAGGGCGGGGTCCGGCAAGACGGTGCTGACCACGCGGTTCGTGCTGGACCTGCTGGACGCCCGTTCCCCGGCCGACCCGGTGCCGGTGATCTTCGGCCTCGGCGCGTGGCATCCCGGCCGGGTGGGGCTGCGCGACTGGCTGGCCGGCCAGCTGACGCGTGACCACCCGTTCCTCGCGGCTCCCGGGCCCGGCGGCGGCACGCTGGCGGCGGCGTTGGTCGACTCGCAGCGGGTGCTGCCCGTGCTGGACGGCTTCGACGAGATCGCCACCGGCTTGCATCGGTTGGCGCTCAACGCGTTGAACACCACCACTCTGCCGTTGCTGCTCACGAGCCGTGTGGACGAGTACCGCGACGCGGTCGAGGGCACGGACGTGCTGACGTCTGCCGCGGCTGTGGTGCTGGCCGACCTGGCCGTCGACGACCTGGCGGACTACCTGCCGCGCACCACCCGCAAGACCGGACCGGGCGGCAACGTCTGGAAGCCGGTGCTGGACGAGGTGCGGTGCGGCGGCCCGCTCGCCGAGGTGCTGACGACGCCGTTGATGGTGGCGCTCGCCCGGCGGATCTACAGCGACACCCCGGACCACGATCCGGCCGTGCTGCTGACCCTCCACGAGCCCGACGAGATCGAACGGCACCTGCTCGGCAGCTTCATACCGGCTGTGTACGGCTCGGACACCGAACGTGTACGGCCTTGGCTCGGGTACCTCGCGGACCACCTGACCAGGCTCGGGACCCACGACGTCGCGTGGTGGAGGTTCGGCGGCTCGTCGGTGGTGACCGGGCTGGGCGTCGGGGTGGCGGTCGGGCTCGCCGACCTGGCGCTCGAGACGGCGCTGGTGGGCGGGCTCGGTGTCAGAGGGCTGCTGTTCGCGGTGATGATCGGGCTGGTGACAGGGCTCCTGTTCGGGGTGGCGCACTGGTTCGTGGCGCGCCGGACGCCGATCGAGCCCGTGCGGACCCGGCTGCGGTTGCGTGGCCGCGTGGGGAAGCGGGTGTGGTCTCGCGGACTGCTCGGCTTGGCGTTCGGCGGGGCGGTCGGTGCCGCGTACGGGCTGGTGCGCGCGGTGGCGTTCTGGCTGGTCATGCCTTCTTTTGGGATGACGGCCGGGGTGCTGGTCGACGTCGGTGTGTTCTGCCTGGTGTTCGGGTTCGGCGCCGGACTGGTGTTCGCCGTGGTCGCCGCGATGGAGGCACCGCTCGACGTGCGTTCGGCGGGCAGCCCCGACGACCTGCTGGCGGCGAACCGGCGCGCGGTGATCGGCCTCGTCGCGGTGATGATGCCGCTGTTCGCGGTGTTCGTCGCGGGAGCCACCGGTGTCGTCACGAGCGGGCTGACCGCGCTGCGGTTCGAGGTGGTGTGGAGCCCGACGACGGCCCTGGCGCTCGGCCTCGTCGGCGGCGTCGGCGGAGGGCTGGCGTACGTGCTGAGCCTGACCGCGTGGGGCCAGTGGGTCGTGTTCGCGCGCGTCTGGCTACCGCTGACGGGGAAGCTGCCGTGGGGCCTGCCGGCGTTCCTCGACGACGCCTACCGTCGTGGCGTGCTGCGCCGAGCGGGTGCGGTGTACCAGTTCCGGCACGCGCGCCTGCAGGACCATCTCGCGCGTTCCCGCTGATCAGACCGACCGGCCACAAGTGGCCGGTCGTCTGGCCTGTCCCCGCCCGCCCCTGGCTGTGATCGTTCGCCGGGGACGAGGGAGGGATTCCAGGGGTGTCAGGCATCAACTGGGAGGCGTACAGCCATGAAGAGTTGCACCGCATGCTGTGGCAGGACGCTGATGTCGCCGACGTGAGCGCGGTGGCGGGGGAGTGGACGCGCCACCGGGCAGCGCTGGCCGCGCACGCCGAGGTGCTCCGGGACCAGCGGGCCGCGCTGACCGAGGGGTGGACCGGCGCGGCGGCCCAGGAGGCGGCCGCACGGCTGGGGGCGCTGGCGGAGCGGATCGAGAAGATCAGCGAGCTGGCGGTGGCAGGGCAGAAGGCGGCGCAGGACTCGGCCGACGCGCTGGCGTCGGCGCGGGCGGCGATGCCGCCGCCACCGGGGCCGGGGACGACCGTGCCGGCGTTCGCGGGGCTGCCGAGCACGCCGGCGCCTGGGGTCGCCGTGCCGCCGAGCGCGCCGGGGGCGTTGCCGGGCACACCAGGACCCTTCGCACTGCCGAGCGCGCCAGGGGTGCCGGCGTTGCCGGGCACGCTGGGGCCGTTCGCGCTGCCCGGCGCTGCGGGCCCGTTCGCGTTGCCGAGCGCGCCGGGGTCCTTGGCGTTGTCCAGCGCGCCGGCACCGTTCGCACTGCCGAGCGCACAGGCACCGTTCGCACTGCCGAGCGCGCCCACCATGCCCGCGGGAGCGTCCTCGGGCTTCTACTTCTACTTCGGCGCCGCGTCCGCCGACCAGCAGAAGGCCCAGGCAGTCCGCGCGATGCAGACCTACGAGTCGAGCCTCAACGGCAGCGGCCGCCTCATCGACGACGCCCGAGCCAGCGTTCCGCAAGCCGCCCGGACACCGCCCGGCGCCACCCCGCAAGCGGCCTCCACACCCCGTGCCACCTCGGCGACACCGGTGAGGACGCCCAGTTCGGGTGGCGTGCCCTGGCAGCGGCTGGTCGGCGGCACACCAGCCGCCACCTCGCCGGTCGGCCAGCAGCTCACGCCCGGCATGCGCGCCGGAGTGCTGCTCAGCCCCCACGGCGGCCTCACCGCGACCGGCACCCTCACCGCCGACGCCCGCCCGTCCGCCCAGAACAACGCGATGGGCGCACCCCCGGCGAGCGCGGCCCGCAAGGACGACGACCAGGAGCACGAGAACCAGATGCCGACGCTCGACCACGACCTGTTCGCGGTGACCGAGCGGGTGTCACCGGCCGTCATCGGGGAGGAGCAGTGAACGGCTACGAGGTGTCGCCCGACGACCTGCGGGAGCGGGTGCGGTCGTTGAGCAGGCTCGCCGAGCAGACCGCCGCCCTGGTAGCGACGGCGAGCAGGCTGGCCGAGCGGCAGCCGTTGCTCGGGACGGCTCCGCCCGCCCAGGACCTGTCGCGGCGGCTCAAGGACGCCGGTTCGGGGCTCGCCGGTGAGGTGGGTGCCGCGGAACGGGAGGTGCGCGAGTTCCGGCAGTTGCTCGCGGAGATCGAGTCCACCTACACCGTGACCGATGCCGAGCAGGCGCGGAAGGTGGCGCGGTGATCGCCTTCGACCTGGTGGAGATGGACCTGCTCGCCACGCACGCCGGCGTGCGCTGGCCGTTCCCGCTTCGGGTGCCGTCGTTCGGCAAGCTCGCGGACGAACGGGCGGCGCTGCTGTCCGAGGCGGGTCACGGGTTGCGGGCGCGGGGTCTCGCGGAGTCGCACGGTCCGACGGGCATGGCCGCCGCGCTCGTCACGGCGCTGCACGAGCACACCGCCGTGGTCGACCTCGTCGTGCCCGGCACGGGGGCGGTCGCGATGGTCTGCGGCGACGACGCGCTGGTGTGCACGCAGTCCGAGAGCACGGTCAGGGTCGCGCACGTCGAGGCGGAGACGCTCGGCGACGAACTGGCGGCGCTGGTGCCGCACGTCAGGGCCGCGCAGCTCATGCCCATCACCCTGCCGCCCGGCGCCGGGCTCGACCTCGAGGTCACCGGGCAGGGCCAGGCGGGTGTGGTCAGGGACGGGCGGCGGCAGGAAGTGTCCTGGTTGGACAGTGCGGGCGGACGGGTCAGGGTCGACGCCGGTGACGACGGCTGGGTGAGCGTCAACCCGCTGCGGCACCACGACCTCGTCCGCGCGATCGGTGAGCTCGCCGCAGTCGCGCGAGCCTGGAGGTAGGGGGAGAAGTGGATCCAGCACAGTGGCTGGCGGACTACCAGGAACGACTGGAGCGCGTCGTGTACAGCGCGCGGTCGGCGAGCGCGAGCCTGGCCGAGGTGGGCGCGAAGGCGACCTCGCCACGCGGCGAGGTGACCGTGACGGTGAACGCGGGCGGTGTGCTCGGTGACGTCGCGCTGACGCCGGCGGCGCGCAAGCTCGACGTCGACACGCTCGCGATGCTCATCGTGAGCACCGCGCGGGAGGCGCAACGGCTCGCGAGCGCCCGCATGACCGAGGTGATGGCCGACTACCTCGGCGAGAGCGACGCGTTGCACCAGATCACGAAGCACCTTCCGGAGGCCGTGCGATGAGCTTCACCGCCGACCACGAGCAGTTGCGCCGTCACGCGAGGACCCTGACCGGGTACGCCGACCGGTTGTCCGACACCGGCACCCGGCTGCCCGGACAGCTGGGCGAGGAGTCGCTCGGCTCGTTCGCCCAGTTCCTCAGCTCCGGCCTGAGCGGCCCGATGGGGGAGACGACGGGCGCGTTCGCCCAGATCGCGTCCACAATGGACAAAGTAGGCGAGGGCATGCGGCAGACCGCCGAGAACTACCAGCGCACCGACGAGCGCAACGCCGAGGCCGTCACGGGAGCGGGCCGATGACCGCCGCACTGCTCGACGAGCTCCGCGCCACCACGAACGCCATCACGACCGGCACGTGGCTGTCGCCGGACCTGGCACAGACCCCGAAGGCGCCGCTGAGCGAGCTGGGCTCGAACGGGAGACCGTTGCAGGCACTGGACAGCGCGGGCGTCGGCTTCCTCACGCCGATGATCTCGTTCCTCGAAGAGCCGCTGGACCAGCTCAAGGGCGACCCGGACGGCGTGCAGCGGGGTGCGGGGGAGTTCCAGGACGCCAGTACCGCCGCGACCACCCTCGCCGAGGAGTACGGCGCGAAGGCGGGCAGCGAGACCGACGGCTGGACCGGCGACAGCGCGGCCGAGTACGCCAAGACCGGCAAGGAGCTCGTCGACGGCGTGCTGTCCGTCGCCGAGACCGCCCTGACCAACGCCACCGCGCTGATCAAGGCGGGCGAGGTCGTCGCACAGGTGGTGGCCGAGGTGACGCGCCTGGTCACCGAGGCGGTCGGCAAGATCGTGCCGATCATGACCCAGGCGATCGCGACCGCGGCCGCCACGTTCGGGCAGAGCATCGCGCTGGCGATCCCGCAGTGCGTGCAGATCGCCGTCGAGTGCGGCGCGCAGGTCGCGGCCAAGCTCGGCGAGCTGCTGGCCAGCGGCGAGAACCTGATCAAGCTGGTCGAGGGTGCCCAGGCGGTGCTGAAGATCGTGAAGCAGGCGATGTCCGTGATCGGGGACAAGGCCGAGGGCAACGCCCAGCTGCCGACCGCCGAGGAGGTGACCGCGTGAAGCGGCTCGCTGTGCTCGTCTGCGCGCTGCTGCTCCTGGGCGCCGCGCCGGCGAAGGCCGATGACGCCGTGCAGACGGTGCTCGACCAGTACCTGGCGCAGGCGGGGCCGGGTGCCGCCGTGCACACCGGGTCCGGCACCCGGTCGACCGGTACGGGGAAGCTCCACGAGCGGCGCCCGATCACCGCGGCCGACCACTTCCGGATCGGTAGCCAGACCAAGACGTTCACGGCCGTGGTCGTCCTGCAACTCGTGGACGAGGGCCGCGCCGAACTGGACGCACCGATCTCGCGGTACCTGCCCGGCGTGGTCACCGGCAACTACGACGGTGACGTGATCACCGTTCGCCAGCTGCTGCAGCACACCAGCGGTCTCGTGCGCGACGTGCGCGACGCGAAGGCGGGCCCCGGCGGCACGTACGCGCTGGCCGAGCTCGTCCGCTCGGCGATGGACGAGCCCGCCCAGAACGCCCCCGGTGCCGCCCAGACCTACTCGAACGTCGGCTTCCTGGTGCTGGGCCTGCTGATCGAACGCCTCACCGGCAGGCAGGCCGGCGACGCGATCACCGAGCGGATCATCAGCCCGCTCGGCCTCGCCGGGACGCGCTTCCCCACACCCGGTGACCGTGCGCTGAAAACGCCGTTCCTCAACGGATACCTGGGCGGCCGCCTCGGCCAGCTGTTCTTCTGGACCGAGGCGACCACCACCGTCGAACTGTCGTTCTGGAGCACCGCCGGCGCCATGGAGTCCACTTTGGACGACCTCCAGCGGTTCTACCGCGCGGTGATCGGCGGCAGACTCGTCTCACCCGCGGCACTGGCCGAGATGAAGCGCACGTTCGGCCCGGCCGACCAGTACGGCCTGGCCCTGGTGAAGATGCCGCTGTCGTGCGGTGTGGTCGCGTGGGGCCACAACGGTGCCCTGACCACCGGGCACTACTCGTTCACCCTGACCACCGACGACGGCCGGTTCGCGTCGGTCGTGACCAACACGAACTGGCAGGGGTCCGGCAGGCCCTCGGCCGTCGACGTGGCGGACAGGGCGATCTGCTCTAGCTAGTCAGGATCGCGCGGGCCAGGGCGGCGGTCTCGGACGGCGTCCTGCCGACCCTGATCCCGGCCGCCTCCATGGCCAGCTTCTTGGCCTCCGCCGTGCCCGAGGACCCCGAGACGATGGCGCCCGCGTGGCCCATCGTCTTGCCCTCGGGCGCGGTGAACCCGGCGACGTAGCCGACCACGGGCTTGGACACGGTGTCCCGCACGAACTCCGCCGCGCGTTCCTCCGCGTCCCCGCCGATCTCGCCGATCATCACGATCAGCTCGGTCTCCGGGTCCGCCTCGAACGCCGCGATCGCGTCTATGTGCGTGGTGCCGACGATCGGGTCGCCGCCGATGCCGACGCACGTCGTGAAGCCGAAGTCCTTCAGCTCGTGCATCAGCTGGTACGTCAGCGTTCCCGACTTCGACACCAGGCCGATCGACCCCGGCTTGGTGATGTCCGCGGGGATGATGCCCGCGTTGGACTTGCCGGGACTGATGATGCCGGGGCAGTTCGGCCCGATGATCCTGGTCGACCCGCCCTGCGCGTGTGCCCAGAACCGGGCCGTGTCGTGGACCGGGACGCCCTCCGTGATCACCACGGCCAGGCCGATCGACGCGTCGATCGCCTCGATCACCGCGTCACCGGTGAAGGCGGGCGGGACGAAGAGCACCGACACGGTCGCGCCGGTCGCCTCCACCGCCTCGGCGACGGTGCCGAACACCGGCAGCGTCACGTCGTCGAAGTCCACGGACGTGCCCGCCTTGCGCGCGTTCACGCCGCCGACGACCTGCGTGCCGGCCGCGAGCATGCGACGGGTGTGCTTCACGCCCTCCGCGCCCGTCATGCCCTGCACGATCACGCGGCTGTTCTCGTCGAGGAAGATCGCCATCAGGACTCCTTGCCAGCGAGGGCGGCGGCACGGCCCGCCGCGTCGTCCATCGTGTGCGCCACGGTGATCAGCGGGTGTCGTGCCTCGTCGAGGATGCGGTGGCCCGCCTCGGCGCTGTTGCCGTCGAGCCGGACCACCAGCGGCTTGTCCGCGCGATCACCCAGGATGCCGAGGGCCTGCACGATTCCGTTGGCCACCGCGTCGCACGCGGTGATGCCGCCGAACACGTTCACGAACACGCTGCGGACCGACGGGTCCGACAGGACGACGTCGAGGCCGTCGGCCATCACCTGGGCCGAGGCGCCGCCGCCGATGTCGAGGAAGTTCGCGGGCGCGGCACCGGCCAGCGCCACGACGTCCAATGTGGACATGACGAGCCCCGCGCCGTTGCCGATGACACCGACGGTGCCGTCGAGCTTGACGTAGTTGAGGCCCTTCCCGGCCGCCCGCACCTCCAGCGGGTCGCCTTCCGCGTCGTTCGAAGGTCGAGAGTGCCGGAACGACGCGTTGTCGTCCAGCGTCACCTTGCCGTCCAGGGCGACGATCCGGCCGTCCTTGGTGCGTGCCAACGGGTTCACTTCGACCAAGGTCGCGTCCTCGGAGACGAAGACCTTCCACAGAGCGGAAGCAACCTCGTTCACTTCAGCGGCGATCTCCGGCGGGAACACCGCCGATGCGTCGAAGGCCGAAGCCGGCATTCGGGTGATGGAGTCCGCCATCTCCTCGATCTCCATGCCCCCGGTGGCCGAGGCCATGCCGATGAACGTCCTGTTGGCACGGTCGAGCAGGAACGACAGGTAGTACTCGTCGGCGATCTCGCTCGCCTCGGTGACGAGCACCTTGCGCACGGTGTGGCCCTTGATGTCCATCCCCAGGATGGCGGTGGCCGCTGCCGCTGCTTCGTCGGGCGTCGAAGCGAGCTTGATGCCGCCGGCCTTACCGCGTCCGCCGGTCTTCACCTGCGCCTTCACGACGACAGTGCCGCCGATTTCCGCGGCCGCCTCGCGCGCGGACTCAGGAGTGTCCGCCACGAGACCACGCGGAACGGGCACCCCGTACCGCTCGAAGAGGTCCCGCGCCTCGTGTTCGAAAAGATCCACCGTCTACGTCCTCTCGCCGAAAACTTGCGGCCATCTATGGACATCCGGTTGGTAGCGGAGTAACGATATGCCTACCTCATACGGTATGCAATCTACAGTCGAAGCGCCAAGGGGAGCTGATCGCCGATGACGAGTTCCGCGGAGCCGGAGTCGATTCCCGAGTCCATCTCTGGTGGCCACCTGGTGGCGAAGGCCCTCAAAGCAGAGGGTGTCGACACCATCTTCACGCTGTGCGGCGGGCACATCATCGACATCTACGACGGCTGCGTGGACGAGGGCATCGCCGTCATCGACGTCCGGCACGAACAGGTCGCGGCGCACGCGGCCGACGGCTACGCGAGGATCACCGGCAAACCCGGGTGTGCCGTCGTGACCGCGGGGCCGGGCACCACCGACGCCGTCACGGGCGTCGCGAACGCGTTCCGCGCGGAGAGCCCGATGCTGCTGATCGGCGGCCAGGGTGCGTTGAGCCAGCACAAGATGGGCTCGCTGCAGGACCTCCCGCACGTCGACATGATGACGCCGATCACGAAGTTCGCGGCGAACGTCCCGCACACCGCCCGCATCGCGGACATGGTGTCGATGGCGTTCCGCGAGGCCAACGCGGGCGCGCCGGGCCCGTCGTTCCTGGAGATCCCGCGCGACGTCCTCGACGCCAAGGTGCCGGTGTCGCAGGCGCGAGTACCGGAGGCGGGCCACTACCGCGCCTCCACACGCGCCCTCGGTGACCCGGCCGACATCGAGAAGCTCGCGGACCTCTTGGTGCACGCCAGGAAACCCGCGATCCTGCTGGGCAGCCAGGTGTGGACGACGCGCGCCACCGACTCCGCGATCGACCTCGTCCGCACCCTCAACATCCCGGCCTACATGAACGGCGCGGGTCGCGGCACCCTCCCGCCCGGCGACCCGCACCACTTCCAGCTGTCGCGGCGCTACGCCTTCGACAACGCCGACGTCATCGTCATCGTCGGCACACCGTTCGACTTCCGGATGGGCTACGGGCGCAGGCTCTCCGCGAACGCGACGGTCGTCCAGATCGACCTCGACTACCGCACGGTCGGCAAGAACCGCGACATCGACCTCGGCATCGTCGGAGACGCCGACCTGGTCCTGTCCGCCGTCGCCCAGGCCGCGTCGGGCCGGGAGGACAACGGCGCGATGGGCCGCAAGGTGTGGCTGGAGGAGCTGCAGGCGGTCGAGGAGAAGGCCCGGCTCAAGCGCGCCGAGCACCTGCTGTCGGAGGACATGCCGATCCACCCGTACCGGCTGGTGAGCGAGATCAACGACTTCCTCACCGAGGACTCGATCTACATCGGCGACGGCGGCGACGTCGTCACGTTCTCCGGCCAGGTCGTGCAGCCGAAGTCACCCGGCCACTGGATGGACCCCGGTCCACTCGGGACGCTCGGTGTCGGCATCCCGTTCGTGCTGGCGGCGAAACTGGCCAGGCCGGACAAGGAGGTCGTCGCCCTGTTCGGCGACGGCGCGTTCTCCCTCACCGGCTGGGACTTCGAGACGCTGGTCCGCTACGACCTCCCGTTCGTCGGCATCGTCGGCAACAACTCGTCGATGAACCAGATCCGCTACGGCCAGGCGGCCAAGTACGGGCTGGAGCGCGAACGCGTCGGCAACACGCTCGGCGATGTGCGCTACGACCAGTTCGCCAAGATGCTCGGCGGTTACGGCGAGGAGGTCCGCGACCCCAAGGACATCGGGCCGGCTCTGCGGCGCGCCCGCGAGTCCGGCAAGCCCTCGCTGATCAACGTGTGGATCGACCCCGACGTGTACGCGCCCGGAACCATGAACCAGACGATGTACAAGTAGGTGAGCTGAGATGGCCAAGGCCCTGGAGGGCGTCAAAGTCCTCGACATGACGCACGTGCAGTCCGGACCGTCGTCGACCCAGCTGCTCGCCTGGCTGGGCGCGGACGTCATCAAGCTGGAAACGCCGGGACGGGGCGACATCACCCGCGGCCAGCTGCGCGATCTGCCCGAAGTGGACAGTCTCTACTTCACGATGCTCAACTGCAACAAGCGGAGCATCACCCTCAACATGAAGGCCCCCGAGGGCAAGGAGGTCTTCGAGAAGCTCGTCGGCGACGTCGACGTCCTCGTCGAGAACTTCGGGCCCGGTGTGGTCGAGCGGTTCGGCTACCCGTGGGAGAAGCTGCAGGAGCTCAACGACAGGCTCATCTACGCGTCGATCAAGGGCTTCGGCCCCGGCCGCTACGCCGACTTCAAGGCGTACGAGGTGATCGCGCAGGCCATGGGCGGCTCGATGAGCACCACCGGGTTCGAGGAGGGTCCGCCGCTCGCCACGGGCGCGCAGATCGGCGACTCGGGCACCGGCATCCACCTGGTGGCCGCGATCCTGGCAGCGCTGTACCAACGGACCAACACCGGACGCGGCCAGCGCGTCCAGGTGGCGATGCAGGACGCCGTCCTGAACCTGTGCCGGGTGAAGCTGCGCGACCAGCAACGCCTCACCCACGGGCCGCTGGGGGAGTACCCGAACGAGCAGTTCGGGGACGAGGTGCCCCGCTCCGGCAACGCATCCGGTGGTGGCCAGCCCGGCTGGGCGGTGCGCTGTGCCCCCGGCGGCCCCAACGACTACATCTACGTGATCATCCAGCCCGTCGGCTGGGCCCCGCTGACCGAGCTGATCGGCAGGCCCGAGCTGGCGCAGGACCCGGCCTGGGCCACGCCCGAGGTGCGGCTCTCCAAGCTGGACAAGGCCTTCGCGCTGATCGAGGAGTGGACGGAGAAGCACACCAAGTGGGAGGTGATGGACAAGCTCAACGCCCACAACATCCCGTGCGGACCCATCCTGTCCACGAAGGAGATCATCGAGGACGAGACGCTCGCGGAGCTCGGCACCGTGGTCGAGGTCGAGCACCCGGAACGCGGCTCGTTCAAGACGGTCGGCAACCCGCTCAAGCTCTCCGACTCGTCCGTCGAGGTCCAGCGCCCGCCGTTGCTCGGTGAGCACAACGACGAGGTCCTCGGAGCACTCGGTTACAGCGCGGACCGCCTCGCGGGACTGCGCGCCGCCGGCGTCATCTAATCCTTTAGGGAGAAGAATCCTCATGCCGGACAACGGCTACGACCGCGCCGCGGTCGAGAACGTACTCGCGAAGGTGCGGGCCGAGGGACGGTCGTCCCTCACCGCACCGGAGGGCAAGCGGGTCTGCGACGCCTACGGGATCGCGACCCCGGCCGAGGCGCTGGCGAAGTCGTCGGAGGGCGCGGTCGCGTTCGCCGAGGAGATCGGCTACCCGGTCGTGCTCAAGATCGTCTCACCGGACATCCTGCACAAGACCGAGGCAGGCGGCGTGCTCGTCGGGCTCAAGTCGGCGAGTGAGGTCGCCGAGGGCTACCGCACGATCATCCACAACGCCAGGAACTACAAGGCGGACGCGGACGTCACCGGCGTCCAGGTCCAGCAGCAGCTGCCGACCGGGAAAGAGGTCCACGAGGTCATCGTGGGCGCCACCACCGACGAGACGTTCGGCAAGATCGTCGCGTTCGGTCTCGGTGGCATCCTGGTCGAGGTGCTCAAGGACGTCACGTTCCGGCTGGCGCCGACGAGCAACGCCGAGGCCCTCTCCATGGTCGACGGCATCGCGGCGGCGGAGATCCTCCGCGGTGTCCGCGGCGCCGAGGGCGTCGACGCGGGCAAGCTCGCCGACCTGATCCACCGCGTGTCGGACCTGGTCACGGACTTCCCGCAGCTCGCCGAGGTCGACCTGAATCCCGTGCTGGCGACACCACAAGGGGCCACCGCGGTCGACGTCCGCATCCTGGTGGACGAGGACGCGGCCAAGGAACCGCACCGGTTCACCCAGGACGAGATCCTCGCGTCGATGAACCGGATCATGCGGCCGAACGCCGTCGCCGTGATCGGTGCCTCGAACGAAGAGGGCAAGATCGGCAACTCGGTGATGAAGAACCTCGTCAACGGTGGCTACCAAGGCGAGATCTACCCGATCAACCCCAAGGCGGACGAGATCGGAGACCGCAAGGCGTTCGCGAGCATCGCCGACGTCCCAGGAGACATCGACGTCGCCGTGTTCGCCATCCCGGCCAAGTTCGTGCCGGCCGCGCTGGAGGAGGTCGGCAAGAAAGGCGTCGGCGGCGCGATCATGATCCCGTCCGGCTTCGGCGAGACGGGCAACATCGAGCTGCAGAACGAGATCGTGGCGATCGCGCGCAAGCACGGCGTCCGCATCCTCGGCCCGAACATCTACGGCTACTACTACACGCCGGAGAACCTCTCGGCGACGTTCTGCACGCCGTACGACGTCAAGGGCGGAGTGGCCCTCACGTCGCAAAGTGGCGGAATCGGCATGGCGATCCTCGGATTCAGCCGTTCCGCGGGCATGGGCGTCTCGTCCATCGTGGGTGTGGGCAACAAGGCCGACATCGACGAGGACGACCTGCTGACGTTCTTCGAGTCCGACCCGAACACCCAGCTCGTCGCGATGCACCTGGAAGACCTGAAGGACGGCCGTTCCTTCGCGGAAACGGCGAAACGCGTCTCGGAAAAGAAACCGGTCGTCGTGCTCAAGGCCGGCCGGACCGACCAGGGCGCCAAGGCCGCGAGCTCGCACACCGGCGCACTCGCGGGCAACGACCGGGTCTACGACGACATCCTGAAACAGAGCGGTGTGATCCGCGCACCCGGCCTGAACGACCTGCTGGAGTACGCGCGCGGAATCCCGTTGCTGGCCACGCCCAAGGGAGAGAACGTCGTCATCATCACCGGCGCGGGCGGCTCTGGTGTGCTGCTCTCGGACGCCTGTGTGGACAACGGACTTTCCCTGATGAGCATCCCGGACGACCTGGACGCGGCGTTCCGGAAGTTCATCCCGCCGTTCGGCGCGGCGGGCAACCCCGTCGACATCACCGGCGGCGAACCCCCTTCGACGTATCGGAACACCATCGCGCTCGGTCTCGCCGACGACCGCATCCACTCGTTGATCCTGGGCTACTGGCACACCATCGTCACGCCGCCGATGGTGTTCGCGAAGCTCGTGGTCGACGTCGTGGAGGAGTACCGGGCGAACGGAATCCACAAGCCCGTCGTCGCCTCGCTCGCGGGTGACGTCGAGGTCGAGGAAGCCAGCGAGTACCTGTACCGCAACGGAGTGGTTGCGTATCCGTACACAACGGAGAAGCCTGTCGCAGTACTGGGTGCCAAGTACCGGTGGGCCCGTGCTGCCGGCTTGCTGTAGTTAGTCGTCGGTGGTCGCCGGTCTTGGGAGAGACCGGCGACCACTGCGGCGTGCAAGGAGAGATGGCCCGTCCGCGACCGTGAACACGCCCACGGTCGCGAACCCGCCAGGGAGGTCAACGAAGACAGCCGGTCCTCTGGAGGTTGTTAACCGTGGATGATCCGAATCTGGCCGCTCGCACGGAGACCAGCTCGCCCCCCGACGGTGCCAAGGCATCGGGCGAAGAGCGCGTCTGGCCCGCGGGCAGGCTGGAAGCGATGCCCATCAGGAAACTCCCCGACGCACCACCGTCGATCCACCTGCTCGGTCCCACGGTGTTCCTGGTGGCTCTGGGCGTGGGCATGGGCGAGTCGTACATGTGGCCCCGTCTGGTGCTGGTCTTCGGACCGGACATCAGGTGGCTCTTCCTCATCGGCGTGACGCTGCAGGCCGTCGTCATGCTCGAGATGGCGCGGTACGCGATGGCGACGGGGGAGAGCATCTTCTTCGGCGCCGCACGCGTGTTCAAACCGATCATGTGGTTCTTCTTCGTGGTGGCGATGCTCGTCTACATCTGGCCAGGTCACCTCTCGGCCGGAGCGGCGGCCCTGGAGAAGATCACCGGCATACCCTGGACGGTGTCGGCCTGCGTGGGCCTGATCCTCGTCGGCGTGCTGTTCAGCCTCGCCAAGGTCATCTACAACCTGCTCGAGAACCTGCTGTCCATCCTCATCGGACTGCTGGTCGTCAGCACGGCCGTGGTGGCGGCGATGGTCGGCACGTGGGGCGACCTGACGAGCACGGTGTCCGGCATGTTCCAGTTCGGGTACTTCCCGGCGCAGGCCATGTCGCCGGAGTGGTTCCCGATCATCGTCGGCTCGATCGCGTTCGCCGGCCCGTCCGGCATGCAGCAGATGTGGTACACGCTGCACCTGCGCGACAGCGGTGCCGGCATGGGCGCGCACATCCCGAAGGTCCGCGGGCTGCGGCACGCGGGCGAGGAGGAGAAGATGCCGGCCCGCGGCTTCATGTTCGACACCGAGGACAAGGCGGAGCTCGCGAAGTGGAAGGGCTGGCGGCGCTGGGTCACGTTCGACGCGCTGCTGCTCTTCTGGGGCATCACGATGCTCGTCACGGTCTCCTTCACGGTCCTCGCGCAGTCCGCCAGCCGCACCAGCCCGGACGTCAAGGCGCTCATCGAGTCCGGTGAACGCGAGGCCGCGCTCAACGCCATGTCGGACGCCTTCGCCTCGGCGGGTGGTCCGGTGCTCGGCGGGGTGTTCCTCGGGTTCATCGCGCTGATCGGCCTCAACGCCACGCTGGGCCTGTTCGACTCGTTCTCCCGCGGCCAGGCCGACATGACGTACCACTTCGTGCCCGGCGCGAAGAAGTTCCGCATGTCGCACCTCTACGCGGGGTTCCTGTGGGGTGTCATCACGTTCGGCATCCTGATCCTGCTGTTCGGACCGGCCGACGGACCGGGCGCGATCCTCGACGTGCTCGCGTTCCTGTCGACGTTCGCCATGGGCGCCTACTGCGTGGTGCTCCTGCTGGTGAACAACCGGATGCTGCCCAAACCCATCCGCCCCAAGCTGATCACGAACATCATCATCGGCTTCGGCGCGGTGTTCTACCTGGGCATGCTGTTCTTCAGTCTCGTCAAGTTCGGCGTGGTGGTGGGCTGAGATGCGGATCCGCGAAGGGTTTCTGAAGGAAGCGGTCCCCGGCGCGTTCGTCGGACTGGCCGCCGGGCTCATCGCGGGAGGGCTGGCCGCGCTCGTGGGCCAGCCGCTCGGCTGGGCCCTCGTCACCACCGTGGCGCTCGGCCTCCCGCTGGGCGCGTTCGGCGGAGGGTTCAGCCTGCTGGTCGCGGCGGGCCGGCTCCCGGCCGGACGGTTCGCCCCCGTCGCCCTCTACTGGCTCGTGGCGTTCCCACTGGCCAGGCTCATCCACGAGACCACCGTGAGCCTCGTGCTCGCCGGTCAGGTCCGACTGCCCTCGGACCTGACCGGTTTCCTCGCCTACCAAGGAATCGTGAGCCTCGGCTGGGCCATCGGTTTCCTGTGGCTGCACGAACGCATCGCGCTGCGCCTGCGCCTGCGTGCGGAAGCCACCGCCTCCCGCTGACCTTCCCTTCCGCCGAAGGAGCCACGGATGTTGGATCTTCCCGTCTGGGTGTGGATCGCGACGATGGGCGGTATCGCCGCCATCATCGCGTTCGACTTCTACCTGGTGGTGCGCAAGCCGCACGAACCGTCGTTCCGCGAGTCGCTGTACTGGGTGCTCTTCTACGTCGGCCTGGCCGTCCTCTTCGGACTCGGCGTCACGGTGTTCGCCGGGCCCGGCCACGGAGGTGAGTTCTTCGCCGGCTGGATCACCGAGTACTCGCTGAGCGTCGACAACCTGTTCGTGTTCGTGATCATCATGGCCCGGTTCGCGGTGCCGAGGGAGTACCGGCAGAAGGTGCTCATCGTCGGCATCGTCCTGGCCCTGTTGCTGCGCGCCGTGTTCATCGCGGCCGGGGCGCAGGCGATCGCGCGCTTCGACTGGCTGTTCTACTTCTTCGGTGCCTTCCTGATCTTCACGGCGTGGAAGCTGGTGAAGCAGGACGAGACCGAGGAGGCCGACGTCCCGGAGAACGCCGCCCTGCGCGCGGTGAAGAGGTTCCTGCCGGCGACGAACGTCTACCACGGTGCGTCGCTGACGACGCGCGTCGACGGCAAGCGAGTGGTCACGCCGATGCTGATCGTCATGGTCGCGGTGGGCACCACGGACCTGCTGTTCGCCGTCGACTCGATCCCGGCGATCTTCGGACTCACCAAGGAGCCTTACCTGGTGCTGACCGCCAACGCGTTCGCGTTGATGGGCCTGCGCCAGCTCTTCTTCCTGGTGGGAGGTCTTCTCGACCGCCTGGTCCACCTGAGCAAGGGCCTCGCGGTGGTGCTCGCGTTCATCGGGTTCAAGCTCATCTTCGAGGCGATGCACCACCACGGTGTCTCGTGGGCCCCGGAGATCCCGATCTTGGTGTCCCTCGGGGTCATCGTCGTGACGCTCGCCGTCACGACGGTCTGGAGCCTGCACACCTCACGACGGGCTGCCCTGTCCGCCGTGGAGGATGCCGAGAGTGCGCGCCGGAGCGAGGAAGACGCTCCGGTGAAGGACTCTCAGCCGTGAATCGTGTGGCCTTCGGCGTCCTTGCGGAGCGTCTTGGCCACGGCCGCCTGGGCCTCGGCGTCCTTGCGCTGTTCCGTCAGCGCGGTGGACAGTCCGAGGCCCAGCGCGCGGCCGTCCGCGGAGAAACCCTCACGCGGCTGGGTGAGCGAGCGCGCGAAGTCCTTGAAGCGGGACATGACTTTCCTTCTTTCGCGGTCGATGGTGTCTCCCGGGGCGCGCAGGAGCCCGGCAGGCTCTGTCGCACGGGAGGAACAGGGTGCGGCCGGGGTCGTGTCCGGCGGATACCCATCAGGGCACCCACCGGGAAACCTCTCGCGGGTCTCCGTCGACCCCGTCCTGTCGCGATTCAGCATACTGCGTTTTGTATGCAATCGGCCGCCATCGTGGCGCGGATCACCCGTACGGTACCAAATGACCGATTTGGGTGATCTGGTCGTGCGGGATCAGTCGCTGTCCGTGGTGCTCTCGGGCGTCTTGCGGTCGTGGTAGGTCTGGCGGGTCTGTTCCGCGTGGTTGTGCATGACCTCGCCGGCCCGCTCCACGTCGCCCTCGGCGATCGCCGTGACCAGCTCGGCGTGCTCGTTCCACGAGTCGCGGCTGCGCGGGCGGGCGATCGGGGTGTAGTACCAGCGCACCCGGCGGTCGACCAGGCCGATCATCTCGGACAGGACCTTGTTGCGGCCGATCGTCGCGACGGCCGCGTGCAGGTCGGCGTTCGCCTTGACCAGGCGGTCGACGTTCGCGGTGACCAGGGCCTCCTCGCCCGCCTTCTGGAGCTTCCTGAGAAGCTTCACGTCGGACGGGGTGGCGTGTTCGGCGGCGAGCTTGGCCGAGTAGGTCTCCAGCACGCTGCGCACGGCGAGCAGCTGGTCGGCCTCCTCCTCGGTCGGGGTGTGCACGAAGGCACCCTGGGCGGGGCGCAGGTCCACCCAGCCGTCGGTCTGGAGTCGTTGCAGGGCCTCGCGCACCGGCTGCCTGCTCACGCCCAGGTACTCGGCGAGCTCGGCCTCGACCAGGTGCTGGCCGGGGGCGAGGGTGCGGTTGACGATCAGCTCGAGCAGGGCGTCGTAGACGGCCTGTCGCAGCGGCGCGGGGCGTTCGACCCGGCGGCTCGCCGCGGCACTGAGTGAGCCGCGGGGCGCCCGGCGGCCACTGGGCGAAGTGGTCATGCCGGACAGAATACAGCTTTTCGTATGCAAAAAGCACTTCTGGTGAAATAACCGTGTTGTCCGTATACTGTATGCAATCTCTCCTCGGAGAGCGGCAGAGCGGGGCGTGCTATGAAGATCGCTGTTCTCGGAGCCGGGGCGATCGGTGCCTACGTCGGTGCGGCTTTGCATCGTGCGGGCGTGGAAGTCCACCTGATCGCGCGTGGAGCCCATCTCGCCGCCATGCGCGAGCACGGCGTGCGGGTGCTGAGCCCTCGTGGTGACTTCACCGCGCGTCCACATGCGACCTCCGATCCCGCCGAGGTGGGCGAGGTCGACTACGTCTTCCTCGGTCTGAAGGCGTACTCCTACGCGTCGTCAGGCGATCTGCTGGCACCTCTGATGGGCCCGGACACCGCCGTGATCGCGGCGCAGAACGGGATCCCGTGGTGGTACTTCCACGGCATGACCGGGCATCCCCTTGAGGGACAACGGATCGAGGCCGTGGATCCTGGCGGGTCGGTCACCGCCGTGCTGCCCATGGAACGGGCGATCGGCTGCGTCGTCTACTGCTCTACCGAGATCGAGGCGCCGGGTGTGATCCGGCACCTGGAGGGCACGCGGTTCTCTATCGGCGAGCCGGACAGGTCGATCTCCCCGCGTTGTGTCGCGCTCAGCGAGGCGATGATCGCGGGCGGGCTGAAGTGCCCGGTGGAGTCCGACGTCCGCGAGGACATCTGGATCAAGCTCATGGGCAACGTCGCGTTCAACCCGTTGAGCGCTCTGACCCGCGCGACCATGGTCGAGATCTGCGACCACGAGGACAGCCGCGACCTGGTGGCCCAGATGATGGCGGAGACCCTGACCATCGCACGGGCGGCGGGCTGCGACCCGCGGATCTCCATCGACAAGCGCATCGACGGCGCCCGCCGCGTCGGGCACCACAAGACGTCGATGCTGCAGGACCTGGAGGCCGGCAAGAGGCTTGAGATCGACGCGATCATCGGCGCGGTGGTGGAGATCGCCGAGCTGACCCGCGTGCCGGCACCGACGTTGCGGCACGTCTACGCGGCGATCGACCTGCTCTCGCGCACGTCGCTGGTGTCCTGAGTTGCTGCTGCGACAGCTGGAGTACCTGGTCGCCCTGGCCCGTGAACGCCACTTCGCGCGCGCCGCGGAGGCCTGTCACGTGTCCCAGCCGTCGCTGTCGGCGGCGATCAGCAAGCTCGAACGCGAGCTCGGGGTGCCGATCGTGTCCCGCGGCCGCCGGTTCGAGGCGCTGACGCCGGAGGGGGAACGGGTCCTGCTGTGGGCGCACCGCATGCTCGCCGACCGCGACGCGCTGCGGCAGGACCTCTCCCGCATGCGGGAGTCGCTGTCGGGGGTGCTCCGGATCGGGGCGATCCCGACGGCGCTCCCGGTGGCGCCGCTGCTGACGACGCCGTTCTGCGAGCGCTACCCGCACGTGCGCGTGACGCTGGAGTCGTTGTCCTCCGCCGAGATCACCCGCGGGCTGGAGGAGTTCGAGCTCGACATCGCGATGACCTACGTGGACGGTTCGGAGCGCGCGATGCCGTTGTACGAGGAGCGGTACGTGCTCCTGACGCCGGCGGACGAGGAGATCGCGGACCGTCCGGAGGCGCGGTGGGCGACGTGGCCGCGCTGCCGTTGTGCTTGCTGACCTCCAAGATGCGCAACCGGAGGATCCTCGACGGGGTCTTCGCCGACGCGGGCGTGCAGCCCGTGCCGGTGATCGAGGCCGACACCGTGGCGACGCTGTGGGCGCACGTGGCGACGCGGAAGTGGTCGAGCGTCATCGCGCACGCGTGGTTGCAGATGTTCGGCACACCGGAAGGGATGCGGGTCGTGCGCATCGAGGATCCCCTGCGGGTGCCCCGGATCGGGCTCGTGGTGGGGGAGCAGACCTCGATCCTGGCGCGGGCGATGCTGGGGCTGACGCGCGGACTGGACCTCCGCGGGGAGCTGGACCGCCTGCTGCACAAGCACCTCGACCGCCGGGACCTGTGACCGGTGTGCTTCACTTCCCGCGAGCCCGCTTCCGGGCGTGATTCTGGGGGAATCAGTTGAACACGAGGATTTGTGCTGCCGTCATGGCCGTGGTCGCGCTGACGGCCGGGTGTGCGGGCGAACCCGCGGCCGCACCGCCGACCACCACGACGACCACCACGACGGCCCCGCCGACCCCGGCCGCGCTGAACGAGCGGGCCAAGGCGGCCATCGCGCCGCCCGAGGCCTTCGCCGCGGTCGGTGGCCAGGTCAGGACGAGCGTGCCGGCGACCGACGCCGAGATCGGTGCGGACGGCGAGATCGTCACCACCCTCTGCGGGACGTCCGAGATGCGCGTCGACGGCACCTCGGTCGCCCGCACCCGCGTCTGGTCGGGACGGGTGAGCCTGTTCCAGCGGGTCCACGCCATGTCCGACCGCACGGCGTCCGCGCTGATGGGGGCCGTGCAGACGAGGCTCACCGGCTGCGCCAAGGACCGCGCCGCCGAGGAGACCAAGGCGGTCACCAAGCCGGAGGGCGTCGAGGACTTCTTCGCGCACTGCGAGACGAACAAGGACCCGGAACTGGTTCCGTGGTCGTGCCACGCGCTGATGGGGCGCGGCACGCTCATCACCGACGTGGTGGCGTCCGGCCAGACGAAGGCGGCGGCCGAAGCCCAGCTGACGTCCGTGCTGCCGATCTTCGCGCAGACGTTCGCCAAGGCCTGACCGTCGGCCGGCCGGGCTCACGGCCCGGCCGATCATCAGTTCGCGCCGAGGAACTCCAGCGCCTGCTCGACGAACAGCTCGTGGTGCTGGAACAACGCGCCGTGGCCCGCGTCCGGGTAGATGCTGAGCTGCGCGTTGGGCAGGTACTGCGCCAAGTTGAACGAGCTGATCGTCGGGGTCATGATGTCGTTGTCCCCGTTGACGACCAGCACCGGCTGACGCACCGAGGCGAGGCCGGCGGACGAGCCCTGCTCCCACTTGGCCAGCGCGGCCGCCTGCGCGCCGATCGTCTCGTTCGTCACCTCGGCGTCGCGGTCCTGCGTCCGCCCGCCCAGCCGCGCGAGGAACCGGTCCGCGGCTGCCTGGCTGGTCGCGGTGGGGGAGAAGAACAACACGTGCTTCGGGTGCTTGCCCGCGGCCGCCGACTCGTGCAAAGCGCCCTGCAGCAACGACATCGCGTTGGCGGGGCCCGCGTCCCCAGCGGGTGAGGTGCCGGCGAGGATCATCCGCCGCACCAGTCCGGGCTCCCGTTGCGCGAGCACCTGGGCGATCATGCCGCCCATCGACACCCCGAGCAGGTCGACCTCGGCGAAGCCCAGTGCCCGCACGAAACCGGCCAGGTCGGCGGCCATCGCCTCCACGCTGTCCGGCGTCGTGCCGCCCGAGCCGCCCACCCCGCGCAGGTCGACCAGGACGACCCGGTGCCGCGCGGCCAGCCCGTCCACGACGGCCGGGTCCCAGTCGTCGAGCACCGCCGTGAAGTGGTGCAGCAGCACCAGCGGCACTCCCTCGGTGAGCCCGACCTCGCGGTAGGCGAACGGCGTGCCCTCGACGTCGACGGTGCGTGTGACAGCGGTGTTCGCGGTCATGGTCCCCTCACGGATTCATAGAATAACGATCGCTATGTAACGAGCGTTATCGTATGATCATGGCCCCAGCGGAAGTCAAGTCGGGAGTTCGGCGTGCGGTACGCGAAGGACCACAAAGAGCAGGCCAGGGCAGCGATCCTGGCCGCGGCGGCGCGTCCGTTGAAGGAGAAGGGCTTCCACGGCGTGGGCGTCGACGCGCTCGCCGCGGCGGCCGAGGTTACCTCCGGCGCGATCTACTCCCACTTCGGCAGCAAGGAAGGGTTCCTGGAGCAGGTGATCCGCGAGTACACGAGCCCGGAGTTCGAGGCGCTGCGCGACGATGACGTGCGGGAACGGCGGCGCAGGCTCGTCGCGCTCATGTACAGCTACCTGAGCGAGGAGCACTGCGAGGGCGTCTCCGACGGCTGTGCGCTGTCGGCGCTCACGGCGGACGTGGCCAGGGCGAGCGACTCGGTGCGTCAGGTCTACCAGCTGCAGATCTCGAAGATGGTCGCGCTCGTCGTGCCCGCGATGCCGGGGGACGAGGAGGAGCGGAGGCGGCGGGCGTGGGCGCTCGTGGCGTCCATCATCGGTGCGGTGTCGGTCGGGCGGGCGCTACCGCCGGGGGTGCATCGCGACGCCGTGCTGCAGGCGACGCTGCGGTCGATCGAGGAGTCGATCGAGGGCTAGGTGCCGTCCTGCGAGTTCGTCAGGTGAGAGACGCGGGCGAGAGTCCCGGAAACGGCACCGCCCGGGCGTGTTCGGGCGTCGCGGCGGTGCCGTTTCCGGGGCCCTCGGCCGCCGCTCTCGCCCGCCGAGACTCGCAGGACAGCGCTAGGGGCGCGGCCACACGCGCACGGCCAGGACCACCGAGCTGCTCGCGTCGAACGACGCCGCGGAGGAACTCTTCACGCGCAGCCAGCCGACCTGGCCGTCGGACGTGGCGAAGCACAGTTGCTGCCCGAGGGTCGTCGGGATGGTCGGGCCGTCGATGTTCTTCCTGCCGGCGACGGCTTTGGTGCACCGCTCCTGAGCCTTGTCCTCGTGGCCGCTGTCCGCGGCGAACCCGCTTCCGCTCGGGTACAGGAGGTTGAACCGGGTCATGTGAAGGTCGATGTCGCCGGTGGCCCCCTCGGCCTCCCTGGCTTCGACGTCGTTGCCGTCGACGTCCACGCCGGTGCCGCGGGTCAGGGTGACCTCCTTCGTCCTGATGCCGTCCGGCGGGGTCTTCGTGCCGCTCGCGGTGGGCGTCGCTGCCGCGCCCTGCTGCTCGTCCGTCGCGACGAGCTTCCACACGGCGAACCCGACGACCAGGGTCATCACCACGCCGAGGACCACGCCGAACGCGGGCAGGCTGATCGTGGTGGTGCGCGTGGTGTTGCCCATGTGGGCGTCGCCGTGGATCTGGCCCGCCTGGTACGCGGTTCCGGAGCCCCGGACGTGCGCCTCGTTGTCGGACTGCGTGCCGTCTGGTCCGGTCATGTGCCGCCTCGTCCTCGCTCTTGCCGATCAGAGTAACGATCGAGGTTCGGGCCCGAAGCGTTTCAGCGACCTTCGGAAGATCCCGCAAGAGGGGCTAGCGCATACCGCAGATTGCATACAGTATGTACGGAGGAGGTGCAGACGATGAGCAGGCGGAAGAAGACCGAGCCCTACGTGCGGCTGACCCGGCCACTGGTGCGTGACGCGGGTGTCCTGCGTCCGGCCACCTGGGAGGAGGCGCTGGACACGGCCGCAGAGGGCTTCCGCAGGAACGTCGCGAACGGGGGCCCGGACGCGTTCGGCATGTTCTCCTGTGCGCGGGCCACCAACGAGATGAACTACATGGCCCAGAAGTTCACCAGGGCCGTGATCGGGACGAACAACGTCGACAGCTGCAACCGCACCTGTCACGCGCCGAGCGTCGCGGGACTCGCGAAGGTGTTCGGCAGCGGCGGCGGCACCTCCTCCTACCAGGAGATCGAGGACGCCGACCTGATCGTCCTGTGGGGCTCGAACGCGCGGGAGGCGCACCCGATCTTCTTCCAGCACGTGCTGAAGGCGGTCAACAAGGGCGCGAAGCTGTACGTGGTCGACCCGCGGCTGACCAGCACCGGCAAGTGGGCGCACAGGTGGTTGCGGCTCGAGGTCGGCACGGACATCCCGCTGGCGCACGCCATCGCGCGGGAGATCATCGCGTCGAACCTGACGAACATGTCGTTCGTCGAGCGCGCCACCGAGGGCTTCCAGGAGTTCGTGAAGGCCGTCGAGCCGTGGACGCTGCCGGTCGCCGAACTGGAGACCGGGGTGCCGGCCGAGCTGATCCGCGAGCTCGCGCACGCCTACGCCAAGGCCGACCGCGGTCAGCTCAGCTGGACGCTCGGCATCACCGAGCACCACAACGGCACGAACAACGTGCTGAGCCTCATCAACCTGGCGCTGCTGACCGGGCAGGTCGGTCGGTACGGGGCGGGGCTGAACCCGTTGCGCGGGCAGAACAACGTGCAGGGCGGTGGCGACATGGGCGCCATCCCCGACCGGCTGCCCGGGTTCCAGGACATCACGGACCCCGGCGTCGCCAAGAAGTTCAACGACGCGTGGGGTTCGAACTTCAAGGCCGCCAAGGGCTGGAACCTCACCCAGATGCTGGAGGCGATGGAACGCGGTGACATGACCACCGTGTACATCATCGGCGAGAACCCGGTGCAGTCCGAGGCCGACTGCGAGCACACGGTCAAACGACTGTCCAACTTGGACCACGTCGTGGTGCAGGACATCTTCCTCACCAAGACCGCGCAGCTCGCGCACGTCGTGCTGCCCGCCGCCGCAGCCTGGTGCGAGACCGAGGGCACGTTCACGAACAGCGAGCGCCGGGTTCAGCGGGTGAGAAAAGCCCTGACGCCTCCGGAAGGCGCGCGGGACGACATCGAGATCATGGGTGAGATCGCGACACGGCTCGGGGCGGACTGGGAGCACAAGACGGGCCAGGACGTGTGGGACGAGCTGCGCAGCCTGTCGCCGATCCACACCGGCATGACCTACGACCGGCTCGAGGCGCTCGGCGGCATCCAGTGGCCGTGCCCGAGCGAGGACTCCCTCGAACCCAGCTTCCTGCACGGCAGGCTGTGGGAGGACGACCCGGTCAAGCGCGGTATGCCCGCGACGTTCTCGCCGGTGCCGCACAGCCCGCCCGTCGACGAGCTGACCGACGAGTTCCCGTTCCGGCTCACCACCGGGCGGCGGCTCGACTCCTACAACACCGGTGTGCAGTCCCACGGCTTCGAGTCGCCGTTGCGCGTCGGCGAGACGCTCGACCTCTGCCCGGAGGACGCCGCGTCGCTCGGGGTGGAGGCCGGTGAGGAGGTGTCGATCACGAGCAGGCGCGGGCAGATCGTGGCGCCGGTGCGGATCGACGACGGACTGACGCCGGGCCTGGTGTTCATGACGTTCCACTTCCCGGACGAGATCGACGTCAACGTCCTCACGATCGAGGCGACCTGCCCGATCGCGGGCACCGCCGAGTACAAGGCCGCTGCTATCCGCATCGAGAAGCTTCCGGTGAAGGTGGGCTGAGTGGATCTCAAACTGCTCGACGTCGAACCGTCCGAGGCCGAACGCGTCGTCGTCGACCTGTTCGCGGGGAGGGGCCGGGACCAGCTCCTGCCCGCCCTGCACGCGGTCAACGACAGGGTCGGCTGGATCAGCCAGGGCGCGCTGAACCACATCTGCCGCGTCCTGCACGTCCCGCCCGCCGAGGCGTACGGGGTGGCGAGCTTCTACTCGCTGTTCTCGTTGTCCGAGAGGCCTGCGAAGGTCGTGCACGTCTGCGTCGACCTGGCCTGCCAGGTCAACGGCGCGAAGTCGTTGTGCGACAGGCTGACCAGCGAGCTCGGTCCGGCGGGGGCGAAGAGCGGGTGGTTGCGCAGCCCGTGTCTCGGGGTGTGCGAGAAGGCTCCGGTCGCGCTCGCGTTCGAGGCAGGGGAGGTGGCGGCAGAGCAGCTCCTGGCGCCTGCCACCGCCGACGAGGTGATCGCGGTGGCGGCCGCCGGTCCCTCTCGTGTGGACGGTGAGCGCGCGGAGGTGCCGCAGGCCGGATCCCCTGGCCTGCGGTTGTTGAAACGAGTTGGCGTCGTCGATCCGGAGTCGCTCGACGACTACCGGGCGACGGGCGGCTACGCGGCGTTGCGGTCGGCACTCCTCCTGGGGCCGGCCGGGGTGATCCGCGAGGTCACCGACGCCAAGCTGATGGGCCGCGGCGGTGCGGCGTTCCCGACGGGACGCAAGTGGGACGCGACCGCCCGCCAGCCCGTTCGACCGCACTACCTGGTGTGCAACGCGGACGAGAGCGAGCCCGGCACGTTCAAGGACCGCCTGCTGATGGAGGGCGACCCCTACGCGGTGATCGAGTCGATGACGATCGCCGGGTACGCGGCCGGCTGCTCGCGCGGCTACCTCTACCTGCGCGGCGAGTATCCGAGGGCGCTGCACCTGCTGCGCAACGCCATCGCCCGCGCGAAGGAGCGCAACTTCCTCGGCGAGAACATCATGGGCCACGAAGGGTTCTCGTTCGACATCGAGATCCGGCGCGGCGCGGGTGCCTACATCTGCGGCGAGGAGACCGCGATCTTCAACTCGATCGAGGGCTTCCGCGGCGAGCCGCGCTCGAAGCCGCCGTTCCCGGTCGAGTCGGGGCTCTTCGGCAAACCGACGGTGGTCAACAACGTGGAGACGCTGGTCAACGTGCCGGTGATCCTCACGGAGGGATGCGAGGCCTACACCCGCATCGGCACCTCCGGCTCGGCGGGCCCGAAGCTCTTCTGCCTGTCGGGCAACGTGAGTCGTCCGGGCGTGTACGAGGTGCCGTTCGGCACCACGCTCGGAGAACTCCTCGATCTGGCGGGTGGCGTGCCGCCAGGCCGGGAGCTGCGAGCGGTACTGCTCGGCGGGGCGGCAGGCGGGTTCGTCCGCCCGGACGAGCTCGACCTGCCGCTCACCATGGAGGACGCGCGGGCGGCGAACACCACGCTCGGCTCCGGTGTGGTCCTGGTGCTCGACGACACGGCCGATCTGGGCGCGTTCCTGTTGCGCATCGCCGCGTTCTTCCGCGACGAGTCGTGCGGTCAGTGCGTGCCGTGCCGGATCGGCACCGTGCGCCAGGAGGAGGCGATGGCCCGCCTGGTGGGCAAGCGCCCGCTGAGCACGTCGGCCGAGGACCTCCAGCTGCTGAAGGAGGTCGGGCAGGTCATGCGCGACTCGTCCATCTGCGGTCTGGGTCAGACGGCCTGGAACGCCATCGAGTCAGCCCTGTACCGGCTCGGCTACGCGGAGGAGGCGGCGTCATGACCATCGTCGAGATCGGGTTGCCGAAGCGTCTGGTCGAGCTGACGCTGGACGGCGAGTCCGTGCGCGTTCCGGAGGGCGCCACGATCCTGGACGCCTGTACGGCACAAGGGAAATCCATCCCGACGCTCTGCTACGGCGACACGCTGAGGCCCGCAAACGCTTGCCGCGTCTGCATGGTCGAGGTCGAGGGGTCGCGCACGCTCGTGCCGTCCTGCTCGCGCAAGGTCGAGCCGGGCATGGTCGTGAAGACGGACTCCGAGCGCACGAACCACAGTCGCAAGCTGGTACTGGAACTACTCGGGTCCGCCACGGACCTCTCCACCACGCCGCACGTGGACGAGTGGATGTCCGCGTGCGGCGCCGACCCCTCCCGCTTCGGCCCGCCGGCACCGCCGTCGGCCGACCGGGACGACCGCCATCCCGGCGAGCACGAGGAACCGGACGGCCGGACCGCCGCCACCGTGCGACAACCGACCAAAGTGGACAATCCGCTGTACGTCCGTGATCTCGGCAAGTGCATCCTGTGCTACAAGTGCGTCGACGCGTGCGGCGACCAGTGGCAGAACACCTTCGCGATCTCGGTGGCCGGCCGCGGCTTCGACTCGCGGATCTCCACGGAGTTCTCCACGCCGTTGCCCGAAAGCGCTTGCGTCTACTGCGGCAACTGCATCGAGGTCTGTCCGACGGGTGCGCTGAGCTTCAAGCGCGAGCACGACAAGCGCGAGGACGGCACCTGGGACGAAGAGGCCCAGACGCGAACCACGACCATCTGCACGTTCTGCGGCGTCGGGTGCAACCTCACCCTGCACGTGCAGGACAACGAGATCGTGAAGGTCACGTCTCCGCACGAAAGCACGGTCACGCACGGAAACCTGTGCATCAAGGGCCGCTTCGGCTGGCAGCACGTGCAGAACCGCTGATCGACAGGGAAGGGCGCTGGAGATGTCGTTGATCCTCAAGCCCGGCACGTCGTGGCACGACGTGTACTCGCAGTGCGTGAAGGTCGCACCTGAAGCGTTCCACGACGACCGGCTGCTCAACCACTTCGGCGGCGAGTGGAGCCGTTCCGGCGAGCCGATGCCCGCCACCAGCCCGGTCGACGGCTCCACCATCGCGGGCCCGCCCTTCCTCGACTTCGACGTCGCGGGACGGGCGGTGGTCGCGGCCGTCGACCAGCACATCGAGTGGGGCAACGTGCCCTTGGCGGACCGCAAGGCGCGCGTGTCCGAGGCCTCGGACGCGCTGGTCGAGCACCGCGACCTGTTGTCGTTGCTGCTGGTGTGGGAGATCGGCAAGCCGTGGCGCCTGGCCACGGCCGACGTCGACCGCTGCATCGAGGGCGTGCGCTGGTACGTCGAGGAGATCGACTCGATGCTGGCCGGCCGCACGCCGCTGAACGGCCCGGTCAGCAACATCGCGTCGTGGAACTACCCGATGAGCGTGCTGATGCACGCGATGCTGGTGCAGGCGCTGGCGGGCAACGCCGTCATCGCCAAGGCACCGACCGACGGGGGCGTGAGCTGCCTGACGCTGGCGACCGCGCTGGCCGTGCGGTCGGGACTGCCGTTGACGCTCGTGTCCGGAAGCGGGAGCGAGCTCGCTCCGGTGCTGGTCGGGTCGTCCTTCCTGGGCTGTGTGTCCTTTGTGGGCGGTCGTGACGTCGGCAGTTCCATCGCGACGCGCCTGGTCGACTCGAACCGCCGGCACGTCCTGGAGCAGGAGGGCCTGAACTGCTGGGGCGTCTGGGAGACCGACTCCTGGGACATGCTCGGCACGCAGATCCGCAAGGCGTTCGACTACGGCAAGCAGCGCTGCACCGCCTACCCCCGGTACGTCGTGCAGCGGTCGTTGTTCGACAAGTTCCTCAGCGTCTACCTGCCCGCGGTGCGCGAGGTGAGGTTCGGGCACCCGCTCGCCGTCGCCTCACCCGGCGACGACCTGCCGGAGCTCGACTTCGGGCCGTTGATCAACGACGCGAAGGCCAAGGAGCTCGACGACGTCGTGGAGGAGGCCGTGCGTCTCGGCGGCGTGCCGCTGTACCGGGGATCGGCCGCCTCCGGGCGGTTCCTGCCGGGCCAGCAGACCGCCGCGTACCTGGCGCCGGTCGCGATCCTCGACCCGCCGCGCTCGTCGGTGCTGCACCACGCCGAGCCGTTCGGGCCGGTCGACACGATCGTCCTGGTCGACACGGAGGCCGAGCTGCTGGCCGCGATGAACGCGTCGAACGGTGCCCTGGTCGCCTCCCTGGCGTGCGACGACGAGGCGACCGCGCGGAGGCTGAGCGAGGACGTGCAGGCGTTCAAGGTCGGCATCAACAAGCCCCGGTCGCGCGGTGACCGGGACGAGGTGTTCGGTGGCCGCGGCGCCTCGTGGCGCGGCGCGTTCGTGGGAGGCTCGTTGCTGGTGCACGCCGTCACCGAGGGCCCGCCGGACGAGCGCCCGTACGGCAACTTCCCCTCCTACTCGCTCTACCCGCCGACGTGACGTACCGGGCGGACCTGCTCCGCATCGTGCAGACCGTGGTGGCGCCGAACGCCGCGGACGTCGACCAGCACTCCAGATTCCCGCGCGCCGCCCTGAACGCCCTGGGGGCGCGCGGCCTGCTGGGCATGACGATCTCCCGCACGGTCGGCGGGGGAGGCCAGGACGTCCGGTCGGCCGGACGGGTGGTCGAGCAGGTGGCTCGTGTCTGCGCCGCAACGGCTTCCGTGCTGCGGTCGCACTACGCCGCGGCCGCCGTGCTGGACCGCTCGGGCCCGCACTGGCTGCGGACCGAGATCGCGGCGGGCCGGCACCTGTCGACGCTGGCGGCCTTCGGGGCGTCCGGCGAGATGTCGACGCACGGCGACGTGGTGCAGGTGCGGGCGCGCAAGCGTTGGGTGATCGCGGCGGGCGAGGCGGACAGCTACGTCTGGTCGTGCGGCCCGGCGCTGTGGCTCGTTCCCGCCGAGGCGCCGGGGATCCTGGTGCCGGCCGACCACGCCGGGATGGGCCTGCGGGGGACCGTCGCCACGTGCGTGGAGGCTGATCCCGTGCGGGTGCCGGCGTCGAACCGGCTGTGGTCGGACGAGCTCGCGTTCCCGTGGTTCATGGTGCTGGGGGCCGCGGTGTCGCTGGGGCTGATGGAGGGGGCGGTCGCCGCGGCCGTCGGGCATCTCGGTGGCGGCGATCCGCGCACCCGGTCCGACCTGGCCCGGATGAGGCTGCGCACGGATGCGGTCAGGGTGCTGTACAACGACACGCTGTCCGCGGTGACGTGGCATCCGGAACGGTCCGCCGACCGGGTGCGGCTGCTCGCGGTCACCGCGACCGAGGCCGCCGTCGTGGTGACGGACCTGGCGATGAAGGTGTGCGGGGACGCGGCGTTCCGGCGTGATCTCGGGATCGAGCGGCGGTTCCGGGACGCGCGGGCGGCGGCGGCGATCTCACCCACGGTCGAGGAGATGCTGGACTCGGTGGAGATCTGATCTTGTCGGGGGTCCCCGCTACCGTGGTCGTCATGACTCCGGGGGAGCCGAACGGTTCGGCGAAGTTGTTCTACGTGGACGAGATCATCCGGCTCGTCGGGCAGGACGCCGGTGACTTCCGGCCCGAGCTGGACTGGAAGCGCGTCGAACGCGAGTTCGGCGTGCGGTTCCCGTCGGACTACCGGGCGCTGATGGAACGGTTCCCCTCCGGCTGCTTCCGCGAGAGCGTGGAGGTGCAGAACCCGGTGGAGAACGCCGAGGAACTCGCGCACTACAGGGACCGCAACGCCTGGCAGACGGAGACCTACGCCGACGAGTCCAACGGCTACCTCGACGAGGTGCCCTACCGGATGTTCCCCGAACCCGGTGGGCTGTTCCTGTGGGGGCACAACGACGCGGCCGGCACGTTCTGGTGGATCACCGACTCGGACGACCCGGACACGTGGCGGGTCGCCCACTGCAACAGGGACGACTGGTGGGAGCACCCGGGCCCGATGTCGAGGGTGCTGCACGAGATCCTGGTGAGCACGGGTGTGGACAACCTGGTGAGGTGGGACATGTCGCAGGTGCCGGTCCGGTTCGAGAAGTACTTGAGGATCTAGGTGGCCAGCGGCAGGAAGTAGACGAGAGCGTCGTCCACGCCGTCGAGCCCGATGACGTCGTGGGCGATGTCGTCGTAGAACCCGCCGACCAGGCCGGTGCGGATGCCCAGGTTCGCCGCCGTGACGGTGAGGTTCTGGGCGAGGTGCCCTGCCTCGGTGAACGCGAACCGGAGCGCGCGCAGGCCGTAGGTCTGCCGCAGTGAGCCGAGCCTGATGTAGAGGGCCAGGACGGCGGGGGTGCCGGAGAGTTCGGTGGTACCCGGGCCGAACCACATCGAGGTCGCCTCCAGGTCCTCGATCGGCGGCGCCTCGCCGAACCAGGTGAGGGCGCGCTCGACCTCGTTGACCTCGTACCGGCCTCTCGCCAGGCCGTCGACGTTCAGCGCGATGAGCCTGATCCTGGCGCAGTACTGGGCTCCGGCGCTGGGGTAGGGCCACCTGCCGTCCTTGGGGGACATGGAATTCCACAGCAGGGTGCCGAGCTGCTCGGCGTTCAGGTCGCCGGTGAGGTCGCGGCTCGTCTTGCGTGCCCTGAGAGTGTCGGTGTCCACTGTGGAGGGCAGCGAGGTCGTGGCGGGCCAGTGCTGTCTGGCCGGTACGTTCTTGCGGGGGAGCTGGTCGTTGAAGCCCGGCAGGAACTTGCTCGCTTCGAGGTAACGGCGGTCCGGTGCCGTTTCGCTGTCGTCGTGGAAGTCCGTCAGGCCGTTGGGGGACATGGCCGCCGCGGCGGTGGTCCAGCAGATCATGCGCTCTTCGTTGGGGGTGATGCCCATGCGGTTGAGCAGCATGTGCAGCTGGGAGGCCCAGACGTACGGGAGCCAGGCTTCGAGGTGTTGTTTGGCCTCGTTGATCGTGGTGCGCCAGTGGGCGACGGCGCCTCGTGGCTCGCGGTGCCAGCGTGCGGCCAGGTCGCGGCCGCGTTTGGCGAGCAGCTGGTTGGCGGCGTGCTGGGAACCGATGGTGGGGACGGGTGCCTGTTCCTGGACGTTGCGCCAGCCGGAGCCGAGGCTGCGCAGCCAGCTCGCGGCCTGCGGCAGCGTGAGGTCGAGCGCCTTCGCCGTGGCGATCGTGAGGTCGATGGCGGCGGTGAGCCTCGCGCTGTCCGTGCGAGCCGCCTTGAGCACGGCGACCGCCACTTCGGTGCTGTGGCAGAAGACCTCCTCGGCGACGGGGAGCGCTCGGGGGCCGCCGTACCGTTCTGTCTCCGGGACGTACTCCACCTCGCGGACGTCGCCGTGCGGGAGCCAGTCCGGGTCGCCTTCCTCGTGCTCGAAGTCCTGGGCCGCGATCAGCTCTCGCAGCCGCACTTCGAGTTTGTCGACGTTCTGCGCGTTCCTGATCCTCACCCTCAGGTGCGGACCGGTCTCCCAGTAGCGCAGGAAGTACCACTCCTGGCCCGCCATCGCGGGGGCCAGGGTCTCGGCGATGAACGTGTCGAGGTCCGCTCGGTTCCAGTTCACCCTGCAGTGCAGGCCGGTCCAGGTCACAGCTGCTCCAACGGTGGTTCAGGGGAACGGGTGGGGGTGCCCGGCCCGGAGGTCCAGCCGGGGCAGGCCTGTCCGGCGGTGCAGGTGGCCGAACGTCATCGGCAGCGTGCCCGGCACGAGGACCTTGGCGGAGTGCAGGCCGAGGGTGTTCACCGTGTGCGGGTCGGACTGGTCGACGGCGATGAGCTCCAGGCCCTTCGCGTGGAGCTCCTGTGTGCAGCGGTCGAGCAGCTCGCGCAGGTCGGTGTGGGTGCGCTGGTCCGGCAGGGCTCGGGGTGGTCCTTCGCTGACGAGGTTCGCGTACCGCTCTCGTGCCTCCGGCAGGGTGTTGACCGCGACGTGGTCGTCCATGCTCCTGACCTGTGCCGGGTCCTCCAGGAGCCGGAGGAGGCGTTCCCTGCTGTAGTTCTCGGGGTTCTGCCTCGCGCGGTCGGCGAAGGCCTCGACGTCGACCGCCACCTCGACTGCGGCCGACCGCAGGGCCTTCACCGGGTCCGGGCTGGCGCCGGCGGCGAAGAACGCCTGCGGCAGGCCGGTTCTGGTGGTCCTGGCCAGGGTGAGCACGGCCGGGATGCCCAGGTCGTTGGTGGCGTCGAGGAACAGCAGCTCGTAGCCGAGCTCCGCCAGCCGGTCGGTGAGGTGGTGCAGCAGCGGGTCCGGCGGGAGCTTGATCCGCGTCAGCGGTGTCTGGGCGTACCAGGCCATCAGGAACGCGTCGCGTTCGGCCACTTCGAACAGGCCGTGCAGCACTGCCTCCGTCAGGCTGTTGCCGAGCCCGCAGCCGTTGGACGTTTCGTGGACGAACCGTTGTGTCGGCGGTGTGTACGCGGCCCAGTACGCGACCTGCTCCGGCACCAGGACCGGCTTCCCGCGGGTGTACGACCAGCCTTCCGCCCACCGCATCCTGAGGTCTGGGTGGTAGGTGTTGCCGAAGTCGTTGAGGCCCAGGCGTTCGGGGTCGAGGGCGGTGTCCGGTCCCAGCTCGGCGAACGAGACCTCGCGCGGGTCCGGGTGACGTGGGCGCATGCCGTTGAGGCGTTCGATCGCCTCGAAGACGGCCACGCGTTCGGCCTGCTCGAACGACGTGGTGCGGCCGTAGCCCGCGGTGTGGGAGTCGAGTTCGGCGGTCACCGTGGCCAGTGGCAGGTTCCCGGTGCGGTACAGGGCGGTGACCGGGCCGTGCCGGAAGTCGACCACGGCGTCCTTCACCGCGGTGGTCTTGTTCGGCGTGCGGAGTTCGCCGTTGGGGGTGCTGGTGTTCTCGTGCGGTTCGGCGGGCGGGGCGCAGCAGGTGCCGGGCTTGACCCGGTGGGTGGACACCAGACCCAGGTCGGTGCGGATCGCGATCACGGTGTCGTGCT
This sequence comes from Lentzea sp. NPDC055074, assembly GCF_053608005.1. Classification (NCBI taxonomy): domain Bacteria; kingdom Bacillati; phylum Actinomycetota; class Actinomycetes; order Pseudonocardiales; family Pseudonocardiaceae; genus Lentzea; species Lentzea sp. NPDC055074. The sequence continues at coordinate 58,135 of NZ_JBSGUQ010000003.1, forward strand.
CCTGGTCCTCGAGCGCGGCCACCAAGGGCTGGAACGCCGGTGCGACAAAGCCTTTCACCAGCGCGTTGGGTGGCGCCTTGGCCGTGGCGAGCCGGGCGGTCTCCGCACAGCCGACGCAGACGTTCGTCGTGGGGCCGATGAGGGTGAGCCCGCCGTCCTCGCGGATCATCGGTACGCCCTGAGGCCGGCGGCGCGGAGTTCGGGATCGAGTTCGGCCGGCCGGACCCGGACGCCCGGCACCCTCGCGATCGCCTGCTGGAACCGGTCTTCACGGTCTCGCACGTCGGCGGGCCAGTGCCATTGCCTGGTGACCCAGTCCGGCTGGTCGGTTCTCCGGTGCGGGACGGCGCCGTTGAGGTGCGCGGTGCCGGTGCGGCCTGCCTGGGCGTACCCGGTGGCGGCGAGGGCGGCGAACGCCACGGCGTCGGCCGCCGTCGCCTCGACCGCCCACGCGAGGACGCTGCGGCCGTTGCTGATCTCCGCCTTGTAGACGCCCTGGGCCAGGCGCTCGGTCCGGACCACCGCCGGGACCTCGAAGCGTGCGGTGAGCGCCTTCCACCACCGGTGGGCCGTCGGATCGCTCGTCCACTCGTGTGCGTCGGCCGGTTCGCCCCGGTGATGCCGCGCGGCCAGACGCAGGGCGGCGCCGCGCGCGTGGGTGTCGTCGATGCCGATCACGCAGTCGGACTTGAGGGCGTTCAGCGCTGCGTTCAGACGGGCGGTGTCGGCTGTGGTGCCGATGCCCAGCGCGTCACCGGCGGTGGCGAGGCTGGCCGGGACCTGGGGGAGGGAACCGAACCGCGGGGTGTCGACCGGGCCGAGTTCGGCGTCGGTGAGGGCGTCGAGGGCTTGCCACGGGTCCGCGGCCGGCTCGCCCCGCAGGAGTGGGTGGTAGGTGGCGCTCAACGGGGTGGCGCGGGCTACCAGAGCCATCGGGTAGGTGGTGTCGGTGGCCGGGTCCGGCAGACCTGCGACGGCGCAGACGAGGCGGTGGACCGCCGCGGAACCTATGAGCGTCGCCAGGACTTCGGACGGTTCGCCGGTGAGGCCGATCCTTGCGGCGGTTCGCATAGTGACTTCAGTGTGGACCGAAATGAGCGCTTCTGCGGTGGGAGGGAGCACGTAGCCGACTTCGGCTCCGCAGCCAGCCAGGACGAGGAGATCGCCCGCGGAGAGGACGAGATCCCGGTTGCCGGGTGGGACGGTCGCAGCCGGGGCGCGGTGAGTGCGGGGGAGGGTCGTGTCGCCTGCCTCCGGCCGTCGCACCGCCACCCCCACAGCCTCCGCCGACCGGACAGCCGCGTCCTCCAGCATTCCGCGCCCCGACACCACGACCGTGGCCGCACGCAGCCGCCGCCACGCCTCCACCGGTTCCGCCGCCGCCGACTCCAGCCAGGTGGCCACCTCCGGTGCGGGCGCGTCCTCACCCCACTCCGCCCGCTCCACCAGCATGTCGTGCTCCCACAACTGCTCCAGGATCAACTCGACGGCCGACCGCACCGCGTCCGGTGTCCCGTCCGGCACCTCCAGCGCGGCACGGGGAATCCCCGCCTCCAGCTGCGGTGCCAGCCGTTGCCACACCTTCCACAGGCCGGAGCCGCCGGAGAGCGTGCAACTCGAGGCCCAGCCGCGCAGGTGCAGGCCGTCGGCGGTCCGGGTGGCCTGGACGACCGGGCGCAGCCGCACGAGCACGCGCGTCACCCGACCTTCGGCAGAGCCGCGAACTGGTCGGCCCACGTGGTGCCCAGGACCTCTTGTGCGGCGTTGGCGAGGAGATGGGCCGCGGCGTAGCGCTCCATCGGGGTGACGTCGCAGATCGCGAGGAGCTGGTAGAGGACGTTGGTGCCGACGCGGTAGACGGCCATGGCCCTTGCGATGGCCGGGTCGGAGAGGTCGACGGTCCACATGGCGTTGTGGAAGTCGGAGAACTTCGTGCGTTCGCCGTAGTTGTAGCGGCGGATGGCGGCCTCGTCGCCGATCTCGTAGGCGCGCTCGCCGTGGCGGGGGTTGGGGTCCGCGGTGAGCAGGCCCGCGTCGTACCGTTCCTGGGTGGTGAGGCGCAGGGCGATGGTCCAGGTCTGCCAGGCCGCTTCGAGGTGCGTGGTGGGGTGGCCCTGGGCCACCTGTTCGACGAGAGTGCAGGCGGCGGAGGCGTTTGCGCTCCAGATCGAGTCCAGTGTGGACCGGACTGCGCCGTCGCGGTCGCTGGCCAGCAGGAAGTCTTCCACGTGCGAGACGAACGAGTGGTAGCCGTACTGCAGGCCACCTGGATAGCGGCTGGCGTGGACGGCCATCGCGGTCAGGGCGAGGGTCGCGCGCGGCACGGAGAAGGAGTGCCGCAACGCCGCGACGCCCAGGCGGAGGCCCTCGGCGCGCACGGCGATGTGCGCCTCGGACAGCAGGCCGCTCAGACGTGTGTCGTCGGTCGGTTCGATGCGCACGGAGTTGTTGGGGTGGAAAGGGGTGAAGGGCGGTAGGAGCAGCTCGGCGACAGACGCGGACTCGGCGTGACTCAGCAGTTCGGCGTCGGAGAGTTCCACTGTGGACGGGTGGGCGGCGACGTAGGAGCGGAGCAGGGTCGCCACCAGGAGTGCCGCTGTCGGGGAGGACGCGCCGGCCAGCACGACCCGGACGTGCGGGCCGTGCAGCCAGTGGCGTTCGACGTGGCCCACCACGTCGGGGAACGCGGCTTCGGCGGCGGCCAGTGCCGGGAGCACGCCGGCGCGCAGCAGTGGGGCCTTGATCGGGTCGTGGTAGTAGCAGACGACGTCGGTCATCCGGCCCTCCGGTAGGTCTCCGCGACGATCTCCAGCACCTGCCCGGACGGCACCGGCAGCGCCTCGGTGAGCCGGACGTGGTCGCCGTAGCGGGACGTCAGGCGCGGCAGGCAGCGCAGGTGCAGCGCGTTGGTGAGGTCGGCGTACTGCGGTTTCGGGCCGTTCACGCGCGCCTCGAAGTCCTCGCGGGACGTGATGACGCCGCCCATGCCCGCGAACAGCTCCGCCGGCAGGCCGTACCGGGCGCGCAGCGCGGTCGCACCGCCCACCGAGGCGAACGCCTCCTCCAAGGTGGCCGAGGGGAAGTCCCAGTAACGCCGGCCGAGCACGACGTCGCGGTAGCGCAGCCGGTCCGCCACCCGCACGTCTCCGACCACCGAGACGGGTTGCAGCGGCGAGAGATCGGCCGCACCGCACGAGAGGTCGGCGTGCAGGGCCGCGGCGCGGTCGGGCAGCGAGATCGGCATGAGGTAACCGAGGTACAGCACGTCGAGCACCGCGCCGCTGTCCCGGCGCCGCAGCCGGAGCTCGTCGTTCTCCTGGTCGTGGAAGATCTCCAGGGCGTCCGGCGTGTGGTCGGCCCAGCGCGGGTCCTCGCCGATCTCCGCGCGTCCGAGCAGCGGGTGCAGGTTCGGGTTGAAGCCCTGCACCGGCCGGTACTCCGCGAACCCGCGCGGGAACACACCGTCCAAAGTGGCCCGGACGGTCGCGTAGGCCTCGGGCGGCAGCAGGTCGAGGAACCGGCCGGGGAAACGCCCGAACCCGTCGTAGACGTGGTTCACCACGAGGCCGTCGGGGGACGGCTGGGCGAAGAACGAGTACGAGACCGGCCTGGTCTTCATCCACGAGGGCAGCAGGTCCGCGGCGGCGGAGACCACGTCGTCGGTGATCACGCCGTCCCGCACCAGATCGGCGACCTGGGCGCGGCTCGCCCCGAGACCACCGGTCGGCGCGCCGGACATCGCCTCGTGCATCAGCGGCGCGCACTCGGCGAGGCGGGCGGTGCCGCCGCGGCCGAACGCCGTGACGAACAGGTCGCGCGAGTGCCGCCGGATCGCGAGGTGCCGGTCGAACAGCATCAGCAACGGGGTCAGCCCGGCCAGCGACCGCACACCGTCGTACCCGTGCGCCCGGCCGAGCCGCACCGGCAAGGGCAGCACGACGTCCTCGCTCAACGGCGTCAGCCCGCCCAGGTCGACCCCGACGGCGGAGCCCAGCTCCTCCCACGCCGCGAACAGGGCGGCGAGTGCGGCGGGACGGCCCGCCGCGTCGATCTCCGCGAACGCCGCGGTGTCGCGGTGGATCGCGACGACCCGGTCGGCGAGCTCGGCCCGTCCGGTGTCGCGCAGCCACGAGGCCAGTGCGGGACAGGCGGCGGGATCCTGCGGGTCGACCGGCAGCACCGGCACGAGCAGCTTGATGTCGAGCAGCAACGCGACGTAGTGCTGCGCGCGGTCGGACTCGCCGTCGGGCAGCCTGGTCGCGAGCGCGCTGGCGAGCTCGGCGGGGCTGATGCCCTTGGGGTTGGCGCCGGTGAGGCCGACCAGGAACTGCAGTGGCGCGCTCGACGCCAGCTCCACGTCCTCCTGGATGCCGACGTACGCGCGCAACGGGCCGCGCGCGGGTACGTCGCGGCGGAACTTCATCTGGCCGCCGTCGAGGTGCACGTCGGGGGCGAGGCGGTGCGGGTGGTCGAAGAGGTGCGTGCGATCGGCGAGCAGGGCCGCGGTCAGCCGCGACAGCAACACCTGGTTGACCCGCGTGACGGCGACCGGCGTGCCCCAGTCGGGTGCGGGCGCGTCGGGGGACCAGGTGGCCCAGCCGACCGCCGCGTACCAGGACAGGGGACTGGTCTTCGACGTCGCGCGCAGGGCGTAGCGCAGCACGGTCGGCTCGGCCTTGCGGGACCGCTTGTCCCCGGCGCCCGCCCGCGCGAGGCCCTGCCACAGGTCGCGGCCGCTGAACACGGCCGCCTTCCGCACGGACTCGGTGCCGCACAACGACGCGAGCACCTCGCGTTCGGCGGCCAGCGCGTCCGGCAGGAGCCGTTCGACCTCGGCGGACAGGGCCGCCCGCTCGTCCATCGCGGACAGCCACTCGCCGAGCTGCGGGAACCGCGAGACCAGCGAGTCGGCCTCAGCGCGCAGAGAAGGGCGCGGTGACCGTCCGTTGTGGACGTCACGGCGCAACGGCAGGACGACAGAGCGGTGGTACGACTCGGGGTGCGTGCCCGCGCTGTCGTGCAGCAGGTCCGCCACCGGGCCGGTCAACGCCACCAGGGCGGCCTCGACCTGCGCGAGCGCCTCCACCGCCCGCCGGAACGGCGCTGCCGCCGCAGCGCCGTCCGGGTGCGGCAGGGCCGCCAGGCGCACGAGTGCGTATGGCGCGGTCTCTCCCTGCACGCGATCGCTCATGCCTGCTGGACGGGAGGCTGGGTACAGCTGCTGCACGACGAGCTGCCGCACGAGCACGAAGAGGCGCCACCGGAGGCTCCGGACTCCGGCAACGCGACCGAGTCGCGCAGGGAGGTGACCGCCAGGTCGCCGAGCTCCAGGTCGTCAGGGTCGAACGAGAGATCCTTCATGCCGTATCCTCACGTCTTCAGTTGTCGTGAACTCGCCCGTGGGCTGTTCGAAACAGACTGAACAAGCGCGATACGGCACGGATCGCGCTTTGCTTGATCGCACGTTCAGAGTCGTGAACGGACCTCGTCGGCCTTGGGTTCGCCCAGTTCCTCGAACAGCGTCACCGACTCCAGCCAGCACTTCTCGGCGCCTCGGCGGTCACCGAGCCCGTCCAGCGCCAGCCCGAGGTTGTCGAGCGACTCGGCCTGCCCGTAGAGGTCGCCGATCGCCCGGAACGTCTCCAGCGCCCGGTCGATGAACGACACGGCCTCGGGGAAGTCGAGCAACCCCCGGTACACCTCGCCGATGTTGTTGAGCAGGATCGCCTCGCTGTACGGGTCCTTGATGTCCTGGCGGATCTCCAGCGACCGCAGGTACCGCGCGAGCGCGACGTCGAACCGGCCTGCATCGGCGTGCAGCAGGGCGACGTTGTTCAGCGTCACCGCTTCCGTGTGCAGATCTCCCAGCTCCCGTGCGAGCTCGGCACACTGCTCGTAGCACGCCAGCGCGTCCTCGGGCCGCCCCTGCGTCATGTGGACGATGCCGAGGTTGTTGAGCGCGGGGACCTGGCGCGACTTGTCACCGGTCGCGCGGAAGATCGCGAGCGCCTGCCGGTTGCACTCGACGGACTCGTCGTGCCGCCGGACCTCGCGCAGCGCGATGCCCAGCGTGATCAGCATCCGGCCCTCGGCGCTGCGGTCACCGACCGAACGTGCGGCGGCCAGCGCGACGCCGTGCGTGTCGATCCAGTCCGCCCAGTGCTTGCGCAGGTTGAAGAAGTCCCACAGGCATTGGGCGAGGCTCCAGGACTGCTCCGGCAGGTCGTGCTCGGCGGCGTCGCGGACCGCGGCGACCAGGTTCGCGCGTTCGGTGTCGCACCACAGCAGCGCCGCGTCCCGGTCCGCGAACTCGCGCGGGTGCACGGCCGGGTCCGCCGGGCTGATCTCCAGCTTCCGTTGCGGGTTGAGCTGCTGCGCGCCGCGCCACGACGTGTGCACGTACCAGTCGAGGACGCGGCGGCGTGCCAACGCGCGGGCCGGCGGTGGCTCGGCGGCCATGACCTGCTCGACGGCGTACGCGCGCAGCAGGTCGTGCAGGCTGTAGCGGCCGGGGGTGTGCTGCTGCAGCAGGTGTTCGTCGAGCAGCGTCTCCAGCAGGTCGCCCGCCTCGTACGCGGTCAGCCCGGCGAGCGCGGCGGCCGAGTCGGCGGTGACGTCCTCCCCGGGGTGGAGTCCCAGGAGTCGAAACAGACGCCTCTGGTTGTCGGGCAACGCCTGGTACGAGAGGTCGAACACGCCCCGGGTACCGAGGCCGCCTCCCCGTTCGAGCCGGTCCACCAGGTCCCGCGTCGTCCACTGTGGACGGCGGGCCAGGCGTTTAGCGGCGAGCGCGACGGCGATCGGCAGGTGCCCGCACAGCTCCGCGACCCGTTCCGCGGCCTCACGATCGGCCCTCACCCGGTCCTCGCCGGCGATGCGGGCGAGCAGCGCCAGCGCCTCGTCCGGTGTGAAGACGTCGAGGAAGACCGACCGCACGCCGTCGAGCCGCAGCAGCGTGCGACGGCTCGTGATCAGCACCATGCACGTGGGACTGCCGGGCAGCAACGGCAGCACCTGGTCCTCACCGGCGGCGTTGTCGAGCAGCACCAACGCCTTCTTGCCAGTCAGCCGGTCGCGGTAGAGCGCCGCCCGTTCCTCCAGCGACTCCGGGATCTGCGCGCCGGGCACGCCGAGCAGCCGCAGGAAGCTCTCCAGCACCGCGGACGGCTCCGCCGGCAGCTCCTCGGTGTCGAAGCCGTGCAAATCGGCCCACAGTTGCACATCCGGGTAACGCTGAACGAGCCGATGGGCCGCTCTCACGGCCAGCTTCGTCTTGCCGACCCCGGCCATGCCTTCGATCGCGGAGATCACGACGGTGGTCTGCGGTCCCGGCTCGCACAGCTTGCGCAGCTCGGACTCGCGCCCGGTGAACTCGGCGATGTCCATCGGCAGCTGGCGGTGCGCGTTCAAAGCCGCGGGCGAGGGCACCCGGCTTTCGAGGATCACCTGCTGCAGCTGGCGCAACCGCGCTCCGGGCTCGACTCCGACCTGCTCGATCATGTGCCTGCGGGCCGCCGCGTAGGTCTCCAGGGCCTCGCCGCGCCGGCCGGAGCGGTCGAGCGCCAGCATCAGCTGCGCCCAGAGCTCCTCGCGCAACGGGTGCAGTGCCGTCTCCCGCCGCAGCCGGTCGATCACGTCGTCGAACCGGCCCAGCTCGAGCGAGGCCTTGGCGAACCGCTCGACGGCCGTGAGCCTGCGTTCCTGGATGCGGGTGAACTCCGCGCGCAGCAACGGTCCCGCGTTCAGCTCGGCCGTCGGGATGCCGTGCCACCAGGCCAGCGCCTGGCCGAACAGGTCGGCCGCGGCCTCCGTGTCCCCGTCCGACAGCGCGGCCTCGCCGTCGCGCACGAGCTGGTCGAACGAGTCCAGGTCCAGCTCACCCGGTTCGACCACGAGCTGGTAGCCGTGGCCCGCACGGGTCTTGAGCCGGTCACCGAGCACCTTGCGCAGCCCCGCGACGTACGTGCGGAGGTTCGACTCGGGTGACACCGGAGGCGAGTCCCACACCGCCTCCGTCAGCTGTGCGACGCTGACCGCCTCGTTGGCGTGCAACAACAGCATGGTGAGCACCGCGCGTTGCCGGGGTCCGCCCAGGTCCAGCAATGTGCCCGTCCGCCGTACCGCCAGCGAGCCGAGCAGCAGGAACTCCACAGGTTGATCGCTCCTCGATGATCCAGGCATTGGGTGCACAGCCATACTCGCGCACTTCCCGACGGTCTGTGCGCGCCCTGGGCGAAATCTGTGCACGCCCCCTGTCATCTTTGTGTCCAGATCCGGTACCTGCGCCGCAGGCCCGAGAAACTCACCGGGAGTGGGGGTCGGCGCAGTTGCCGGATCTGGTTCCCCCAGAACCCGGCCGGCGTGTGAAAGTCACCGCGCACGTCGGCCACCTTTCGCAAGACCGGTGGCCCGGACGGGTCCCCCAGACTGATTTCCGGGCCACCACCTTGCGACCTCAGCGCCCCCAGCGGGCGCGCAGAACCTGGGCGTACACCTCGAACTCGGCCGTCATCGAGACCGCGTCCGGTTGGAGCAGCCACTGCTGCTGCAACCCGTCGATCACCGCGATCGTCGTGCGCACCACCGAGTCGACCGGGGCGTCCCCGGCGATCTCCCCTCGTTCCTGACCTTCGCGCACCGCTTCGGTCAGCCACCGCCTCAGCCCGCGGTAGTGCTCGTGCACCCACGCGTGCGCGGGGTGGTCCGGTTCGGTGGCCTCGGCGGCCAGTCGTACGAACAGGCCGACCAGGTGCGGGCGGGTCGAGTTGCGCGCGATCAGGGCGGCCAGCGCGTCGAACGCGGCCCAGCCCAGCGGCGGACCGCCGCTGCCGGCCAGGAAGTCGCCGTCCTGCCGGTCGCGTTCCTCCAGCACGGCCGTCAGCAGGGCCGCCTTGCTGGGGAAGTGGTGCAGCAGCCCGGACTGCGAGAGCCCGGTCCTCGCCGCCACCGCCGCGACCGACGTCCCCTTGAAGCCCGTCAGCGCGAACAGCTCCGTCGCGACGGCCACCGCTCTGGCCCGCGACTCCTCACCGGAGACGTCCACCCGCGACCTGGTCCTATACCTCGGCGGGACCGACACCGCGTCACCTCACTCCTGATCAGCGGGCAGGGTAACGCGGACGTCGCCGAGCCCGCGGGCGATCAGCACGTCACCGGTGACCGGGTGCCAGCCGTCCGACCACGCCCGCTGCGCTCGCGGGTCGCACTCGACCTCGACGCGCACGGTCTCGCCCGCGGGGACCTCGACGGTCGACCAGCCGATGAGACGGACCGTCTCGTCTCGCGGCCGCAGGTAGACCTGGACGACCTCCTTGCCGGCCCGGTCGCCGGTGTTGGTGATCTCGACCGACACCGTGTCGGAGGTCCGCGTGGCCGTGCCGTACTCCCAGGTCGTGTAGCCGAGGCCGTGGCCGAACCAGAACAACGGCTCGGTCTCCGCCCGGTAGCCGAAAGCGCTTCCCTCGGCGTACACCAGTTCGCCGTCTGCCGGGATCAGGGGCAACGCGTCGGCGTCGGCGCGCGGGAAGGTCGTGACCAGGCGCCCGGCCGGTTCGACGTCCCCGAGCAACGCGGCGGCCACGGCGTCGCCCGCCTCCTGGCCGGGCAGTCCCGCCCACAGCACGGCGTCGACCTGCGCGAGCCACGGCATGAGCACCGGTGTCGCGGCGTTCACCACGACGACGGTGCGTTTCGCGGCCGCTGCGACTGCCGCGACCAGTGCGTCCTGCTCGCCGGGCAACGCGAGCGTGGTCTTGTCGAAGCCCTCGGTCTCCTGCTCCTCGGTGAGCCCGACGACCACGACCGCCACGTCCGCCTCGCGGGCGGCCCGCACCGCGGCACCGATCGCGTCGGCGGGAGCGCGGGGGACCGGCCGGGTGATCAGGCCGACCAGCGCGCTGGCCTCGCGCACGCGCGCCGTGATCCGGTCACCCGGCGACAGCAGCACCTCGGCCGTCCAGTGCGGCGGCTTGAGCAGCGCCTCCTCGACAATGCCGTCGGCCCAGGCCAGAAGCGCGGCGTGCTGCCGTCCGGCGACGTCGATCGTCCAGTCGCCGAACCCGCGCACGCCGACGAGCACGCGCGTCGGCTCGTCCAGCACGACCTCGCCGGAGACCTCGATCGACGCGGCACCCTGCGCCCAGCCGCCGTACGCCGCGAGCTCGGCGATCTCCATGTCCCGCGACGCGAGCACCTCACCGTCCGCGTCGTACGTCGTGGCGCGGATGTTCGTCAGCACGCCGGGTCCGGGGGCGGCGTACCGGAGCCGGACCTCCACACCGTCCACAACGGACACCACATCGCCCAGGCGCGAGGTCAGGCCGTCCGCGATGCTGACGACGTGCGGTGGCCGCACACCCGCCGAACCGCCGCCCTGCGCCACCGTGTCGATCGCGTGGCGACCGATCAGGGCGACGCCGGAAGGCCGCAGGGGGAGGACCCCGGAGTTCTTCAGCACGGCCATGCCGCCCGCCGCGAACCTCCGCAGCTGCTCGCGTCGCGCCGGGCTGTCGGGTGCGGGCACGTCCTGCGGCCAGGTCCGCTCGGGGAACGCTCCCGTCCGGGACGCGAGGAGCAGCAACCGGGCCAGGTGGTCGTCGATGGTGGACTCGGCGACCTCGCCCGCCTGGACGGCCGCGACCAGCTTGTCCTCCCAGGGGCCGCCAGGTCCGGGCATCGCGAGGTCGAGGCCGCCGTTCGCGCTCTCGGCGGTGGACTTCGTGGCGAACCAGTCCGACATGACGAGCCCGTCGAACCCCCACTCGCCCTTCAGCACGCCCTCGACCAGCTCGGTGTGCTCGGTCGCCGGAACGCCGTTGACGTTGTTGTAGGCGGCCATGATCGCCCACGGTGCCGAGTCCTCGACCACGATCTCGAACGGCAGCAGGTAGACCTCGCGCAAGGTCTTCTCGTCGACCACCATGCTCGCGGTGCGTCGTTCGGTCTCGGACTCGTTGGCGACGTAGTGCTTCGGCGTCGCCGCGATCCCCTTGTCCTGCAGGCCCCGCACGTAGGCGGCCGCGATCAGTCCGGTGAGCAGCGGATCCTCGCTGTAGGCCTCGAACAGCCGGCCGCCGAGCGCCGTGCGGTGCAGGTTGATCGTCGGGCCGAGCACGACGTGGACCTGCTGCGCCGCCGCCTCGTCCGCCAGCACCTCGCCGACCTCGCGCGCCAGTGCCGTGTCCCAGTGCTGGGCGAGCAGCGTCGCGTTCGGCAGCACGCACGCGATCGTGCCGCCCCGCAGCTCGGCACCGCGGACACCGGTCGGGCCGTCGGACAGCTTCAGCGACGCCAGCCCGATCTCCGGCTCGGGGTGCAGCGCGAACAGCGCGGACCCGGTCAGCAGCCGGACCTTCCGGGCCAGGTCCAGCCGGGCGATCGCCGTGTCGATGTCCATGCCTTCGAGGACACCAGCTGTGCCGACCAAGTGGTCGGTCGGTATGTCGTTCTGTTTCCGTTCGGTTACCTCGGCGTTATGTGACGCCGCGCGGCACACCCGTGGCACGCCTCTACTTGTGTCCAAGGGGAGGGGAATGGTGATGAAGATCGAGGTGCGGCTCCTCGGGCCGCTGGAAGTGCGCGGACCGAACGGGCCGGTGCACTTCACCGGGGCGCGGCGGAGGGCCGTGTTCGCGTTGCTGGCGTTGAGAACCGGCCGTCTGGTGTCGAGATCGGCGCTGGTCGACGGCCTGTGGGGCGAGGAAGTGCCGCCCACGGGCACCAAGACGCTGCAGGGGCACGTGGCGAAGGTCCGCCGGGCGCTGGAGCTGGCCGGCGCGGACGGCGTGGTGCTGACCCGCGAACCCGGCTACCTGCTCGACGTCACACAGGTCGTCGTCGACGTCGAGGAGTTCGACGAACACCTGCGGTGCGGCCGACATGCGGAGGCGCTGGCGCTGCACCGCGGTGATCCGCTGGCGGACTGCCCGGTGCAGGGGTGGGCGGGCGCGGAGATCGCGCGGCTGCGGGAGGCGCTGGCGTTCGCGGAGGAGAACCACGCGGCCGGGCTGTGCCTGGACGGGCGGTTCGCCGAGGCGATCGCACAGCTGGAGCGGCTGGTGGCGCTGTACCCGTTGCGGGAGTCGTTGTGGGAGTTGCTGATGGAGGCTCAGCAGCGGGCGGGGCGGGCCGGCGACGCCTTGCGGACGTATCGGCGGGTGCGGGCTCTGCTGGTGGAGGAGTTCGGGATGGAGCCCGGGTCCGGGTTGCGCCGGAGGGAGGCGGCTGTGCTGGCGGGGTAGGGGAGCGGCGGTGCCGGCTTGCCGGCCCCGCGAGCCGCGGCAGCGGTACCCGCCCGACGGGGAACGCCGCGACCCGTGTCGGGGGTGCGAGCCGCGGCGCTTCCCGTTGTCCGGTCAGTGCGTCCCCCTCGGGCGCACTCACCAGGGGCGGGTCGTGGCTCGCCCTGGGGGGTGCGTGCCACGACCCGGTCCGAACCGGATCTCCCCTGGCCGCGACTCTGCCGGTCCGCGGTGGCGAACCGGCGGCCGTGCGGTGGTCAAGATCAGCCGGGCTTGTACGAACAGCGGTAGCCCGTCGTCACGGCGTCGCGCAACGCGTCCGCGGTGGGCTGCTCGGTCGCGGCGATGGTGTCGATGGCTCGGCGGATCGCCTTGCGCACCGCGGTCCTGGCCCGTTCGGCCGGGCCGGCGAAGTTGCGCGCCCGGCCGCCCATGCCGGTCTCGCGTTCCAGGTGGCCGAGCAGCGCTTCGAGCTCGGCTTCCAGGCGTGGTGTGGGGTTGTCGTCGAGTTGGGCGCGGAGGTCGCGGATGCGGGTCAGGTAGGCGGCGCGGGCGACGGGGTCGAGCACCGGCTGGTTGCCGCTGTCCTCGCCGCCCACCAGTTCCAGCGCGGGGATCTCGGTGCCGGGATCGGCCACCAGCCGGGCCAGGTAGCGCATGCCCACCAGGTCCTCGACGCGCGTCTCCCTGCCGTGGTGGGAGACGACCCACCACACGTTCTCCCTGCGGATCAGGATGCGGCCCGCCAGGCCGTCGCGGGCCTGTGCCCACGTCGCGGCGCGGGCGGTCATGCCGATCGCGTTCGCGTCGTTGATCGCGACGTCGAACAACGCCCTGCCCCGTTCGCCACCGACGGTCTGGGCGAGGGTGGCACGGGCGTAGGCGGTCATCGGCAGGTTGCCGAGGCGGATGTTCGTGGTGACGGCGCGTTCGAGATGGTCGGTGGCCAGGACGGGGTCGCCGAACGTCGTGGCGGCGATGCCCAGCAGGAGTTCCGCCGAGCCGAAGCAGACGATCGCGGTCGCCGGCACGACGGGCAGCGCGGCGAACGGTTCGAGCAGGCGGTAGGCCTCGCGGGCGATGTCCGCCTCGCCCAGCGCCGCGGCCACGTGCACCACGCAGAACATGCACGTTATCCAGGTGCTCGACAGCGGGACGGCCGTGAGGCCGTTGATGGTCATCCGGTGCAACGCCGACCGTGCGCGATCCCGTTGGCCTGCTTCGATTGCCAGCAACGCCAGTGCCGCCTCGAAGCTGAACTCCAGGTCCGGCAGCGTGGGGGAGTGCGTCACCTGCTCGGCGAGGTCGACCAGCTCACCGCCGCGCCCCTGCAGCCACCGGATCGCGAACAGGTGCGTGCTGTGGAACGTCTCCGCGTCCACGTCGCCCGCCTCCATCCCGATCCGCAGGCAGGCCAGGGACTTCTGCTCGGCCTCCTCGAACCGTCCCGCGCGGATCGTGCGCATCACGTCCATCGCGGCGTGGAAGAACAGCAGGGCCGGATAGCCGGACGCGCGCCGGGCCAGCTCGGCCTGCGACCGTTCCGCGTGCGGGTCGCCCAGGCAGAACAGGTCCATCGTGCGGCGGCCGACCCCGCTGAGCGCGAGCAGGTCCAGGCCCGCCGCGGACGCCACGGAGATCAGCTCCTCGGCCAGCACCAGCCGGAAGGCGGTGTGCTCAGGAGACCACAACGCGTGGTGCGCCAGCGAGAGGGCCTCGGCCAGGGTCAGCTGGTCGCCCGTGTTCCTGGCCTGCGCCAACGCCTCCAGCACGCTCTCGGTCTCGCGCCGGTCGTAGGCGTGCTCGGCCACGAGCCGAGTGGCGAGCCTGGTGCGCAACGGTTCGGGCGGGGCGGTGGCGAGGGCCTCGCGGATCCGGGCGATCGCCAGCGCCCGGTCGGCCCTGCCGCGGTACTTGTTGACCCACATGCCCGGCAGACCGAGCGCCGCCTCCGGATCGCCCTCGCGCGCAGCCTGGTCCAGCAGGTCGCGCGCCTCGGTGATCCGGCCCTCGGCCAGGACGGCGTGCGCCCGCGAGACGAGGCGTCCCGGCTCGGCGCCGTCGAACGGGACGAGACGCCTCGTCTCGCCGGGATCGCCGCACGTGACGACGAGGACCACGGGCAACTCGTGGACGCGTGCGGCCACCGACCGGGTGAGCTCGAACGCGTCCTCGCCGGCCAGCTCGACGTCGTCGATCAGGATCAGCGCGGGGATCTCCGCGAGAGCGTCCACGATCTCCTGCGCGCACACGTCGGGCTCGCCGTCGAGCGCCGACGCGTCCCCGCCCAGTCCGGCGAGGATCGCGTGCCACGGCCAGTACGGCGGGGCGTCCGCGCGGCACCCGACCCACGTGACGGCGAACCCGTGCGCGCGGGCCAGTTCCGTCGCCCGGACCAGCTGCCGCGTCCGTTCGGCGCCCGGTGGCCGGGTGACCGCGAAGATCTGCCCAGACCCCAGTCTCGCCTGTTCGAACGCCGACTCCGGCAACCGCACAGCTTCACCCTCGAATGCACTTTCCCAGCCAGGACTGGGGAAACCTAGCGGAGGGCGCCGACCGCCACATACGCGGTCGACACGCATTTATGCGTGCAGGCGTGCGGATCGGTGTGGTCCGTGATGAGAGCGTGTTCACGCGCGATCGCCTCGGACACCTCGGTGTCGGCGGACGGCGTGAAGACGTCGGCGGTGGCGACCACGGCCTTGACCGCGCTGTCCCAGCCGGGGTGCACGCCGCTGCCGACCGCCGCGCAGCTCGACGAGCTGGGGCGGATCGTGGCCGGTGCGGCGCGGGACCTCTCGGCCGCGCGGGGCCATCAGGCCTGACGCGGAAACATGGCGTACGACAGGTCGTCCGTCAGCGGTGCCGACAGGTGACCTTCGCCTGTCGTGTCCTCGAAGGACGGCAGCGAACCCGGCCCGAACTCCCGCCGTTCGCCGCCGGGCACCGTGACGGCGGCCCGCCCGGACAGCATGATCAGCCGCTGTTCTACTCGCGGTCCTCCAGGTAACGGGTGTGGTCGGACTGCCGTTGCGCGTCGCCCGCGTGGAACCGTTCGGCGGTCCGGACGGCGTCGGCGTGCAGCAGGTCCAGCTGTCGCACCAGTTCCGCGCCCGAACCCCGTGCTGCGGCGTACCACCACGGCAGGTTGAGGTAGGTCTGGACGGACAGCGGCAGGTCCGTGCCGACGAGCCTCGTGACGGCGTGCAGGGTGTCGGGGTCGGCGCGCAGCTCGCGGGGGCGGTCCAGCATGCCGCGCAGGACCTCGGCGATCTCCGCGATCCTCGGCGCCACCTCGTCGGGCACCTTCAGGCCCCGCACCCGTCCGACCAGCGCGTCCAGTTCCGACCGCAGTGCGCCGGCCTCCTCCTCGGGGTCGGTCACCAGCGTGATCCGCTCGGGCGGCGCGGCCAGTGCGCCCACGCCGTAGAGGCCGATCACGACGGCGACCCAGTACGACCCGGCGAGCCCGGCGAAGTGCAGCCCCAGGCCGGCCAGGCCGCCGACGCACCCCGCCAGGTTCCTCCACGAGCCCAGGTACCTACTGATAGCCACGGATCTCCTTGAAGGCGGCCGAAAGCGAACGGCCGCGGGCGTCGAACACCTTGCCGCCGCTCATCTTCGCCACCTGTTCCATCTCGGCCGTGGCGCTCTCGCCGAACAGCACCGGGAAGATCGGGACGCCCCTCAGGTTCGGCGGGAGACCCTGGTGGAACAGCTGGAAGTCGGTCACGTCCTCGCTGCCGGTGTTCTCGCCGTCGGTCATCAGCACGATCGACGTGAACCGGTCGGGATCGGCGTCGATCTGCCGGCGCAGCACGTCGTAACCACCGCGCAGGCTGCTGTAGATCGCCGTGCCACCGGCCGCGTCGAGGGACGTGGCGGTGGTGCGGATCTGGTCGAGCACGGCCTGCGCGTTGTCCTGCGGCACCTCGTACTGCAACGGTGGTCGCGCGCTGCTGCTGAACGGCAGCAACGTGACCTGCTCGCGGCCGTGGAACCGGCTGAACCTGCCCGCGAGCGAGGAGTCGGCGCCGGTCAGCCCCGTCAGGGCCTGGCGCAGGCCGTCGATGCGGTCGCCCTGCATCGAGCCGGACGTGTCGAGCACGTAGAGCGTGCGGGACGGGCGGCGCAGCCGGTCGAAGTACGTGGTGATCAGACCGTCCACAGCGGACTGGCTGCCGGGGAACGGGAGCTCCACCAGGTCCTTGGTGGCGAACTCGCCGTCCAGCTGCACCTGGGGCAAGGCGGGACGACGGCGCGTGGTCTCCATGATCTTGCGCTGGACGTCCGCGCTCCGGAGGTGGTCGGAGAGCTTCTGGTGCGCCTCACGGGCTTCCGGGGACGCCGACGTGAGCAGCGTGAGCGGGTAGTCCGCGGTCACCACGCCATCGCTCGGGTAGACCAGCGTCAGCGGTTCGGGCGATGACAGCAGCACCGACTCGTAGTTGATCAGACCGTCCACGGTGGCGCCGGGGTCCTCTCCCTTGGCGCGCCGGGTGTAGGCCTCCGAGAGCCAGCCGGACGAGCCGGCGGACAGGGTCTGGGCCGAGAAGAACTTCTCGAGCTGCGGCGCGACCGCGTTGATGCTGCCCGCGTCGAGGGCCGAGCCCGACCCGGACAGCGCCGCCGCGACGCCGACCAGCGCGGAGAAGCCGGAGTTGGAGGCGGACGGGTCTGTCATGCCGTAGGTGAACTTCCGCGCGCCCGCGGCCTCGGCGATCTCCGCCCAGCCCACGCGCTTGCCGTCCCAGCCCAGTTCCCGCACCTTCGCGGCGGGCAACCCGAGCACGACGGGGGAGGACATCACCTTCGTCGGCGTGCCGAGGCGCTTCTGGGCCTCCGGCACGAGTTCGAGGTAGCGGTTGGAGGAGAACCAGACGGCGTCGAAACCCTGTTCGGCGGCACCGCTCGCGACCTTCTCGGCGCCCTCGACGGTGCCGGTGAAGCTGAACTTCACGGAGACACCGGTGGCACGGGCGGCCTCGTCGAGGATCGGCTGGAGGTCGGCCAGTTCGCTGCCCGCGAGGACGCGGAGGGTGCCGGGGGTGGCGTCGCCGACGGGTCTGTCCGGGTCGGCGGAGTCGGAACATCCCGCCAGCAGCGCCAGGACGGCGGCCGCGGGGACGAGACGGCGGATCATGCGGGCTCCTCGGTGCGGCAGCGGTGCCGGGCGGCTCACGCCTGGTCCCCGGTCTCGCGCACGCGGCTCAGGTGGTCGTGGGCGCGGCGGATCTCGGCGTCCAGCGCGGACACCGTGCTCGACATCGAGTCGGCCGCGCGCGCCTTGAACGTGTCGATCGCGTCGATCGCCGCGTAGATCTGGTCGAACGAGGTCCGCACCGCCTCGACCCCGACGGCCGGGGTGGACGCGATGCGGTGGACGTCCTGGCCCTGCAACGACATCAGCGCCGCGGTGGACTTCAGGACCGAGTCGGTCAGGCCGCGCACGGCGTCGACCTGGTCGATCACCTCGCGCTGCCCGGCCAGTGCCGCCGCGACCACCACGCCGATCCGCAACGCCGTGACGGTCGTGCTGACCGCCCGTTCGATGCCCTTGATCAGCTCGTCGTTGTTGCGGCGCACCACGTCCAGCGCCAGGTACCCCTGCGCGCACACGGCGAGCTGGGTCAGCAGGTCCTGATGCCGTTGCCGCAGCCCGAAGAGCACGTCGGCGCGCAACGCCTGGGCGCGGGCGGGTTCGGCCAGGTCCAGGATCGCGACCTGGCGTGCGACGGCCTCGTCCATCTCGGCGGCGAGGGCGGCGTCCCGCGAGAGCCGGGACATCAGGTCCCACAACCGCTGCCGCTCGCCCTTGATGGCGGCGTTGTCGCGTTTCAGGGCGTCCTGGCCGGACCGCAGCCTGAGCACGATCCGGTTGACCGGCTCGTCGGCGGCGCGCAACCTGGCCAGGAGTCCGCGAGCCGCGTTGCCGCCGGGGAGGAACCCGAGGATCTTGCGGCCGGTGAGCTTGCTCAGGTCCTGCGGATCGAGCTCGCGCACGGACCGCCGCAGGTCACTCAGGCTCGTCGAGACCTGCGCCCCGTGCGGTGACGAGACGGACGCGAGCGTGCGGTCGAGCAACCGGCCCGCGATCTGCGCGGCCACCCGCATCTCGGCCTCGCCGAGCACCAGCGCGTCGTCGACGATCCGGCTGAAGTCCGGCGACTGCGGGTCGACGGCACCCAATGCCGCGACGAACTCCTCAGCGCGTGCGGACAGCTCCGCTCTGTCCGCGACGGGGATGAGCCCGGCGGCGCGGTCGACCGGCACGGGCTCGACGGGATCCGGTGGCGTGAGCACGAAGTCGGTCATGTCAGTACTGCTTCGCGATCGCCTCGAGCATCCGCTCCAGCGTCTCGTGCGCGGGCGGTTCGACGACGTCCACGATCGTCCGCGGCACGGTCAGGTTCTTCTCCTCGACTATGTCGTCGAAGTACTTGGGGTCGGCGGTGCGGAAGCCGAACGTCGCCGCGAGCCTGCCGAGCTCGGCGTCGCTCTGCAGCAGCTGCCCGACCTGGTCGCCGGCTTCGCGCAACGGCACCAGCGTGTGCTTGGACAGCACGGTCGGCGCGGGGTAGAGCAGCTTCATGTCGGGCCGCACCGACGAGTCGCCCCGCACCACCCGGTCCACGAACTGCGCCTCGTACGCCAGCACCAGCGGCGTCTTGCCCATGCCCGCGGACAGGTAGTCCTCGAACGGCCCCTCGGTGCTGCTCTGCGTGTATCCCTGGTCCAGGAACAACCTCGAGACCGCCGGCAGCACCTTCGCCTCGGCGTCCGGCGTGGTGACGACCCCGTCGCCCGCGACGAACGACGTGATCGCCAGGTACATCGCCGCCGAGTTCGAGTCACGCGGATCGGTGGTGGTGACGAGCAGGTTCTTGCGCGCGGGATAGGCCGTGTTGCCCGGCAGCTGGTCCCACCGCGTGCCCTTGGCCGCGAGCTCCAGGTAAACCTGCACGTCGAACGTCGGGTAGCCCGGCCCGGACTTGACCACGCCCGCCTTCGTCAGCAGGTCGAGGATCGGGTCGAACGTGGCGATCACCATCGGCGACGAGAACGGCGCGTACGTCCGCGCGGCCTTGCGGTCGCGCTGGATCTTCTCCGCCGCCGGTGCGCTGGACGGGAACGCGAAGTCGTACGGGGTCAGGTCGGTGGCCGTCGCGATCTGCCGCGAACCGGCCGGGTCCACCTCGACCTTCAGCCCGTGCCGCGCGAACACGTCCTTCACCCGCTGGTCGGCGAAGAAGGCGAGCTTCTCCGAGCCGATCACCCCGCGCACGGTCCGGAGCTGAGCCGGTCCGTCGCCCTGCCCCAGGACGATCGCGGTCACCACACCTGCCAGGAGCACCACCGCGAGCCCGATGCCGAGCGTTCTCTTCACTGTCCACCTCTGCCGAAAACCCTGTCGAGGACCAGATCCTTCGTCACTTCGACGTGTTTTCCAGGCGCGTGGAAGCGAGCGCGAGGTGAACTCTCGGTGAACGCGCCGATGAGTTTCGGACGAATCGAGAGTCGGTATGGCTGAAGGAACCGACAGAGGAGGTTCGAGATGAAGTTCGTGACGATCGGCTACGGAGAGCGTGCGGGTTACGACGCCACGGATCAGGCCGTCCGCGACGAGGCGCACGCCCACGACGCACGGCTGCGGGCAGCCGGGGTGGAGATGGGCGTCGCCGGGGCGCCTGTGCGGGTGCGCAACACGGGCGGTGCCGGCACGACCGTGGAGGAAGGGGCGTTTCTCCGGTCCGACCTGCCGGTCGCGGGGTTCGCGATCATCGAGGCGGAGTCGGTGGAGGAGGCTGTGCGCATGGTGGCCGGGACGCCGTGCGCGGTGGCGCACGGGGTGGTCGAGGTGTGGCCGCTCGAGTCAGCCGAGGGGTGACCGGTCGCCCACGGACCACTTGTGCCCGAACGGATCGGTGAAGCCACCCTGCCGGTGCGTGCCCCACGGCATCTCGTGGCTCACCACGTCGGACCCGGACGCACCCGCGGCCACGGCACGGGCTACAACGCCGTCGGGGTCGTCGGTGAACAGCTCGACCCGCACGCTGGTGACGCCACCAGGGCTGGACTCCGCCGGGTTGTCGGGATTGACCTCGTGGACGAAGAACGCGGCGCCACCGATCTCCAGACCGGCGACGCCACCGAGGTTCCACAGCGTCGTGGCACCCAGAGCGGTCTCGTACCAGGCGACCGCCGCTGCGGCGTCCGGAACGATCAGCATCACCGAGATCACCGGAGGTGTGGGCATGGCGCCCAGCCTGCCGGACCGGCTGGCCGACCGCCAGGCGATCACCTCCGCCGCCACCGCTCGTCCTGGATGACCGGCGTCAGGATGAAGGCGTCGTTCTGCCGCACGTCGGTACCGGGCGGAACGATCTCGTCGATCCGGTCGAGCAGGTCGTCGCCGGCCCGGAAGTGCGGGTGGGCGAGCAGGTCGGTCAGGTGGTGCGGCTTGCTCGCGCCGATGACCACCGACTTCCGCGGGGTGCGCGGGCACGAACGCCGTCGCGAGTGTCGGCAGCGGGGCACCTGCCTCGGCCGCCGGCTTCGAGAACTGCTCCACAGCAGCGAGTTTCGCGTGGTTCGCGGGATCGGACATGTCGATCGCGCTGCACACGGTCGAGCCGGGGTCGCCGTCCGAGCGGAACCTGCGCCTGCTGGCCAGCTGGAACCTGACCCGGCAGCGCAGCGACGTCGCGCACTAGCGCGTGCCGCCGGCCCGCCGCCACCCGGACATCGTCATCGGGCCACCGCCAGCTGGTAGGAGGAGTCACGCCCGAGCAGGTCGCGATGCGTGCCCTCGGAGGTGACCGCGCCGCCGTCCAGCACGATCACCCGGTCGGCCACGTCGAGCAGCGCCGGGCTGCTGGTGATCACGATCGTCGTCCGGCCGCGCCGCAACGTGGTGATGTTGCGGGCGATGAGCTGCTCGGTCACCGCGTCGACGGCCGTCGTCGGGTCGTGCAGCACCAGGATCTCCGGGTTCGCGGCCAGCGCCCGTGCCAGCGACAACCGCTGCCGCTGCCCGCCTGACAGGTTCGCGCCGCGGTCGCGCACGGCGTAGTCGAGGCCGTCGGAGTGCAGCGCCACCACGTCGGTCAGCATCGCGGCGGACACGGCCTCGTCCACCAGCGTGCTGGTACCCGACGGATCGACGTTGTCCCGCAACGTTCCCGCGAACACCTCGTGGTGCGACGGGTTGACCAGCAGGTGGGTGCGCACGCTCTCGATCGTCAGCGACGCGACCTCCTGCTCGCCCACCCGGACGACGCCCGAGTACGAGGCCGGTGGTACCTCGACGGACAGCACCGCGACCAGTTCGGCGGCGGCCTGGGGTTGATACGCGGCAACGGCCACGAGCTCACCCGGCCGCACCGAGAACGTCAGGTCCCGCAACGTTCCGTGCGTGACACCGGCGACCTCGAGCCCGCTCTTCGCCACGACCTCCTCCACACCCGGCGTCATCCGCGGGGGCGCGGCCAGCACCAGCGCCATCCGTTCGGCGGAGGCCCGCGCGATCATCACGTACTTGGGCATCTCCGAGAACAGCTTCAGCGGCTCGATCAGGAACTGCGCGAGCCCGACCACCATCACGAGCTGACCGAGGGTGATCTCGCCCCGGAACGTCAGCAAGCCCGCCCACAACGTCACCGCGGCCGCCAGCACGGAGTTCAGCGCCAGCCCCAGGCCCGCGTAGACGCCGTTCACCCGCGCCACGACGATCGACTGCTGCCTCGCCTCCGTGCTCACCCGGCGGTAGGCCTGGAAGGCCGCGTAGCTGCCGCCGAACCCGTGCAGCGGCCGCAGTCCCGCGATCAGGTCGGACACCTTCGCCCCGGCCCGCGCGACCTTCTCCTGCTGCGCCCGGGTGTTCGCGCCGATCCGCCGCGACATCAGGCTCAGCACGCTGAGGATCGCCGCCGTGCCGACGAACACCAGCACACCCAGGGGCACGCTGATCACCGCCAGCACGACACCCGTGATCACCACCGAGACCAGCGAGCTGATCAGCAGCGGCACCACCTCGATGATGTCCGAGGTCTGGTCGGCGTCCTCGGTGGCGATGGTGAGCACCTCGCCGGACTTCAGGTCGACCTCGCGCGCCACCGGCTGCAGGCCGCGGTCCGCGACCTCGACCCGCCACCGGTGCGCCTCGGTCGTGTTCGCCTTCTGCAGGATCCGCATGCCGAACCGCCACGAGTACGACACCGTGGCCATGACCAGTCCGAGCGCGAGCAACGCGAGCCCGAGTGAGCTGAGCCGCCCGCCGCGCAACGCGTACTCGACGATCACGCCGAGCAGGATCGGCACGGCTGTCTCGGCGGCCTGGTAGCACCCCAGCAGCAGGGTGCCGGCCGTCATGGCGCCTCGGTTGCGGCGCAAGGTGATCCGCAGGATCTCCTTGCCGGTGCGGACTTCGGTGTTCGTCAACGTGGCGCGCAATCGGTTCGGTGGTGGAGAGGGACGGCAGGTCGGGGTGGCCGGCTAAGTGTTCGCGGTTCCGAAGCGCCAAGCGGCCCACAGGGCGGCATAACGGCCGTCACGCGCCACGAGTTCTTCGTGAGTGCCCTGTTCCAGCACCCTGCCCGCGTCCAGCACGGCGATCCGGTCCGCGGCGATGGCCTGCGTCAGGCGGTGCGCGACCAGCAACGTGGTGCGGCCCCGGCAGGCCGCGAGCGCGGCTCGTTCCAGCGCGGCGGCTCCCTGGCTGCCCGCCTCGGCCGTCGACTCGTCCAGCACGACGACGGGGGAGCGGCCGAGCACCAGCCGGGCCAGCGCGATCTGGGCGATCTTGGTCGCGTCGAGTCGTTCGCCACCTTCGCCGACCTCGGTCCGCAGGCCCCGCGGCAGCGCCTCGACCCAGGAGGCCGCGCCGACGGTCCGCAACGCGTCCATCAGCTCGTCGTCGGTCGCGTCCGGTGCGGCGAGGCGGAGGTCCTCGGCCAGCGGGCCGGCGAACACGTGCGCCTCCTGGGTCAGGATGCTGACCAGCGCGCGGGCACCTGCCTCGTCCAGTTCGGCGAGGTCGGTGTCGCCAACGTGCACGGATCCGGTCAGCGGCGTGCCGGTCCCGGCGACCAGCGCCGCCAGCGTCGTCTTGCCCGCGCCGGTCGCGCCGACCAGAGCCAGCGACGTCCCGGCGGGGATCTCCAGGTCGACGTCGCGCAGCACGTCGTGCTCGGACTCGGGGTAGCGGAAGGAGAGCCCGCGCACCGACACCGGGAGCGGCCGGGCGTCCGCGTCGACGGCCACCGCGCTACGCACGAGCTCGTCGCCGCCGGACTCCGTCGTGACGCCGACCAGTCGCGTCAGCCCGGCACCGGATTTCTGCGCCTCGTCGAAGAACGCCATGATCAGGCCGAGCGGCACGAACAACTTGTGGAACAGCAACGCCGCGACGGAAACCTGGCCCAGCGAGGATTGTCCGTTGGTCACCAGGAAGTAGCCGACGACGATGATGAGGCCGAGTCCGATGAACTCGGCGCGGTTCTCACGGCCGATGAACCGGCCGAAGAAGTGGAACACGTCAATGCCGATGTTGCGCACTCGCCAGGATTCCGCGGTCACCTTGTCGCGAAAGGCGTTTTCGAGCCGATAGGCGCGCACGGTCGCAATTCCGTCGAGGCCGCTGATCAACGCCTGCGCGCGGTCGGCCTGGGCTTCGGAACGGGCGCGGTAGAGCGGTTGCGAGCGCGGCAGGTACCACCGCAGCGCGAACCAGTAGGCGGGCAGCGCGCACGCACCGGCGAGACCGAGCCGCCAGTCGAGCCCGAACATGCCCGCCGTGGCGATGACCACCAGCACCGCTGCCGAGAAGATCGTCGGGATCGCCGTGCGGAAACCCTGGGAGATGACGGCCACGTCGTCGCCGACGCGCGAGAGCACGTCGCCGCGGCCGACCTCCTCGATGCGCGCGCTCGGCATCCCGAGGACCGCGCGGACCGCGCCTTCCCGCAGGCGCGCCAGCACGTCCGCGCCCACCCGGCCGACGAGGTAGGTCGAGACCGCGGTCATGGCCGCCCCGGCCAGCGCCGAGACGACCGTCGCGATGCCGATCGACCAGAGGATCGACGCGTCGCGCCCCTGCACGACCCCGTCCACGACGGTGCCGAGCAGGAACACGGGGACGATCTGCAGCACCGCCCCCGCCACCGTCGCCACCACGGTGGCGATCGGCAGAGCGGGAGCGGTGCGGCAGTGGTCGAGCAGCCAGCGCGAGGCCTCCCGCCCGGACGCCGTGCGCAGGATCTTCGACGGCGCGCCGGACACGCTCGTGGTCACGAGGGAGGCCTTTCGCTGAACCTCGATGCAGTGCCTGGACGATCAGCCGACGGACTCTGCAGCGTCCACCCCTGCCACACCTCGGCCAGGGACAGCGACCGCGTGCCGATCACCAGTGACGCCGCCACCACCAGCAGTCCCGCCGGCCCGAATCCGCGCCGCCGTCGCGGATCCAGCCCGGGCGGTGCGGACTCGAGCCCGCGTTGCTCCACGACCATGCTCACGTGGGGCAACGTTAGCTCCCGGCCGCCGCGCCAGGTCAGGGCACCCTTACCTGGACCGCGCCTCGATGGCCCGGACGGTCTTCTCCAGGGCTCCGCCGAGCACCTTCGGCCCGAGCAGGCCGAGCGAGAGCCCGAGCAGCTTGCCCTTGAAGTTCTTGCCCTCCCGCACCACGCGGGCGTGCACGAGCGTCGTCCCGTCGGCCTGCTTCGTGAACGTGTAGGTGTGACCGGAGCCCCCGCCCCACACGTTGGAGTCGACGGTCCGCAGCACGACCCGGTCGAGGTCGGACCAGTCGTAGTGCAGACGTTCCCAGATGCCGCCGGACCCCTCGGTGACGTCGGCGAACGTGTCGCCCCGGTCGTGCACCCGCAGGTCGGCGTCGGCGCTGTTGGGGAAGAGGTCCGCGCGGCCCGGGCCGAAGTCGGTGAGGCCGGCGACGAACTCCTCGGGCGTCGCGGTGGTCTGCTGGGTCAGGGTGATGGTGGGCATGTTCTCGGCTCCTCGTGGTTCCTGTGTGCGGGAACCACGTTGCCGGGACCAGGGGGTCGCTCGCGCCCGTGAGACTCCCTGGTCCCGTGCCGGATCAGGCCGAGGTAGGCGGCGTTCCGGCGATCACGGCCGGGGAGTCTGGTCTTCGAGCCGTTCGCGCAGCTCGTCCGCCTCCTCGCCCCGCCCCTGCTGCTCGAGCAGCGCGAGGGCGTGCCGCCACACCTCCGCCGCCCGCCCCGGCTGCCCCGCCGCCACGTGCGTGCGGCCGAGCCTGATCAACGTGTTCGCGGTGGCGTAGTCGTCGTCCTCGGCCCGGTACAGCTCGACGGCGCGGTCGAAGTGGACGATCGCGGCCGCGTGGTTGCCGCTCTGGTGCTCGACGTGGGCGAGGGTGTCGAGGACGGACGCCTCGCCGTGCCGGTCGCCCAGGTCGTGCAGCAGTTCGAGGGCGGTCGCCGCGGCCAGGCGGCCCTGCTCGGTGTCGCCGACCTCCGCCGCGCAGTGCCCGATGTTGCTGTGCGCCATGGCGATCAGCATCTTGTTGCCGGTCTTCTCGTAGTGCGGCAACGCGGCCTTGGCGTGCTCGAACGCCCGCCCGTAGTTCGACCGGTTGGCCCACAGCCACGCGGCCGTGCCGTGCGCGGTGGCGAGCGGCAACGCCTCGCCGGCCTGTTCGGCCAGCGCCAGGGCCTGGGCCAGGTGGTGCTGGGCTTCGTCGTAGCGCTGGACCTGGCCGAGGCTGCTGCCCATGATCCGGTGCGCGAGCGTCAGGTCCGCCGGGTCCTCCGCCGCGTCGAGGGCGGTCTGCCACATGGCCAGCTCGTCGTCGAGGTGGCCGCGTTGCTGGTGGTAGGCGTGCGACACCCTGGCCAGCAGCACGACCTCGTCGTTCCAGCCGAGTGCGGCCGCCGCCTGCTGCACGGCCGGGCGCGTGCCCCGTTCCGCGTCGAACCACGCCCGTGCGCCCGCCTTGTCGGCGGCGGGAGTGACGTGGGTGCCTTCGGCGGCCGTGCTCAGCGTGATCAACGGGCGGTGCGGGTCGATCAGGCGGTCGTTGGCGTGCGCGGTGTGGACGTGGTGGTCGACCAGGCGCCGCAACGCCTCGTCGCGCGCCGCGGGCTCCGCGCGTCCGGCCGCGTAGGCCCGGACCAGGTCGTGCATCCTCGCCCGCAGCCCGCTGCCGAGCGAGATCAGCGACGCCTGTTCCAGCTCCCGCAACGTCGTCCGCGCGTCCTCGGCGGACAGGTTCGCGAGGCTCGCCGCCGCGTTCGGGTCGACGTCCTCGCCGGGCGCGATCCCCAGCAGAGCGAACAGGTCCCGCTGCCGGCCGGTCAGCGCGCGGTACGACCACGACAGCACGACCGGGACGCTGACGCTCGGGTCCGCGTCGAGTGCGCCGAGCCCCAGTTCCTCGAGCTGCCGGGCGATGGCGGCGAGCGACAGGTCGGGTTCGGTCAGGACGCGGGCGCCCACGATGCTCAGGGCGAGCGGGAGGCCGCCGCACAGGTCGATCAGCCTGGCCACGGCGCGGGGTTCGCCGCTCAGCCTGGTCTCGCCGATGCGGGCCGCCAGCAACGAGCTCGCGTCGTGGTCGGCCAGCACGTCCAGGCCGACGGCGTGCGTGGTGGCGAGGCCCCGGACCCTGTTCCGGCTGGTCACGAGCACACGGCAGGTGTCGCCGCCGGGCAGCAGCGGGGTGACCTGGGAGGCGTCGGCGGCGTTGTCGGCGATCACGAGCATCCGCCGGCGCGCGGTCAGGGTGCGGAACAACGCCGCCCGTGCCGCGGGATCACCCGGGACGGCGGCGGCGTCGACGCCGAGCGCGTGCAGGAACCCGCGGACGGCGACGTCCGGTTCCATCGGGCGTTCGTCGGGGCTGAACCCGCGCAGGTCGACGAACAGCTGGCCGTCGGGGAAGCGGTGCAGGTTGCGGTGTGCCCACTGCAGCGCGAGCCACGTCTTGCCCATGCCGCCCGCGCCCGCGATCGTCGCCACGCCGGCCGTGCGCATCGCGTCGTCCAGCTCGGTCAGGTCCTGGTCGCGGCCGATGAACTGCGCCGGCGCGGACGGCAGCTGCCGCGGCACGACGCGTACCGGTGCGGGTTCGCCGAGCAGCAGTTCCTCGTGCAGGTCACGGACCTCGCGGCTCGGTTCGGTGCCGAGCTCTCCGACCAGCCGGGTGCGGAGGGCGCGGAACTCCCCGAGAGCCTCGGGGATGCGCCCGGCCTGCGCGAGGGCCCGCATGTGCTGCGCGGCGACCCGTTCGTCGAACGGCCTGAGCGCGGCGCAGGCGGAGACCGCGGCGAGCAGCTCGGGGCCCTGGCCGAGCCGCAGCCGGGCGTCGACCAGGTCGAGCTCGGCGTCGAGGCGTTCCGCCGTGAGCAGGTCGCGGGTGAGGTCGGCCCAGTCACCGCCGACGCCGGTCAGCGGTTCGCCCCGCCACAGCGCCGAGGCCTCGTGCAGGACGCGGATCACGGCTTCGTCGTCACCGAGGCGGCGGGCCTCGTCGCGCAACGCCCGGAACCGCATGAGGTCCACAGAGGACTCTTCGGCGACGAGCACGTACCCGTGGTGGCGGCTCGCGAACGTGACCGCATCGCCGAAGGCGTGCCGCAACCGGGAGAGGTAGCTCTGCAACGTCGCGCGCGACCGCGGGGGCGGGGTGGCGCCCCAGACGCGTTCGGTCAGCTGGGTCACGGTGACGAGCTCGCCGACGTCGACCGCCAGCGCGGCCAGCACGCACCGCTGCCGCGCGGGTCCGAGCGCGACCGGGCGGCCGCCGACGTGGGCGCTCACCTCGCCGAGCAGGGCGATCTCGACCGTCACGGCCGCGCTCCGCTCAGCTGTCCTTCTCGGCGGCGAGCAGCGACACGACCGCCAGCCCGGTGTTGACGGCGGAGATGATCGTGGTGAGCTTCGCCGCCTTGGCGGGCAGCTCGCCGCGCCTGCCCGCGTAGACGGCGGCGGCGGTGTCGGTGGCGTGGATGAGCACGGCCTGCCGCAGGACGCGCCGGGCGTGGGCGTCACCGCTCTTGAGCGTCAGCAGGTCGACGCCCAGCACGAGCGTGCGGATGCCGAACATGCGGGCCGGGTAGACGAACCTCCTGTCGTCACCCAGCTCGTCGCCCAGGCTCTTCGCCATCCTGTCCGCGGCGACGAGGCCCAGCGCGCCGTTGAAGATCCGGACGCAGGCCAGAGTGGTCCGCGTGACATCGCCCAGCTTCATGCCGCCACCTCGTGTTGATCTCCGTTGCGCGAGAGCCTAGTGCCGTCCCGGGAGAGGCGGGACCTGAGCCATTGCTCGACGTCGTGCCGCGCGGGCAGGCGAGGACGGGGGAGTCCTATCGTGTGCGCATGAGCCGAGGCAGGGCGGCAGAGGTGCTGCGCAGGAAGTTCGACAGCACCTTCAGCTGGGTCGTGACGCTGGCAGCACTGGGCACGACCGCGTACGTGCTGCTCAACCCGTTCCCGGGCAACGGGTTCGGGCATCAGCTGGAGTTCATCGCGATCATGGCGCCGCTCACGTGGTTCATGTGGATGGTCGGCGCGCACTCGGTGGTGAAGGTCTACGACTCGGGCGTGCTGGTCGTGAACTGGTTCCGCCGGTACTGGGTGCCGTGGGCCGACCTCGCGAAGGTCGAGGCGACGCGCGAGGTCGCCCTCGTCACCACCGCGGGCGAGCGGATCAACGTCGCCGTCGGGGCGTTCTCGGCGGCGAGCTCGTTGCGCGGCAGCCGGGTGCAGGCGTCCATCCGCGAGGCGATCGAGCGGCACCGGCCGGCGTCGGCTCCGGCCGGCGGGGGCGGGGTGCGCAAGGGGCTCGACCTGGCGCCGTGGCACTTCGCGGGGATGGTGGCTTTCCTGCTCGTGGTGGCGTGGCTCGGTCTGTGGCTCAACGGCGGATGACCACGATGACGTCCCTGAGTGAGCGGGTCAGGTCGGATCTGTAACGAAGAAGTGCCCAGCTCAGACAAAGCCGGTCATGACAACTGGGCAGGAAAGTGGCGCAGGTCACCATCGCGGGAGATGGGTCGCGGGCGCGGCCGCGCTGGTGATCGTGCTGGTCGTCGGGACCACTGTGCTCGTCAGCGGGGTGCTGGACGGCGACGAGCCCGCTGCCGCTCTCGTCACGTCGCCCGCGCTGGCCGCGCCGCCGTCGCCCGTCGAGGACTGGTACGACCTCACCACCCACGCGACGGTCGAGGCCGGTACCGGGCACGAGGTCGTGCCGTCGGTCAGCATCGGCATCGGCAAGGAGCCGTTCGCCCACGGCCTGCGGGGGACGTCGACCTCGTCTCCGGCCCAGCCGAACAACTCCCGCACCTGGCTCACCGCGGGCAGGTGCACGCGCCTGTCGGTGTGGGTCGGGAAGGACGCGGCGTCGGCCCAGCAGGACGGCGTCGGCCAGTTCGTGATCAAGGCCGACGAGACCGAGGCCGCGACCCGGCAGGCGAGCATCGGTGACGCGCCCCAGCACGTCGAGGTCGACCTCTCGGACGTCGACCGGCTGACGTTGCTGGACGTGCGCGCGAGCCGGGACGCCGTCAACGCCTGGGGCGCCCCGCGGGTGTTCTGCGCGGCGCCGCCCGGCAGGACCGTCGATCCCGCCGTAACGCGCTGATCACCTCGGCCGACAGTCCAGCAGCGAGCTCGCGCCGCCGTCCACAACGGACGGTGACGGGAGCGTCGCTCTCGGGTGGACGGTCGGGGGAGTGATGGTGGTGCGCGGGCACTTGCTGGTGATCTTGTTGCTGCTCACCGCGTGCTCGGCGGAACCGGTCACACCGGTGCCGCCGCCGGCGCCGCGGACGTCGCTGCAGGCTCCGACGCTGGTCAACGAGGTGGTGCCGCCCCAGAACGTGCTCACCGTCGTGCGGGACGTGGTGGACGGGCGGACCGTCGAGTTCGTCGACGGCACGAAGGTGCGCGTCGCCTCGCTCGCCGAGCCGAAGGAGTGCTTCGCGCAGGCCGCGCTCACGTTCGCCAGGTCGACGCTGGTCGCGACGTCCGTCCGGTACACCGTGCTCTCGATCGGTGTGGTCGACCTGGAGCTGGAGGACGGCACCGACTACGCCGTCCTCGCCGTGCAGAACGGGGCGCTGCGGCCGGAAGGCGTCGACAGCGGCCCCCTGATCAACGCGAGGGACGAGGCGTCCGCGGCCGGGCGAGGCCTGTGGGGACCGCCGTGCAAGGGCTCGGACACGTCCCCGCCGCCTCCCACCACCACGACCACGACGCCGCCACCGCCGCCACCCACGACCACGACCCCGCCCCGTCCGGCGAAGGCCTGCGCGGTCGCCTACCGGATCACCGGACAGTGGTCCGGCGGGTTCCAGGCGAGCGTGACCGTGCGCAACACCGGCACCGCGGCGGTCAACGGCTGGTCGTTGCTCTGGACCCTCGCGGACGGGGAGAGCGTCCGCGACATGTGGGACGCCTCGGCACGGCAGTACGGACGGATCGTGAGCGCGGCGAACGCGAGCTACAACCGGCAGGTCCCGGCGGGCGGGTCGGTGCAGTTCGGGTTCAACGGCAGCTCCCGCCGCAGTCACACCGCGCCGGCCGCGTTCACGTTCAACGGCGTGAAGTGCACGGTCGAATGATGTGTCTCTTTCGCGGAAGCTATTGCACACCAGCGCAATAGCTTCTTCGAGCACGGGTGGTGGCTGTTAACTGCCGCCATGGTTTCGAGAACCTTCAGCAAGATCGCCGGCCGGGTGGCGGCCGCCGCCGTGGTCGCTCTCTCGGCCGTCGTCGTGACCGCGCCGCCGGCCGGTGCCGCCGACCAGGAGTTCATCTACTCGGGGCAGGACTACGGGTACGCCGGGGCGACGTTCGACTGGGCGGGACGCAGCTCGGTCCGCAACATCGACCTGCTCGTGTCCGACTGGGGCTGTGACGCCAAGCCGGTCTACGCCTACTTCCTGTTCTACAACGGCTCGCTGCACCCCGACACGACGCCGACGCGCCGGTACGACTACTCCGGCTGCGACAAGGGGGACTACTCGTCGTACAACGACCTGACGTGGTCGATCAGCGGCGACTCGATCACCTACATGGGCGTCGTGGTCTGCCGTGACGCGGCCAACGGCCCGTGCAAGGTGGGCGGACTCTCCGGGCGCAACCCCTACGCGTAGGGACGGCCGAGAGAATCGGAGGGCGGCGGTCTCCTGCCCGGGGCCGCCGCTCTCACGTCCGATCGACAGTCCACAAAGGAACAGCGTCGAAACGGCAAACGCTCGTTCGACGGGGTGTTTCGACGGTATTCGACGGGTTGCTTGACGCTCACAGGGCACCGATGCAGACTCCGGAAAGCGTTTTCCGGACGACGGGGTCGGGGGTCGATGAGCGCTCTAGACGAACTGCGGCAGCTGCGCCGGGGTGGCGTCCAGGTCCGGAAAAGCGACAACAGGGCCGCGTTCTGGTTCCTGGCGCCCTGGTTCGCCGGACTGCTCTTCATCACGGTCGGCCCGGTGATCGCCTCCTTCGCGCTGGGGTTCACGAAGTACAACCTGATCCAGCCGCCGAAGCTCATCGGATTCGACAACTTCGCGCGCATCCTCAGCGACTCCCGTCTGCACAACGCGTTGCGGGTCACGTTCACCTACGTGCTCGTGTCCGTGCCGCTGCAGCTGGCATGCGCGCTGGGCGTCGCGCTGCTGCTCAACCGCGGGCTGCGCGGGCTCGCCTTCTACCGCTCGGCGTTCTACCTGCCGTCGCTGCTCGGCTCGAGCGTGGCGATCGCGGTGCTGTGGACGCAGGTCTTCGGCACCGACGGGCTGGTGAACCGCGTGCTGGGGTTCTTCGGCGTCGAGGGCAGGGGCTGGATCTCCGACCCCGACACGGCGTTGTCGACGCTGATCGTGCTGAATGTGTGGACGTTCGGCTCACCGATGATCATCTTCCTGGCGGGACTGAGACAGATCCCCGAGGTCTACTACGAGGCCGCCGCGATCGACGGGGCGAGCTGGTGGGACCGGTTCCGGCGGATCACGCTGCCGCTGCTCTCGCCGATCCTGTTCTTCAACCTGGTGCTGCAGATCATCCACGCGTTCCAGTCGTTCACGCAGGCGTTCGTGGTCTCCGGCGGCACCGGCGGGCCGTCCGACTCGACCATGTTCTACACGCTCTACCTGTACCAGCAGGGTTTCAGCCGGTTCGACATGGGTTACGCGTCGGCCCTCGCGTGGTTCCTGCTGCTGATCATCGCCGCGTTCACCGCGATCAACTTCTGGGCGGCGAAGTACTGGGTGTTCTATGACGACTAGACTGTTGTCCGCTCCCCTCAAGCACATCGGGCTCGTGCTGATCGGGTTCGTGATGCTGTACCCGGTGCTGTGGATGGTCGCGAGCTCGCTGCGGCCCGGCGACGAGATCTTCCGCAGCCCCGGCCTGATCCTCGACAGCTTCCAGACCGAGAACTACTCCGAGGGCTGGAACGCGCTCACGCCGTCGTTCGGCACCTACCTGCTGAACTCGGCGCTGCTGGTGCTCGGCTGCATCGTCGGCAACCTCGTCTCGTGCTCGATGGCCGCGTACGCCTTCGCGCGGCTGCAGTTCACCGGCAAGCGGTGGTGGTTCGGGATCATGCTCGGCACGATCATGCTGCCGATCCACGTGATCATCGTGCCGCAGTACGTGCTGTTCTCGAACATCGGCTGGGTCAACACTTTCCTACCGCTGATCGTGCCGAAGATCCTCGCCACCGACGCGTTCTTCGTCTTCCTGATGGTGCAGTTCATCCGGGGCCTGCCGCGCGAGCTCGACGAGGCGGCGCGCATCGACGGCTGCGGGCATCCGCGGATCTTCCTGCAGATCGTCCTGCCGCTCATGACCCCGGCGCTCGCGACCACCACGATCTTCACGTTCATCTGGACCTGGAACGACTTCTTCAGCCAGCTGATCTACCTGACGGACCCGGACATGTACACGGTGCCCGTCGCCCTGCGGTCGTTCGTCGACTCGACGGTCGCCACGTCGTGGGGCTCGCAGTTCGCGATGAGCGTGGTGTCGCTCGTCCCGATCTTCCTCGCCTTCCTCGTCGGTCAGCGGTACCTCGTCAAGGGGATCGCCACGACCGGGGGCAAGTAGCCGAAAGGACAGCTCATGCTCAGAGGTGTTCGCCGCGGGACCGCGTGGGCGGTCCTGCTGTCGCTGACCGCGTCCCTGCTCGCGGCGTGCGGGTCCGGATCGGACGCGGGTGGTGACCTGACGACGGAGAAGGTCACGCTGCGCTTCACCTGGTGGGGCGCCGACGACCGGCACAAGCGCACCCAGCAGGTCATCGACATGTTCCAGCGCAAGCACCCGAACATCACCGTCAAAGGTGAGTTCAAGGAGTGGAACGGCTACTGGGACAGCCTCGCCACCACCATGGCGGCCAACGACGCGCCGGACATCATGCAGATGGACGAGCTCTACATCGCGTCCTACGCGGAACGCGGCGCGTTGCTCGACCTCAACGAGGCCAAGAAGCACCTCGACACCGCCGACTTCGACCAGAAGGCGCTCGCCACCGGCGCCATCGCCGGCAAGCAGTACGGGCTGCCGGTCGGCCTCGGCATGTACTCGATCATGGTCAACCTCGACCTGCTGGCGAAGTACAGCATCCCTGTGCCCGACGACACCAAGTGGTCGTGGGACGACCTGCGCAGGATCGGCGACCAGGTCTCGAAGGCCGGTGGTGGCGCGGTGTTCGGCGTGCAGTCGCCGGGCATCAACGACGCGGCCGGGCTGAGCATCCGGGCCCGCCAGCAGGGCAAGGCGATGTTCGACGCCGACGCCAAGGTCGTGCTGCCACCGGAGATCGCCCGCGACTACTGGCAGTACATCCTGGACCTGTCGAAGTCCGGTGTCGCGGCACCGCCGTCCGTGACGATCGAGAAGGCGTCCGCGGGCCTGAACCAGTCGGCCACCGCGACCGGCACCGCCGCGTTCGGGCTGTGGTGGAACACGCAGCTGACCGCGCTGACCGCCGCCAGCGGCGCGAAGCTGAAGCTGTTGCGGCTGCCCGGGGAGACCCAGGGCACGGCTCCCGGCGCCTACTACAAGCCCTCCATGTTCTGGTCTGTGTCCGCGCGGTCGAAGTACCCGGCCGAGGCCGCGGCGTTCGTGAGTTTCCTCGCCAACGACGAGGAGGCGGCGAAGGTCCTGCTGACCGAACGCGGCGTGCCCGCGAACCAGAAGATCCGGGAGGCGATCGCCGGGCAGCTCAAGGACACCGACAAGGCCGCCAAGGAGTACCTCGACACCGTCCCGGTCAGCGACCCGCCCAGGATCACGCCGAACGGCGCCAGCACCCTCGACACGATCCTCAAGCGGCACACCGAGGACGTGCTGTTCGGACGGACCACACCGGACGCCGCGGCGGCGTCGTTCATCAAGGAAGTCCAGTCCGAAGTGGACGCCGCGAGGTGAGGCGCGCCGCCATCGTCGGCACGGGCGCCATCGCCGCGGCTCACGCCGAGGCGGTGCGCGCGATGGGGGACCGCGTCGAACTGGTGGCGGTGGCGGACGTGGACGTCGAGCGCGCCTCGGCGTTCGCCGAGGAGTGGGGTGTGCCGCACGCACACCCCACTTCGGCGGCCCTGCTGGACGCGGAGGAGCTCGACGTGGTGCACGTGTGCACACCGCCGCGCCACCACGTGCCGCTCGCCCTCGAGTGCCTGGCCGCGAACGTCAACGTGCTGGTGGAGAAGCCCCCGGCGATGTCGCTGGGCGAGATCGACACCCTGATCGAGGCCGAACGCGCCTCGTCCGGCCGCGTCGCGACGGTGTTCCAGCACCGCTTCGGGCCCGCCGCGATCCGGTTGCGGCGCCTGGTCTCCGAGGGCGTGTTCGGCCGGTCGTTCGTCGCCAAGTGCGACACCCTCTGGTACCGCGGCGACGCGTACTTCGACGTGCCCTGGCGTGGCACGTGGGCGAGCGAGGGCGGCGGTCCGACGATGGGCCACGGCATCCACCAGTTCGACCTGCTGATGTCCGTTCTCGGGCCGTGGCGGGAGATCCGGGCCGTGGCGGTGCGGCAGGCGCGGGACGTGCAGACCGAGGACGTCTCGATGGCGCTGGTGACCTTCGCCGACGGCACGGTCGCCTCGGTCGTGAACTCCCTGCTGTCCCCCAGGGAGACCTCGCAGCTGAGGTTCGACTTCGAACGCGCCACTGTCGAGGTCGAGCACCTCTACGGCTACACCGACGCGCACTGGACGGTGACGCCCGCTCCGGGGCACGAGGACGTGCTCACGCGCTGGCGTGCCGAGCCGTCGGAGATCGTCAGCGGCCACCGGTGCCAGCTCGCGGCGTTCCTGGACGCGCTGGACAGCGGCGAGACGCCCCCGGTGACCCTCGCGGACACCCGGCAGACGATGGAGTTCATCGCGGCGCTGTACGCCTCCGCGTTCACCGGGACCGTCGTCGAGGCCGGTCAGCTGGGTCCGGACAGCCCGTTCTACGCGACCATGGAAGGGATCGGTGCCCCGTGGGCGAAAGCCCGGTGATCACGCGGCAGGACGACGAGGTGCTCGCCGTCTCGGTGGGCGACGTCGAGCTCTTCCGGTACGTCCACAGTCCGTCGACGCCCGCGTTCGAGGGGCCGAAGCCCTACCTGCACCCGGTGCGCACGCTCGCCGGCGACGTGGTGACGGCGTTCCGGCCGCACGACCACCGCTGGCACAAGGGCGTGCAGATGACGGCGACCGACGTGTCGGGCGAGAACTTCTGGGGCGGCGTCACGTACGTGCGCGACCAGGGTTACGTGGTGCTGCCGAACGTCGGCACCATGCGGCACGAGGAGTTCGAGGTCGACGGAGCCCGGATCGGCGAGCGGCTGTCGTGGTTCACCGAGGCGGGCGAACGCTGGGTCGGCGAGTCCCGCTCGTTCACCGTGCGCGACGTGGAGGACGACTCGTGGACGCTGGAGTTCGCCACGACGCTGACGAACCTGCGCCTGGAACCACTGGTCTTCGGCAGCCCGACCACGAACGGGCGTGAGCTCGCGGGCTACACCGGGTTCTTCTGGCGCGGTCCGCGCTCGTTCACCGACGGCGTCGTGATCGCCGCGGACGGGGGCGCGGGGCAGGAGATGATGGGGGAGGCCGCGCGGTGGCTCGCGTTCGTCGGCCGGCACGACGAGGTCGACCGGTCGTCGACCTTGCTGTTCGTGGACCACCCCGAGAACAAGGGCACGCACTGGTTCGTGCGCAGCACGCCGTTCGCGGCGGTCAACCCGTCGTTCGCCTTCCACGACACGGTGAAGGTCGATCCGGGTGACGCGCTGACCCTGCGCTACCGGCTCGTCGTCGGCAACGGCGAGTGGGAGCGAGACCGACTGGAATCCCATGTGGAGGAACATCCGTGGTGACGCCGTTTCCCGGCGGGGTGGGCATCTCCGGCCTGCGGGTCTACGACTGGCCGGCGGTGGACGGGGTGTGCGGTGGCTCTCCGCACGTCCACCTCGCGTGCTCGGAGTGCTACTACGTGATCGGCGGGCGGGGCAGCGTGCAGACGTTGACCAGGCGCGGGTTCGCCGAGACACCGTTGCGCGAGGGCACCGTCGCCTGGTTCACGCCCGGCACGATCCACCGCCTGGTCAACGAGGACGATCTGCGGATCATCGTGCTCATGCAGAACAGCGGCCTGCCCGAGGCGGGCGACGCCGTGTTCACCTTTCCCGCCGGGGTGCTGGCGGATTCGGAGATCTATTCCGCGCGGGCCTCGGCCGGTGACGAGGAATCGGCCAGGCGGCGGCGAGATCTCGCCCTCGAAGGGTTTCTGGAGCTGCGCGACGGCACCTCCGCCGACCTGGAGGACTTCTACCGCGCCGCCGTGCGGTTGAAGCAGGGAGCGCTGGACGCCTGGGAGAAGCGCTGGCGGGAAGGGGCGCTGACGTCCGCCGAACGCACCGGAGAGCAGCTGGAACGGTTGCGCGACGGGGACATCGGGCACCTGGCCGAGGCGGACGTCCACGTGACGCGGGCGCAGACTCCGCAGCGTTTCGGCATGTGCGGCTGGCTCGACGCCTTCTGATCGAATTCGAGTCGAAAGAATTCTTCTTCCCGGCATTCGACTTGTTCGACGCTAACGTCCTGCATATGAAACGTTTCAATTCTTTGTGGATCTCTGTGCTGCTCGGGGTGACGTTCACCGCGGGCAGCGTGCCGGCGTTCGCGGACGAGGCACCCGAGCGCGGGCTCGTCAGCATCCGGTCGGCGCAGGGCAACTTCGTGTCGTGGCAGCTGCTCGGCTCCGACGCCGCCGACGTGGCGTTCAACGTCTACCGGGACGGCGTGAGGGTCAACCGCTCCCCGCTGACGACGGCCACGAGCTACCTCGACGCGGGCGCGCCCCCGACGGCGTCCTACTCGGTGCGACCGGTGAGCGGAGGCGTGGAACCGGCGGCGGCCACGCGGTCCGTCGGCACCCTCGCGACGAGCAGGGACGTCCCGCTGCAGATCCCCTCCGGCGGAACGACCCCGTCCGGTGAGTCGTACACCTACGTGGCGAACGACGTGTCGGCCGGCGACCTGGACGGCGACGGCGAGCAGGACCTCGTGCTCAAGTGGGATCCCACCAACGCCAAGGACAACTCGCAGTCCGGCTACACGGGCAACGTGTACCTCGACGCGTACAAGTTGAACGGCACCAGGTTGTGGCGGATCGACCTCGGCCGCAACATCCGGGCGGGCGCGCACTACACCCAGTTCCAGGTGTTCGACTACGACGGCGACGGCCGCGCCGAGGTCTCCGTCAAGACCGCCGACGGCACGAGGTCGGGCACCGGCCAGGTGATCGGCAACGCGAGCGCGGACCACCGCAACAGCAGCGGGTACGTCCTCGCCGGACCCGAGTACCTGTCGGTGTTCCGCGGCACGGACGGCGCGGTGCTCGACACCGAGAACTACTTGCCACCACGCGGAACCGTGTCGTCGTGGGGCGACAACTACGGCAACCGGGTCGACCGGTTCCTGGCAGGAACGGCCTATGTGGACGGTTCCCGGCCGAGCATCGTCATGGCGCGCGGCTACTACACCCGCAGCGTGATCTCCGTGTGGGACTTCCGCAACGGTCAGCTCACGCAGCGCTGGACGTTCGACTCGGCCTCCCAGTCGAACCGCTCCGCCTGGGAGGGCAAGGGCAACCATCAGCTGTCGGTCGCCGACGTGGACGCCGACGGCCGTGACGAGATCATCTACGGCTCGATGGCGATCGACGACAACGGCCGCGGCCTGTGGCAGAACGGCACCCGCCACGGCGACGCGCTGCACGTGGGCGACTTCATCCCGTCCAGGGCGGGCCTCGAGGTGTTCAAGCCGTCGGAGTCGACCACCGACCTCACCCACTGGATGGGTGACGCGCGCACCGGTCAGATCATCTGGAGCGCGCCGTCGTGCGGCTGCGACAACGGCAGGGGAGTGGCCGCCGACATCTGGGCCGGCAACCCCGGCGCCGAGGCGTGGTCGGCCTCGGTCGGCGGACTGCGCAGCGGTACCACCGGCGCCCAGGTGGCCGCGCGCAAACCGGGGTCGATCAACTTCGTGATCTGGTGGGACGGCGACGCCCAGCGCGAGCTGCTGAACGGCACCACCATCGACAAGTACGGCCCCGACGGCGACACGCGGCTGCTCACCGGATCCGGTGTGGCGTCCAACAACGGCACCAAGTCCACGCCCGCGCTGGCCGCGGACATCCTCGGTGACTGGCGCGAGGAGGTCATCTGGCGGACCTCGGACAACCGGGCGCTGCGCATCTACTCGACGACCGAGCCGACGTCGATCCGGCGGGTGTCGCTGTTGCAGGACCGGCAGTACCGGGTGGCGGTGGCGTTCCAGAACACCGCGTACAACCAGCCCGCGCATCCGAGTTTCGCCTCACCCTGAACGGAACGGCCCCGCGCTCGGCCGAGCGCGGGGCCACGTCCTCAGGCCGGCACGAAGATCGCGCCGAGCCGGTCGACCTCCTCACCCGAGCGGCCGGTGAACCCGGCGATCCGCCATCCCGCCGGCGCGCTGACGGTGGTCGTCTCGCCGGTCTCCTGCCCGGCGGAGAGCACCCGTCCCCGGTTCGTGGTGAGAGCGGCGGAGAACACCCTGGTCCGCCCGTTGTGCTTGCCCTGGCTCAGCTTCGCCGACACGAAGTGCTCGCCGACGTCGAGCGTGAGCGTGCGAGCGGTGCCGCCGCTTCCGCCGTGGGCGCGCGTCGTGCCGTCCGCGAAGGTGGCCGAGATCCCGTCCAACCGGTTGCCGCCGCGCAGGGTCAGCGCTCTGATCGGCCCGAGGTCGACGGCGCTCAGGTCGGTGAACGGCGTGCCGTGCGGCCCGCCGGCCTCGGCGGAGAGCCGGATGCCGTCGTCCGCACTCCAGTCGAACCTCGTCGCGATCGGGTAGTGGTCGGACAGCGGCTTGCCCTGGGGGTCGAGGAAGGCCGCGTTGTCGTTGCGGTAGTCC
This sequence comes from Lentzea sp. NPDC055074, assembly GCF_053608005.1. Classification (NCBI taxonomy): domain Bacteria; kingdom Bacillati; phylum Actinomycetota; class Actinomycetes; order Pseudonocardiales; family Pseudonocardiaceae; genus Lentzea; species Lentzea sp. NPDC055074. The sequence goes on from NZ_JBSGUQ010000003.1 coordinate 97,820, forward strand.
CGCGCGGTCAGGGTGATCTGGCGGTTGCCGCGGTAGAGGACCTTGTCGACCACCTCGCAGGAGTCGGTGACCGCGGCCGGGTCGCACACGAGCGCCGGGCTGCCCGCCGCCGGTGCCTGGCCGCCGCGTTCGAGCTGGACCCACGCGTCGGTGAGGCCGTTGGTGGTGACGAGCTCGCGGATGTTGTCGGCCTCGCGGGTGTAGCGGGTGTTGGTGTCGCCCAGGACGATGACCGCGTTGCCCGCCGAGTTCGCCGCGATGTGGCGGGAGAGCTGGGTGATGTTCGCCCGGCGGGCGGCCAGGTCCGCGGTCTCGGTGCCCGCGTTGGGGTGCAGGTTGTACAGGTCGATGCTCACGCCGTCCGCCAGCGTGATCCGTTGGTAGGTGAACCCCTTCGGCGTGAGGCAGTCGGTGCCGTTGCAGGACGACCACTTCGTGCGTTCCAGGTCGCTGTACGGCCTGTGCGACAGCGTGTTCAGGCCGCTGCCGAACGGCACGCCACCGCTCGTGGGTGTGCGATGGGCGTGGTTGTCGCCCGCGTACAGGGCGGCGTGGTAGTTGAAGTCCTCCTGGACCGCGACGACGTCGTAGGGCGCCAGACGCGGGCTGATCAACGGCGTGTTCACGGCGGGGTTGCCGGACGAGAGGGGTTCCGGCAGGCCAGCGACGTTGTACGTCAGCACCTCGAAGCTGCCACCCGCGGCGGCCGGGGTGATGGGCTGGTTCCACTTCTGGTTGGCGGCCCCGGTGCACGTCCACAGCACAAGGGGAGTGCCGTTGGCCGTCCCGGCGTTGTAGGCGTCGAGGCACAGGCCGGACTGCACGCCCGTGATCGAGCCGTCGGGGTTGAGGTTCCACTGCTGGTTGGTGCCGCCCGTGCAGTCGTAGAGAGCGACCTTCGTGCCGTTGGTGGTGCCGTGGTTCCACGCGTCGAGGCACTTGTTGCCGTAGACCACGAGCTCCCTGCGTGTGGTGTGCGCGAACGTTTGCTGCTCACCGCCGTTGCAGTCCCACAGTTGGGCTTGCGTGCCGTTCGCCGTCGTGTTGCGGTTGATGTCGGCACAACGGCCGGACGTGCCGGTGATCTGAGTTCCCGCTGTGCCGGGGAGCTCGCGCACCTCGACCGCCGTGACGCCGGTTCCCTGCAGCGTCAGGGAGTTGGTGCCCTTCGCCAGCGACACGATCGCGGAGACCGTGCCCCGCGGGGTGGGCGGGAGAGCGAGAACCGTGGGCATCTGGCTGCCGTTGACCTGCAAGGTGGTCTGCCGGGCCGTGTGATCGGTGTTGGTGTAGTCGAACGTCGCCACGGCCAGCCCGGACGAGGTGGCGGTGATGCCGGAGGCCCGCGAGCTCTCGACGGGGTAGGTGGTCGCGCTGGTCTCGGTGCCCGTGATCGTCAGCATCACGGCGTCGCCCGCCGGAACCGTGACGCGATGGCTGCCGGTGGTGATCGGCGTGGCGGTGCCGGTCCACAGGTCACGCGCCGCCGCCGTCCGGCCGGACAGACCGAGATCCGCCAGCCTGACCGTCATCGTGGCCGCTGACGACGTGCGGTTGAGCAGCGCCACAGCCCTGCGTCCGTCGCCGGACAGCACCTTCGAGTAGACCTGCTGGTCGCGAACGTCCTCCGCGACCTCGACGGCGGGCAGACCTCGTGGGTCCTGGCCGACGGTGAGCACCTCGCGGTTGGTGAGCGTCGAGATCGCCTGGGCGTCGACCTCGGTCAGGTCGTTGCCGAGCAGCATCGGCGACCCACCGACCGCCCACAGGCTCATGTGCACCCGGCTCGCCGCGGCGGACAGGCCGGGCATGCCGATCATCATCATGTCCGGGTCGTTGTAGAAACCGGTGTGCTGCGCCGTGGGCCGCTGGTTCTTGTCGAAGTTCTCGTGGACCATGCTGATCGACGGCGTCTCGTGCGAGAAGATGATGTCCGTTCCGGTGCGCCACAACGGGGCCATGCCCGGCGCCCAGTTCCACGGGTCGTTCTTGCCCCACTCGCAGATCGACAGCACCAGCTCGCGGCCGGTGGTGGCGCTCGCCTCGCTGACGGCGTCGCTGAGCGCGCGATAGGTGCTCGGGGCGTCGAGCTTCTCGACGTCGGCGCCGCACCAGTCGACCTTGACGTAGTCGAAGCCCCAGCGCGAGAACTTCAGCATGTCCTGCTCGTAGTGGCCCTCGCTGCCGGTGCCGGCGTGCGGCGGTCCGGGGGTGGGGAAGTAGTAGCCGCAGCCGTTCTTGCCGGCGTCGGTGTAGATGCCGGCCTTGAGCCCCTTGCCGTGGATGTAGTCCGCGATCGCCTTCATGCCGCCGGGCCACTGGGCCTCGTCGACGGTGATGTCACCCGCGCTGTCCCGGGTTCCCTTCCACCAGCCCGAGTCGATGTTGACGTACCGGTAGCCGGCGGCCGCGAGACCGGACGACACCAGCGCGTCGGCCTGGGCCTTGATCACGTTGTGGTCGATGTTCTCGAAGAAGGTGTTCCAGGAGGCCCAGCCCATCGGCGCGGCGGGCACGCGGACCTGGTTCTGGCTGAGGACGGGGGCCGCGGAGGCCGGCGGCGTGCCGATCGCGGTGACGGTGCTCAGGAAGACCGCCGCTACGAGCAATCGTGTGAACGTTAACATCGTTGTTGTCGGCTCACTTTCCAGATGGCAGGGGAATTGTGGGGAAAGAGCGTTCAAGTGATGTGAGCGTTGACATCTTGGGATGACGGCAGGGGCCCGTCAATGACCTGAAAGAGATTCACAATCGTTCGACTGGGCGTTCGACCTGGCGTTCGACGGTAGGTTGCGAACTTGTCCGCCTGGACAATCCGAGGTGGGCAGGGGCGTCTGCGCCGGACAGGCGAGGGTGGTGGGCCAAGCGGCGGTGGCGTGGTGTGTCCGGCTGACTAGGGTCCGTTTCTGGGAGCGCTCCCAGAATCCGTGAGAACCAGCCGACGATTCCCTGGAGGTCGTTGTGACCTTGAGACTTCTCCGAGCGGTGGTGACGGGCCTGCTGCTGGCGGCCTGCGTGGTCATCGCTCCCACCGCCACGGCGAACGCCGCCGCGCCCACCCGGATCATGGCGCTCGGCGACTCCATCACCGGCTCTCCGGGCTGCTGGCGGGCACTGCTCTGGAAGCACCTGCAGGACACCGGGTACACCAACGTCGACTTCGTGGGCTCGTTGCCACCGCAGGGGTGCGGCTTCACCCACGACGGCGAGAACGAGGGCCACGGCGGGTACCTCGCGACGAACATCGCCAGGGACAACCTCCTTCCCGGCTGGCTCTCCTCGGCGCGGCCGGACGTCGTGCTCATGCACCTGGGCACCAACGACGTGTGGAGCAACATCCCCGCGAGCACGATCCTGAGCGCCTTCAGCACTTTGCTCGGCCAGATGCGGGCGAGCAACCCGGCGATCAAGCTCGTGGTGGCCCAGATCATCCCGATGAACCCGTCGAACTGCTCCGCCTGCGGGCAGCGGGTCGTCGACCTGAACAACGCGATCCCCGGCTGGGCGCGGGCCAACAGCACGGCGACGTCCCCGGTCACCGTGGTGGACCAGTGGACCGGGTTCGACACCGCCGCCGACACCGGCGACGGCGTGCACCCCAACTCCTCCACGGGCATCCAGAAGATCGAGAGCCGCTGGTACCCGGCGGTCGTGGCCGCCCTGGGCGCCGAACCCCCGGCCGCGGCGGGCCTGCGCGTCGACGGCACGCGGGTCGTCGAGGCGAACGGCACGCCGTTCGTGATGCGCGGCGTGAACCACGCCCACGTCTGGTACCAGTCGCAGACGAGGGCGTTCGCGGACATCAAGTCCTTCGGTGCCAACACGGTGCGCGTCGTGCTCGGCAGCGGTCAGCGGTGGGGCCCGACCCCGGCGGCGGAGGTCGGGACCGTCATCGGGCTGTGCAAGCAGTCGAAGCTGATCTGCGTGCTGGAGGTCCACGACACCACCGGTTACGGCGAGCAGAGCGGGGCGGCGACCCTCGACCAGGCGGCGAGCTACTGGATCAGCGTGGCCAGCGCGTTGAAGGGCCAGGAGAACTACGTCGTCATCAACCTGGGCAACGAGCCGTTCGGCAACAACGCCCAGGTCAGTGCCACGTGGGCGAGCGCGACGAGCAGCGCGATCAGCCGCCTGCGCGGGGCAGGGCTGCAGCACCTGCTGATGGCCGACGCCCCGATGTGGGGCCAGGACTGGGGCAACATCATGCGCGACAACGCGGCCTCGGTGCTGAACGCCGATCCGCAGCGCAACACCGTGTTCTCCATCCACATGTACGGCGTCTACAACACCGCAGACAAGGTCAACGCCTACTTCGACTCGTTCCGGACGGCGGGACTTCCGCTGGTGGTCGGGGAGTTCGGGCACAACCACAGCGACGGGGACCCGGACGAGTCCACGATCCTGGCCCAGGCGCAGGCCCGTGGACTCGGCTACCTCGGCTGGTCGTGGAGCGGCAACAGCAGCGACGTCGCGTACCTCGACATGGTCAACTCGTTCAACCCGGCGAGCCTCACGTCGTGGGGTGAGCGGATCCTCAACGGCGCCAACGGGATCCGGCAGACCTCGAAGGAGGCGACGATCTACGGCGGTGGCGACCCAGGCGACACCCAGCCGCCGTCCACGCCGGGCACCCCGGTCGCGTCCGGTGTGACGTCCAGCGGCCTCACGCTGACCTGGACGGCGTCGACGGACAACGTCGGCGTCACCGGCTACGACGTGCTCCGCGCGGTGGGCAGCGGCTCGTTCGCGGTGGTCGGCTCGTCGGCCGGCGCCTCGTTCGCGGACAGCGGCCTGACGGCGTCGACCACCTACCGCTACCAGGTGCGGGCCAAGGACGCCGCCGGCAACGCGTCGGCGAACTCCGGCATCGTCTCGGCGACGACCGCCGCAGGTGGTGGCACCGGGGCCTGCAAGGTCGGCTACTCCGGCCAGAACTGGGGCGGTGGCAACGGTTTCACCGCGAGCGTGACCATCACGAACACGGGCACGAGCACCGTCAACGGCTGGACCCTGGCGTTCAGCTTCCCGAACGGCCAGCGCGTGACGCTGCCGGGGTGGGGTGCGACGTTCGCCCAGTCCGGGGCGGCCGTGACCGCGACCAACCTGAGCTGGAACGGCAGTCTCGCGCCGAACGCGTCGACGAACATCGGGTTCAACGGCACGTTCAGCGGGTCCAACCCGGCGCCCTCGTCGTTCACCCTCAACGGGAGCACCTGCACGATCGCCTGACCTCACGTTTAAACGATTCAACAGGCTGTCCGTTAGCGGACAGCCTGTTGTCGTGTTCCTTGACACAGTTACCTCCACCCAACACGCTGGTGCCGCCGCCGTGATTGAAACGTTTCATTCCAGCGACGAAGGTGGAGGCGACGTGCGCAGACGGGTGTTCCTCAGGACGTCGGCGGTCGGGCTGACCGCCACCGCACTGCCGGTCGGGGTGGCGCACGCCGCGCCGGAGGAGCGTGCCGGCGGAGTGCGCGTGGTGCGCACGACCGTCGAGTACGCGGAGACGTTGCTGGGCACGGACGTCACCGCGCCCCGGCTGGCCTGGGTGCTCGCGGCCGGCGGCACGGGCGCCCGGCAGACCGCCTACCAGGTCGAGGTCGGTACCCGGCCCGGACGCGCGGACGTCTGGCAGTCCGGCAAGGTCACCTCCGACCGCACCACCGGGATCGCGTTCGGCGGCGAGGAGCTGAAGCCGCGCACCCGCTACCACTGGCGGGTCCGGGTGTGGGACGGTGCCGGACGGCCGTCGGCGTGGAGCACGACGAACTGGTGGGAGACGGCGCTGCTCGGCACGCCGTGGCAGGCCCGCTGGATCGGCGCAGCGGACACCTCGATCGGCTTCACCGGCGCACGCTGGATCTGGTCGGAGACGACGCCGGTCGGGAGCCGGTGGTTCCGCACAGCGGTCGACCTGCCGGCGGACGCCGTCCGCGTTCGGCTCGTCGCGACCGCCGATGACGACTTCACGTTGTACGTCAACGGTTCCGAGGTTCTGCACGTGCCGGAGCAGGTCGACGTGTGGAAGGTCGGGCAGCGCGCCGACGTGACTCGCCTGGCGGGCAGGCGGATCGTGCTGGCGGCCCGCGCGACGAACCGTTCCGAAGGACCCGCCGGACTGCTGCTGCGGCTGGTCGCCGACTTTCCCGACGGTCAGCGCGAGATCGTCACCGGACCCGGCTGGAAGGTCGCGGCGAACGAACAACCCGGCTGGCAGGCACCGGACTTCGACGACTCGGCGTGGGCTCCGGCGACCGTGCTCGACCCGTACGGCAGCGGTCCGTGGGGAGCGAACGTCACCGTGAAGGAACAGCCCGCGCCGTTGCTGCGCCGGGAGTTCGCACTGGGCAAGCCGGTGAAGCGCGCCCGGCTGTACGTCAGCGGCCTCGCCTACCACGAGACGGAGATCAACGGCCGTCGTGTCGGCGACCAGGTGCTCGATCCCGGCTTCACCGACTACGACAACACCGTCCTGTACGCGACGCACGACGTCACGAACCTCGTCCGCAAGGGCGCCAACGCGATCGGCGTCACGCTGGGCCGCGGTTTCTACGGCATGAAGACCCCGAACGTCTGGCGGTGGGAGCGCCCGCCGTGGCACGACGAGCCGAAACTGCTGGCACAGCTGGAGATCGACCACCCCGACGGCACCCGCACGACCATCGCGTCGGACGAGCAGTGGCGCCTGACCGACGGCCCCACGGTGTCGAACTCGCTCTACACCGGCGAGACCTACGACGCCCGCCTCGCCCCGCGGGACTGGACGCGTCCGGGCTTCGACGACAGCGCGTGGCAACGCACCTCCGTGCGCCCGGCACCTCGGGGTGTGGTGAAAGCCCAGGAGCACGAACCGATCCGCGTGATCGAGTCCGTGAAGCCGACTGTGAGCGTGCTCAAGCCCGGGGTGTTCGTGGCCGACATGGGCCGCACGATGTCGGGCTGGACGAAGCTCACGGTGAACGCCCCGCCGGGCACGGTGGTGCGGCTCGAGCACGGCGAGACGCTGAACTCCGATGGCAGCGTTCACATGGAGAACGGCCACGTCAGCGGCGGCCGCATCCAGCTCGACGAGTACATCTGCGCCGAGGGCACGGGCACGTGGGAACCGAAGTTCTCCTACAAGGGCTTCCGCTACGTCGAGGTGACCGGCCTGACCGCCGCCCCCGAGCTCGTCGGCCGCCTCGTGCACTCCGACGTGCCGAAGGCCAGCACGTTCCGTTGCTCCGAGCCGCTGTTCGAGCAGTACGACGCCGCGATGCGCCGCACCGTCGCGAACAACCTGCACGGCATCCCCACCGACACCCCGACCTACGAGAAGAACGGCTGGACGGGCGACGCCCAGGTCGGCGCGCCGTCGATGCTGGCCGAGTTCGGCATGGCGAGGTTCTTCACCAAGTGGCTCGGCGACCTCGCGGACAGCCAGGACGCGGCGGGCCAGATCCCGGTCATCGTGCCGAGCGGAGGCTGGGGCTACCGCGAACTCGCGCCCGCGCCCGAGTGGACGACCGTGTTCCCGTTCGTGCTGCGGGAGATGTACCGGACCTACGGCGACCCGAGGCCGGCCGAACAGCACTGGCCGGTGCTCACCCGCTACCTGGACTGGGAGATCGGCAGGCTCCGCGACGGCCTCGCCGTCACCGCGCTCGGCGACTTCCTCCCGCCGGACTCCGGCGGCATCCCGCCCGAGGACACCCGCCTCACCGCGACCGCGTACCTCTACCGAGCCCTGCTGCACACCGCCGAACTGGGTGACGTGATCGGCACGCCCGTGCCCCGCTATCGCGAGGTGGCCGCCGGGTTGCTGGCAGCGTTCAACAACGCCTTCCTGGACGGCTACTACCGGACCGCGCGCGACCCCGGCTACCGGCAGACGTCCAACGCGATCCCGCTCGCCTTCGGCATGGTGCCCGCGGGTTCCGTCCAGACCGTCGCGGACAAGCTCGCCGCGGAGGTGCGGGCCAACGGCAACCACGTCAACGTCGGCTGTCTCGGCGCCAGCGTGCTGCTGCAGGCGTTGAGCGACAACGGACACGCGGACGTCGCCCACGCCATGGCCACCGAGCGTTCGTACCCGAGCTGGGGTCACTGGTTCTCGAACGGCGCCGACACCATGTGGGAGATGTGGGACACCGGCACCCGGTCGCGCAACCACTACTTCAAGGGCACGCTCGTGCAGTGGCTGTACGAGCACGTCGCCGGGCTGCGGCCGGGAGATGACGGCTACCGGACGTTCGTGGTCCGGCCCACCGTCACCGCGCTCTCGTGGGCGCGGTTCGAGTTCGAGAGCGTGCGCGGCCGGATCGTCGTGGCCTGGGCGAAGGTCGACGGCGTGGTGCGGTTGACCGTCGAGGTGCCGGTGGGGGCCACCGCGGAGGTGCACGTGCCTGGTGCCACCGTGGTGAAGGTGCCGCACGGCCGGTGGACCTTCGACAGGCGGGGGAAGGCCCTACCGGCCTCGTGATGAGCGGCGGGGTGGGTTGCCCACCCCGCCACCCGTCTACCGATCGCGTGTGCCGACGCTCAGCAGAGTGCCGGTGATGACAGCCACCGTCGCCACGGTGAACAGGTTCGAGATGTCCACGGTGAGCTCGTCCGCTCTCAGGCTCGGCACCAGCACGCCGGACACGAGCAGCGCGAGCACGACCGCGACGGCGAACCACGCCTGCTTGCGGTTCATCGTTCCCCCGGGGTTCGGTGCTTCGGACATGACGTCCTTACCCCGGAAGTGGCCCGCCTGAACGGGTCACCGGTGGGAGACCGCGAAGTCGTCGAAGCTCGCGCCGGTGTTGAAGACGCGCACCCCGTTGGCCCCGCTGGAGAAGCTGGTGTCGGTCACGCTGATCTTCGGTGTGGCCATGTCGCCGACGTAGACCTTGATGGCCGAGCCGATCGCCTCCACCCGCAGGTGGTGGCGGACGTTCGGCCGGACGCTCACCGGGGCCGACGCGAGCTGCGTCCAGTTGTTGTCGGCCTTGCCGAGCACGACCCGTCCGTTGCCGGTGATCCCGGCGTAGTAGCCGCGGTAGGCGTCGGTGCCGGTGGTCGCCTGGGTCGCGCGGAACACGACCCCGCTGTCACCGGAGGCGGACGACGGCGTGATGCCGGCGTCCTGCACGAAGTTCGAGAAGTTCGTGTCCAGCAACGACTTCCCGCCGAACGACGCGCCGGTCTGGTACCTGCCGCCGCTCGCAGACCACGTGCCGCCGTACGTGGTCCAGCCGATGGCGTTGTTGTCGTCGAAGTTGTCCTTCACCCGCATGGTCACCGGCTGGATGGTGCCGTCGGCGTTGAAGTTCATCCGGTCGTAGGCGAGCTGCCGGTCGTTGGCGCCGGTGCGGCTGAGCGGGCGCCGATGGTAGGCGATGTACCAGATGTCCGTGCCGGGCACGTTGATCACCGAGTTGTGGCCGGATCCCCTTGCCACGGCGGCATCTTGGGCGAGGACGCGGCTGAGCTTGGTGAACGGCCCGGTGGGGGAGTCGGAGATCGCGTAGGAGACGGCGTAGTTCGGGCCGGTCCAGCCGTCCTCGGACCACATGAAGTAGTACTTGCCGTTGCGCTTGAACATCTGCGAACCCTCGGTGAAGTTCGCCGGGGTGATCTCCTTGTACGTGCTGCCGTCCGGGAACTGGCCGAGGCTCGTCATGTCCGCGTTCAGCTTCACGACGTTCGCGTGGCCCCAGCCGCCGTAGTACATGTACGCCTGACCGTCGGTGTCGACGAAGACGTCCTGGTCGATGGGCTGCGCGCCGTTGACGAACTGGCTGATCAACGGCTTGCCGATCGCGTCCCGGTACGGGCCCTCCGGCCTGTCCGCCACGGCGACGCCGATGCCGCCCAGCTCGGAGTTGCTCTGGATGTCGTTCGCGCCGAAGTACAGGTAGTACTTGCCGTTGCGCTGCACGGGAGCGGGTGCCCAGACCGCCCGGCGCGCCCAGGAGACGTTCGCGGTGGTGAGGACGTCGGGGTGCTTGGTCCAGTTGACCAGGTCGGTCGAGGAGAAGGCGTCGAGGTAGGTCTGCTGGTCGTACGGCCGCGACGAGGTGGGGAAGACCCAGTACCTGTTGTCGTAGACCGCGACGTCCGGGTCCGCGTACCACCCGTCCACGAAGGGGTTGCCGGCCTCGGCCGTCGAGAAGTCGGGCGCGGCGGACGAGGCCACAGCGGGCACGCCGCCGAGCAGGGAGAGGGCCAAGGCCGTCACGACGATCTTTGACGTCACGTCTCGTCCAATCTGCAGGGGATCTTTACAACGTTGTAAACACGTGCTGCATCGATCCAAACACTCCCCGTGCGCGGCTGTCCAGGGCTGCCGTGGTCAGCGGGTGCCGCCGACCACGGCGCAGGGTGTCAGCGAAGGTGGTGCGCCAGCCACCCCGCGACGTCGGCGAGCAGCCCGGCGTCGACGGGTTCGCGCAGCAGGCGGCCGTACGACGTCAGTGCGGGAGGCCGGGGATCGCGCCGCAGGAGGTGCGTCAGGTCCGGTACGCGCCGGACCTCGGCGCCGGGCACGAGCGAGGCGACGACGTCGAGGTCCGCGGGATCGACCTGGAGGTCCTTCTCGCCGGTGATCGCGAGGACCGGGGCCGTGATGCCGGGCAGGTCGGCGCGAGGGTCGTACGCCAGCTGTTCGCGCCACCACCGGGCGTTGAGCCGCGTCCCGGCGACCCGCGTGACGTCGGTGGTCGTGGCCTCCACCGCGGCGAGCTGCTTCGAGCCGATCCGGCCCAGGAGGGGGAGCAACGGCCGGACGAGGCGGGGCACCGTGCCCGCGACCCGTCGGGCCTGCCACAGCAGGGCTTCCTTGCCGGGACGCGCGTAGCCCGCGAGCAGGACGACGGCCGCGGGTTCTTCGTGGGCGCCGAGCCACATCGCGTGGACGGCGCCTTCGCTGTGCCCGACGACGCCGGTCGCCTCGTACCTGATCTCCGGGCGGGCGCGCAGCGTCCGCAGTGCCAGCGCCGCATCGGCGCGGTTGTCCGTGAACCCCGCGGCACGCCAGTCGCCGGGGGAGTCGCCCACGCCGCGCCGGTCGTAGCGCAGTGACGCGATGCCCTGCTGTGCAAGGGCTTGCGCCAGCGGGGCACCGAGCTCCATCCGCAGCCTGCCCGCGTTGGAGTCGCGGTCCACCCGCCCCGAGCCGGGTAAGCACAGCACTGCCGGGTGCGGGCCCGGTCCTGGGGGCAGGGTGAGGGTGCCGGGCAGGGTGTGGCCGTCCGGGGTGAGGGTGATCTCGACGGTGCGGCCGGCGTGGGTGGCGCCGTTCATGGGCGAACCTCCGTTATCAGTTTTGAGAACAGTATCAGCAATGAGATCGTGGCGGACATGGCGAACTTGGACCTCCTGCTGCACCCGGTCCGGATGCGCGTCGTGCAGGCGCTGCTGGACGGGCGTCCCAGCACGACCACGCAGCTGCGCAAGCGGATGCCGGAGGTCCCGCCCGCGACGATGTACCGGCACGTGGCCGTCCTCGCCGACGCCGGGGTCCTCGAGGTGCTGGAGGAGAAGCGGGTGCGGGGGATCATGGAACGCACCTACCGGCTGCGGGCGGACCGCGTGCAGATCGCCGACCGCGAGGCCATGACGCTCGACGACCACCGCCGCGCTTTCACGGCGTTCGCCGGCAGCCTGCTGGCGGACTTCGGCCGGTACCTGGGCCGCGAACCGGCTGATCCCGCGGCCGACGGCGTGACCTACCAGCAGGCCGCACTGTGGCTGACCGACGAGGAACACGCCTCGTTGCTGGCCGAGGTGCGTGCGGCGGTCGCGGCCCGGGCCGGCGGTGAGGCGGGGAACGGGCGCACGCGCCGGATGGTGAGCCTGGTGGCGATGCCGGTCGGCGAGGAGTGACGCTGTCCCCCGCGAGAGCTACCCGAGGCTGTCCTCCCCGGTGGGATTCGGCTGACTCCAGAGCTGCCTAGCGTTCGTGGTGTCCCGCAGACGAGTCAGGAAGCCGGAGCCATGAAGCCACGTTCGTCCGTCGAGTCCCTGGGCCGGTTCAGGTTCCCGGTCCTCTTCGTCTCGTTGTTCGCCGTGATGCTCGCGGTGGTCGGCGTCGACACCCTCGTCGCACCGCTTCCGCTGCTCGCGCTGCCCGTCGGGGTCGGGCTGGCCGTCGCCGGGATCGCCTGCTACCGCTGGCTTTCCCGCAAGGTCGAGCAGCGCGAGGAGCTGCCCGAGCTCGAGGCCCGGGACCGGTGGCCGGGGCTGGGCAGGGGTGCCTTGCTCGGGTTCGGGCTGTTCTGCGCCCTGATGCTGTTGATCGTGGTGTTCGGCGGGCTGGACGGGCTGTCGTGGGGTTCGTTCCTCGGTGGTGTGGGGGTCGCCGGGATGATGATCAGCGTCGCGACCATGGAGGAGGTGCTGTTCCGCGGGGTGCTGTTCCGCATCCTGGAGGAGCGGGCCGGGACGGTGGTCTCGTTGGCCGTGTCGTCGTTGCTGTTCGGCGCCACGCATCTGGTCAACGTCCACGCGACGCTGTGGGGAGCTTTGGCCATCGGGCTGACCGGTGGGGCCATGCTGGCTGCGGCTTACGTGCTCACGCGGTCGTTGTGGTTCCCGATCGGGCTGCACTTCGCGTGGAACTTCACCCATGCCGGGATCTTCGGCATCGCTGTGTCCGGGTCCGACGACGTTCCCGATGGGGTGCTGCGGACCACCTTGTCCGGCCCGACTGTGCTCACCGGGGGCACGTTCGGGCCGGAGGCCAGCCTGCTGGCGCTGGTGGTCTGCTCGGCCGCCACCGTGGTGATGCTGCGTCGGGCGGCTCGTGCCGGCCAGATCCGGGCCGGGGTTCAGCGGGGCAGGTAACGCCGCAACGGCTGCGACTCCCGCACCAACCGCCGCAGATCGGCGAGCGTGCCGTGGGCCGCCCCCACGGCACGAGCCTGCACCAGCACGTTGCCCAGCGCGGTCGCCTCGGCCGGACCGGCCACGACGGGCAGCCCGCACGCGTCGGCGGTCAGCTGGCAGAGCAGCTCGTTGCGCGAGCCGCCTCCGACGATGTGCACGACCTCGACCTCCTTGCCCGACAACCGTTGCGCGTCCACGACGGCATCGCGGTGGGCGAGGGCGAGACTGTCCAGGACGGACCGGACGATCTCGGGCCGGGTCAGGGACCTCCCGCACCACCGCTCGATCCGCGCGGGCATGTCGCCCGGCGGGAGGAACACCGGGTCGTTGGGGTCGAACACCGAACCGGTCGCGGTCGCGGCCTCGCGCAGCAACGGCTCCAGCGGGGCGTTCCAGGTTCTCAGGCACTCCTGCAGCAGCCACAGGCCCATCACGTTGCGCAGGTAGCGGATCGTACCGTCGACGCCGCCCTCGTTGGTGAAGTTGGCGGCCCGGCTCTCGGCGGAGAGGACCGGGAAGTCGAGCTCGACGCCGACCAGGGACCAGGTGCCGCACGAGATGTAGGCGAACCGGTCGTTCGACGCGGGCACGGCCACGACGGCGGAGGCGGTGTCGTGCGAGCCCACGGCGGTGACGGGGGTGCCCTTGAAGGTGCCCGCGAGGTCGCCGGGGTGGCGGAGGTCCGGCAGCAGGCCGCGTGGGAGGTCCTGGGTGAGCTCAGCCGACCACCGTCCCGTCCGGACGTCGATCAGGCCGGTCGTGGTGGCGTTGGTGTACTCGGCACCGCACTGCCCGGTCAGCCAGTAGGACAGCAGGTCCGGGACGAGCAGGAGCCGGGAGGCCTGGGGGAGCAGGGGTTCGGCCATCAGCTGGAACATCGTGTTGAACGGCTGGAACTGCAGGCCGTTCAGCTCGTACAGGCCGTCCTGGGGCTTGATGCCGTCGGTGCGGGAGTCGCGGTAGTGCACCGGGTTGCCCAGCAGTTCGCCGGACGCGTCGAGCAGGCCGTAGTCGACCGCCCAGCTGTCGATGCCGATGCTGGACACGCTTCCGGCGAGCCTCAGCCCGGCGAGCACCTCGTGGTAGAGCGCGGGCAGGTCCCAGTGCAGCGAACCGTGCTGGTGCACCGGGCCGTTCGCGAACCGGTGCACCTCCTCGACGCGCACGGTGCCGTCGGTGACGACCCCGCGCATCACCCGGCCGCTGGACGCTCCGAGGTCTACCGCCGCTACGGCGGTCATCGCAGGAACGCCGCTGCCACACCGGCGTCCACCGGCACGTGCAGGCCGGTCGTCAGCGACAGGTCGCCCGCTGTCAGCGCGAACACCGCCGCTGCCACGTGTTCGGGCAGCACCTCGCGCTTGAGCAGCGTGCGCTGGGCGTAGAACTCGCCCAGCTTCTCCTCGGGCACGCCGTAGACGGCGGCGCGCTGGGCGCCCCAGCCTCCCGCGAAGATCCCGGAGCCGCGGACCACGCCGTCCGGGTTGATGCCGTTGACGCGGATGCCGTCCGGGCCCAGTTCGGCCGCCAGGAGCCGGACCTGGTGCGCCTGGTCCGCCTTGGCGGCCCCGTACGCGACGTTGTTCGGGCCGGCGAAGACCGCGTTCTTGCTCGAGATGTAGACGATGTCGCCGCCCATGCCCTGCGCGCGCATGACCCTGGCCGCCTGTTGTGAGACCAGGAACGAGCCCTTGGCCATCACGTCGTGCTGCAGGTCCCAGTCGGCCTCGGTGGTGTCCTCCAGGGGCTTGGAGATCGACAACCCGGCGTTGTTGACCACCAGGTCCACGCCGCCGAACGCGAGCACCGCCGCGCGGAACGCCTCGGCGATGCCCGGCCCGTCCGTCACGTCGACGGTCACCGGCACCGCCACGTCCGGCGAACCGATGCCCTCGGCGACCGCACGCGCCGCGTCACCGTCGCGGTCGGCGACCACCACGCACGCGCCTTCGGCGGCCAGGCGTTCGGCGACCGCCCGGCCGATGCCCGACCCGCCACCGGTGACGAGTGCGACGCGGGTCGCCAGCGGCTTGGGCTTCGGCATCCGTCGCAGCTTGGCTTCTTCCAAAGCCCAGTACTCGATGCGGAACTTCTCGCGCTCGTCGATCGGTGCGTACCGCGACACGGACTCGGCGCCCCGCATCACGTTGATGGCGTTCACGTAGAACTCGCCGGCCACGCGCGCGGTCTGCTTGTCGCGGCCGAAGCTGAACATGCCGACGCCCGGCACGAGGACGATCGCCGGGTCCGCACCGCGCATCGCAGGGCTGTCCGGGGAAGCGTGCCGCTCGTAGTAGGCGCGGTAGTCCTCGCGGTAGGCCTCGTGCAGTTGCTTCAGCCGCGCCACGACGTCCTCGAACGGAGCGGTGGCGGGCAGGTCGAGCACGAGCGGCCGGACCTTCGTGCGCAGGAAGTGGTCGGGACACGACGTTCCCAGCGCCGCCAGTTCCGGATGCCGTTCCCGCGCGAGGAAGTCGAGCACGACGTCGGAGTCGGTGAAGTGCCCGACCTGCGGGCTGTCGGTCGAGGCCAGGCCGCGGATCACCGGTGCGAGCTCGGCGGCCCTCATGCGACGGTCCTCAGTGGACGAAGGAGGGTGCACCACCGGTCCGAACGGCTCGGCGCGGCCGTGCTCGTCGAGGTAGCGCTGCGCGGTCTGGATGATCTCCAGCGAGTGCGCCTCGCACTCGTCGCTCGTCGCACCCCACGCCGTGATGCCGTGCCCGCCCAGGATCACGCCGATGGCCTGCGGGTTGTTCCGCTTCACCGCGGCGATGTCCAGTCCCAGCTGGAAACCGGGCCGCCGCCACGGCACCCACACCACCCGGTCGCCGAAGCACGCCTTGACCAGCGCCTCGCCGTCCGCCGCCGTGGCGAACGCGATGCCGGCGTCCGGGTGCAGGTGGTCGACGTGGTCGGCGTCGACCAGCCCGTGCATGGCGGTGTCGATCGACGGCGCCGCGCCACCCCTGCCGTGCAGGCAGAAGTCGAACGCGGCGACCATCTCGTCCTCGCGCTCGACCCCCGGGTACACCTCGGTCAGCGCGTGCAGCCGGTCCAGGCGCAGCACCGCGAGCCCGGCCTCCCGCAACGTGCCCAGGTCACCACCGGATCCCTTGACCCACAGGACGTCCGCGGGCCGCCCGGTGGCCGGGTCCGTCACGGACCCCTTGGCTGAGGTGTTGCCGCCCGCGTAGTTCGTGTTGCGCGGATCGGCGCCGAGCCGGTTGCTCCGGCCCAGCAGCGCGTCGACCTGGCTCATCACGCACCCCACCCGGCGGCCTCGCCACCGACTCGTTCCACGACGATCCGCTCCGCGTACCCGGAGCGCCGGTACGCGGCCATCGGATCGGGATCCAGCCCCATGTCCTCGCGCAGCTCCCGCAGAAGCGGCCGCACGTCGGTGTTGTAGGCGTCCATCAACGCCGCGTTCGCCTCCAGCACGTCGCCCGCCTGCTGTGCCGCGTCCAACGCGTCGTGGTCGACGAGGAGCGCCTTCGCGGTGGCCTCCTGGACGTTGAGCACCGAGCGGATGATCGCCGGGATCTTCGGTTCCAGGTTGTGGCACTGGTCGAGCATGAACGCGATGCCGGCCGCGGGCCTCAGCGCGTCGGCCAGCACGATCTCGTGCATGATCCGGAACAGCTGGAACGGGTCGGCCGCCCCCACCATCAGGTCGTCGTCGGCGTAGAAGCGCGAGTTGAAGTCGAACGCGCCGAGCTTCCCGGCCCGCAGCAGGAACGCCACGATGAACTCGATGTTCGTGCCCGGCGCGTGGTGCCCGGTGTCGATCACGACCTGAGCCCGGTCGCCCAGCTGCTGGCAGTGCGCGAACGCCGTGCCCCAGTCCGGCACGTCCGTGGTGTAGAACGCGGGCTCGAAGAGCTTGTACTCCAGCAACATGCGCTGGTCCGGGCCGAGCCGCGCGTACGTCTCCCGCAGCGCCTCGGCGAGCCGGTCCTGGCGGGCGCGGATGTTGTCCTGGCCCGGGTAGTTCAGGCCGTCCGCGAACCACAGCTTGAGATCGCGCGACCCGGTCTGGTCCATGATGTCGACGCACTCGAGCAGGTGCCCGATCGCCTTGCGCCGCACCAGCGGGTCCGGGTGGCAGACGCTGCCGAGCTTGTAGTCGTCGTCCTGGAAGACGTTGGAGTTGATGGCCCCCAGGGCGACACCCCGGTCCCGCGCGTACTCGGCCAGCTTCGCGAAGTCGTCCACGCGGTCCCACGGGATGTGCAGCGCCACGGTCGGCGCGACCCCGGTCAGCTTGTGCACGACCGCGGCGTCGTCGATCTTCTCGTACGGCGTGCGCGGGACTCCCTGCTGCGCGAACACCTTGAAGCGGGTGCCGGAGTTGCCGTACGCCCACGACGGGGTCTCGATCCGCTGCTCGCGCAACGCGTCTTTCACGCTCATGTGTTCTCCCCAAACAAACTCAGTCGAGGTGGAAGACCTCGTCGAGGGGCCGCATCCGTTCGTCGGCGTTGCCGTCGCCGACGAAGAACTCCGCCATCTCGGCCTGCCAGCGCGCGTTCACCTCGGTGCGTGCCATCTCCGCGAGCGCCGCGTCGAAGTCGTCGCACTCCAGGTACCCGACGAGCAGGCCGTCCTCGGCGAGGAAGAGTGAGTAGTTGTGCCAACCCGCCTCGCTGAGGGCAGCCCGCATCTCCGGCCACACCTCGCGGTGCCGCGCCCGGTAGGAGTCGAGACGGTCCGGGCGGACCCGCAAGGTGAAGCAGACGCGCATGTCAGAAGTCGAACTTGTCGATGTTGTCCTTGGTGAACACGGTCGGCGGGCCGAGCACGACCTCGCCCTTGGCGCCGATCGTGTAGTCACCGAGGTCGCCCGCCTTGAACTTCTCGCCCTCCGCGCCGGTGATCTGCCCGGACGCGAGCGCGGCGGCGGCGTAGGTGGCGAGGTAGCCGAGCTTGGTGGGGTCCCACAGCGAGAACGACCTCACCGTGCCGTCCTGGATGAACTTGCGCATCTGGTTCGGCGTGCCGAGGCCGGTCACCTGCACCCTGCCCTTGTACTCCGACGAGCTGAGGTACCGGGCGGCGGCCGCGACACCGACGGTCGTCGGCGAGATGATGCCCTTGAGGTTCGGGTGCGCCTGCAGCAGACCCTGGGTCTTCTGGAACGACGTCTGGTCGTCGTCGTTGCCGTACGCGGTCTCCACGAGCTTCATGCCCGAGTACTCGGGCTTCGCGAGCTCGGTCTTCATGACCTCGATCCACGCGTTCTGGTTGGTGGCGTTGGGGGTCGCGGACAGGATCGCGATCTCACCGCTGCCGCCGACGGCCTCGGACATCATCTTCACCTGGCCGGCCGCGATCTCGTTCGAGGTGGCCTGGTTGACGAACACGTCACGCGCGTCCGGCGCGGCGTCGGAGTCGAACGTGACGACCTTGAGCCCTTGTGAGCGCGCGCTCTTCAGCGCGGGCGCCACGGCGTTGGCGTCGTTCGCGGAGATCACCAGCGCGTCCTGCTTCTGCTGCGCGGCGGTGTTGATGTAGGTGACCTGCGAGGACGCGGCCGCGTCCGACGGTCCGGTCGGCTTGACCTCGGCCTTGATCGCCGTGCCCGCCTGCTCGGAGCCCTTCTGCGCCACGGTGAAGTACGGGTTGTTGACCTGCTTGGGCAGGAACGTGATCTTCAGGCCCTCCTTCAGGGCCGCGTTCGGATCACCCTTCGCGGCGTTGGTGGCGCCGCCGGTCTGGTCCGTCGCGCTGTCCTTCGTGGTGCCACCGCAGGCGGTGAGCGCGACTGCCCCGGACATCACCAGGGCGAGCACTAGACGTGTGTTCATGGTGCGGCCTTCCTTAGGCTTCCGACGCGACGGGTGACGGACGGGGCGAGAACGCTCACCAGCAACAGGAGTCCGGTGACGATGGTGAGGACCTCGGTGGAGGTGTCCTGCAGGATCAGGAGGTTGCGCAGGCCGCCCAGCAGCAGCACGCCCGCGAGCACGCCGAAGAGCGTTCCCCGGCCGCCGAAGATGGACACGCCGCCGAGCAGCACGGCGGCGACGACGGCCAGTTCGAGGCCGAGGCCGTTGTCCGCGCGGGCACTGGAGAAGCGGAACGTGTAGACGATGCCGGCGATCGCGGCGACCGCTCCGGCGAGGACGAAGAGCGACAGCTTCACGCGCTTGACCCGGATGCCGGAGAACCGCGCGCCCTCCTCGTTGGCGCCGATCGCGTACACGGACCGGCCGAACGAGCTGGCGTGCAGGGCGATCCCGAACAGGATCGCGAGGACCGCGGCCAGCACGATCGGGTACGGGATGTCGGTGCCGGGCACCGGTGTCGTGCCGAACGACGTGTAGCCGGCCGGGAAGTCGGCGACGGCGGTGTCACCGAGGACGACCAGCGCGAGACCGCGGTAGAGCGCCAGGGTGCCGATGGTGACGGCCAGCGAGGGCAGCCCGAGGCGGGTGACCAGCACCCCGTTGACCGCACCGCACACCGCGCCCGCCACGATCACGGTCGGCAGGATGGTCTCGAGCGGCCAGCCCGCGTTCCACAGCCAGCCGATCAGCGCGCTGGACAGGCCGAGCACGGACGCGACGGACAGGTCGATCTCGCCGGCGACGATCACGAGCGTCAGCGGGAGGGCGATCAGCGCGATCTCGCCGATGTCGAGCCCGAGGTAGAAGAGGTTGCCACCGGACAGGAACGACCCGTCCGTGCTGACCTGCCCGGTCAGCGCCACCACGATCAGGAGGAACACCAGCGCGGTCTCCCACCGCAGGAGGTTACGCATGGCTGGTCCCTTCCGAGGTGCGCAGTGCCTTGGCCAGCCGCAGCGCCAGGAGCCGGTCGACGGTGATCGCGCTGAGCAGCAACGCGCCCGCGATCGCCTGCTGCCAGAACGCGGGGATCTGCAGCACCACCAGGCAGCTCGTGATCGTGCCCAGCAGCAACGCGCCGAGCGCCGCGCCGGTCACCGTGCCCGACCCGCCGAAGATCGCGACGCCGCCGACCACGACCGCGGCGACCACCTGGAGCTCGAGTCCGGTGCCCGCCGCCGCGTCGACCGTGCCGTAGCGGGCCACCCACAGCGCGCCCGCGAGGCCCGCGATCAGTCCGGAGAGGACGAACGTGGTGAGCGTGCGCTTGGCGACCGGGATGCCCGCGAGCGTGGCGGCCTCCGGGTTCGAGCCGATCGCGTACAGCTCGCGGCCGGACCGGTACGAGCGCAGGTAGACGGCGGCGACCGCGATGACCGCGACGGTGACGAGCACGAGGATCGGGACGCCGAGGACGCGGGCGCTGCCGAGGTTCAGCAGCGCGTCGGGGAGGTTGGAGGCGTTGACCTGCTTGCCTTGCGCCAGCGCGAAGTCGACGCCTCGGAAGACGTAGAGCGTGCCCAGCGTGACCACGAGGCTCGGGACGTTGCCCAACGCGACCAGCAGTCCGTTGAGCAGGCCGCAGGCCAGGCCGACCGCGACACCGAACCCGATGCCCAGCAGGAGCGGGGTGCCGGGGTTGTCGGCGAAGTGCTGGGCGGTGAGGAACGCGGACAGGCCCAGGACCGAGCCGACGGACAGGTCGACGTTGCGGGTGACGACCACCAGGGTCTGGCCCACCGCCAGGAGGGCGACGATGGAGGCGTTGAGGAGGAGGTCGCGGAGGCTCTGGGGCTGGATGAACCTCGGGTTCACGATCGCCGTGGGGATCACGACGAGGGCCAGGGCGACGACGATGCCTAGCTCGCGGACCCGGCCGACTCGGGTGGAGAGGCGGCGGGCGGCGGTGCGCTGGGCGGGTGGGGACGGGGGCGAGCTGAGCTGGGTGGTCATCGGACCACCTCCGCCCGGCCGCGGGAGGTGTCGCTGACGCGTGGCTGGGGGAGGTGGGGTGCTGTCGTGTCGCCACCACCTGACCGAGGGACGTGGGGTGCTTTCGTGTCGCCGCCGCGTGGCTGGGGGACGTGCGGTGCTGTCGTGTCGTCGCCACCTGGCTGGGGGACGTGGGGTGCTGTCGTGTCGCCGCCGCCCGACTGGGGGACGTGGGGTGCTGTCGTGTCGCCGCCGCCCGACTGAGGGACGTGCGGTGCCGTCGTGTAGCCACCGCCCGACTGAGGGACGTGCGGCGCTGTCGTGTCGCCGCCGCCCGACTGAGGGACGTGCGGCGCTGTCGTGTCGCCGCCGCGTGGCTGAGGGATGTGGGGTGCCGTCACTGCGACACCGCCTGTCCGGCCGCAGCCAGCGCCACCCGTTCCTCCGTCGCCTCGTCCCGCGACAACTCCTCCACCAGCCGCCCTTCGTGCATCACCAGGACGCGGTCGGCCATGCCGAGCACCTCCGGCAGTTCCGACGAGATCATCAGCACCGCGACGCCCTGCCCGGCCAGTTCCGAGAGCAACCGGTGCACCTCGGCCTTCGTGCCGACGTCGATGCCGCGCGTCGGTTCGTCGACGATCAGCACGGACGGCTGCCGCGCCAGCCACTTCGCCAGCACGACCTTCTGCTGGTTGCCGCCGGACAGCACGCCGACGGGGTCGCTCAGCTTCGAGAACTTCAGCCGCAGCTTCACCGCCCAGTCCTGGGCCAGCGCGCGTTCGGGACGGCGCCGCAGCAGGCCGAACGTCGACAGGCGGCCGAGCGATGCCAGCGCGGTGTTGCGTTCGATGGACGCGTCCATCACGAGTCCCTGCTGGCGCCGGTCCTCCGGCACGAACCCGATGCCCGCGGCCATCGCGGCGGTGGGGGAGCCGTACTTCAGCCGTTTGCCCCGCACCGAGGCGAAGCCCGCGTCGGGACGGTCGATGCCGAAGATCGCCCGGGCCACCTCGCTGCGGCCCGCGCCCACGAGTCCGGACAGGGCGACGATCTCGCCCGCGCGGACGTCGAACGACACGTCGGTGAACACGCCCTCTCGGGTCAGGCGCTGCACCGAGAGCAGCACCTCGCCCGCGGTCGTGTCCTGCTTGGGGAAGAGCTGGGAGAGCTCGCGGCCGACCATGCGGCGCACCAACGAGTCCGGCGTCTCGTCCTCCAGCGTGCCGGACCAGACGAACTCGCCGTCGCGCAGCACCGTGGCGCGCTGGCACAGTTCGAAGACCTCGCCGAGCCGGTGCGAGACGAACAGCACGGCGGCGTCCTGCTCGCGCAACGCCCGCACCACACCGAAGAGCCGTTCTACCTCGTGCGCGGACAGGGCCGCGGTCGGTTCGTCCATCACGATCACGCGGGCGTCGAACGAGAGGGCCTTGGCGATCTCGACGAGCTGCTGGTCCGCAATGGACAGTCCGCGGGCGGGCCGGGCGGGGTCGAGCCTGACTCCCAGGCGGGAGAAGAGTTCCGAGGTGCGCGCGTTCATCTGCGCGATGTCGATGCGCCGGCCCAGTCCGAGCGGTTGACGGCCCATGAACACGTTCTCGGCCACCGACAGGTCGCCGAACAGCGTCGGCTCCTGGTAGATGATCGCGATGCCCGCGGCCAGGGCGTCGGCGGGACCGGAGAACCGTTGGGGCGCCTCGTCCACGAGCACCCGGCCCGCGTCGGGGCGGTGGACTCCGGCGAGCGTCTTGATCAGCGTCGACTTGCCCGCGCCGTTCTCCCCGAGCAGCGCGTGGGCCTCGCCGGGGAACAGTCGCAGCGACACCCCGGACAACGCCCGGACGGCGCCGAAGGACTTGCTCACCTCGTCCAGCGTCACCACGGGAGGTCGGTCCACGTCCGTCTCCTCGATGTTGAAACGTTTTAACGCCTGAGTTACGAGCACTCTGAGTGTGTTACGTCACCATGTCAAGGGTTGCGAGGTACGATTCGTTGTCACGTTTCAACAAAGGAGCCGCCGGTGAAGCCGTCAGTGGGCATCCGCGACGTCGCGCAGCACGCCGGCGTGTCGAACGCGACCGTCTCGAACGTGCTGAACCGGCCCGACGTCGTCGCCCCGGCCACCCGGCAACGGGTGCTGGCCGCGATCGAGGAGCTCGGCTTCGTGCGCAACGAGTCCGCGCGTCAGCTCCGCGCGGGCCGCAGCCGGGTGCTCGCCTACCTCGTGCTCGACGCGGCGAACCCGTTCTTCACGGACGTGGCGCGCGGCGTGGAGGACGCGGCACGGGAGGCGGGCCTCGCGTTGTTCCTGTGCAACAGCGCCTCGGACGGCGGCCGTGAGCGCGAGTACCTGGAGCTGCTGCACGAGCAACGCGTCGAGGGCATCCTGATCACCCCGGTCGACACGGAGAGCGCGCAGATCGCCGAACGCGGTACGCCGGTCGTGCTGGTCGACCGGGAGGCGCCGGACGGCACGCGCTGCTCGGTCGCCGTGGACGACGTGCTCGGCGGCGAGCTCGCGGTGACCCACCTGATCGAGAACGGCCACACGCGCATCGCCATGGTCGGCGGCCCGCTGTCCATCCAGCAGGTGCGCGACCGGCGGGAGGGCGCCGTGCGGGCACTCGCCAACGCCGGGCTGCCGGCGGACGCGCTCACGTTCCTCGAGACCAGGGGCCTGCGGGTGGCCGAGGGGCGCGGCGCGGGGGAGAGGCTGGTCGGCCTGCCCGCGTCACGACGTCCCACGGCGGCGTTCTGCGCGAACGACCTGCTGGCGCTCGGCCTGCTGCAGTCGATGACGCAGCAGGGCCTGCGCGTGCCGGACGACCTGGCCGTCGTGGGTTACGACGACATCGAGTTCGCCGCGGCCGCCGCCGTGCCGCTGACGTCGGTGCGCCAGCCGCGCGAGCAGCTGGGCCGCACCGCCGCCCAGCTGCTGCTGGCGGAGAACGAACCGGACCACGAGCACCGGCACGTGAAGTTCCAGCCGGAGCTCGTGGTCCGCGCGTCCACCGCGGTCAAGCGACGCTGACTACCGGACGAGGATCATTTCCCGGTCGTTCTCGACAATGCTCGAACTGTCCGGCGGAAGGTAGACGTTCAACGCGGCGGACGTGAATGCGACGCCCGGCCGGAATGCCTTCGTGCGGGACACGACGGTCACGTCGAGGCGGTGGTGATCACCGGTGCACGGGACGTTCGACGTGTACTTGTCGCCCGTCGCGAGGTCCCCGCGCACGTTCTGCGTGACCTGCACCCACAACGACCCGGTGGCGCCGTTCTGGCACATCACCCGCACCGGAACGACGACCGCGGCACCCCGCGCCTCCAGCCTGGCCTGCGACTGGAGGGCGACCGCGGCGTCGACCGACGCCGACGCCGGGACCGCGGCGGCCAGTGTCGCGGCGGCGGTCAGCACGAACGCCGAAATTGCACGCACGATTTTCACCTCGTTCTCGTGGAAGAAGCGGAATGCGGCCGCGAAACGACATTAGCGACGAGGCTCGGAACTGTGCGAGGGGCCATTGATCGTGGCACGAATCCATTCCACGTGAGCAGCCGTTCGGGAACACGGCTTCGGTGATGCAGGCCGTGTCCACTGTGGTGCCGAACCCGAGCAGGACGAGGGGCCGGTTTCACTCTTGACGCGGTCATCTCTCGGCCGCTGGACGTTGTTCCAGGTCAGGCTGGTCGCGCGGCGAGGAGAGCTCGATCCGGGCAGCAGGTGTCCGCGGGTGGAGCGAGCTCCACGGTTGGATCACCGGCCGGATGGGCACCCACGGTAGGTCCCGCCCGAACGGAAAGGTCTAGCCCATGCCGCCGGACAGTGTTCTTCTCGCCGACCGGTACCGGCTGGGCGAGGTGCTTGGTACGGGCGGTGTCGCACAGGTGCGCCGTGCCACGGACGTCCTCCTGGCCCGCGACGTCGCGGTCAAGCTCTTCCGGCCCGGTGACGACCTCGCGGACGCCCGCCGCATCGACAACGAGATCTGCGCGCTCGCGGGCCTGTCCCATCCCGGGCTCGTCACCGTCTACGACGCGGACCCCGGCGGCGAGACGCCGTACCTGGTGCTGGAACTGATCGAGGGCAGGACCCTGCGCGACCGCCTCAGCGACGGGCCGCTCTCCGTCGAGCACGTGCGTCGCGTCGGTGCGGCCCTGGCAGACGCACTGGCGCACGTGCACGCTCGCGGGTTCGTGCACCGCGACGTCAAGCCCTCCAACGTGCTGCTCGACGACGACGAGCTCCCGCGCCTCGCGGACTTCGGCCTGGTGAGCTCGGCGGACAGCGCCGGGCTCACCAAGACCGGCCAGGTCGTGGGCACGGCCGCCTACCTCGCGCCGGAACAGGTGCGCGGCCAGGAGGTCACCTCGGCGGCCGACGTCTACGCGCTGGGGCTCGTGCTGATCGAGTGCCTGACCGGGCGCCGCGAGTACGAGGGGACGGAGCTCGAGGCCGCTGTCGCGCGCCTGCACCGCCCGCCGACCATGCCGGAGCACCTGCCGTTCGACCTCGTGCGGCTGCTGTCCAGGATGACGGCGCTGAGCGCGTCCCGCCGCCCGTCCGCGGCCGAGTGCGCTGCGGCTCTGCGCACCCCTGTGGGCGACCCGCCGACCGTCGTCGTCACCCGTCCCCGCTCACGAAGCCTGCTCGCCGCCGCATCGGCCGTCGTGCTCATCTCGGCCATCGGCACCGGGCTCAGCGCCTGGAACAGCGTCACCGCGACGAGTTCCGAACCGCCGGCCACGAACAACGCACCGGCCACGAACGTTCCCGCCGCGAACACCCCCGCGTCGACCCAGCAGCGCACGGCCGAACTGGTCGCCACACCCGTCGTGGTGCAGCCGACCGCCCCGATCGTCGCGCCGCCACCGGCCCAGGTCGTGGACCACGGCAAGGCCGCCGGTGGCAAGGCCAAGCCCGGCAAGGAGAAGGGCAAGCCGGGCCCGGGGAAGTGACCCGCTACCGCTCCTCTTCGCGGTGAGCCCGCAGCGAACCGGGGTGAGCCTTGGCCGAGGGGTCGTTGCGCGTCTTGACCAGGCTGGCGGCGGTCACGACGGCCAGGATGCCGATGATCACGCCCAGGCTGAGCGGAGTGGGGATCTCCGGCACGCTCTCGGAGATGTCCACGTGCGCCCAGTGCAGGATCAGCTTCACGCCGATGAACGCGAGGATGACCGCGAGACCGGCCGAGAGGTAGACGAGCCGGTCGAGCAGGCCCTTGACGAGGAAGAACAGCGCGCGCAGGCCGAGCAGCGCGAACGCGTTGGCGGTGAAGACGATGTAGGGCTCCTCGGTCACGCCGAACACCGCGGGGATCGAGTCGAGCGCGAACAGCAGGTCGACGCCGCCGATCGCCACCAGCACGACGAACAACGGGGTGGCGAGGCGCTTGCCGTCGATGCGCGTGAAGATCTTGCCGCCGACGTAGTCGTCGGTGACGGGCAGGAGCTTGCGCGCGGTCTTCACCACGACGTTGTTCTCGACGTCCGGATCCTCGTTGCGATGCCGGAACAGCTGCACCGCCGTGAAGATCAACAGCAGCCCGAACAGCAAGAACATGAACGAGAACAACGACAGCAGCGTCGCGCCGACGGCGATGAAGATGCCGCGCATGACCAGCGCGAGCACGATGCCGAACGTCAGCACCTTGTGCTGGTGCTCCTCGGGCACGAGGAAGGTCGTCATGATGATCACGAAGACGAAGAGGTTGTCGACCGACAAGCTCTTCTCGACGATGTAGCCCGCGAAGTACTCCGTGCCGAACTCACCGCCGTGCGCCCAGGCGAACCACACGCCGAAGCCGATGGCGACGAGGATGTAGAACACCGACCAGAGGCTGGCCTCGCGGAAGCCGATCCGGTGCGGCCGCCACGCCGCCAGCACGAGGTCGACCGCCAGCAGCGCGACGATCACCCCGATCGTCATGGCCCACGTCAGTCCGCTGATCTCCAGCACAGAAAACCCCTCCGGCAGCCCGGTCCGTCCGCAGTGGACGTTACCGGGCTCGCACGGGGAAACACGCTAAGGACTCGTCGTGAACTCCGGTGTCAGCGCGCGGTCGAACCCGACCCGCCGCGCGGCCCCGGTCATCGAGAGCTTCAAAGCGGTGTGGATGTTCGCGCTCGACGTCCCGACGTGCAGCTCGACGTCACCGGCGTCGACCTGGCGATGTCCCGCCCGGCCGGTGTAGGAGGTGAGGTCGGCGTGCAGCCGCGCGGTGACGGTGCGGGTCTGGCCGGGCGCGAGGTCCACCTTCACGGCGCCGACCAGCGACCGGACCGGCCGCGCGACCTCCGCGACCGGGTCGTGCAGGTAGATCTGGACGACCTCGGTGGCCGGGGTGTCCGCGTCGTTGCGCAGGACCACGTGCACGGCGCAGGTGCCGTCGGTGGGCCACTCACGCTCCTCGCAGCCCGCCGTCACCCACGTGACCGGCGTGTACGAGAGCCCGTGGCCGAACGGGAACAGCGGGGTCGGGTCGACCGTGCTGACCTCGCTGCGGGTGCCCAGCGGAGCGCTGAGGTAGGTCGACGGCTGGGTGGACCCGGCGCCGGGGAAGCTGACCGGGAGCCTGCCGGACGGGTCGACGCGTCCGCCGAGGACCCCCGCGAGCGCCTCCGCGCCCTCCTGACCGGGGTAGAAACCGCAGACGACGGCCGCGAGGCGGTCGGCCTGCCGGGACAGGTCGTAGGGCCTGCCCGAGAGCAGCACGAGGACCACGGGCATGCCGGTGCCGAGCACCGCCTCCAGCAGCTCCTCCTGACGGCCGGGCAGCCTCAGGTCCGCGACGTCGCAGCCCTCGCCGGACGTGCCGTTGCCGAACAACCCGGCCTGGTCGCCCAGGACCACGACGCAGACCTCCGCCTGCCGCGCGGCCTCGACGGCCTCGACGATCTCGTCGTCGGAACCGCCGGTCACGGGGCATCCCCGCGCGAACACCACGTCGTGGTCCTCGCGCAACGCCTCCAGCACCGTCATG
This sequence comes from Lentzea sp. NPDC055074, assembly GCF_053608005.1. Classification (NCBI taxonomy): domain Bacteria; kingdom Bacillati; phylum Actinomycetota; class Actinomycetes; order Pseudonocardiales; family Pseudonocardiaceae; genus Lentzea; species Lentzea sp. NPDC055074. The sequence continues at coordinate 125,445 of NZ_JBSGUQ010000003.1, forward strand.
ACCTCGATGCCCATCTCGACGTCCGGGTGGTGCACGCCGACGTGCATCGGGAACGAGTAGCAGCCCATCATCGCGCCGGGCTCGTCCGCGCGCGGGCCGATGACGGCCAGCCGCTTGCCGGCCAGCGGCAGCACGCCGTCGTTGTGCAGCAGCACGATCGAACGCTCGGCCACCTCGCGGGCGAGGGCCCGGGACTCGAGGTCGTCGAGGTCGAGGTCCGCGTCGGGCGCGGGGGAGTAGCCGGGGTCGAGCAGCCCCAGCTCGACCTTCTGGGTCAGCACGCGGGTGAGCGCCCGGTCGACCAGCGCCACGTCGACCCGGTCGAAGTAGAGGCCTTCGAGCAGCGGCTCGCCGTAACAGTCCACAGTGGGCAGTTCGACGTCGATGCCCGCCGCCAGTGCCTGGGCCGCCGCGTCCTCCCGGCCCGCCGCGACGCCGTGCAGCTTGTGCAGGAACGCCACCGAGAAGTAGTCGGCGACCACGGTCCCGGTGAAGCCGTACTCGTCGCGCAGCAGTTCGGTGAGCATCCTCGGGTCGGCCGCGACCGGCACGCCGTCGTTGTCGGAGTAGGAGTTCATCACCGACCGGACACCGGTGCGCAGTGCCATCTCGAACGGCGGCAGGATCACGTCCGCGAGCTCGCGCGGCCCGATCGACACCGGCGCGAGGTTGCGTCCCGCCCGGGAGGCCGAGTAGCCGGCGAAGTGCTTGAGCGTGGCCACGATCCCCGCGGACTCGAGTCCGGCGACGTAGGCGGCGCCGATCGTGCCGACGAGGTGCGGGTCCTCGCCGATGGTCTCCTCGACGCGGCCCCACCGCAGGTCGCGCGCCACGTCGAGGACGGGCGCGAGGCCCTGGTGGATCCCGAGGCGGCGCATCGAACCGCCGAACTTCGCGGCCATGCGCCGCACCAGGTCCGGTTCGAAGGTGGCACCCCAGCACAGCGGCGACGGGAACACGGTCGCCTGCCACGCGGCCAGGCCGGTCAGGCACTCCTCGTGCGCCATCGCCGGGATCCCGAAGCGGCTCGACTCGACGATCTTCCGCTGGGTGCGGGCGAGCGTGCGCGCGCCGACCTCGGGTGCGATCGGCCGGGTGCCGAAGACGCGGGTGAGCTGGCCGATCCCGTGCTTGGTCAGCTCGTCGAAGTCCTGCGGTGCCACGGCGAACTCGTGCTGGTGCGGGGCCATGTCGCCGACGGCGTCGATGCCGACCCAGATGCCCTGCAGCTGCGCGATCTTCTCCTGCGGCGTCATGCGCGCGACCAGGTCGCGCACGCGGTCGGCCACGGATGCGTGCGGGTCGCGCCAGACCTCGTCCGGCGCGGTGGCTTCTGTCGTCACGAGAACAACCTCACGAGGTCAGTGGGCGGGTCGACTGCCGGACGACCAGTTCGGTGCCCAGGGTGATGTGGGTGTCGGCGGGCTCGTCGCCGTTGATGAGCCGCACCAGCAGTTCGAGGGCGCGGTGGCCCATCTCGCGGATCGGCTGCTGCACCGTCGTGATCGGCGGGCTGCACAACGCGGACTCGGGGATGTTGTCGAAGCCGACCACCGAGAGGTCCTCGGGCACGCGCAGGCCGAGGTCGAGCGCGGCCTCGATGGCCGCGATGGCGGTGGTGTCGTTGGCTGCGAAGATCGCGGTCGGGCGGTCGGGCCCGGTCAGCAGGGCACGGGCCGACGCGGCCGCCACGTCCGGGTCGTAGTCGCCGCGGCGGACCAGGGTCTCGTCGACCGGCACCCCGGCGCTGGCGAGCGCTCCCCGGTAGCCGGTTTCGCGCTGCTGGGCCGATTTCAGGTCCTCGCGGCCGGTGAGCATGGCGATCCGGCGGTGGCCGAGCGCGAGCAGGTGCTCCGTCGCGAGCCGGCCGCCGTGCAGGTTGTCGGAGTCGACGGTCGGCAGTGCCGCACGCCCGGTGTGGGGGTCGACGGCGACGACGGGCGTGCCGGGGATGCCTTCGAGGTCGACGGCGGGAGTGACCAGCACGGCGCCATCGACGAGCGTGCCGCTCAACCTCGTGAGGTAGCGCTGTTCCCAGCCGTGCGGATCGCCTGTGCGACCGCCCGCCGAGTACACGACGAGCTCGAAACCGGTGCCGCGGATGGCGTCCGCCGCGCCCTTGAGCAGTTCGGTGCTGAACGGCTCGATGTCGGCGACGAGGATCCCGATCACGTTCGTGCGGTGGTTGCGCAGGCTCTGCGCGACGAGGCTCGCCTCGTACCCGAGGTCCTTGATCACGGCGGTGACCCGCGCGAACGTGTCGGCCGAGACGCCGTAGCGGTTGTTGAGGACCTTGGAGACGGTGGCTACCGAGACGCCGGCCTGAGCGGCGACGTCCTTGATCGTGACGCGAGAGCGTGGAGGCACCGGGTCAGGCTAGCCGTGTAAAACGTTATCGACAACGATTGACACGGGACCGGTTCACACGGGAGTCTCTGGCCCCAACACAGGCAGTCCAACCGGCCGACGTCGTCAGGAGTGGACCCCCCAATGCGTTCCAGAAAGCCCCTTGCCCTCTTCGCCGCCGCGGCGTTCGTGCTGGCCGGGTGCGGTGGTGGCGGCGGTGACGCCTCCACGGAAGGCCCCGTCACGCTCACCTGGTGGCACAACCGCACCACCGAGCCGATGAAGTCGAAGTGGCAGCAGATCGCCGACGACTTCCACAAGACCCACCCGAACACCTCGTTCACGATCGAACCGCTGCAGAACGAGCAGTTCCAGACCAAGGTGCCGCTCGCCCTGCAGGGCAACACCCCGCCCGACCTCTTCCAGCAGTGGGGCGGCGGTGCGCTCGCCGACCAGCTGAAGTCCGGCAAGATCGCGGACATCACCCAGGCCTCGTCGGGCTGGATCGGCCCGCTGGCCAAGAACGCCGACGGCTGGAAGGTCGGCGGCAAGCAGTACGGTGCGCCGTACCTGATGCACGCGGTCGGGTTCTGGTACCGCAAGGACGTCTTCGCCAGCGCGGGGATCACCTCGCCGCCTGCGACCCTGGACGATCTCAACGCCGCCGTCGCGAAGCTGAAGACCGCGGGTGTCACGCCGATCGCGATCGGCGGCAAGGACCGCTGGCCGGACGCCTTCTACTGGGCGTACTTCGCGGTGCGGCAGTGCTCGGTCGACACGCTGAAGAAGGCGGTCGAGAAGACCGAGCTCACGGACCCGTGCTTCCTCAAGGCGGGCGAGAACCTCAAGAGTTTCCTGGACACGAAACCGTTCCAGGACGGGTTCGTCGGGACGCCCGCTCAGCAGGGGGCGGGCAGCTCGGCGGGCCTGGTGGCCAACGGCAAGGCCGCCATGGAGCTGCAGGGCGACTGGAACCCCGACGTGATGCAGGCGCTCACGGAGGACAAGGAGCTCGGCTCGAAGATCGGCTGGTTCCCGTTCCCGACCGTACCGGGCGGACAGGGCGATCCGAGCGTGATGGTCGGCGGCGGTGACGGGTTCTCCTGCACCACCCGCGCGGCCAAGGCGTGCGCGGAGTTCCTCGGCCACCTGGTCGGCGACGACGTGCAGAAGATCCTCGCCGAGACCAACTCCGGCCTGCCGGTCACCCCGGCCGGTGTGGCCGCGCTGAAGAGCGAACCGCACAAGGCGATCGCCGAGACCATGGGCAAGGCGTCGCACGTGCAGCTCTACTTCGACACCGCGTTCCCGACGAAGGTCGGCCAGGCCCTGAACGACGCCATCGCGAACTTCTTCGCGGGGCAGGGCGGGCCCGACACCATCGTCAAGTCGGTGAGTGAAGCGGCTGCCGGGAACAAATGATGAGTGCCGCGATCACCACGCGGCCGCCGACCGCCCCCGTGCCGCACGCGCCAGCGGCCGGGGGCACCCGGCGGCGGTCCAGAGTCCGCACTCGCCTCGAGCTCGCGCTCCTGCTGATCCCGGCACTGCTGCTGTTCACCGGGTTCGTGCTGGTGCCGATCGGTGTCGCGGCCTACTACAGCCTCTTCTCGTGGAACGGCTTCGGCCCGCTCACGGACTTCGTCGGGCTCGACAACTACGTCGACGCCTTCTCCGGTGACGTCTTCCAGGGCGCCATCGGGCACAACCTGATCATCGCCACGCTGTCCGTCGTCGTGCAGCTGCCGTTGAGCATCGGCCTCGCGTTGCTGCTCAACAGGAAACTGCGCGGCCGGACGGTCCTGCGGATGGTGGTGTTCGCGCCGTACGTGCTGTCGGAGGCCGTCACCGCGGTCATCTGGCTGCTCATGTTGCAGCCTGGTGGGTTCATCGACGAGATCCTGCGCGCGGTCGGTCTCGGTGGACTGGTGCAGCTGTGGCTCGCCGACTCGTCGATCGTGCTCTACACGCTCTTCGTGGTGATCACGTGGAAGTACATCGGGTTCGGCGTGATCCTGCTGCTGGCGGGCCTGCAGGGCGTTCCGCCCGAGCTGCGGGAGGCCGCCGCGCTGGACGGCGCGAGCGCCTGGCAGACCACCCGGCACGTCGTGCTCCCGTTGCTGGGGCCGACGATCAGGATCTGGGTGTTCCTGTCGGTGATCGGGTCGCTGCAGCTCTTCGACCTGGTCTGGATCATGACGCTCGGCGGGCCCGCCAACGCGTCCTCGACGATGGCGACCTACCTGGTCGACCACGGCTTCAAGCGGTACGAGTTCGGGTTCGGCAGCGCGGTCGCGGTGATCCTCTTCATCATCTGCTTCGTGTTCGCGTTGTTCTACCAGCGGTTCGCCTTGCGCCGTGACACCGCCGGCGCGATGACGGGAGTGCGCTGAGATGGCACGTCGCAACATGGTCGGCTATCTCGCCGCGTTCGCCGTCATCGGCATGACGGTGGTGCCGCTGTTGTTCGTGATCCTGGGCGGTTTCCGCACCACGGCGCAGATCAACACGTCGCCGGCCGGCCTGCCCGGACCGTTCGTGTGGGACAACTACGCCGAGGTGGCGACGTCCCCGCAGTTCTGGCGGCTGCTCGGCAACAGCGCGCTGATCGCGGTGATCGCGACGACGCTCGCGGTCGTGCTCGGGTCGATGGCGGCGTTCGCGTTGTCCCGCTACGCCTTCAAGGGCCGCGAGGCGTTCTACACGTTGTTCACGCTCGGCCTGCTGTTCCCGCTCGGCGTGGCGACGCTGCCGCTGTACCTGTGGCTCCGTCAGCTCGGCCTGCTGGAGAACCCGCTCGGCGTCGCGATCCCGGAGGCGGCGTTCTCGCTGCCGGTCACGATCGTCATCCTGCGGCCGTTCATGCACGCCATCCCCAACGAGCTGGAGGACGCCGCGCTGCTCGACGGCGCGGCGAAGCTCGGCTTCTTCTGGCGGATCCTGCTGCCGCTCTCGCGCCCGGCGCTGATCACGGTGTCGGTGCTCGCGTTCGTCACCAGCTGGAACTTCTACCTGTTGCCGTTGCTGGTGTTCAACGACTCCACCAACTTCACCCTCCCGCTCGGCGTGGCGATGTTCCAGTCCGAGCACACCCAGGACACCGCGAAGGTGCTCGCCTTCACCGCGCTGTCCATGATCCCCGCTCTCACGTTCTTCGTCCTCGCCGAACGCCGCATGGTCGGCGGTCTGACCGGCTCAGTGAAGGGATGATCGTGCGAACCCGATTAGCAGTTGGTGCGGCAGTACTCCTGATGTTCGTCCAGTCGGCACCCGCCTCGGCGGCGGGACCGTTGAAGGGCGTCACGAACAGGTACGTGGGCAGCGCGGTGGCCGTCCAGCACCTGAACGCCGAGGCGGACTACAAGAAGGTGCTGACGCGGGAGTTCGACAGCGTCACTCCCGAGAACGAGATGAAGTGGGGCGTCGTCGAGGCCGTGCGGGGCCAGCAGGACTGGTCCGGTGCGGACGCGATCGTCGAGTACGCCAGGAAGTCCGGCAAGACCGTGCGCGGGCACACCCTCGTCTGGCACAGCCAGCTGCCCGACTGGGTGGCCGGGCTCGAGGCCGCCGAGCTGCGCGGCGTCGTCAAGGACCACATCAGGACCGAGGCGGGCCGGTACCGGGGCAAGATCCGGGCGTGGGACGTCGTCAACGAGGCGTTCAACGAGGACGGCACGCGCCGGCAGACCGTGTTCCAGGAGAAGCTCGGCGACGGCTACATCGCCGACGCGTTCCGCTGGGCCCACAAGGCCGATCCCAAGGCCAAGCTGTACATCAACGACTACAACATCGAGGGGCTCAACCCCAAGAGCGACGCGACGTACGAGCTGGTGCGCAAGCTGAAGAAGCAGGGCGTGCCGATCCACGGCGTCGGCATCCAGGGCCACCTCTCGCTGCTGTACGGGTTCCCCGCGGGGATGAGGGAGAACATCGCCCGGTTCGCGGCTCTCGGCCTGGACGTCGCGATCACCGAGGCGGACGTGCGCATCCCGCTCCCCGTCACGCCCGAGAAGCTGGACGCGCAGGCGAGCTACTTCGGCCAGATGTGGGACGCCTGCCACGCGGTGCGGCGCTGCGTCGAGTTCACCACCTGGGGCTTCACCGACCGGCACTCGTGGGTGCCCGACGTGTTCCCCGGCGAGGGCGCGGCCTGCCTGTTCGACGAGAACCTGAGGCCGAAGCCCGCGTACGCCAGGCTCAACCCGTAGCGGGAGGGTCCCCTTGGCACAGTTCGAGAACCCGATCCTGCCCGGCTCGCACCCCGACCCCTCGGTGTGCCGGGCGGGATCGGACTACTACCTCGTCAGCTCGACCTTCGAGTACTTCCCCGGCCTGCCGATCTACCACAGCAGGGACCTGGTGCACTGGCGCCTGCTCGGCCACGTGCTGGACAGGCCGTCCCAGCTGCCGTTGCAGGGCGTGCGGGCCTCCGGCGGTCTGTACGCACCGACGATCCGCCACCACGACGGGGTGTTCTACGTGGTGTGCACGCTGGTGGACGGCACGGCGGAGAGCGGCAACTTCGTCGTGACGGCCACAGATCCGGCGGGGAAGTGGTCGGAGCCGCGGTGGCTGCCCGAGGCGGACGGGTTCGACCCGTCGCTGTTCTTCGACGACGACACCGGCCGCGCGTGGTGGACGGGGACCCGTGAGGTGCCCGGCGGGCGGCCCGGCCAGACCGAGGTCTGGTCGCGGGAGTTCGACCCGGAGCGGCTGGAACTGGTCGGCGACGAGCACGTGCTGTGGACCGGCGCACTGCGCGACTCCGTCTGGCTCGAAGCGCCGCATCTGTACGAAGTGGACGGTAAGTACGTGCTGGTGTGCGCGGAGGGCGGCACCGACTTCGAGCACTCGGTGGTCGTGGCGACCGCGGACTCCGTCACCGGGCCCTACCGCGGGTCGCCGCTCAACCCGGTGCTGACCCACCGCCACCTCGGCCGTGATCACCCGATCGCGGCGACCGGGCACGCGGACCTGGTGCGCACGCCGGCAGGTCAGTGGTTCGCCGTGCTGCTCGCGACCCGGCCGTACGGCGGCTACGTCTACAACCTGGGCCGGGAGACGTTCCTGGTGCCGGTGACCTGGGAGGCCGGTGGCCCGGTGTTCAGCCCCGGCACCGGTCGCGTCGAGTCCCGCTACGACGTCCCCGACCTCCCCGCGCACCCGTGGCCGGAGGTCGCGGGGACCGACGACTTCGACGGGCCGGTGCTCGACCCGGCGTGGTCGTTCCTGCGCACACCGGACGAGGTGTTCTGGTCGCTCGCGGAACGGCCGGGCCACCTCCGCCTGCGGGCGCGTCCGGAGAAGATCACCGACCGGGTGTCGCCGAGCCTGGTCGTGCGCCGCCAGCAGCACCAGGACTTCCACGCGTCCTGCGAGCTCGAGTTCGAGCCGTCGGACGCCGGGGACGCCGCGGGCCTGGTGCTGTTGCAGAACGACGACCACCACGTCCGGCTCCTGCTCGGCGACCACCGCGAGGTCACCCTCGTGTGCCGCGCCGGAGGTCAGGACGCGGTGCTGGCGAGGACGACCGTGCCGGACGGCGTGGTGCGGCTCTGCTTCGAGGCGGAGGGACAGGAGTACCGCGCGCTGGTCGCCGGGAGTGCCGGTCCGTGGCGGCCGCTGGGCGAGCCGTTCGACGGGCGGGTGCTCAGCACGCAGGCCGCGGGCGGGTTCACGGGAGTCCACATCGGACTGTACGCGACCGGCGGCGGTTCCTGGGCGGACTTCGGCAGCTTCACTTACGGCGGCAGGAGAAGCTGACCGTTCTGGTGGAGGTGGCGCCGGGCGCGGTGTCACCTCCACCCATTCCTTTGTGGACGCGCGGCTCACCGCCGGGCCGCGACCGCCTGCTGCAGCATCGCCAGTGCCTGCTTGGCCACGACGTTGAACATGCCCATGGTGGTGTCGCGTTCGCCGAGCACCACCAGCAGCGTGTCGGCGTCGACGCCGAACACCCCCACCTGGCCGGAGTCCCCTTCGAAGAACACCGCTCTCGGGCTGCCCACACCGGCCTGCGAGGTGAACTGGGTCGCGAGTCCGGCCGCGGCCGCCGCCATCGCGGCGACACCGTCGTCCTCGACACCGCGCGTGACACCGCACAGCACCAGGCCGTCCCGCGTCGCGACCAGCACCCCGTTGATCGAGACGGAGTCGAAATCGCCGTAGACCTCCTGCAGCGCGTCGGCCATCATCTTCGCGTCGGTGCCGACCGCGGGGCGTGGAATCGACGGTGTGGTCTCGGACGACGAACCGCGTCTGCGCGTCGGCAGCGCGTCGGAACCTGCCGGTGTCCAGGTGTGCATCTCAGGCATCCAGGTCACACCGTCAGGTCGGCTTCGATGGTCTTCAGGCTGTGCCTCGCCAGCGCGAGGTTGGCTCGTTCGCGGTCCAGCACGAGGTAGAGGAACAGCTTCGAGTCACCGCGCTGACCCGGCGTCAGCAGGCGGATGAGGTGGTACTGGCGGTGCAGGGTGATCAGGATGTCCTCGATCTCGTCGTTCAGCTTGAGCGCCGAGATCACGCGCTGCTTGGACCGCACGACCTCGGTGTTGCCGGCCGCGGCGATCTCCAGGTTCAGCCACTCGCCACCGCCGATGGAGCCGAGCGACATCCCGCTGTCGTAGTCGACGAGCGCGACCCCCACCGCGCCGGTGATCGTCATCGCTTCTTTCAGCGCGGTTTCGATGTTCATCCCGAGACTTCCCCTCGTGCGCGGCTGATGACACACGGCGACGATTTTCCCCCGACCTCGCCGGGAATCCGCTGGAAGGCCGTGTGATCGGATTACCCTACGTCGCGATTGTGCAGGTGGCACAAGTCCGTTCGGAGCAACATCACCTCCATTCGAGTCCGTTTAGGACCGAACGGACAACGGCGCGGAAACGGTGGTTGAACGGTACGAACGTCTCTACAAAGGACGTTCACATGCGCTGATTCAGCCTGCCGAGGTGCTGCCTCGGTCGGTGAGCCGCGGTTGGAGCAGACGGACCTCCGGCGCGAGGTCGTGGGCAAGCCTCGTCATCGCCATCTCCACGGCGATCGTCCCCAACTCCTGCGCGGGCACGGAGATCGACGTCAGCGGGACGGGCAGGCTCTCCGCCTCCTCGTCCGGGCAGAGCGTGATCACCGACAGGTCGCCCGGCACGTCGATCGACCGGCGCCGCAGCTCGAGCAGCAGCGGTCCGAGGATCGCCTCGTTGTGCACGACCAGGCCGGTGATCCCGCCGTCGGGGTGCAGCACGGCGTCGAGGCACGCGGCGACGGAGTCGTAGCCGGGGGCGCACGAGTGCACCGACGCCGGCAGGTTCCGCCGGGTGGTCTCGCGCTGGAACCCGGCCAGCAGCCGCGCGGCGTAGCCCGTGCCCCGTTCGTACACGGCGGGAGGCGAGCCGATCAGCGCGATCGACCGGTGGCCGAGGTCGGCCAGGTGTCCCACCATCCGCGCGCCGGCGGCGGCGAAGTCGAGGTCGACGCAGCTCAGGCCCTCGTGCTCGTCGGGCAGGCCGAGCAGGACCACCGGTGCGTCGACGGTCCGCAGTTCGGGCACGCGCGGGTCGTTGCTCTCCACGTCCATCACGAGGATCGCGTCGGCCATCGACCGGGCGATCACCCGGTGGGCCTCGCCCGGACCGGCCTCCTTGGTCAGCAGCAGGACGTCGTAGTCGTGCTCGCGCGCCGACGTGACGATCGACGAGACGAACTGCATGACCACCGGCAGGTTCTGGTCGGAGTGCAACGGCACCACCAGCCCGAGCACGTGCGACCGGTTCGACGCGAGGGCGCGCGCACCGGCGTTCGGGTGGTAGCCCAGCGCCGCGATGCTCTGCTCGACCCGGCGCTTGGTCTCCGCGGAGATGCTGCGCTTGCCGCTCAGCACGTAGGACACGGTGCTGATCGAGACGCCGGCGTGACGGGCGACCTCCTTGATCGTGATCATGCCCGCCCCTGTTCGCCCGGTTGGTGGCGATCATCGTAGTGCCGGGGAACGTCGATGCCGCGTTCGTCGAAATCGTCGAAGGAGCGCCGATCGCTTGACGGGCGAGTTTCCGGTGTGTCACGTTGCCGGAGGCGTGGGTCGAAGCGCTTCGATTCGCAGTCGTCCGGAGGTGTCGGCGTGGTCACCATTGTGGACGTGGCGAAACATGCGGGTGTTGCTCCCAGCACGGTGTCGTACGTGCTCACGGGCAGACGTCCGGTTTCGTCGGGCACTCGTGTTCGGGTGCGGGAGAGCATCCGGCTGCTGGGCTATCGGCCGCTCGCGGCCGTGCGAGGGCCGGTGGGCAGGACGAACGTGCTGGCGCTGGTGCTGCCGCTGCGCGAGGGCGTGCACCTGCCGGTCGTGATGCGGTTCGTGACGTCGGTGGTCACCGCCGCCCGCGCCCACGGCATGGACCTGCTGCTGGTGACGGCGGACCAGGGCGCGGCCGGGCTGCGCAGGGTGGCGGACAGCGGCCGGGTCGACGGTTTCCTGGTGATGGACGTGGAGCTCGACGACGAACGGGTGCCGGTGCTGCGCGAGCTGGGCCGGCCCTCCGTCCTGCTCGGCCATCCGACGGCGGTGAAGGGACTGACCTGCGTCGACCTGGACTTCGAGGCGGCCGGCGCCCGGTGCGTCGACCATCTCGCCGAACTGGGGCACCGCAGCATCGGCTTCCTGGGCGCGCCCAGCGTGGTCTACGCGCGCAACACCGGCTTCGCCCAGCGAACGCTCGCGGGTTTCAGCGCCGCGGCCATGCGCCGGGGCGTCACCTCGACGGCGTTGCCCGCGGGCCACCAGCACTCGGTGCCCGACATGGTCGCCACGTTGGTGCGCGAGCTGCCACGGATGTCCGCGCTGGTCGTGCAGAACGAAGCCGTGCTGGGTCAGGTGGTCGAGTGCCTGCGGGCCGAGGGACGGCGGGTGCCCGACGACGTGGCGGTGGTGGCGATCTGCCCGGACGAGCTCGCCGAACGGCTGCGGCTCACCTCCGTCCCGCTGCCGGTCGACGTGCTGGGACGGCGAGCGGTCGACCTGCTGATGGCCAAGCTGAACGGGCAGCAACCACCGGCGCTCACGTTGCTGCCGCCCAAGCTGTCCGGACGGACCGGGCTGAAGGTCGTCTCGTCGGGCTGAGACACACCGTCCACAAGGGAGTCAGGCGCCGAGTCCTCGTTCCCGCAACCACTCCAGCTGTGCGACGGCGTTCGAACCGTGCCCGCCGCCGTGGTCGGCGAACTGCCAGACCGTCACGTTCCGGTCCTCACCCGCGTACCGGTTGTACGCGGCGTACACAGTGGACGGTGGACAGATCGGGTCCATCAGGCCGACGCTGAACAACGCCGGTGCCGTCGCCCGCCGCGCGAAGTGCACGCCGTCGAAGTAGGAGAGGGTCGCGAACGCGGGGTCGACGCGGTGCCTGCTGTGCCAGCGCAGGTACTCGGCGAGCTCCTGGTACGGGCCTTCGGCGCAGATCTCCGCCGCCCGGCGGTAGTGGCACAGGAACGGCACGTCCGGCATCACCGCGGCGACGGTCGTCAGTCCCGCGACGGCGAGGGCCAGCCCGCCGCCCTGGCTGATGCCCGTGGCGACCACGCGGTCCGGGTCGAGTCCCGGCAGCTGGGCGACCGCGTCCACGGCCCGGACGCAGTCGGTGATCAGCCGCCGGTAGTAGTACGTGGCGGGGGAGTCGATGCCGCGGGTCAGGAAACCCTTGGCCCACTGGACCCCGCCGCCCGTGTCCGGGGTGTCGTGGCCCTGGCCGCGGCTGTCGACGACGAGCTGGGCGTACCCGGCGGCCGACCACAGCAGGTGGTCGGTGGGCAGGCCGCGCCCGCCGGTGTACCCGATGTACGTGACGACGACGGGCAGCGGGCCCTCCGCTCCCCGTGGCCGCAGCAGCCACGCGGCCACCGGTTCGCCGTTCCAGCCGGGGAAGCGGACGTCCTCGACCTCGACCGTGCGCAGGAGGTGCGGGACCCGCTCGGTCCCCACCTCACCGCCGCACGCGCGCGCCTCGGCCAGAGTGCTGTCCCAGAACGCGTCGAAGTCCTGTGGTGCCACCAGGTCCGGGCGGTAGGCGGTGAGTTCGTCGAGGGACAGGTCCGTCAACGGCATCGGGTGCTCCTTCAGTCGGCCGCGGTGAACCGGAAGGCGGCGAGGCGGACGCCGCCGTGCAGCGTCACTTCGAGATCGTGGACGCCGTCCAGCGGTACCGGCAACGTGGCCTGCGCGATGGTCCAGACGTACAGATCATCGTTGGCCGGCACGGGAATCTCCACCAGCAGTTCCTCACCGGACCGGAACTCCACGCGCCCGCCCGGACCGGCGACCTCGGCCTGGACCCGGGCCGCACCGGTGACGTCCACCGAACGGAACCACAGCGTCGCGGGCCCGGCCACCGCGTCACCGGCGGTGCGGGTGGCGTCGACGAGGGTGGCGCCGTCGTGGTCGTCGAAGTCGGCGGCTCGAAGGCGTCCGCCGCGTGGCCCGGGAGGTGGTCCGGCGACGGTGAGCGGGGTGGTGAGCACGACATCACCCGCTGACCTGGCCACGAGCACCTCGTAGCGGCCGGGGTCGACGGCGAACGCGCCACCGCCGACGTCCCAGTGCGCCAGCTGGTCGCCCGCGAGGCGGAAGGTCAGCACCCGGATCTCGCCGGGCGAGAGCGAGACCTTGCGGAAGTCGGCGAGCCGCAGCCGTGGTGCCTCGTAGCGGGCGTCCAGCGCGCGGACGTAGAGCTGGACGACCTCGCTGCCCGTCCGGGAGCCGGTGTTGGTCAGCGTCACCGAGAGGTCCACCGCGCTGTTCGCGGTGATCGTCCCGGCGGACAGGATCAGGTCGCGGTAGGCGAAACCTGTGTACGAGAGGCCGTGCCCGAACGGGTAGAGCGGCTCGGCCCGGTGGTACTGGTAGGTCCAGCCCGCCTTGATCACGTCGTAGTCGAGCGGGTCCGGCAACGCGTCGTCACCGCGGTACCAGGTCTGCGGCAGCCTCCCGCCCGGGTCGGCCTCGCCGAGCAGCACGGCGGCCAGCGCCCTGCCCGTCTCCTGCCCGCCGTGGGACGTCCACACGACGGCGGGCAGGTGTTCGTCCGCCCAGTCGACGGCGTAGGGGTAGCTGCTCATCACGACGAGCACGGTGTCGGCGCGGACGTCCGCCACCGCACGCAGCAGCGCGTCCTGGGCGTCGGGCAACGCGAGTCCCGCGCGGTCCTCGGTCTCCCGGCCGTGGATGAGCGGGTGGTTGCCCAGGACGACCACCGCGACGTCGGCCGCCAGCGCTGCGGCGAGTGCCTCCGCGGTGCCGTCGCGCAGCAGCTCGCGGTCCCAGCGCTCGGCGTCCTCGGGGGAGTCGGCGGTGACGCTCACCCGCCCGTCGCGCACGACGGCGTACCGGCCCGTCAGGACGTTCTGCAGCAGGTGCGAGTCCTCGACGGGCACGAGCCGGAACGTCTCGCGCACCTCCCAGCTCTTGATCTTCTCCTGGTCGGCCACGAGGGACGTGTCCCGCAGGCTCAGGTACCGCCCGGTCTCCGCTGACCGCAACGTCAGCACCCCGTCACCCCAGTCGGTGACGTCGAACGCGGTGCCGCCCAGCAGCGCGCCGCTCGTGCGCGACCGCAACGCCACCCGATCCGCTCCGTCCGCGACGGCCACGTCCTCGCCGAGCACCCCGGTGAGTCCACTCGCGACGGTGACGGCGTACGGAAGCGTGCCGCTGTACCAGTCCTCGAACACGGCGTCGGCGAGCGGCCCGATCACCGCGATCCGCGGGGTTTTTAGCGGCAGCAACCCGGTGTTGCGCAACAGGACCACGGACTCGGTCGCCGCCTTCAGCGCGAGCGCCCGGTGTTCCTGGCAGTCGAGGACCTCGGAGCCGATGGCCGCGTACGGGTCGAGCTCGGGGTCGAACTCGCCGAGGCGGAAGCGGATCGCGAGCTGCCGCCGGACCGCGCGGTCCACGTCGGACTCGTCGATCAGGCCGCGGTCGAACGCCTCCCGCACCCTGCCGACCGGGGTCGCGCTGTCCTCGCCGTGGTCGGTGAAGCTGTCGATGCCGGCCTTCAGCGCGGCGGCGTGGGACTCGGCGTGGTCGTCGAAGTAGTGCTCCGGGTCGACCAGGTTGGACGGTGCCTCCGCGTCGCTCACCACGAACAGCTCGCGGCCGGTCGCCTCGGCCCACCGGCGCAGCTCCGCCGCGATCAGCGGGGTGACGTGGCACGGCCGTCCGTTGACGAGGTTGTAGGCGGCCATCGCCCCGGTCGCGGCACCGGACGTGATCACGGGCCGGAACGCGGCGAGGTCGTACTCGTGCAGCACCCGCGGGCGCAGGCTCGACGACGTGACGCAGCGGTCGTTCTCGTTGTTGTAGGCCAGGAAGTGCTTGAGCACCGGGGCGGCGCGCAGGAACCGGGGGTGGTCACCCGCGAGGCCACGGCAGAACGCCGTGCCGAGCCGTGCGGTGTGCACCGGGTCCTCGGAGTAGCCCTCCTCGTTGCGGCCCCAGCGCGGGTCGCGCAGCAGGTTCAGCACCGGCGCCCAGGCCTGCAGGCTGATGACGGGCGAATGGTGGTGCATCGCCCGCAGCTCGATCGAGGTGGCCTCGGCGACGCGCCGCACGAGCTCCTCGTCCCACGTTGCCCCGAGCCCGACGGCCTGCGGGAACACGGTCGCGGTACCCAGCCAGGCGACGCCGTGCAACGCCTCCGTCCCGGTGCGGAACGCGGCGAGGCCGAGCCGCGGCACGGCCGGCGAGTACTGGTGCAGCATCGCGATCCGTTCGTCGAGCGTCAGCCGCCCGAGGAGGTCGTCGATGCGCTTGCGCGTCGGCAGCGCCGGGTCGTGAAACGCCGGCCGATCGTCGACGGGGAGGTACTCGGAAACCACGGGGCAACCCCTCGGGTCGGAGCCGGAAGCGAAGCGTTTCGACATTGGCAGGACCAGGTTTCTGCTGTCAACGCCCTTGTCCTGAGAGACCTGCATCACTAGCCTCGCCGACATCTGTTTAAGCGCTTCGACACTTCGACGACGAAGGATCGGTTCCGTCATGGGCATCGAGTTGAACCGCAGAAGCTTCCTGAACGCCGCCGTCGCCGCCGCGGGACTCGCCGCGGCCGGGCCGCTGCTGTCCGCGTGCGGTGGCAGTGCGGCGCAGCGGGCCGGGGTGAACTCCGAGGCGGGGCTGAAGGCCGCCCTGCCCGCCCACGTGCCGCTCACCTCGATCAAGCCGGACATCCCGTCCGTCGCGGGCGGCCCGGACGTCCTGACCGACCCCGGTTTCCTGAGCTACCCGGCGAACCGCGTCGCCACGGTGCCCGGGGTGCCGGGCCGGGGTGGCCGCTACTCCGCCGTCGTCCCGCTGTGGGGCACGATCCCGCCCGCGGACAACGCCTTCTACCAGGCCATGAACAAGGCGCTGGGCGTCGAGCTGGAGATGAAACCGGCCGACGGCAACACCTACAACACCATCGTCTCGACGATGACGGCGGCGAAGCGGCTGCCCGACTGGATCAACCTGCCGTCCTGGTGGAACCCCAACTTCAACACCGGCGGACTGGTCGGCAACCAGCTCGCGGACCTGACGCCGTTCCTGTCGGGCGACAACGTGAAGAAGTACCCGAACCTCGCGGCCATCCCGACCGCCGCCTGGAGGGCCGGGGCGTGGGGCGACAAGATCTACGGCATCCCGAGCTTCTCCTCGGGGTTCGTGGTCGCCGGGACCACGTACTACCGGCGGGACGTCCTGGAGGCCAGGGGCATCACCGCGGACCAGGTGAAGTCCGCCGACGACCTGATGAACCTGGGCAAGGAGCTGACCGACGCCAAGGCGGGCGTCTGGGCGTTCGACGACGTCTACACCTACCTCTACACGGCGTTCGGCGCGCCGCTGAAGTGGAAGGTGGACAACGGAAAGCTCATCCACCTGTACGAGACCGACGAGTTCTTCGAGGCCGTCGACTGGCACCACCGCCTCGCCACGGCCGGGTACGTGCACCCCGACGCGCTGGCCGGTGACACCGCGGGCACCACCCGTTTCTACGCGGGCAAGGTGCTGATCGCGGGCGGTGGCACGGGAGCGTGGAACCTCGCCGACCACCAGAACGGCGTGGCCGCGAACCCGGGCTACCGGCGTGGAGCGTTCGACTTCTTCACCGCCGACGGCAAGGGCACGCCCCGCGTCGACATGGGCCCGGCCACCAGCATCGTCAGCTACCTCAACGCGAACCTGAAGCGCGAGCAGATCGAGGAGCTGCTGGCCGTCGCGAACTACCTCGCCGCTCCGTTCGGGTCCGCCGAGTACACCGCGGTCAACTTCGGCGTCGAGGGCACGCACTTCACCACGGCGGGCGGGGTGCCGACGCCCACCGACGCGGGCCGCAAGGAGGTGCAGGCGCAGACCTTCCCGTTCCTCGCCTCGCCGGCCCAGGTGATCAGCAACCAGACCGCGCAGGGCGTCACCCGCGACCTCGCCGCCTGGCAGGCCGCGAACGCCAAGGCGCTGGCCAAGCCCGTGTTCTGGGGCATGAACATCAGCATGCCGCAGGCACAGGCCACCGCCGAGGCCGCGCAGGCCGTCACGGACACCGTCAAGGACTGCTACCGGGGCAAGAAGAAGGTGCAGGACGTCAAGGACGCCGTCGCGACCTGGAAGGGCAGCGGAGGCGGTGACCGGTTGATCCAGTGGATGAACGACAACGTGCTGCAGAAGTACGGCTCCGGGCAGTGACCACGCTGCGGGTGAGGCTGCGGCGCGACCGCTCGCTGATCCTGATGACGCTGCCCGCGGTCCTCCTGCTGCTGGTGTTCAACTACGTGCCGCTGTTCGGCGTCGTCACCGCGTTCCAGGAGTACGACCCGCTGTCCGGCGTCACCGGCAGCCCGTGGGTCGGGCTCTACCAGTTCGAGCGGCTGTTCGGTGACCCGCTGTTCTGGGGCGCGGTGCGCAACACGCTGTACCTGAGCTCCGTGCAGCTGGTGCTGTTCTTCCCGGTGCCGATCGCGTTGGCGTTGCTGCTCGACTCCGTGCTGAGCGAACGGGTCCGCAACTTCATCCAGTCCGTCGTGTACCTGCCGCACTTCTTCTCGTGGGTGCTGGCGATCACGATCTTCCAGCAGATGCTCGGCGGCGCCGGCGTGCTCAACCAGTTCCTGCGCGGCCACGACCTCGGCACCTGGGACGTCATGACGAACCCGGACACGTTCGCGCTCCTGGTCACCTCGCAGGTGATCTGGAAGGAGGCGGGCTGGGGGATCATCGTGTTCCTGGCGGCACTGGCGGCCATCAACACCGACCTCTACGAGGCGGCCGCGGCGGACGGCGCCGGACGGTGGCGGCGGCTGTGGCACATCACGTTGCCGGGCCTGCGGGGCGTGATCGTGCTGATGCTGGTGCTGCGCCTGGGCAACGCGCTGACCGTCGGCTTCGAGCAGTTCCTCGTGCAGCGGTACGCGGTCGGCCACGACACGGCGGACGTGCTCGACACGTTCGCGTTCTACTTCGGCATCGCCACCAACGACTACAGCTACGGCGCGGCGGCGGGCCTGTTCAAGGGCGTCATCTCCCTGCTGCTCATCTGGGGTGCGAACAAGCTGGCGCACGCCTTCGGCGAAGACGGGTTGTACCGCGCATGACCGACACGTTGACGAGGGTCCGGGCTCGTGAGGAAACCGTCGCGCCGCGACCGGTCCGCCGGAACAGGGCGCGGCCGCCGTGGGAGGAGCAACCGACCGCCGCGGGCGAGGCGGCCAAGGGGTTCACCCTCGGCGGGGTGCTGCTGATCGTGCTGGTGCCGCTGTGGATCGTCATCGTCACGAGCCTGTCCACGCAGGGCGCGGTGAACAGGGCCGGCGGCCTGGTGATCTGGCCGGACGGCCTCACGCTCGACGCGTACCGGGTGATGCTCGAGGACTCGACCGTGCGCACCGCCCTGCTGGTGAGCCTCGGCGTCACCGGGATCGGCACGCTGGTGTCGATGGTGGTCTCGATCCTGTGCGCCTACGGGCTCTCCCGGTCGCGGTCGCTCGGCCACCGCTTCCTGCTGACGTTGCTGATCGTCACGATGTTCGTCAACGGCGGCCTGATCCCGACGTTCCTCGTCGTCACCGGGCTCGGCGGGTACGGGCAGTGGTGGGCGCTGGTGCTGCCGAGCGCGGTGTCGGTGTTCAACATCCTGATCCTGCGGGCGTTCTACTCGAGCACGTCGGCCGAGATGATCGAGGCCGCGCGGATCGACGGCGCGGGGGACTGGCGGATCCTGTGGTCGATCGTGTTGCCGACCTCGCGTGCCGTCACGGCGGTGATGGCGTTGTTCTACGGCGTCGGCTACTGGAACTCGTTCTTCAACGTGATGCTGTACCTGCCGACGGACAGCGAGAAGTGGCCGTTGCAGTACGTGCTCTACACCTACGTCAGCCGGGGCAACGGGATGCCGGGCTCGGTCAACCAGGGCTTCGGCGACGCGCTCTCGCAGACCGCGCCGCTGTCGTTGCAGATGGCCGTGGTGGTGCTGACGCTCGTGCCCCTGCTCCTCGTCTACCCGTTCGTGCAGAAGCACTTCCGAACCGGCGTCCTGACCGGCGCGATCAAGGGCTGAGCACATGGTGACCATTGCCGACGTGGCGAGGCACGCGGGCGTGTCGTCCAGCACGGTGAGCTACGTGCTCAGCGGCAAGCGCGCGATCTCGGAGGAGACGCGGCGCCGGGTGCGCAGTTCCGTGCAGGCGCTGGGATATCACCCCAACGCGGGTGCGCGGGCGCTGGCGGCCCGGCGGTCGCACATCATCGCGCTGATGGTGCCGTTGCGCACGGACGTCTACGTGCCGGTGATGATGGAGATCGCGATCTCCGTGACGACGGCGGCCCGCCGGCACGGGTACGACGTCCTGCTGATCACCAGCGACGAGGGCCCCGGCGGCGTCCGCAGGATCGCGGCCAGCGGTCTGGCCGACGGCGTGGTCCTGATGGACGTCGAGCTGGACGACGAGCGCATCCCGGTGCTGCGGGCCCAGGAGACCCAGGCCGCGCTCATCGGACTGGCCGACGACGCCCGCGGACTGTCCTGTGTGGACCACGACTTCGCCGCCGCCGGGGCGTTGTGCGCGGACCACCTCGCCGATCTCGGGCACCGGGAGATCGCGTTCATCGGCTACGGCTCCGGCGTCTACCACCGGCACGCGGGCTACGCCGAACGCACGCTGGCCGGTTTCCGGGACAGGGCGGGACAACGCGGTCTCCGGTTCCTGCACCGGACCTGCGAGGGCACCTACGAGAGCACCGCGGGGACGTTGGCGCGCGTGCTCGCGGACCGTCCGGGCACCACCGGTTTCGTGGTGCAGAACGAGGGCGCGATCGGCCCGTTGCTGAGCCTGCTGCGCACCGGCGGCCGGACGGTGCCCGAGGACGCCTCGGTGGTCGCGCTCTGCCAGGACCAGCTGGCCGAGCAGTTCGCGCCGCGGCTCACCGCGGTGACCGGCTCGGCGCAGGACCTCGGCCGGGTCGCCGTCGAGCAGATCATGCGCCGGCTCGCCGCCGCCCACGACGGTGGCAGCCCGGCCGACGAACGGGTGCTGCTCACGCCCGTCCTGACCGTGCGCGACAGCACGGGACCCGCACCGCACTGACCCGAGGAGTCCCGCATGTCCCCGTACCTCCGAGACCTCGGCACCGCGCTGGAATGGCGGGCCGCGGGCGAGACCCTCCGCGTCGAGGCCTGGGGCCCGGACGCCGTGCGCGTCCGGTCGACGCCCGCCGGCCCGTTGCTCGACGACCTCCCCGGCGCCCTGCTGGACACCCCGCCGGACAGCGAGGTGGAGATCAAGGTCGGTGCGCACCACGCGACCCTCGTCACCGGCGGGCTGACCGTGCGGATCGACGCCGGCACCGAGGGCGCGCTGACCCCCGACCTGCCGGCGTCGGCGGGACGGCTCACGTTCAGCAGGACCGAGGACGGCACCGAACTGCTGGCCGAACAACCCGCCCACTTCTGGTGGCCGGGACCGCGACTCGCCACCGCGACCGGCAACGGCCACCACCGGCTCGAACAGCGTTTCCGCGCGTACCCGGGAGAACGGCTCTACGGCCTCGGTCAGCACACCCACGGCCTGCTGGACCAGAAGGGCGCCGTGATCGACCTCGTGCAGCGCAACGCCGAGGTCACCATTCCGTTGGTGATCTCCGACCGCGGGTACGGGCTGCTGTGGAACTCACCGGCCATCGGCCGGGTGGAACTGGCGGAGACCGGCACCCGCTGGGTCGCCGACAGCGCTCGCCAGATCGACTACTGGGTCACCGCGGGCCGACCTGCCGACGTGCTGCGCCGCTATGCCGGTGTGACAGGGCGTTCGCCGGTGCTGCCGGAGTGGGCGTCGGGCTTCTGGCAGTGCAAGCTGCGCTACCGCGACCAGGACGAGCTGCTGGAGGTCGCCCGCGAGTACCGGCGGCGCGGGCTGCCGTTGTCCGTGATCGTCTGCGACTTCTTCCACTGGACCCACCTGGGCGACTGGCGGTTCGACCCCGCGGAGTGGCCCGATCCCGCGGCGATGGTGCGCGAGCTCGACGAGATGGGCGTCCGGCTGATGGTCTCGGTGTGGCCGTCGGTGAGCCCGGCCAGCGAGAACTACCACCCGATGCTCAACCAGGGGCTGTTGGTGGGCACCGAGTTCGGCCCGATGGCGCACGCGGACTGGCCGGACAAGGGACTCGGCGCCTACTCCGCCCAGGTGGCCTTCTACGACGCCACCGACCCGTCGGCCCGCGAGTACGTCTGGGAACGGCTCCAGCGCGGGTACCACGACCTCGGCGTGAAGGTCTTCTGGCTGGACGCCGGAGAACCCGAGCTGAAGCCCGGCCACCAGTACAACCTGCGCTACCACGCGGGACCCGGCCTGGAGGTCGGCAACCTCTACCCGCGCGAGAACGCCCGCACCGTCCACGACGGACTCCGCGCGGCGGGGGAGACCGAGATCATCTCGCTCAACCGCTCGTCGTGGGCGGGCGCGCAACGGTACGGCGCCGCGCTGTGGTCCGGTGACATCGGCACGGACTTCGCCACCCTGCGCGCGCAGATCAAGGCCGGGCTCAACGTCATGCTGTCCGGAATCCCCTGGTGGACGACGGACATCGGCGGCTTCCACGGCGGCGACCCGGACGACCCCGCCTACCGCGAGGTCCTGGTGCGCTGGTTCCAGTACGGCACCTTCTGCCCGTTGTTCCGCCTGCACGGTTTCCGCGGCGCCGAGCAGGTGCTGGAACCCGGGATGACCGGCCTGGCCAACGAGGTCTGGTCGTACGGCGAGGAGGCCTACGAGATCCTCGCCGAGCACCTGCGCCTGCGAGAACGCCTGCGCCCGTACGTGATGGAGCAGATGCGCGTCACCGCCGAGACCGGGCTGCCGCCGATGAGGCCGGTGTTCCTGGAGTTCCCGGACGACCCCTGGGCGTGGCAGGTCGAGGACGCGTTCCTGCTGGGGCCCGACCTGCTCGTCGCCCCGGTGACCGAGGCCGGTGTCCGCGAACGGGAGGTCTGGCTGCCCGCCGGTGCGCGGTGGACCGACGCGTGGACCGGCGAGCGGCACGACGGCGGTCAGACCCTGACAGCGGCGGCTCCGATCGAGCGCATCCCGTTGTTCCTGCGCGACAACGCGGTTCTACCCGTGCGGGGTGAGCCGTGATCACAGAACGCCTGGGGGGCTTGGCTTTCGGCGGCGACTACAACCCCGAGCAGTGGGACGAGCAGGTGTGGAAGGAGGACGACGCGCTGATGCGCGCGGCCGGGGTCAACCTGGTCACGGTCGGCGTCTTCTCCTGGGCCCTGCTCGAACCCGGGGAAGGGTGCTACGACTTCGAGTGGCTCGACGCGCACCTGGATCGCCTGCACGCCAACGGCATCGCGGTCGACCTGGCCACGCCGACGGCCTCACCGCCGCCGTGGTTCACGCTCGCGCACCCGGACGCCCTGCCGGTCACCGCCGACGGCACCAGGCTGGTCCACGGCAGCCGGGACACCTACTGCCTGACCGCGCCCGCCTACCGGGACGCCGCCCGGCGCATCGCTTCGGCATTGGCGCAACGGTACGGCGACCACCCGGCGGTGGCGTTGTGGCACGTGCACAACGAGTACACGACGTTGTGCTGGTGCGAGCACACCGCCGCAGCGTTCCGCCTCTGGTTGCAGGCCCGCCACGGGTCGCTCGACGTGCTCAACGAGGCGTGGGGGACGGCGTTCTGGAGCCAGCGGTACACCGCGTGGGAGCAGGTCCTGCCGCCGCGCGCGACCCAGTGGCACCGCAACCCCGGGCAGGCGCTGGACTTCAGCCGGTTCTTCTCCGACGAGGTGATCGCGGCCTACCGGGAGCAGCGGGACGCGATCCGGGCGTTCAGCGACCGGCCGGTGACGACCAACCTGATGTTGCCCGGCTACCAGAACGTCGACCTGTGGGCGCTCGGCCGCGAGGTCGACGTCGTGGCGATCGACCACTACCCGGACGCGCCCGGTCTCGACGCGGCGGCGGACGTCGCGTTCGCCGCGGACCGCGCGCGGTCGTTCGCGGGTGGCAGGCCGTGGCTGTTGATGGAACAGGGCACCAGCACGGTCTACGCCGGCGACCGGGTGCTGGCCAAGGAACCGGGGGAGGTGCTGCGCCACTCGCTCGGCCACGTCGCGCGCGGGTCGGAGGGAGCGTTGTTCTTCCAGTGGCGGCAGTCGAAGGCGGGTGCCGAGCAGTGGCACTCGGGAATGGTGCCGCACGCCGGGCCGGACAGCCGGATCTTCCGCGAGGTGAAGGCGACCGGTGCGGCGCTCGCCCGTCTGGCCGGTCTGGCGGGGTCGACCGTCACGGCGGAGGTGGCGGTGCTGCACGACTCCGATGCCTGGTGGGCCTTGAACTCGGACGGTCTTCCCTCGGCCGAGCTCGACTACCACTCGGCACTGCGCGCGGCCCACCGGGCGTTGTGGGACGCCGGGGCGGTGGTCGACTTCGCCCACCCGGCGGCGGATCTGCGCCGCTACCGGCTGGTTGTGGCGCCGTCGTTGTACCTGTTGTCCGACGAGGGAGCGGAGAACCTCCGCCGCTTCGTCGGCGACGGCGGCACGTTGCTGGTGCAGCACTTCAGCGGAGTCGTCGACAGCCGTCTGCACGCACGGCTCGGCGGGTATCCGGTGGCGGCGTTGCGCGAGACCCTGGGTATCAGGGTCGAGGAGCACCGGCCGTTGCGGCGCGACGAGCGGATCACGTTGTCCGACGGTTCCCGCGGCACGGCCTGGAGCGAGTCGATCCGGCTGGAGGGCGCCACCGCGGTCGCGACCTACACCCACGGCGTGCTCGCCGGACTTCCCGCGCTGACCCGCAAAGGCGCGGCCTGGTACCTCTCGACCCGTCTCGGCGCCCTGGACCACGCGGCACTGCTCGCCGGGCTGCTGGACTCCTCCGGCGTGGTGCTGCCGGTGATGCCGCCCGGAGTCGAGGCCGTCACGCGAGAAGGGCCCGAGTGCCTGTGGCACTTCGTGCTCAACCACAGCGGTGGTCCCGTCGCGTTGCCGCTGCCCGCCCGCGACCTGCTGACCGGCAGGCTCGTGGGCGAGGTGCCGGCCGGCGGATGCGTTGTGCTGGAGGAGAGATGATCCCTGGAATGCACCCCGACCCGAGCATCTGCCGGGTCGGGGAGGACTACTACGTGGTGTGCTCGACCTTCGAGTACTTCCCCGGGATCCCGGTCTTCCACAGCACGGATCTCGTGCACTGGAAACAGATCGGCAACGCGCTCGACCGGCCGAGCCAGCTGCTCCTGACGACCTCGACACCGTCGTCCGCTGGGATCTACGCGCCGACCCTGCGCCACCACGACGGGCGGTTCTGGCTGATCGTCACGAGTGTGAGCCACGGCGGCGGGAACATGATCTTCACCGCCACCGATCCAGCCGGGCCGTGGTCCGATCCCGTCTCGCTGCCCGGTGTCGAGGGCATCGACCCCGATCTGGCCTGGGACGACGACGGGAACTGCTGGTGCACGGTCGCCGGGGTGCGGCAGTACCGCATCGACCCCGTCACCGGTGAGAACTTCGGCCCGCCGCACCAGTTGTGGTCGGGGTCGCCCGGCGCGAGGTTCCCGGAGGCGCCGCACCTGTACCGGATCGGCGACCACTGGTACCTGATGATCGCCGAGGGCGGCACAGAACGTGGGCACGCCGTCTCGATCGCGCGCGGAAGCTCGCCCAACGGCCCGTTCGAGCCATGCCCGGCCAACCCGATCCTGTCCCATCGCGGCATCGACAAGCCGGTGCAGAACACCGGCCACGCCGATCTCGTGCAGGCTCCGGACGGATCGTGGGGGATGGTGCTGCTCGCCGTGCGTCCGGGCGGCGGCACGCCGGGGTGGCACGTGCTCGGCCGTGAGACCTTCTTCGCGCCGGTGACCTGGGTCGACGGCTGGCCCGTGGTCGGCGAGCCGGTGCCCCGTCCCGAATCCGCGGAGCTTCACCGGGACGACTTCGACGGCGACCTGGCGCCGGCCTGGATCTCCGTGCGCGACCGTTCCGAGAAGCACTGCACCACCGCGGAACGCGCCGGATGGCTGACGCTGCACGCCCGCGGGGCCGGAATGGACGATCCCGCCGTCGTGTTCGCCGGGCAGCGCCAGCGGCACCTCTCCTGCGTCGCCCGCACCCTGCTGGACCCGGCGGACGGCAGCGGCGGTCTGGCGGTCCGCCTCGACGAGGAACACCACTACGAGATCGAGGTCGCGGCGGGCCAGGCGCGGGTGCTGGCCCGCATCGGCCCGCTGAGCACCGTCGTCGCGTCCGAGCCGGTGCCGGACGGGCCGGTCGTCCTGGTGGTGAGGGTGGACGAGGAGCGGACGCCACAGGACGCTCGCCGGGGCCCGGACACCCTGACGTTCGGCACGGAGACACCCGACGGCACCTTCACCGCACTCGCCACGCTCGACGGCAAATACCTGTCGACCGAGGTGGCCGGGGGTTTCACCGGTCGCGTCATCGGCCTGTACGCCGCGGCGGGCACCGTGCGCTTCGACTGGTTCGAGTACGGCTCACCCGATTGCGAGGATTCATGAACCGATCACGAGCGACAGCTCTCGTTGCTGTGGCGGCCTTGGTGCTCACGGCCGCGCCGGCGGCGGCGGGCGTCACCTACCAGGCGCACACCGCGGGCCGCGTCACGAAGACCGGCCAGTACACCTGGCCCGGCGTCTACTTCGAGGGCCGGTTCCGCGGCACCGGGATCGGCGTGGTCCTCAACGACCCGGTCAACGACTACGACGTGCAGGTCGACGGCACGACGGTCGCGTCGCTGGTGACTCCGGGCGCCGTCACGCACTGGGTGCGCGGGCTGAGCGACACCGTGCACCGCGTCCGGCTGGTCAAGCGCACCGAAAGCCCGTGGGCCGCCGGGGAGTTCGGCGGGTTCGTCGCCGCGGACGGTGGCGCGGTGCTCGCTCGTCCCGCCGCGCGCTCCCGGCAGATCGAGTTCGTCGGCGACTCCCTGACCGCGGGCTACGGCAACCTCTCGACCACCCGTGACTGCTCCGCGAACGGCGGGGTCACCCGCAACACCAACACCGACCTGAGCTTCGGCGCGATCACGGCCCGCGCCTTGAACGCCGACTACCAGGTCAACGCGTACTCCGGGCTGGGCGTGGTGCGCAACTACAACGGCCACTCCGCCGGCACGAACTACCGCACCTACTACGACCGCGCGTTGCTGAACGTCGAAGGCGACGTGTGGCGCGTTCCGGCGTCCTGGCGGCCGCAGCTCGTCGTCGTGGGGCTGGGCACCAACGACTTCTCCACGCCGCTCAACCCCGGTGAGCAGTGGGCAACGCCGGAAGCCCTGGTCAGCGACTACACGGCCGCGTACCAGGGCTTCCTCGACAAGCTGCGCACCCGTTACGGCAAGCGCACGATGATCGTGGTCGGCGTCCCCGAGGGGTCAGGCAGGTTCGCTGACGCCGCCCGCCAGGTCGTCCAGGACCGGGGTGACGACCGCGTCCGCCTCTGGAACTACGACGACCCCGCGCTCGACCGGCTGGGCTGCGACTGGCACTTCTCGGCGCGCGACCACCGGTTGATCGCCGACAAGCTCAGGACCTACCTGTCCACGATCCCCGTGCGCTGGTAGCTCACCTGGGGTCGAGCACGAACAGCGGGATCTGCCGGTCGGTCTTCTCCTGGTACTCCGCGTAGTTGGGGAAGGCCGCCACGGCCCGCTCCCACCACCGCGCCCGCTCGTCACCGTCGACCTCGCGGGCGGTGAAGTCCTTCGCCTCCGCGCCGTCCTGCAGGACGATCTCGGGGTGAGCCTTGATGTTGTGGTACCAGGTGGGGTGCTCGGGCGCGCCGCCCTTGGACGCCACGACCGCGTAGCTGCCCTCGTGCTCCACGCGCATGACCGGGGTGTAGCGGAGGGCGCCGCTCTTCGCGCCGCGCACCGTCAGCAGCACGATCGGCCGGCCGAGTACCTCGACCCCCTCGGTCGTCCCGGTCTCGAGGATCGTCTTCGTCTGCTGCTGCACCCATTCGGTGGGGCTGAGCTTCACGTCTGCCATGTCCACGATCAACGATTCTGCTGCACCCTTCATTCCCCCGCAGATCAGCGGGCGGAGAACCGCACGTTCGTGGACCGCACGGCGGGCGCGGGTGTGCAAGCCCGGCATGCTGGCGGTGGTGCCGCACCGCCGCAACCGGGCTCTCGTCCGAAAGTACGAGATGGCAACCCGTTGTGGCGCAACGGCTTCCCGGCGCTTCTACGGTCGTGATCATGACTACTGCAACGGGCCGGACCACTCCGCCGGGCACCATCATCGCGGCTTTCACCGGGTTTCTCGTGTCGTGCGTTTTCGCGGTCACGTCCGTGGGTGTCCTGGTGGGCACGCACGACGACCTCGTCGACGCGCTGAGGGCGTCGGGTACGACGATGACCGAAGAGCAGTTGCAGAGCGCCGCCACCTTCACGCAGGTGTTGTTCGCGAGCATCGCGCTGGTGATCGCGCTGGTGCAGCTGTGGCTTGCCTTCAAGCTCCGGTCGGGACGCAACTGGGCCAGGGTGGTGCTGACCGTGTTCACGGTGTTCCAGGTGGCGTCGCTGTTCATCGGCGAGGGGACGGCGACGCTGCCCGCGTACGGCGGCGCGCTGGTGGCGGCGATGGCGGTGGTGGCGAGCTACCTGCCCGCCTCCAACGTCTACTTCGACACCGTGAAGAGGGCGGGGTAATCCGTCACGGGGGCGGGGTCGAGAATGCCCGCATGACCGGAACGCCGGCGCGGCGCAGCGTGTTCGTGGCCGAGGTCGGCGCGCTGCTCGTGGCGGTGGTCGTGGACGCGGTGCTCGCGGTCGACGGGGACGGCCCACGAGGCCTGCTGGGCCCGCTGCTCGCCATGGTCGTGCCGTACGCGGGGGAGGCCGCCGCGGTCCTCGCGGTGCTGCGGCGCAGGTTCCCTCGGCGGATCGAGCTGCTGGCGGGCGCGGTGATCGCGCTGTCGCTCGCCGGGACAGCGGTCGCGGGGCTCGTGGAACGGGCTCCTGTGCGACCGCCGGTGACGGAGGTGCTGGCGGTGCTGTTGCTGGTCGCCGCCGGATGCCGCCGGCTTCCTCCGGCGCGGGCGGCGGTGCTCGCCACCGCCGCCTGCGTCACCGTCGTGCTCGCTCCGGTCGTGCGCTACGGCCTCGACTCGCTGTTCCCGGTGGCCGCCGCACTGGCCTGGGGTGCCGCGATGGTGCTGGGCCTGATCCTGCGCGACGCCGACGCCCGGCACCGCCGTGAGCTGGAACGCGTCCGCAACGACGACAGGCTGCAGCTCGCCCGCGACCTGCACGACCTGGTGGCGCACCACGTCACCGGCATCGTGGTGCGGACCCGAGCGGCCCAGGCGGTGCCCTCCCAGAACCCCGCCGAGGTCTACGACGAGATCGAACAGGCGGCGGCCGAAGCCCTGACCGCCACCCGAGGACTGGTCGGCGTGCTGCGCAGCGACGACCCGCTGCCGTCCCCGAGCCTCGCGCTGGGGGACGTGGTGCGAGCGGCGGCAGGGGACGCGTCGGTGCACATCGCCGCCGACGTCGAGGCGGTTCCCTTGCCACCACAGGTCTCCGTCGCGCTGCACCGGGTGGTGATGGAGGCGCTGACCAACGCGCGGCGCCACTCACGGGCCGCGGTCGTGCGGGTCGCGGCACGGTCCGAGGAGGGTGAGCTCGTGCTGGAGGTCGACAACGACGGCGTGCTGCCCGGCACTGCTGGTGGGGGCGGGTACGGCGTGACGGGCATGACCGAGCGGATGGCCGCGCTGGGCGGGGAGCTCACCGCGGGCCCGCACGGGGACGGTGGCTGGCGGGTGACCGCCCGGATCCCGCACGACTTCGACGGCCTGCCGAGGGGCATCTGATGACCATCCGCGTGCTGATCGCCGACGACCAGACCCTGGTGCGCACCGGTTTCCGGCTGGTCCTCGACGCCGAGCCCGGCATCGAGGTGATCAGCGAGGCCGCCGACGGCGAGTCAGCGGTGCGCCTGGCCCGGCAGCTCCGGCCGGACGTGACGCTGATGGACATCCGCATGCCGAAGCTGGACGGCCTGCGCGCCACCGAACTGCTGGCGGGACCAGGCGTCGCGGACCCGTTGCGGGTACTGGTCGTCACGACCTACGACGTCGACGCGAACGTCTACGCGGCTCTGCTAGCCGGGGCCTGCGGGTTCCTGGTGAAGGACGCCCGGCCGCGGTTGCTGGTGGAGGCCGTGCACGCCGCGGTCAGGGGAGAGGCACTGGTCTCACCCGCCGTCACGGTGCGCCTGCTCGCCCACTTCACCGCGGGCGAGAGTCGCGGCCACGGCACCCCGCTGACCGGCCGCGAACTCGACGTGGTGCTCGCGGTGGGCCGCGGCCTGACCAACGCCGAGATCTCCCGGCACCTGACCATCTCGTTGTCCACGGTGAAGTCCCACGTGACCAACGCCGGTGGCAAGATCGGCGCCCGCAACCGGACCGAGATGGCGATCTGGGCCTGGCGCAACGGGTTGCTCAGGTGATGCGGCGGACCACGGTCCCGGCGACCATGTCACCGAGCCTCTGGTGGCGCGGCGTCACGGCGATCAGCACCGCGCCGACCAGTCCGAGCAGCAAGCCGTCCACCGCCATCAGCAACCACCGCACGAAGTAGTCCCGCAACGACGGCTCGCCGCCGCGCACGGTCGTGATCCTCAGCCCCAGCCACCGCATCGCCGGTGTCGAACCGCCGTGCCGGTACGGGTACCAGATCTCGACCCACACCACGCCGAGCAACGACACGGCGACCACCGTCGCCACCGGCATCCACGTGAACACCTCCTTCGGTGCTCCGAGCTTGATCAGCGGCAACGCCAGCAGGACGCCGAGGACCAGGCTCAGGACGGCGGCGACGCACAAGAGCACCAGCTCGATGACGTGCTGCCAGTAGCGGCGGAGAACGATCGATCGGGCGTCATTGGCCACAGGGCAATCTAAGAGGACGCGGCCACCGTCGTCCCACGCGGTACAAACCTTGCCGCTGAGGCCACCGCGGTGCGACCTGCACGCCTGAAGTGACAGGGGATGCACCCATCACCGTCTGCAAGTGACGCGGATCTGGGTTCGAGGTCTGGCGGCGAACTCATCACCCAGCACGACGGAACTGCAGTGGCGTGGCCTGGATCGTGTCGGGCTTCACCGGCAGGGCGTTCACGACCAGGCGTTCACCGTGGACGTCCGTGACCGCGATCGAACCGCCGCAGCCGACGCCGTCCTCGGCGAGGAAGTAGTTGTACTCGGCGCGCTTCAGCTGCCGCCACTGCCCGCCCGCCTGCACTTCCAGCCGTGCCACGGGGTTGCGGTGGTCGAGGACCTGGATCCCGCACCAGTACTGGCTGGACCCGGACTTGTAGCGGATCCCGATGGTCTTGGACGTCTCCGGGCTGACGATCGTCCAGGTGATCGGGATTTCGCCTTTCACCGGCGGTGCGAGCTGTGCGAACGCCTCCGCGCTGAGGTCCAGCTGGCCCGGCCGGCACGGTGCCGGGCAGAGGTTCGTGATCCGCACTGTCAGGCTCTTTCCGCCGGCCTCGACCAGCACGAACGCGCCGCAGGCCGCCGAGTCGCCGTAGTCCGCCTCGTTCATCGCGGCGGTCAGCGGGTCGGGGCCGGGGTCGTACGAGCAGGCGCCACCGCCGTCGGAGTCGTAGAACGTCGCGACACCCGTCCGCCGCACGGCAGCCGGTTTCGGAGCGACGCTGGAGGCCGGAGGCGCGCTCGTGGTGGTCGTCGTCGCCGTGGTCGTCGTCTGCGCAGGTGGCGGGGCTGTGGTCGTGGTGGTCGGGCCGGCGACGGGTGTGCCCGCCACGCCTTCCCGGCCACGCAGCGCCACCACGCCGACGGCCGCCACCAGCGCGGCCACGAGTGCGTACAGCAGGAGGCGCTTCCGTGTCACCGCCGAACCATAGTCCGCTGCACGGCGATGAACACCAGCAGCAGCACGCCGATCACGATCTTCGTCCACCACGAGCTGAGCGTGCCCTGGAACGAGATCAGCGTCTGGATCGTGCCGAGCACCAGCACCCCGGCGAGGCCGCCGAGCACGTACCCGACACCGCCCGCCAGCAGCGTTCCGCCGATCACGACGGCCGCGATGGCGTCGAGCTCCATGCCGACGGCGTGCAGCCCGTACCCGGAGAGCATGTAGAGGCTGAACAGCAGTCCGGCGAGCGACGAGCAGAGGCCGCTGATGACGTAGACGCCGACCTTGACGCGGGTCGTCGGCAGGCCCATGAGCAGCGCGGACGACTCGTTGCCGCCCACCGCGTAGACCGAGCGGCCGAAGCGGGTGCGGTGCAGGACGTACATCGCGGCGGCGACGACGACCAGTGCGATCACGACGTTGTAGGTGATCGTGACGCCGCCGGGCAGCTCGATCGCGGCGGTGGCGACCGAGCGGAACGTCTTGTCCTTGATGGACACCGACTCCACGCTGATCAGGAAGCACAGGCCGCGGGCCAGGAACATGCCGGCGAGCGTCACGATGAACGGCTGGATGTCGAACCGGTGGATCACGAGCCCCATCAGCAGCCCGAGCGTCGACCCGGTCAGCAGCACGACGACGATGACCAGCGGGACCGGCCACCCGGCCTTGAGACCCGAGGCCGTGATCATCGTGGACAGGGCGACGACCGAGCCGACGGACAGGTCGATGCCGCCGCTGAGGATCACGAACGTCATGCCGGCCGCGAGCACGATGAGGAAGGCGTTGTCGATGAACAGGTTCGCGATCACCTGGCCGGACGCGAACCCTTCGTAGCGCGCCGAGCCGACCCCGAACGCGAGGACGAACAGCGCGACGGTCGCCAATACCGGCAGGAACCGCGTCGGCACCCGTGGGGCGAGTGCGGTCATGAGACGGCCACCTTCCGGAAGCTCAGTGCGGCACGGGCCTTGGGCGCCTGGACCAGGCACACGGCGATGACGACGACGGCCTTGAAGACCAGTGTCACCTCCGGGGCGACGCCGATCGTGTACACGGTGGTGGTGAGGGTCTGGATGATCAGCGCGCCGAGCAGCGTGCCCGTGAGCGAGTAGCGCCCGCCCGCGAGCGACGTCCCGCCGATGACGACGGCGAGGATGGCGTCCATCTCGATCCACAGCCCGGCGTTGTTGGCGTCGGCCGCGCTGACGTTGGAACTGATCATCAGCCCGGCGATGCCCGCGCAGACCGCGGCGAACACGTAGACGGTCCAGATGAGGGTCCGCGAGCGCACGCCGGCGAGTCTCGACGCCTCGGGGTTCACGCCGACGGCCTCGATCAGCATGCCCAGCGCGGTCTTCCGCGTCACGAACGCCACCAGCCCCAGCACGAGCAGGGCGATCAGGATCGAGACCGGCAGCACCACGAACCCGGCGCCGACCTGCCGGTACGCGGTGTTGTTGACCGTGACGATCTGTCCTTCGGTCACGAGCATCGCCACGCCGCGCCCGGCCGTCATCAGCACGAGCGTCGCGATGATGGGCTGGATGCCCAGTCCTGCCACGAGGAACCCGTTCCACAGTCCCAGCGCCGCGCAGAGCACCAGCGCGATCGCCATGCCCGCCAACGCCGTGCCGGTGCTGTCCGACGTTCCGATGTGGACACACGTCACCGCGCCCGCGATGGCCGCCACCGCGCCGACGGAGAGGTCGATGCCCCTGGTGGCGATCACGAGCGTCATGCCCAGTGCGATCAGGAGGGTCGGCGCGCCGTTCTTCAGGACGTCGACCAGGCCGCCGTAGAGGTGGCCGTCCTGCATGCGCAGCGCGAAGAACGACGGCGTGACGGCGAGGTTGAGCAGCAGGAGCGCGGCCAGTGCCAGCAGTGGCCACAACAGGCGGTTCTTCACGAGACCACTTCCTTCTCCGGCGCCGCCCCGCCCGCGATCAGCTCGACGACCTCGTCCACCCCGGTCACCGAGCCGTCCAGCTCGGCGATCTTGCGCCGGTCGCGCAGCACCACTATCCGGTCGGCGATGCGCACGACCTCCTCCAGTTCCGCGGAGATGAACAGCACCGCCGTGCCCTCCGCGGCCAGCGTCGTGACGAGCTGCTGGATCTGGGCCTTGGCGCCGATGTCGATGCCGCGGGTCGGTTCGTCGAGGATGAGCAGACGCGGTTCGGTGACGAGCCAGCGCGCCAGGAGGACCTTCTGCTGGTTGCCGCCGGACAGGGTGCGCACCAGCGCGTCCGGGTTGGCGGGCCTGATGTCGAGCGCCTTCAGGTACTTCTCGACCAGCTGGTCCTTGGTCCTGCGCGGCAGCGGGCGGGTCCAGCCACGTGCCGCCTGCATCGCGAGCACGAGGTTGTCGCGGATCGAGAGGTCCGCGACGAGGCCCTCGCCCTTGCGGTCCTCGGAGCTGAACGCGATGCCCGCCGCGATCGCCGACCGGGGTCCGCGCAGGCGCAGGGGGGCGCCGTCCACGAGCAGCCGGCCGGAGTCCGCGCGGTCGGCGCCGAAGAGCAACCGGGCCAGCTCCGTGCGTCCGGAGCCCAGCAGGCCCGCGAGGCCGACGACCTCGCCCGCGCGGATCTCGAGGTCGAACGGTTCGATCGCGCCCCGCCTGCCCAGTCCCTCGGCCTCGACCAGGACGGGGCCTTGGGCCGTGCGCTTCTCGGCGGCGTCCTCGATCGCCTCCAGCGCGCCGAGGTCGCGGCCGATCATCTGCGCGATGAGCGTGCGCCGGTCGACGTCCGCGGTGAGGTGCTCGCCGACGAGCGTTCCGTTGCGCAGCACCGTCATCCGGTCGGAGATCTCGTAGACCTGGTCGAGGAAGTGCGACACGAACAGGATCGCCACGCCCTCGTCGCGCAGCACCCGCATGATCCGGAACAGCTCCGCGACCTCGCCCGCGTCCAGGCTGGACGTCGGCTCGTCGAGGACGAGTACGCGGCAGTCGACCGCGATCGCACGGGCGATGGCGACCAGTTGCTGCACCGCGATCGGGTGTTCGCCGAGGCTCGACGCCGGGTCGATGTGCACGCCGATGCGCGCGAGCACCTCGGCGGCACGGCGGCGCATCGCCGGGAAGTCGATGCCGCCGAGACGGCGAGGTTCCCGCCCCAGCAGGATGTTCTCCGCGACCGTGAGGTTCGCGCAGAGGTTGACCTCCTGGTACACCGTGCTGATCCCGGCGTGCTGGGCGTCGGCGGGGGAGGAGAACGCCACCTCGTCACCGCTGAGCACGACCTGCCCGCTGTCGGCGCGGTGCACGCCCGTCAACGTCTTGATGAGAGTGGACTTCCCGGCGCCGTTCTCGCCCATGAGAGCGTGCACTTCGCCGGGGAACAGCCGGAAGTCGACGTCCTGCAACGCCTTCACGCCGGGAAACGCGAGGCTGATGCCCCGCATCTGCACGACAGGGGGCGGTGACTCGGTCATGGGCACTGTGCCTTCGTCGCTGGGCCGCGGGGCCCGTCACCCGGATGCGCGTCCATGACGGGTCCCGCGGGGTCTCTGGCGGTGAGTCAGTACTGGCGCTGCGGAAGCGCGGCCTTCGCCTGCTCCTGCGTGAACGTGCCCTCCTCGGTCACGACCCGCTCCGGCACCTGCTCACCGGCGACGACCTTCTTCGTGAGCTCCATCAGCTGCTTGCCCAGCAACGGGTTGCACTCGACGATGAAGTTGATCTCGCCGTTGGCCAGCGCCTGCATGCCGTCCTTCACCGCGTCGACGGTGATGATCTTGATGTCCTTGCCGGGCACCTTGCCGGCCGCCTTGATGGCCTCGATCGCGCCCAGGCCCATGTCGTCGTTGTGCGCGTACACCACGTCGATCTTCGGCTGGGACTTGAGGAACGCCTCCATGACCTGCTTGCCGCCGGAGCGGGTGAAGTCACCGGTCTGCGAGGCGACGACCTTGATGTCGGACTTGGCCGCGATCTTCTCCTCGAAGCCCTTCTTGCGGTCGATCGCGGGCGCCGCGCCGGTGGTGCCCTGCAGCTCCACCACGTTCGTCGGGCCGGAGGCGTTGGCCACCAGCCAGTCGCCGGCCTTGCGGCCCTCCTCGACGAAGTCCGAGCCGAGGAACGTCTTGTAGAGCGACGTGTCGTCGGAGTCGATCGACCGGTCGGTGAGGATCACCGGGATGTTGGCGCGCTTGGCTTCCTGCAGCACGGTGTCCCAGCCGGTCTCGACGACGGGGCTGAACGCGATGACCGACACCTTCTGCTGGATGTAGGAGCGGATCGCCTTGATCTGGTTCTCCTGCTTCTGTTGCGCGTCGGAGAACTTCAGCTCGATCCCGGCCGCCTTGGCCTCGTCCTGGATCGACTTGGTGTTGGCGGTGCGCCAGCCGCTCTCCGCACCCACCTGCGCGAAGCCCATCGTGATGGTGTCGCTGCCGGACGAACCGGTGCTCGCACCGCCTCCTGAACCGCACGCGGTGAGCGCGCTCAGCAGGACCACGCTGGCGACTGTCGTGATCTTCTTCAGCACTGGGATTCCTCCGGTGTGACGACGGTGTCGCGGAGCTCGACCGCGTGTCCGCGGTGGTCAGGTGGACAAGAGTGAACGCTCACAACTTTCGCGTCAAGGGCTTGCTCGTAACGAGTTGGCAGCCCTATGTTAACGCTCACTTCCGAGCTTGGGAGGAAACTCGTGCCCCGCAAGCACGTCCTGTTCAGCGCCGCTCTCGCGGCCAGCCTGCTCGTCGCCGTTCCGGGATCGGGAGCGGCCGCCGAAACCGACTACACGCTCAAGATCGACGCGTCCGGGAAGGGGCCGTCGATCGAAGACTCGATGTACGGCGTCTTCTTCGAGGACATCAACCGCGCCGCCGACGGCGGTCTGTACGCCGAGCTGGTGCAGAACCGCTCGTTCGAGTACGACCCCGCGGACAACGCGAGCTATCAGGGCCTGACCTCCTGGGCGCCGCACAGCGGCACCGTGGACGTCGCCGACGACAGCGGCCGGATGAACGAGCGCAACCGCCGTTACCTGAAGCTGGGCCTGCCCGCCGGCGTCATCAACTCCGGCTACAACAGCGGGATCGCCGTGCAGGGCGGCCAGCGCTACGACTTCTCCGTGTGGGCGCGGGCCGACCAGGCCGCGCAGCTCACCGCCACCATCACCGATCCCGCCGGGACCGCGCTGGGCGACCCCGTGAAGGTCCAGGTCCGCGGTGACGGCTGGACCCGGTACACGGGAACGATCCGCGCGAAGAGCTCCACCACGACGGGCAGGCTCCTGGTGACCGGCGGCGGCACCGGGACCCTGCGCCTCGACATGATCTCGTTGCTGCCGCAGGACACCTACAAGGGCCACGGCCTGCGCCGCGACCTCGCGGAGAAGATCGCCGCGCTGCGGCCCGGCTTCGTCCGCTTCCCCGGCGGCTGCCTGGTCAACACCGGCAGCCACTACGGCTACGACGCGCCGAACTTCGAGCGCCGCCGTTCGTACCAGTGGAAGGACACCATCGGCCCGGTCGAGCAGCGCGCCACGAACTGGAACTTCTGGGGCTACAACCAGTCCTACGGCCTCGGCTACTACGAGTACTTCCAGTTCTCCGAGGACGTCGGCGCCATGCCGCTGCCCGTCGTCCCCGCTCTGGTCACCGGCTGCGGGCAGAACCGCGCCACCGACGACCCCGCGTTGCTGCAACGGCACATCCAGGACACGCTCGACCTGGTCGAGTTCGCGAACGGCCCGGCCGACTCCGTCTGGGGTCGCAAGCGCGCCGAAATGGGGCACCCCAAGCCGTTCAAGCTCACCCACCTCGCGGTCGGCAACGAGGAGAACCTGCCGGACGAGTTCATGGCGCGGTTCACGCAGTTCCGCGACGCCATCAACGCGAAGTACCCGGACATCACCGTCGTCAGCAACTCCGGCCCCGACGACACCGGTGGCACGTTCGACCGCCTGTGGCAGCTGAACAAGCAGGCCGGCGTGAAGATGATCGACGAGCACTACTACAACAGCCCGAGCTGGTTCCTGGAGAACAACAACCGCTACGACTCCTACGACCGCAACGGTCCGAAGGTGTTCCTCGGCGAGTACGCCTCGCAGGACAACAAGTTCTCCAACGCGCTGAGCGAAGCGGCGTTCATGACCGGGCTCGAACGCAACGCCGACGTCGTGAAGCTCGCCTCGTACGCGCCGCTGCTGGCCAACGAGGACTACGTGCAGTGGCGTCCGGACATGATCTGGTTCAACAACCACGCGTCGTGGGGCTCGGCGAGCTACGAGATGCAGAAGCTCTTCATGAACAACGTGGGCGACCACGTCGTGCCGAGCACCGCGTCCGCCACGCCGTCCACCCAGGCGCCGATCACCGGTGCGATCGGGCTCTCCACGTGGGCGACGGCCGCGACCTACGACGATGTGAACGTGACCAACGCGTCCGGCCAGCCGTTGTTCAGCGACGACTTCTCCGGGACCGACACCCGGTGGACGAAGTCCGGCCGTGGCGCGTGGAACGTCGTGAACGGCGCCTACGTGCAGTCGGACGCCGCCGCCGAGGACACGCTCGTCACGGCGGGGGACAAGACCTGGCGCGACTACACGCTGAACGTCAAGGCCACCAAGCAGTCCGGGCGTGAGGGTTTCCTCGTCGCGTTCGGCGTGCAGGACACCGGCAACTACTACTGGTGGAACCTGGGAGGCTGGAACAACACCCAGTCCGCGGTGGAGAAGGCCGTGGGCGGCGGCAAGAGCGTGCTGGTCAGCAACGGCACCCGCATCGACACCGGCCGCACGTACGACGTGCGCGTGGAGGTCCGCGGCCGGCACGTCGCGCTGTTCCTCGACGGGCAGAAGTGGGGCGAGTTCACCGACGACAAGGTGGCCGAGCCGTTCCGCCAGGTCGTCACCCGCGACCTCGCCACCGGTGAGCTGATCGTCAAGGTCGTCAACGCCCAGGACAACGCCGCGCGCACGCGCGTCGACCTCGGCGTTCCGGTGGCGTCGACGGCGCGGGCGACCGTGCTGCAGGGCCGGCCCGACGACGTGAACACCGAGTTCTTCCAGCCGATCCGCACCCGTGCGGAGCAGATCAAGGTCGCGAGCAGCTTCACCCACACGTTCCCGCCCCACTCCGTCACGTTCCTCCGGATCAGGAGCCGCTCGTGATCACCCGACGATCTCTTCTGGCCACGGGCGGCGTGCTCGCCGCGACCGGCGCGCTCACCTCCGCGACGCCCGTCGCGACCGCCGCCGAACCCGTCGCCGAGGTGCCGACCCGCAACCCACTGGTCGAGCAGCGCGCCGACCCGTTCATCACGCCGCCGACCGAGGGCATGTACTACCTGACCGGGTCCGTGCCCGAGTACGACCGGGTCGTGATCCGCGGCGCGTCCACTCTGGACGGTCTGTCCGCCGCCCGTGAGCGCACCATCTGGCGGCGGCCCGCGTCGGGGAGGACGGGCGGGTACATCTGGGCGCCGGAGCTGCACCGCATCGACGGCAAGTGGTACGTCTACTTCGCCGCCGGGGACAAGGACGAACCGTTCCGCATCCGCACCTACGTGCTGGAGTCGCCGAACGCCGACCCGCGCGAGGGCGGCTGGGTGCTGCGCGGGCAGATGGTGACGGCGTGGGACACGTTCACACTCGACGCCACCACGTTCGCGCATCGCGGCAAGCGCTATTTCCTGTGGGCGCAGAGCGAGCCCGGCATCGCGACCAACTCGAACCTCTACATCGCCGAGATGGCCTCGCCGCTCGCGTTGAAGAGCGCGCCGGTGCGGATCGCGACGCCGACGCTGTCGTGGGAGGTGCAGGGCTTCAAGGTGAACGAGGGGCCCGCGGTGCTGATCCGCAACGGCCGGGTGTTCGTGACGTTCTCCGCGAGCGCGACCGACGCCCGTTACTGCATGGGCCTGCTGACCGCCGACGAGAACGCGAACCTGCTGGACGCGCGGTCGTGGACGAAGACGCCCACGCCGGTGTTCGTGACCTCCGCCGCGACCTCGCAGTACGGGCCGGGGCACAACTCGTTCACGACGGTGGGGTCGGCCGACGTGCTCGTCTACCACGCCCGCGACTACCGCGACATCACCGGTGATCCGCTGTTCGACCCGAACCGGCACACCCGCGTCCAGCGGCTGCACTGGAACGCGGACGGCACACCGTCGTTCGGGGTGCCGGTCGGGCGTGGCGGGCCGATCGTGCGGCTGTCGCCTGTGGACGCACCGTCGCTGGTGGTGCGGCACTACGAGTACCGGCTGCGGGTCGACGGCAACGTCCGCGACGTCGCCGACTCGCAGTTCCGCTTCGTACCGGGACTTCTGGGCTCGGGCACCGTCGCGCTGCAGTCCGTGAACTTCCCCGACCGCTACGTGAGGGTGGACGGGGACGTGGTCCGCATCGACCCGTTCGAGGACACCGATGCGTACGGCCGTGCGGCGAGCTTCGTTCGCGTACCGGGACTTTCGGACCGTGGCGCGGTCTCGCTGCGTGCCGGCGCGGACACGTATCTCGCACATGACACCGGCCGTGTCATGTTGTCCAGACCAGGTAACGACCGCGACGCGCGCCGACGTGCCACATTCCGCCTGGAATGAGTGGACAATGAGCACTGCATCGATGCCGGCCTGCTGTTATCGCTAACATCACCGGTGCAGATCAAGGATCGGAGACCGCCAGTGGAGAAGACCTCGCGTGACCCCGCGATGACCGATGTCGCTCGACTCGCCGGGGTGTCGCACCAGACGGTCTCGCGTGTGCTCAACAACCACCCGAACGTCCGCGAACAGACCAGGCTGCGCGTGCAGGCGGCCATCAAGGAGCTCGACTACCGCCCCAACAGGGCGGCCCGCGCACTGGTCACCGGCAAGACGCAGCTCATCGGCGTCGTGGCGCAGAACTCGACGCTCTACGGCCCGGCCTCGCTCCTGTCCGCCTTCGAGGAGGCGGCAGGCGAGGCCGGCTTCGCCGTCAGCGTCGGCAGGGTGAAGGTGCTCGACCGCGACTCCATCTCCGCCGCTGTCGAACGCCACCGCGACCAGCGGGTGGCGGGCATCGTGGTGATCGCCCCGAACTCGTCGGCCGCGGACGCCCTGGCCGACGTACCGGCAGGCGTCCCGCTGGTGACCGTGGACGGCGACCCGGACCGCCCGACACCTCTGGTCACCGTCGACCAGGCCCTGGGAGCGTTCGAGGCGACGAAGCACCTGATCGACGCGGGCCACGAGACGGTCTGGCACGTCTCGGGCCCGGCGGACTGGTTCGACGCCGCCGGCCGCGTGGACGGCTGGCGCACGGCTCTCGACGCCTGCGCCGCCGAGGTGCCCCCGGTCGTGGCGGCGGACTGGAGCGCCGCCTCCGGCTACCGCGCAGGGCAGATGCTGGCCAGGATGCCCGAGGTCACGGCCGTGTTCTGCTCGAACGACCACCTGGCCCTGGGCGTGCTGCGGGCGATGAGCGAGCGCGGCAGGAAAGTGCCGCACGAGGTGAGCGTCGTGGGCTTCGACGACGTGCCCGAGGCGGCCTATTTCATCCCGCCACTCACGACCGTCCGTCCGGACTTCGCCGCGGTGGCGCGCGAGACGCTCGGGCTGCTGCTGGAGCAGATCAGCGACGGGGAGACGGCCCGGCCTCGGCGGACCGTCGCGCCGACGCTGGTGAAGCGGGAGAGCGTGGCGCCGCCGCCCAGCTAGGCAGGGACGCGGCGGCTCGGCAGGGACGCGGTGGCTGGGTAGGGACGCGGTCGTTCGGTAGGGGCCTGCCCGGACAGCCTGCCCGGACAGGCCGGGCTCGCACCGCCAGGCAGGGGCCGCCCGCTGGTCGGGGTCGCCGCTCCGCCGGGTGGGGCTGCCATGCCGCGAGTCGGAGGCTGCCGCATCGCCGGACAGGTCTCGCGCAGCTGGTCGGCGCTGCCTGTCGGCGCTGCCGCCGGACTGAGCGGGACTGCCACACGCTCGGTGGTCCGCTGCACCCGTCGGCAGGGCTCCTGCACCGCTCGGCAGGGCTGCTGCACGGCTTGGCAGGGCTGCCGGATCTGCTGGGCCAGGCCGCCGCCCTGCTGGGCACGGGAGTGGCGACGTGCGCCGTGCTCCCGCCGTGCTTGTGGGTGGCGAGGGGTGTGACGTCACCTGCGAATTGGTCCCGGAGGGACGCTCGCCGGCGCGGTCGGGTCGCTGGCGTCCGCCATACCGCCTGCCGCATCACTTCGGCACGTCACGCACCGCTTCTCATCGCGCCGCCGCTTCTCATCGCGCCGCCGCTTCTCATCGCGCCGCCGCTTCTCATCGCGCCGCCGCTGCCCGTCGCGCCGCCGCTTCTCATCGCGCCGCCGCTGCCCGTCGCGCCGCCGCTG
>NZ_JBSGUQ010000003.1:166655-367128 GCF_053608005.1 Lentzea sp. NPDC055074
GCCCGTTGCGCCGCCGCTGCCCGTTGCGCCGCCGCTGCCCGTTGCGCCGCCGCTGCCCGTTGCGCCGCCGCTGCCCGTTGCGCCGCCGCTGCCCGTTGCGCCGCCGCTGCCCGTCACGCCACCGCTGCCCGTCACGCACCGTTGCCCGTCACGCCACCGCTGCCCGCCACACCACCGCCTGACTGCCCTCGTCCGCCATGCCGTCACCAGCCACGGCCACACCTCCGCTGGCCCGCTCCACCTCCGTGCCCCGGTGCCCGCCACGCCACGGCCCGTGAGGCCGCCGCCCCGCCGAGCGCAGGCGCGTGGCATCCCCAGCAGACCCCGGCATCCCAACCCGCGGACCCCCGTCCCGGCCCCCGGACCTCGGCGGAAGCCCACGCCCGCACCGCGTTGCGCCGAACACCCGCCCGTCCAGCCCTTGACGCGGCCAGGATTGTCGTGCGCTCACCTCCTGCCCATTTCGCGCACTCGCAGGGAAATCACGATGTATCGGGCACATCTTGACTCCCTGATTGTTAGCGATAACACTCAGGTCGTGACTGACATGACGATCGACCGCGACGCGTGCGTGGTGGGTGTCGACTTCGGCACGCTGTCCGGCCGCGCCGTGGTCGTGCGCGTCCGCGACGGCGCCGAGCTCGGCACCGCTGTGCACGAGTACCGCCACGGCGTGGTGGACCAGGTGCTGCCCGCCACCGGCCGGCCTTTGCCGCCGGAGTGGGCACTGCAGGTCCCGGCCGACTACCTCGACGTCCTGCGCACCGCCGTCCCGCAGGCCGTCGAGGCGGCCGGGATCTCCGCGGACCAGGTGATCGGCATCGGCACCGACTTCACCGCCTGCACGATGGTGCCGGTCACGGGTGACGGCACGCCGTTGTGCGAGCTGCCGGAGTTCGCGGAGAACCCGCACGCCTACATCAAGCTGTGGCGTCACCACGCCGCCCAGCCGCAGGCCGACCGGATCAACGAGCTGGCCCGTCAGCGCAAGGAGTCGTGGCTCCCGCGGTACGGCGGGCTCATCTCCTCGGAGTGGGAGTTCGCCAAGGGGCTGCAGGTGCTCGAGGAGGCGCCCGAGATCTACGCGGCCATGGAGCACTGGGTAGAGGCCGCCGACTGGATCGTCTGGCAGCTCACCGGCACCTACACGCGCAACGCCTGCACGGCCGGCTACAAGGGCATCCACCAGGACGGCGCGTACCCGAGCGAGGACTTCCTCAAAGAGCTCAACCCCGAGTTCGCGGACTTCGTCGCGGACAAGCTCGACCACCCGCTGTCGGCGCTCGGTGACAAGGCGGGCACGCTCACAGAGCAGGCCGCGCGGTGGACCGGCCTCAAGGAGGGCATCGCGGTCTCCGTCGGCAACGTCGACGCCCACGTCACCGCGCCCGCCGCGCAGGCCGTCGGGCCCGGCCAGATGGTCGCGATCATGGGCACCTCCACCTGTCACGTGATGAGCGGCTCGGAGCTGCACGAGGTGCCGGGCATGTGCGGCGTCGTCGACGGCGGCATCGTGCCGGGGCTGTGGGGGTACGAGGCGGGGCAGAGCGGCGTCGG
The DNA here is from genome assembly GCF_053608005.1 of Lentzea sp. NPDC055074. NCBI lineage: Bacteria > Bacillati > Actinomycetota > Actinomycetes > Pseudonocardiales > Pseudonocardiaceae > Lentzea > Lentzea sp. NPDC055074. The sequence goes on from NZ_JBSGUQ010000003.1 coordinate 168,213, forward strand.
GGACATCTTCGCGTGGTTCCTGCGCAACCAGGTGCCGCCGAGCTACCACCAGCAGGCCGAGGAACGCGGTATCACCGTGCACGAGCTGCTCTCGGAGCTGGCGGCGCGGCAGGAGGTCGGCGAGCACGGGCTCGTCGCGCTCGACTGGCACAGCGGCAACAGGTCCGTGCTCGTCGACCACGAACTGTCCGGTGTGGTCGTCGGCCAGACGCTCGCCACGAAGGCCGAGGACGTCTACCGCGCCCTGCTGGAGGCCACGGCGTTCGGCACACGCGTCATCGTCGACACGTTCACCGACTCGGGCGTTCCGGTCACCGAGCTCGTGATCGCCGGCGGGCTCACCAAGAACGCGCTGCTGATGCAGATCTACGCCGACGTCGTGAACCTGCCGCTGTCGGTGATCGGCTCGGCGCAGGGGCCGGCGCTCGGCTCGGCCATGCACGCCGCCGTGGCCGCGGGGGCGCACGCGGACATCCGCGAGGCCGCCGCCGCGATGGGGTCGGTGCGGCGCAACGTCTTCACGCCCGTGCCCAAGAACGTCGAGGCGTACGAACGGCTCTTTCTCGACTACCAGGAGCTGCACGACTACTTCGGCCGCGGTGCCAACGATGTCATGCACCGGCTGCGCGAGTACCGCCGCGCCGCGCTGGAAGGGAAGAGCTGATGTCGCCGACCGCAGAGCTGCGGCGCACGGTCGCCGACCTGCACCGCGAGCTGACCCGCTACGAGCTGGTGAGCTGGACCGCGGGCAACGTGTCGGCGCGGGTGCCCGGCCACGAGCTGATGGTGATCAAGCCGTCCGGCGTGTCCTACGACGAGCTCGGCCCGCACGCGATGGTCGTGACGGACCTGCACGGCAACCTGAAGGAAGGCGAGCTGGCGCCGTCGAGCGACACCGCGGCGCACGCGTACGTCTACCGGCACATGCCCGACGTCGGTGGTGTCGTGCACACGCATTCCCCTTACGCCACAGCGTGGGCGGCACGTGGTGAGCCCATCCCGTGCGTGCTCACGATGATCGCGGACGAGTTCGGCGGCGACGTGCCGGTCGGGCCGTTCGCGCTGATCGGCGACGACTCGATCGGCAAGGGCATCGTGGACACCCTGAGCACGAGCCGGTCGAAGGCCGTGCTGATGCGCAACCACGGCCCGTTCACCGTCGGCGCGACCGCGAAAGCGGCCGTGAAAGCCGCGGTGCTGCTGGAAGACGTCGCCCGCACCGTCCACTTCGCACTCCAGCTCGGCAAGCCCGACGTGATCGACAAGCAGGACGTCGACAAGCTCTACGAGCGCTACCAGAACGTTTACGGCCAGTGAGCCCAGAAGGAGAGCACATGGCGGACAAGCCCCAGATCTGGTTCCTCACCGGCAGCCAGCACCTCTACGGCCCCGAGACACTCGACCAGGTCGCGGCACAGTCCCAGCAGATCCAGCGGATGCTCGCCGACTCCCGCCGGATCAGCGCGGAGATCGTGTGGAAGCCGGTGCTGACCGACTCCGGCGCCATCCGCAAGGTCATGCAGGAGGCGAACAACGACCCGTCGTGCGTCGGCGTGATCGCGTGGATGCACACGTTCTCCCCGGCGAAGATGTGGATCACCGGGCTGGACCTGCTGCGCAAGCCGTTGCTGCACCTGCACACCCAGCTCAACGAGGCGCTCCCATGGTCCACCATCGACATGGACTTCATGAACCTCAACCAGGCCGCGCACGGCGACCGCGAGTTCGCGTACGTGCAGACGCGGATCGGGGTGGCGCGCAAGACGGTCGCGGGGCACGCGAGTGACCCGGTGGTGGCGGACCGCATCGACGGCTGGGCCCGTGCCGCCGCCGGTGTCGCGCACCTGCGCGGGCTCAGGCTGGCCCGCTTCGGCGACAACATGCGCGACGTCGCGGTGACCGAGGGGGACAAGGTCGAGGCGGAGCTGCGGTTCGGCGTCTCGGTCAACACCTACGGCGTCAACGACCTCGTCGATGTGGTCGACGCCGTGCCCGACGCCCGCATCGACCTGCTCGTCGCGGACTACGCCGAGGCCTACCGGCTGAGCCCGGAGCTGGCGCGCGGGGGAGAGCGGCACGACTCGCTGCGTTACGCCGCGCGCATCGAGATCGGCCTGCGGTCCTTCCTGGACGACGGCGGGTTCGGCGCGTTCACGACGAACTTCCAGGACCTGGGCGGGTTGCGGCAGCTGCCGGGTCTCGCCGTGCAGCGGCTGATGGCGGACGGCTACGGCTTCGGCGGCGAGGGCGACTGGAAGACCTCGGCGCTGCTGGCCGCGGTGAAGGCCATGGGCACCGGCACCGGTCGCGGCACGTCGTTCATGGAGGACTACACCTACCACTTCGGGCCGGGCGAGCCGAAGATCCTCGGCGCGCACATGCTCGAGGTCTGCCCGACGATCGCCTCCTCGCAGCCCTCGTGCGAGATCCACCCGCTGGGCATCGGTGACCGGGAGGACCCGGTGCGGCTGGTGTTCGACGCCGCGTCAGGCCCCGCCGTGGTGGTCGGCCTGGCCGACATGGGCGATCGGTTCCGGTTGGTGGCCAACGAGGTCACGGTCGTGGAGCCCGACGAGCCACTGCCGAAGCTGCCGGTCGCGCGGGCCGTGTGGAAGCCGGCGCCGTCGCTCTCGACGTCCGCGGAGTGCTGGCTCACCGCGGGCGGCCCGCACCACACGGTGATGACGCAGGCCGTCGGAGCCGAGGTGCTGCGGGACTTCGCGCAGATGGCCGCCACGGAGCTCGTGCTGATCGACTCCGAGACGACCCCCGCCTCGTTCGGCGACCGGCTGCGCTGGAACTCGGCCTACCACCGCCTGGCGCTGGGAATCAGCTGACGAGCGTGGAACTCGGCGATCTGCCGCCACATCGCGACGGGGTTGGAGTACATGGGGAGCTGCCCGCTGTGCGGGATCTCCGCCAGCTCCACCCCGTTCGCGTCGAGCAGGGGCAGGTAGGACAGCCCCGCGCACTGCTCGCCGTAGAGGTACATCTTCGGGCAGGGCAGTGACAGGAACCCCTGCAGCAGGTTCCCGTGGTCGGCGAGCTCGACCATCGAACGGAAGAGGCTCGGCAGTGCGCCGCGGCGGACCTTGGCGGGGAGGTTCGCCGCGTACAGACCGCCGCCGTAGCAAGGCGTCTCCCGGCTGCGTTCGGCCAGGTCGAAGACGTACGCGCCGGGATCGCGGTGGTGCAACGCCTCCCGGCTCAGCACGCAGTCCTCGGGCGCCAGGACGCCCTTCATGTTCACGAAGCTCAGCACCCGGCCGGGTTCCCTGCGCGCCAGCAGGAGCGCCGTGAGCGCACCGGTGAGGTGCCCGACGACGTGGAACCGCCCGATCCCCGCCCGCTCCAGCACCGCGTGCAGGGTGTCCGCGAGGAACGGCACGTCGATCGCCCCGAGATCCGCGCACTCCGTGGCGCCCGCACCCGGTGCGTCGTAGGCGAGGAACGCGCGTCCGGCGAAGTCGTGCCGCTGCAGGACGTCGAGGTAGTCCTCCTTGCTCGTGCCGAACCCGTGCAGGAAGACGACGGGGGCGTCGACGCCCTCCCTGCGCACCGAGGCGACCTTGACGTTCACTCCCCGGACGCGCAGGGGGACCTGTTCGTGGACGACTCTGGCTGCCGATGGCATGGCTGTTCCCCGGTTCCTCGCAGGTGCTCCGACTGCGGAATGAGTCGTGAGCATGCCAAACGCTGTGAACGCTCACAAGTAGTTGAACCCTTCACTTTCCCGGTACGTATCCCGGTGTGCCGGCAGAAAACGTCCCCTAGTCGTGAGGTTCGAATATGTCGAGAGCGCATGCACGACCGCAGCGGAGCAAGCGGGTGATCGTTGCCGGAGTGGCCGTTGCCGCGACGTTGACGGCGGTGACCGCGGCGGTCGCCTTCGCCGGTGGGGAGACCGGGAGCAGCTCTATCGCGTGCCCGCAGCCCGTCGTCCCGGCGGTGCCGGCCGCGGCCCAGGCCGAGGTCCAGCGAGAGCTCGCGAACCTCGACAAGCAGATCGCGGAGGCGAACAACCGGCTGCGCACGTCGGCCGGTGAAGGCGGGCCGAACTTCGTGCAGAACGCGATTCTCGGCCCGTTGAAGGACAAGCGGGTGGCGGCGCTGAACCGCATCGAGACCGCGATCGGCCGGGTCGCCGCGAAGCCGGAGGGCCTGGAGAGGTTCGCGACCTGCGGACTCGGTCAGGCGCCCGCCGTGTCGGCCCCGCCGGCGACCTCGAAGCCCGCCTCGACCGGCTCCACCGGGTCCGCCGGTTCGGCGGCGGGGTCGGTCATCGAGTGCCCGCTGCCGGTCGTGCAGAACGTGCCGGCGGCCGCGCGCGCCGAGGTCGACCGCGAGCTCGCCAACCTCGGCAAGCAGCAGGCGGAGGCGAACGAGCGGCTGCGCACGTCGGCCGGTCAGGGCGGCCCGAACTTCGTCCAGAACGCGATCCTGGGCCCGCTGGCGAGCAAGCGCGCCGCCGCTCTGGACCGGATCGCGATCTCCATCGGCCGCGTGGGCGAGCGGCCCCAAGGGCTGGAACGCTTCGCGACCTGCTCGCTCAAGTAGCTCTCCTCGGGGCTCGGGCGAACGGGCCCGCCTCCTCGGGGGCGAGCGTCCCAGAGGTCCTGCCGGCGGCCGCGCCTCCGTCCGGCAGGACCTTGACTCACCAGTAGGTTCTCGATAGATGTTAGCGTGAACATTGCGCGTTCAACGGAGAACCGATGACCAGACTTGTCGCTCTGCTCGCCGCTTCGGCGCTCACGCTCTCCACCGCCGCCCCCGCCACGGCCGCCGTAGAGGCGGTCACGGTGAGACCGGATCCGACCTACCAGCAGGAGCCGTTCCAGGGCTGGGGCACGAGCCTGGTGTGGTTCGCGAACGCCACTGGCGGCTACCCGGACGAGATCCGCGACCAGTTGGCGGAGCTGCTGTTCGGCGAGGGCGGGCTGAACCTCAACATCGCGCGGTACAACGTCGGTGGCGGCAACGCGCCGGACGTGCCGGAGTACCTGAGGGCGGGCGCCGCGGTCCCGGGCTGGTGGAAGGCCCCGGCCGGCACCACGCGCACGGACACCGACTGGTGGAAGCCGGGTGATCCGCGCTTCTTCGACACGGCGGCGGACCCGCGTCAGCGGTGGTGGGTCGACCGGATCAAGCAGGACGTCACGCGGTGGGAGTCGTTCAGCAACTCGCCGCCGTGGTTCCAGACCGTGAGCGGGTACGTGTCGGGCGGCTTCGACCCGAACGCGGACCAGTTGCGCGAGGACCGGATCGGCGACTTCGCCGCCTACCTCGCCCAGGCCACCGCGGAGCTGGAGAAGGCCCACGGCATCAGGTTCGCCACGGTCGACCCGTTCAACGAGCCCAACACCTCGTACTGGCGCACGACCCTCGGCCCGGACGGCAACCCGACGGGCGGCCGGCAGGAGGGTGCCCACCTCGGCCCCGCCCTGCAGGCGAAGGTCGTGCCCGCGATGGCGGAGGCGTTGCGCGCCAACCGGCTCGAGGCCGCCGTCTCCGCGCCGGACGAGACCAACCCGGGCATCTTCGCCGCCGACTGGGCGGGTTACCCCGCCTCGGTGCGCGCCCAGGTCGGCCAGCTGAACGTGCACACCTACGGCACGGCGCGCCGCACGTCGGCCCGGGACATCGCCAAGGGCTCGGGCAAACCGCTGTGGATGAGCGAGGTCGACGGGCACTGGGGGACCGGGCAGAGCTTCACCAGCATGGACCCCGGCCTCGGCATCGCCGAGCGCGTGATCGACGACCTGCGCGAGCTGGAACCGCGCGCGTGGCTGCTGTGGCAGGCCGTCGAGGACTACAACAACATGACGCCCGGCGCCGAGTCCCCGGACGGCATGAACTGGGGCGTCATCCAGATCCCCTTCGACTGCGGCTCCCAGGACACGCTGGCGACGTGCCCGGCGCGCGTGAACACGAAGTTCCACGCGCTGCGCAACTTCACGCACTTCGTGAAGCCCGGTGACCGCCTGATCAAGGTCAACACCACCACCGACGTGGCCGCGGTGCGCAACACCGAGCTGAAGTCGTTGGTGCACCTGAACAAGAGCGAGCAGGCCCAGTCCGTGACGCTGGACCTGTCGGCGTTCGCGTCGGTGCGTCCGGGTGCGTCCGTCCGGCCGGTCGTGACGGACCAGCACGGTGCCCTGGTGAAGGGCGCGTCCGTGCGGGTGAAGGACCACAAGGCGACGCTGTCCGTGCCCGCCAGGTCGGTCACCACCTTCGAGGTGAGCGGTGTCAGCGGAGTGAACCGGGCCGCCGCGCTCGGCGGTGAGCACCGGCTCGTCGGCGTGCAGAGCGGCAAGTCGCTCGCACCTTCGGGCACCTCACTCGTCCAGCGCACCACCGACCCGGCCGCGGCGGACCAGGTGTGGCGCGTGGAGCGACGGACGGGTGGCTACGACCACCGCGCCCAGTTCTCGATCGTCAACACCGCCACGGGGCAACGGATCGCGGCCGACGGCGGCAACGTCGTGCTGACCGCCACCGACGGTCCGTCCGCCCGCTGGGTGCTGTCGTCCACGGGGGACGGCACGTGGACGTTCGTCAACGCGCAGAACGGGAACCTGCTCGACGTGGTCGGCGAGTCACGTGAGGACGGTGCCCGGATCGGGCTGTACCAGGCGACCTCGGGCGCCAACCAGCGCTGGTCGCTGGGGTGATGATGGCACGCAAGCACTTGCTGGTGGTCCTGGCGTTGCTCACCGGAGCGTGCACGGCAGGACCACCGGCGCCGCCGGCGCCCACCCGCACACCCCTGAAGCCACCCTCCCTGATCAACCAGGAGGCGCGGTCGCAGGACGTGCTGCACTTCGTGCGGGAGGTCGTCGACGCCAGGACCGTCGAGCTGGCCGACGGCAGGAAGGCGCGCATCGCACAGCTGGCGGCGCCAGGGGACTGCTGGGCCGAGGCCGCGCTCACGTTCGCCAAGACCACGCTGCTGGCCAGTGCGGTCCGGATCAGCCCCGTCCTGTCCGGTGACGTGAACCTGGCGCTGGAGGACGGCACGGACTACGCGTTGCTGGCGGTGCGGCAGGGCGTGCTGCGCCCGGAAGGGGTCGACGGAGGGGCACTGGTCACCGCCGAGTCCGAGGCCGCCGCGTCGGGCAAGGGACTGTGGGGGCCGCCGTGCGACGGTCTCGCCGCCGCCCGCCCGACCACGACGACGAACGCTCCGGTGACCACGACGGTTCCGCCCGCGCCGCCTCGTCCGACGACGACCGTGGCGCCGCCACCTCCACCGGCACCACCCGCACGGACCTGCGTGGTCGCCTACCGCGTCACCGGGCAGTGGCCGGGCGGCTTCCAGGCGAATGTGAGCGTGCGCAACACCGGTCGCACAACGGTCGACGGCTGGTCGTTGCGGTGGAATTTCGCGAATGGACAGAGCGTCACCGAAATGTGGAACGCGCGCGCACGGCAGTCCGGCGCGACCGTTACCGCCGTCAACGCCGACTACAACCCGAGGATGGCACCCGGCGATTCCGTGACGATCGGGTTCAACGGCTCGGTGCGCGGTGCGAACTCCGCTCCGGGCGCGTTCACGTTCAACGGCCAGACCTGCTCGGTCGAATGATCAGGCGCTGTCGCGGACGACGAGCGCGGAGGGGTAGAACGTCGCCCCAGGGGTATCGCGGCGGTCGAGCACCGCCCGCGCCGCCGCCGTGGCGATCTCCTCCACCGGGTGCGTACTCGTCGTGAGCGCGGGCCTGCTCAGTCCCGCGAAGGTGATGTCGTCGAACCCGGCGACCGCCACGTCGCCCGGTACCCGCACGCCGAGCGCGTGCAGTCCGTCGAGGACACCGAGCGCGGTGAGGTCGCTGAGCGCGAAGATCGCGTCCGTGTCCGGCCAGCGCGCCATGATCTCGATGGCCGCCTCGGCGCCCCGCACGGCCGTGAAGTCGCCCGGGACGACCCTGGGCTCGCCGCCGTTGTCGTGCAGGACCTTCCGGTAGGCCTCGACGGCCCGGTCGCCGCAGGGCAGCCAGGACGGGCCGGTGACCATCGCGATGTGGCGCCGCCCGGTGCGCGCGAGGTGCCGCACGACGCCGTCGGTGCCGGAGCGGTTGTCGACGTCGAACGACGGCACCTGCTTCGTGCCGACCCCGACCGCGGCGACCCGTCCGCGCAGCGTGCGCGGCACGGTCTCCAGCGCGGGCCGAGTCGGGTTCACCACCACGAGCCCGCCGAGCCCGCGACCGTCGGCGAGGCGCGCGAGCGAGCCGGGATCGTGCAAGGGTAGCCAGTGCAGCGAGACCCCGACCTCGCGTTCCGCGGCGACGTGGGCCGCCGAGATCAGCACGCGGCCGACGTAGGGATCGTCGAGCACGGCGGCGGTGTGGCCGATGACGGCGATGGCGAGGCGCGTGCCGGTGCGGGTGACCAGCGCGCGGGCGGAGGCGTCCGGAACGTAGCCGAGCGCGGCCACCGCGGCGGTGACCCTGTCCCTGGTGCGTTGTGATGCCGGGCCTTGTCCCGTGACAACACGTGAGGCGGTGGCCCGGGACACGCCCGCAGCGCGTGCCACGTCGTCCAGCGTGGCGATGCGTTCTGCCGTCATCTCAGCAGTATTGCAATGGAAGCGCTTCCATGTGTGGGGTAAGAACTTCAGTATCGAGAAAGGGAGGGACCGGGATGTCGGTCACGGTGCCGCGCAGTCAGGTCCGAGCCGCCGCGGCGGGAGTCGCGGTGACCTTCGGGCTCAACGGCGTGGCGGTGGCGACCTGGTTCGCCCGCGTCCCCGCCGCACGTGACGCGCTGGGTCTCACGCCGGGTGCGCTGGGTTTGCTGCTGCTGTCGATGTCGGTGGGCGCGTGCCTCGCGATGCTCACCGCGGGCGAGGTCACGCACCGCCTTAGGCCACGCCTCACGGTGTGCGTGTCGGCCGTGACCGTCGCGGTGGGACTGGCGGTCGCCGGCGTGGGCATCGGCGCGTACCCGTCCGCGGTGCTGACGGCGATCGGGATCTTCACGCTCGGCTACGGCTCCGGCCTCTGCGACGTGGCGATGAACGTCGAGGCCGCCGAGGTGGAACGCGCCCTCGGCAAGACCGTGATGCCGCGCTTCCACGCGATGTGGAGCCTCGGCACGGTCGCCGCCGCGGGCCTTGCGTCGTTGGTGGCGTGGGCCGTGCTGCCGGTGACCGCGCACCTGGGCGCCGTGGCCGTGGTGGTCGCCGTCGGCACGCTGATGGCATCACGCACGTACCGGTTCGCGGGAGAGGCCGACCAGGGTGCCGGCAGCGGCGTCATGGCCGCGTGGCGCGAGCCCCGCACGTTGCTGATCGGCCTGCTCGTGCTCGTGCTGGCGTTCACCGAGGGCACCGCGAACGACTGGGTGGCGGTGGCGTTCATCGACGGCTACTCGGTCGACCCGGCACTGGGTGCGCTCGTGTTCGGCGTGTTCGTGACGACGATGACGTTCGGCCGGATCTTCGGCACCATCGCGCTCGACCGCTGGGGCCGGGTGCCGGCGATCCTCGTGTCGATGGTGCTCGCCGCGTCCGGAGTGGCGGTCGCGGTGTTCGCCGGGTCTCCCGGCTGGGCGATCGCCGGGGTCGCGGTGTGGGGGCTGGGGACGGCTTTGGGGTTCCCGGTCGGGATGAGTGCCGCCGCGGACGACCCTGCCCGGGCCGCGGCTCGGGTGAGCGTGGTGGCGGTCATCGGCTACACGGCGTTTCTCGCCGGGCCGCCGTTGGTGGGGTTCCTGGGGAACGGGGTCGGGGTGCTGCGGGCGTTGTTGATCGTGCCGCTGTTGTTGCTGCCGGCGTTGGCGCTGGTGCCGATGCTGAAGCCGGTGAAGGGCTGACGTTCGTAACTCGATGACGTGGTCCCGCGATAGCGGGACACGGAGTCGTTCGGCGAGCGGAGCTGTTCAGATGGGTCTACCCGACTCGGATCTCGAAGAGCCGTCTCCGGCGGGGCGGATGGGCAAGGCGACCGAGTACCTCGTCGCCGCGACGTGCATCCTGGCCTCGCGCGGGAAGCTCAACGTCGCCACCCAGTTGATCGACGACGAGGGCATCGACCTGCTGTTCAGCTCCGCCGAAGCCGACATGAGCCTGGCCGTGCAGGTCAAGGCGCGCATGTCGACGAGCAAGCGCCTCAAGTCCGAGACGTTCATGGCCTTCGTCCGCACCCAGACCTTCCGGCCGCGGCCGAGCCTGGACCTGCTGTTCGTGGCGATCGACGTCGACCGCGGCGCGATCATCACCGCCTGGCTGGTACCGAGCGTGGTCTTCGCCGAACTGGCCACGGAGTCCGTCACCCGGGGCCGCTACCGCTTCTACGCCTCGTTGAAGGACGGCGGCCGTGACCGCTGGCAGTCGTACCGGCTCGCCCCGGAGGAGCTCGCGCCGCGTCTGATGGCGCGACTGCGCGACCTCGGCGGCCAGCCGATCTGATCGGCGATCTTCACCCCGCGCATTCGACGGTGTTCGAATCGAAGAATCGTCGAATACCGGCGCGAATCGTCGAATGAATTCACTTCGTTGACGCATGGCGAACACATTCGTATTCTCGGTTCACGATCGTGGACGGTGTTCAAGAATGTGAATCCTTTCTGAAGGGTATTCCGTCATGCGGCTTTTCGTTGGCGCGCTGGCTTTCGCCTGCGCGGTTACCGGGGCGGTCCCGGCTCACGCCGGTCACGACCCGGCGCGGCAGGTGCTGGCCGCGGGGGACGGCTGGGCGTCGGCCGGGCCCGGCACGACCGGGGGAGCGGCGGCGCCCGCCTCGCACGTGCACGAGGTGCGGACGCGGGCCGAGCTCGTCGCGGCGCTCGCGGCGCCGGGGCCCAGGATCGTCAAGGTCCGGGGTGTGATCGACGCGAACACCGGTGTGGACGGGAAGCCGTTGCGCTGCAGTGACTACGCGGTCGACGGGTACACGCTGGAGGGCTATCTCGCCGCCTACGACCCCGCTGTGTGGGGGTGGGAGCGGGAGCCAGAAGGGGCGCTCGAGGACGCTCGGGTCGCGTCGGCGAAGAAGCAGGAGGCGACGATCGCGCTGACCGTGCCCGCGGACACCACGATCATCGGGGTCGGTCGCGGGGCCGGGATCACCGGCGGGAGCCTGCGGATCCACAACAGCGGCAACGTGATCGTGCGCAACCTGACGTTCCGCGACACCCGCGACTGCTTCCCGCAGTGGGATCCCACGGACAACAGTCCCGGTGCGCCTCCCGGCAACTGGAACTCGCTCTACGACTCCGTCTCGGTCCAGCGGTCGGAGCACGTGTGGGTCGACCACAGCACGTTCACCGACGAGCCGAACGTCGACAGCGCCCAGCCGCTCCACTTCGGACGGCCCTACCAGGTGCACGACGGCCAGCTCGACATCACCAACGGCGCCGACCTCGTCACGGTGTCCCGCAACGTCTTCGCCGAGCACGGCAAGACCATGCTGATCGGCTCGTCGAACAGTTCGACGGTCGACCCCGGCAAGCTGCGGGTCTCGGTGCACCACAACGTCTTCCGCAACGTCCTCGAACGCGCGCCGCGGGTGCGGTTCGGGCAGGTGCACGTCTACAACAACCTGTACGAGGGCCCGCCGACCTACAGCTGGGGCGTCGGCGTCAAGTCGCAGATCCACGCGCAGAACAACTACATCAAGGGCATCGCTCCCGAGAAGATCGTCTACAACTGGGGCGGCACGGCGATCACCGACGTCGGCAACCTCGTCGACGGCCGGCCGGCCAGTCTGGTGAGCGCTCACAACGCCGCCAACCCCGGCAAGGAGCTCGGCACCGACGCCGGGTGGACGCCGACGCTGAACCGGGGGCTGGAGCCCGCGCACCGGATCAGGCACCTCGAAGCGGGAGCGCAACCGGCGGGGCGTCACCTCGTGGTGGGGCAGGGGTTCGCGACCGTGCAGTCCGCGATCGACGCGGCGTCGCCCGGTGCGGTGATCACGTTGCCCAGAGGCGTCTACCGGGAGGTCGTGAAGATCCCCCAGAGCAAGGGAAACCTCACGCTCAGGGGCGCCACCGGACGGGCGCAGGACGTCGTGATCGACTACGACAACGCCAGCGGCACGAAGAAGCCCGACGGCACCACGTACGGCACGACGGGCAGCGCCACGGCCACCATCGCCGCGGACGGGTTCACCGCCCGTGACCTCACCTTCCGCAACTCCTTCGACCGCGCACGGCACCCGGAGATCACGGCGACGCAGGCCGTCGCCGTCAAGGCCACCGGGGACAGGGCGCTGTTCGACCGCGTGCGGTTCGAGGGCCACCAGGACACGCTGTACGCCGACACGCCGTCCACCACGGCGCGGTCACGTCAGTACTACCGGGACTGCGCGATCACCGGCGACGTCGACTTCCTCTTCGGCCGGGCGACGGCGGTCTTCGAACGGGCCACCATCACCGCGCTGAACCGCGGCCAGAACCCCAACGGGTACGTCACCGCCGCCAGCACGCGCAAGGACAACCCGCACGGGTTCCTCATCGTCGACTCGAAGATCCGCAGCGACGCCCCCGCGGGCACGTACTTCCTCGGCAGGCCCTGGCACCCCGGCGGTGACCCGGACGCGATCGCCCAGGTCGTCATCCGCGACACCGAGCTCCCGGCCGCGATCAAGAGCGCGCCGTGGACCGACATGTCCGGCTTCCCGTGGCGTGGCGCCAGGTTCGCGGAGTACCGCAACACCGGGCCCGGCGCGGGCACGGGCACCGACCGCCCGCAGCTCACCGCGGACCAGGCACGCGTGCACACCAAGGCCGCCTACCTGAGCGGGTGGAACCCCGCGTGAGGACCCGCACCTGGGCGCCCTACGCCCTGATCGCCCCGACGCTCCTGCTGATGGGGGTGTTCCTGGTCTACCCCATCGCCAGCGTCGGGTGGTTCAGCCTCCGCCAGCACACCGTCACGCAGCCCTGGAAGAACGGCTTCATCGGGTTCGAGAACTTCCGGCGGATGCTGTTCGAGGACCAGCTGTTCTGGCAGAGCCTCGCGTTCAGCGCCAAGTGGGTCGCCGTCGAGGTCGGCCTGCAACTGGTGCTGGGACTGGTTCTCGCGCTGATCGTCAACGAGACGTTCGTCGGCCGAGCGCTGGCCAGAGCACTGGTCTTCTCGCCGTGGGCGGTGTCGGGCGTGCTCACCACGGGCATCTGGATCCTGCTCTACAACCCCTCGACGGGCATCTTCCAGCAGCTCGCCCAGTGGGGCATCGGCGATCCCGGCACGTCGGTGCTCGGCGACCCGGCGACCGTGTTCCCCGCGACCGTCGTCACCGAGCTGTGGCGAGGGGTGCCGTTCTTCGCGATCCTGCTGCTCGCCGACCTGCAGACCATCCCCAACGACCTGTACGAGGCCGCGTCGGTCGACGGCGCGGGGAGGTGGCGCAGGTTCATCAGCGTCACCCTGCCGCACCTGCGCGACGCGATCGTGCTGTCCACGTTGCTGCGGGCGGTGTGGGAGTTCAACAACGTCGACCTCATCTACACGCTCACCGGCGGCGGGCCGGCGAACCAGACGACGACGTTGCCGCTCTACGTCGCGCGCAAGGCCGTGGACTCGCACGACTTCGGCTACGGCTCTGCGCTGACGATGGCCGGCTTCGTGATCCTGCTGTTCTTCTCGATCCTCTACCTGAGGGTGTCCAAGTTCGGGAGCCGGGCATGACCCAGACGCTCACCCGCCCGGCCACGGTCCTCGAACCGCCGCCGGCACCACCACGACGCAAGAAGCACCGCGACCCGAGCCGCTACTTCCGGCTGCACCTGCCGTTGGTGCTCTACCTGCTGTTCACGCTGATCCCGTTCTACTGGATGCTCGTCTTCGCCGTCCGGCCCGCGGGGCAGACCTCGCTCGTGCCGTGGCCGATCACGTTCGAGCACTTCGACACCGTCTGGAACGGCGTCGGGTTCGGGTTGTTCTTCCAGAACAGCCTGATCATCGGCGTCGGCACGCTCATCACCGTCACCGTGTTCGCGCTGATGGGCGGGTACGCGCTGGCGCGGTTCAAGTTCCGCGGCCAGCGGGTCTTCCTGCTGGCGTTGCTGTGCACGCAGTTCATCCCCGGCGCGATGATGCTGATCCCGCTGTTCGTGATCTTCAAGTCGGCTGGGCTGCTGAACAGCCTGACGGGCCTGGTGATCGCGGACACCGCGTTCCAGCTGCCGCTCGCGCTGATCCTGATGAGCGGGTTCGTGCGCAACGTCCCGGTGGAGCTGGAAGAGGCCGCGATGGTCGACGGCTGCTCGCGGTTGCGCGCGTTCTTCGCGGTGACGCTGCCGCAGCTCAAGCCGGCGATCGTGGCCGTCGGGTCGTTCGCGTTCATCGGTGCCTGGAACAACTTCCTGTTCGCGTTGATGTTCGCGAGCAGGCAGGACAAGTTCACGCTGCCGGTCGGGCTGAGCTACGCGCTGGGGGAGTTCAACACCGACTTCGGGGCGCTCGCGGCCGGCGGCGTCATCGCCGCCGTGCCGGTCGTGCTGGTTTTCGCTGTCGTGCAGCGGTTCCTCGTGCAGGGACTGAGCGCGGGCGCGGTCAAGGGATGAGGAGAGAGCAAGCATGAAGAGACTGCTGGTCGCGCTCGCGCTCGTGGCGAGCGCGTGCTCCGCGACGCAGGACGGCCCGACGACGATCACGTTCTGGGACAACAACGGCGGCCCCGGCCGCACGCCGATCTACCAGGAGCTGATCAAGCGGTTCGAGGCGGCGAACCCCGACGTCAAGATCGCCTACGTCGGCGTTCCCAGCTCGTCGGTGCAGCAGAAGTACGACACGGCCATCGCCGGCGGGTCCACGCCGGACGTCGGTGGCGTGACGACGTCCTACCTCGCGCACCTCGTCGGGCAGGACGCGCTCGAGCCGGCCGACGACCGGGTGGAGAACGGCGCGCTCAAGGGCAAGCTCCTCACCAGCCTGCTGGAGACCGTGCGGCAGACGGCGCCCGACGGCAAGCTCTACGCCGTTCCCGCGTCGGGCAACATGGACGTGATCTGGTACCGGTCCGACCGGTTCGAGGAGAACAAGATCCCGGAACCGTCCACCTGGGACGAACTGGCGCAGGCCGCGACCAAGCTGACCAAGCCCGCGGACAACAAGTACGGCTTCACGATCCGCGGCGGCGCCGGATCGGTCTTCCAGCTGCTGTCCGAGGCCTACTCCTACTCCGGCGTCGAGAAGTTCTACGACGGCGGCAAGAGCACGGTCGCCGACCCGCGCAACGCCGAGCTCGTGCGCAAGGTCGCGGAGCTGTACAAGAAGGCCACGCCCGAGGCCGACGTGAACAACAACTACACGCAGATGGTCGCCCAGTTCACCGGTGGCACGGTGGCGATGATGCACCACAACCTCGGCTCGACCGCGGACGTGATGAAGGCTCTCGGCCCGGAACGCGTGGCCGCCATGCCGTTGCCGAAGGGACCGTCGGGCAAGCGGACCGTAGTGCCGAACCCGACCGACGGCTTCGCGGTGTTCAAGGGCACGAAGAACCGGGACGCGGCCTGGAAGTTCGTCGAGTTCCTGACGTCGGCGGAGAGCAACGGCTACTGGAACGAGAAGGTCGGCCAGATCCCCGCGAACACCGACGTGCGCGGCGCCGAGTGGATCCAGAAGAACCCGGCCGTGAAGATGGCGCTCGGGGTACTGGAGGACCCGGCGACCGTGCTCGTGCCCGCGCCGGTCTACCTGCCGGAGTACTCGTCGATCACCAAGACCGACACCGAACCGCTGTACCAGAAGGTGCTGCTCGGCCAGATGTCCGCGCAGGAGTTCCTCGACCAGCTCGCGGCCAAGCTCACCACCGCCCAGCAGGACTGGGAGAAGCGCAAGTGATCGAACGGGTGGTGGTGCGGACGTTCAAGACCACGGCGGCCACGTCCGTCGACCCCGAGGGGCACCGGCACCCGGCGCCCGAGCACGAGGTCGTCGAGGCGCTGCTGGAGGTCACCGACACCGACGGCGTCACCGGGTACTGCCAGGTGCAGCCCGACCAGGTGCGGCCGGCGGTGCTGGACAAGCACGTGCGACCGGTGCTGCTCGGCCAGGACCCGTGGGACCGCGAACGGCTGTGGCGCCTGCTCGCCCGGCGGCAGCGCGGCTCGCACGGCGGGTTCACGGACCGGGCGCTCGGGTTCGTCGACCAGGCGCTGTGGGACCTCGTGGCACGCCGGGTGGAACTACCCGCCTGGAAGCTCGCGGGCGGCGCGCGGGACCGCATCCCGGCCTATGCCAGCACGATGTGCGGCGACACGGACGGTCTCGCGACACCGGCCGACTACGGGGACTTCGCGAAGCACCTCGTCTCGGCCGGCTATCGGGCGATCAAGCTGCACACCTGGATGCCGCCGATACCCGGTGCGCCGAGCGTGACGCGCGACGTCGAGGCGTGCCGGGCGGTGCGCGAGGCGGTGGGACCGGACGTCGCGCTGATGCTCGACGCGAGCCACTGGTACTCCCGCACCGAGGCGCTCCAGCTCGGCAGGGCGTTGCAGGAGCTGGACTTCTACTGGTTCGAGGAACCGATGGAGGAGGCGTCGATCAGCTCCTACCGGTGGCTCGCGGAGCAGCTGGACATCCCGGTGATCGGCCCGGAGGTCGCGTGGGGCAAGCACTTCACGCGCGCCGAGTGGATCACGTCCGGGGCGTGCGACGTGCTGAGGGCCGGTCCGGCGGGCAGCGGTGGCATCACGCCGGTGCTCAAGACCGTGCACCTCGCGGAGTCGTTCAACATGGACTGCGAGATCCACGGCAACGGGTCGGCCAGCCTGACCGTGCTCGGCGCGACCGACGCGGGCCGGTGGTACGAACGGGGCCTGCTGCACCCGCACGTCGACTTCGACCGGGTCCCGCCGCATCGGAACGCCATCGCCGATCCGCTCGACGAGAACGGGCTGGTGACGTTGCCGAAGATTCCCGGAATCGGGGACGACTGGAATTTCGAACACATCGGAGTTCACACTCTTGAAGTGTGGTGAGAAATGCCCCGGCCGGCGGCCGGGGCATTTCGTCTATCGGTAGGTGATGTCCGAGGACTTGAACAGGCAGTTCGTGCTGTCCGCCCCGGTGCCGATTTTCTTCGGTTCACCGCTGGTGACGCCCTGGTACTTGTCGCAGACAGCGATCTTCTTGCTGCTGTCGCCGACGACGGTGATCTTCGAGAACCGCGCCGTGTCGCCGTGGTTCGTGTTGATGCCGACCAGCGTCTTGCCGGGGGAGAACGCGGTGACGTTCTCCAGCACGACGTGCCTCTTGTGCTGCGTCTTGCAGTTCCCGCAGGACCGGTAGAGCTTGCCGAAGTCGTCCACCTGGAAGTTGCGGATGACCATCGTGCCCGGCCCGTTGTGCTGGAAGACCTTGTCCGACGCCTTGCGCGCGCCGCCACCGCTGATGGTCATGGTCTGCGACGACGACGTGCCCTTGAACGTGGCCGCGTCCTCACCGACGTCCTCCCACCACACGTTGGTGAGCGTGCAGGTGCCGAGGCAGTGGACGCCGTCCGCCGCCGGCGCGCCGAGCACGACGTTCTTCAACGTCGCGCCGTCGGCCAGCTGGAAGATCGGGCCCTGGTCCTCGTTCTGGCCACCGGAACCGAGGTCGCCGGTGCCGTAGAACCGTTGCATGCCGCCGTCGTAACCGCTCGACCCGACCTTGATGGTCGTGCCGACGGGTTTCGTTCCGGACGGCGTGGGAAAGGTGCTGCCCGCAGCCTGTGCCTGAGGTGCGAGAAAAGCCGCCAGTGCCGCGGCCAACACCAATGGTGCCAGTTTCTTCATGTGCGCTCCGCTTGCAGGGGGATGCGCGGCGGTAATTCGATGGTAGGGCGGTGATCTTTTCTGTCAACTCGTTTCGATTGTTCGATTCGAATTTCTTCGAATTGGTTGACCGCTCTGTCGAACGCTGGTTGTGTGAGACGTACCGCCGCTCACCGATTTGGGAGAGCGAGTAATGATTCCAAAACGCGCAGCATTGATTTCAGCCGCCGCGCTGGTTCTCGGCGCGGTGTCCGTTCCCCAGGCGATCGCCGCCCCGTTCGGGCTGGTCGGCTGGGCCACTCAGGGAGGTGGCACGACGGGTGGTGGCAGCGCCACGCCGGTCACGGTCACCACGGCGTCCGCGTTCGTCGCGGCCGCGAAGGCGTCGGGCTCGGCGGTGATCCGGGTCTCCGGCACCATCTCGTTGTCGAGCATGACGAAGGTCGCCTCGAACAAGACCATCGAGGGCGTCGGCTCGAGCTCCGCGATCACCGGGCAGGGCCTGAACATCGCCAACGCCTCGAACGTGATCGTGCGCAACCTCAACTTCAAGAGCTGGGGCGACGACGCGATCAACGTGCAGTACTCCACCCGCGTGTGGATCGACCACAACACCTTCTCCAACGGCTACGACGGTGCGGTCGACGTCAAGCGGGCCTCGGACTACGTCACGGTGTCCTGGAACAAGTTCACCAGCCACAACAAGACGATGCTGCTGGGCCACAGCGACGACAACGGCTCGGAGGATCGCGGCAAGCTCCGGGTGACCTACCACCACAACTGGTTCGACGGAACGCAGCAGCGCCACCCGCGCGTGCGGTTCGGCAACCCGGTGCACGTCTACAACAACTATTACGGCGGTGTGACGTCCTACGGCGTCGCGTCGACCATGGAGGCCGGCGTCCTGGTCGAGGGCAACTACTTCGAGAACACCGAGGACCCGTTCCACCGCGGCGAGGGCAGCTCGCCCGGCGGTGCGCTCGTGGCGCGCAGCAACCACTTCGTCAACTCGGGATCCGGTGACCAGGGCGGCTCGGTGAAGAGCCTGCCCTACTCCTACCCGCTCGACGGTGCGAGCAGCGTGAAGAGCGTGGTCACCGCCGGTGCGGGAGCCGGGCGCGGCTGACGAGACCAGGGGGCGCCCGAAGTGGCGTGGGCGCCCCCACCCTCGTCTGGGACCGCTCCCAGGATTCCACTCGAAGAGAGCAGTAAGAGGAACCGGTAGAGCAACCCTCGTTGTGTCATAAGGCGTAGCGCGCAGCGCCGTCCGGTTCAGCATCGGCTGCACCGGCGGCCACTTGGCCGATGTGGTCCACGTTACAGTGCCGTGAACTCTGGGAGCGCTCCCAGTTGTCGAGAGGGCGGCGGCATGACTCGACGAAAAGTGGCGTTGGCGGTTGCGGCGGTGGTGTTGGTCGGCGGAGCTCCCGCCGTCGCGGCACCACTCGCGGTGGCCTGCACCGTCACCTACCAGATCACCAACGAGTGGAACACCGGATTCGGCGCTGCTGTGTCGATCCGCAACGACGGGGAGGCACTCAACGGCTGGAAACTGACCTGGACGTTCCCGGACGGCCAGCGCGTCACCCAGGGCTGGAGCGGCAACTTCACGCAGAACGGCGCCGTGGTGACCGTGACCAACCCGGCCTGGGCACCGGCGCTCCCGTCGGGTGGCACCGCACAGGTCGGCTTCAACGGCAGCAAGAGCTCGGCCAACCGGCCACCGACGGACTTCGCCGTGAACGGCGTGTCCTGCACTGGGCCCAACCAGTCGCCGTCGGTGGCGCTGACCGCTCCCACGAGCGGCAGCAGCTACACCCTGCCCGCGACGATCCCGCTGGCGGCGACCGCACAGGACACCGACGGCACGGTGGCCAAGGTCGACTTCTACGCCGGTGACACGCTCATCGCGACCGACACCAGCGCGCCGTTCACCGGCACCTGGACGTCGGCACCGGCCGGTGACCACAGCATCACCGCGCGGGCCACGGACAACAGGGGCGCCACGACGGCCTCGGCACCGGCCGCGGTCAAGGTCCTGTCGGGACCGGCGGTGGTGGCCTCGCCGAGCACGGTCTCGGTCAAGCAGGGCCAGTCCGCGACGTTCGACGTCTCCCTGGCCACGGCACCGAGCCAGCCCGTCACCGTCACGATCGCCCGCAGCGGCAGCTCGGACCTGACGGCCACGCCGGCGACGCTCACGTTCTCCGGCACCGCGAAGCAGACGGTGACGGTGGCGTCGGCGAACAACGGCGGCTCGCTCGGCACGGCGACGTTCACGGCCTCGGCCACCGGGTACAGCCCGGCGAGCGTCACGGTCAACGAGATCGATCCGTCCACTTCGGACTTCAACAAGGCGTTCCTCGACCAGTACAACAAGATCAAGGACCCGGCGAGCGGCTACTTCCGCAAGTTCGGCGACCTGCTCGTGCCGTACCACTCGGTCGAGACGCTGATGGTGGAGGCACCGGACCACGGTCACCAGACCACGTCCGAGGCGTTCAGCTACTACCTGTGGCTGGAGGCGAGCTACGGCCGCGTCACCGGGGACTGGGCGCCGTTCAAGTCCGCGTTCGCGTCGATGGAGAAGTTCATCATCCCCGCGAAGGCCGACCAGCCGACGAACGACAAGTACGACCCGTCGAAGCCGGCGACCTACGCCCCGGAACACCCGAGGATGGACGCTTACCCGTCGACGCTCGACGGCACCGTTCCCGTGGGTCAGGACCCGATCGCGGGCGAGCTGAAGTCCGCGTACGGCAGCTCGGACGTCTACGGCATGCACTGGCTGATCGACGTGGACAACACCTACGGCTTCGGCCGGTGCGGTGACGGCACGACGGCTCCCGCGTACATCAACACCTATCAGCGCGGCTCGTCGGAGTCGGTGTGGGAGACCATCCCGCAGCCCTCGTGCGACACGTTCAAGCACGGCGGTCCCAACGGCTTCCTGGACCTGTTCACCAAGGACTCGTCCTACGCCAAGCAGTGGAAGTACACCAACGCGCCGGACGCGGACGCCCGCGTGGTGCAGGTGGCGCTGCTCGCCCAGCAGTGGGCGACGGCGCAGGGCAAGGCCGGTGACATCTCCTCGGAGATCGGCAAGTCCGCCAAGATGGGCGACTACCTGCGGTACGCCATGTTCGACAAGTACTTCAAGCGCGTCGGCAACTGCAGCAGCCCGTCGTCGTGCCCCGGCGCGACCGGCAAGAACAGCGCGCACTACCTGATGTCCTGGTACTACGCCTGGGGCGGCGCGACCGACACGTCCGCCGGCTGGGCGTGGCGCATCGGTGACGGTGCCTCGCACCAGGGCTACCAGAACCCGCTGGCAGCGCACGCTCTCGCGAACGTGCCCGCGCTCAAGCCGTTGTCCGCCACCGGGCAGCAGGACTGGGCGACGTCGCTGAGCAGGCAGCTCGAGATGCTGCAGTGGCTGCAGTCGGCCGACGGCGGTCTCGCCGGCGGTGTGACGAACAGCTGGGAGGGTCAGTACGCCTCGCCTCCGTCCGGCACGCCGACGTTCTACGGCATGTACTACGACGCCCACCCGGTGTGGCGCGACCCGCCGAGCAACCGGTGGTTCGGCTTCCAGGTGTGGGGCATCGAGCGGACGGCCGCGCTCTACCGGCTGACCGGTGACGCGCGCGCCAAGAAGATCCTCGACAAGTGGGTGCCGTGGGCCATCGCGAACACCACGACCGGCACGAACTTCCAGATCCCCTCGGACCTCGAGTGGTCGGGAGCGCCGGACACGTGGAACGCCACCAACCCCGGCGTGAACGCGAACCTGCGGGTCCGCGTGCTCAACCACAGCCAGGACGTCGGTGTGGCGGCGTCGTACGCCAAGGTGCTGCTGAACTACGCGGCGCGGTCGGGCAACGCCTCGGCCAAGACCACGGGTGAGGCACTGCTGACCGGGCTGCTGCAGCACCAGGACAGCCTCGGCATCGCGACGCCGGAGACGCGCACGGACTACAACCGGTTCGACGACGTCTACAACACCAGCACGCTCGAAGGCCCGTACGTGCCCTCCGGCTGGACCGGGAAGATGCCCAACGGCGACACGATCGGCCAGGGCTCGTCCTTCCTGTCGATGCGGTCCATGTTCCGCAACGACCCGCAGTGGCCGAAGGTCCAGTCCTATCTGGACGGTGGACCGGCACCGACGTTCACCTACCACCGCTTCTGGGCGCAAGCCGAGATCGCGACGGCGTTCTCCCTGCACGCCGAGATCTACGGGTGAGGAGTCCCGAGATGAAGAAACGCATAGCGCTCTTGGCGGTCGCCGCCGCGGTCGGCGCCGTACTGGTGCACACCGGTGGCACTGCGGTCGCGCACGGGTCGATGGTCTGGCCCGGCAGCCGCACCTACCTCTGCTACGAGGACGGCCGCGCGGGCGGCGGTGGCGGCGATCTCAACCCCACCAACCCGGCGTGCGCCGCGGCCGTGGCCCAGGGAGGCAAGCAACCGCTGTGGGACTGGTTCGGCAACCTGATCAGCAACGCCGCCGGACGTCACCGGGAGATCATCCCCGACGGCAACCTGTGCGGTCCCACCACGAAGTACTCCGCCTACAACCTGACGCGCGCCGACTGGCCCACGACCCAGGTGCAGGCGAACAGCACGGTCACCTTCCGGTACAACGCGTGGGCACCGCACCCCGGCACGTGGGACCAGTACGTCACCAAGGACGGTTTCGATCCGACGAAGCCGCTCAAGTGGTCCGACCTCGAGCCGGCGCCGTTCGACTCGGTGACGAACCCGCCGCTGGCCAACGGTGAGTACGCGTGGCAGGCCCGGCTGCCCAACAAGTCCGGCCGCCACATCATCTACTCGCTGTGGCAGCGTTCTGACAGCCCCGAGGCGTTCTACAGCTGTTCGGACGTCGTGTTCGGCGGCGGTACCGGCACCCCGGACACCACCGCGCCGTCGGCGCCGGGCACCCCTGTCGCCTCGGGCGTCACCAGCAACTCGGTGAAGCTCGACTGGAGCGCGTCGACGGACAACGTGGGCGTGTCCTCCTACCGCGTCTACAGCGGCGGCCAGGTCGTCGCCACGTCCTCCACGAACTCGGCGACGGTGACCGGCCTGACCGCGGACACCTCGTACTCGTTCACGGTCGTGGCGTCGGACTCCGCGGGCAACACCTCGACGGCGTCGTCGGGCGTCACGGTCAGAACCTCGACCGGGGGCGGTACTCCGACGGGTTCCTGCACGGTCGCCTACACGCGGCCGAGCACGTGGAACGGCGGGTTCACCGCGAACGTGTCGGTGTCGAACACGGGCACCAGCGCGATCAGCGCGTGGCAGCTCGTCTGGGCGTTCCCGTCCGGGCAGCAGCTGTCGCAGGCCTGGTCGTCGACCGTGACGGTCGCGAGCGGGCAGGCCACGGCGAAGGGTGTGTCGTACAACGCGGACATCCCGGCCGGTGGGTCGGTGTCGTTCGGCTTCAACGCCACGACGACGTCCACACCGCCGGCTGATCCGACGTCGTTCACGCTCAACGGATCCGCGTGCGCCATCCGGTGACGAGGGCCCTGGTCGCCCTCCTGGTGGTGGGTTCGGTCGCGTTCGCCCTCCTCGTCGGGCGCGCCGAACCCACCCCAGACCTCAGCAGGGGCGTCGACGGCATCGGGGCGTGGCTGCACGAGCTGACCGACGAGTGCGCGACCGTCAAGCGGGGCAACGACTTCACGGACTTCGCCGGTCCGGTGCGGTCGAAGGTCTACGCGCCGTTCATCGCGGAGTGGGGGACCTGCGCCAAGCCGCCCTACGAGCGGCTCGGGCTGATGGTCCTGAAACCGGGCCTGGAACAGGCCTGGCGGACGGCGCTCGCGAACGGCGAGGTCCGGGGCGACCCGGACCTCGCCTTCGGGGACGGCTTCGCCCTCACCGGCTCGATCGGCATGGAGTACATCGGCCTGAAAAGACTCGAGTGCACGCCCACGGCGTGTTCGCTCGTTGAGATCAAGCACCATTGAGAGACAGGAGATCCGGAGCGATGAAGCTCAACGGACAGAGGCGGTGGGCCGCGGCGGGAGTCGTGGTCGCCACCGTCGTGGCGACGCTCGGGGTGGCCATGAGCGCCCCCGCGGGCGCCGCACCGGGATGCCGTGTCGACTACACGGCGAACCCCTGGGGCGGCGGAGGTTTCGGCGCCGCGGTGAAGATCACCAACCTCGGTGACGCCATCTCGGGCGGCTGGACGCTGAAGTTCACCCTCTCCGGCAGCCAGCGCGTGGCACAGGGCTGGAGCGCGAACTGGACCCAGTCGGGCCAGAACGTGACGGCGACGAGCCTGTCGTGGAACGGCAGCCTGGGCACCGGCGCGTCCACCGACGTCGGTTTCAACGGCAGCAACGCGGCCAGCGGTGACGCCAACCCGGCGTCGTTCACCCTGAACGGCACGGTGTGTACCGGCGGCACGGGGCCGACCAGCACGACGACGACCACCACGACCACGACCACGACCACGACGTCGAACGGTCCCGGTCCCGGCCCCGGTCGTGTCGACAACGCGTTCGTGGGCGCGAAGCAGTACGTCAACCCGGACTGGGCGGCCAAGGCGAACGCGGAGCCCGGCGGCAGCCGGGTCGCGAACCAGCCGACCGCCGTGTGGCTCGACCGCATCGCGGCGATCGCGGGCACGGCCGACTCTCGCGGCCTGGTCGGACACCTGGACGAGGCGGTGCGCCAGGCGGCGGGCTCACCACTCGTCATCCAGCTGGTGATCTACAACCTGCCGGGTCGTGACTGCTCGGCCCTCGCGTCGAACGGTGAGCTCAAGGCGACCGAGATCGACCGCTACAAGTCGGAGTACATCGACCCGATCGCGGCGATCCTCGCCAGGCCGGCCTACTCGGGCCTGCGGATCGTCACCACGGTCGAGATCGACTCCCTGCCGAACCTCATCACCAACGTCTCGCCGCGCCCGACCGCGGTCGCCGCGTGCGACACGATGAAGTCCAACGGCAACTACGTGACGGGTGTCGGCTACGCGCTCGCGAAGCTCGGTGCGGTGCCGAACGTCTACAACTACCTCGACATCGGCCACCACGGCTGGATCGGCTGGGACGACAACTTCGGCGCGACGGCCGACCTGCTGTTCCAGGCCGCGAACGCCTCCGGCAGCACGAAGTCGAACGTGGTCGGCTTCATCGCCAACACCGCGAACTACGGCGCGCTCAAGGAGCCGTACTTCAAGATCGAAGACTCGGTGAACGGCACGTCGGTGCGCCAGTCGAAGTGGGTGGACTGGAACCGCTACGTCGACGAGCTGTCCTACGCCCAGGCGTTCCGGCAGCGGGCCGTCCAGGCGGGCTTCGACTCGAACGTCGGCATGCTCATCGACACCAGCCGCAACGGCTGGGGCGGCAGCGCCCGTCCGACGGGCCCCGGTCCGACGACGAGCGTGGACGCGTACGTGAACGGCGGCAAGCTGGACCGTCGCATCCACCTCGGCAACTGGTGCAACCAGTCGGGTGCGGGCCTGGGCGAGCGCCCGAAGGCGGCCCCGGAGCCGGGCATCGACGCGTACGTGTGGGTCAAGCCGCCGGGTGAGTCCGACGGCGCGAGCGAGGAGATCCCGAACAACGAGGGCAAGGGCTTCGACCGGATGTGCGACCCGACGTACACCGGCAACGTGCGCAACGGCAACAACATGTCGGGATCGCTGGGCAACGCCCCGATCTCCGGCAAGTGGTTCTCCGCGCAGTTCCAGGAGCTCATGCGCAACGCCTACCCGGCGCTCTGAGCAGGGGAATGTGAGCGTGCCCATGCGGCCGGCAGCCTCGTTCGGGGCCGTGCCGTGTGGGCGCGCTCTTCCTGCCCGCACTGGTTTTCCGTCGGGCAAGTTTCCAGACAGTGCGGAATTCGTCTGGACCACCCGAAAAGCGCAATGTTAACGCACACATAACTCTTGATGTCATCAGAAGGTGCTCCCTATGGTGTCGACACGCTCACTGAGCGCAAGCGCGAGAGGAGGCTGTGTGGTCACCATCGCGGACGTCGCAAGGCACGCCGGGGTCGCCCCGAGCACGGTCTCCTACGTCCTCACGGGCAAGCGGTCGATCTCCGCGGACACGAAGTCGAGGGTCCGCGAGAGCATCAGAGCGCTGGGTTACCAGCCTCACGCCTCCGACCGCACGACGTCGACCGGCCGGACCAACGTGATCGGGCTGGTCCTCCCGCTGCGTGCCGGAACCCACCTGCCCGCGGTGATGCGGTTCGTCACCGCCGCGGTGACGACAGCGCGCCGCTACGACATGGACCTGCTGCTGCTGACCGCGGACGACGGCGCGGCGGGCCTGCGCCGGGCCGCGAACAGTGCCCAGGTCGACGGTTTCCTCGTGATGGACGTGGAGATGGACGACGACCGCGTGCCGCTGCTGCGGCAGCTGGTCAAACCTTCCGTCCTCATCGGACACCCGGCGGCGGCGCGCGGCCTCACCTGCGTGGACCTCGACTTCGAGGCCGCGGGGGCGAAGTGCGTCGACCACCTGGCGGACCTCGGCCACCGCTCCATCGGTTTCCTCGGCGCGCCGAGCGCGGTCTACCGGCGCGGCACCGGTTTCGCGCACCGCACGATGAACGGCTTCAGCGCGGCCGCCATGCGCAGGGGGGTCGCCGCGACGGCGCTGTCCGTCGAGGGCGACCACGACTCGGTGTTGCGGGCGACGAAGGCCCTGATCCGCGCCCACCCGTCGATGACGGCGCTGGTGGTGCACAACGAGGCGGCGCTCGGCTGGATCACCACCTGCCTGCGCGCGGCCGGCCGGCAGGTCCCCGGTGACGTCGCCGTGGTCGCGATCTGCCCCGACGAACTGGCCGAGCAGACCTCACCGCTGCTCACCTCGGTGCGGTTGCCGGCCGAGGAGCTCGGCAGACACGCGGTGGACCTGCTCGTCGCGAAGCTCGAGGGCAAGCAGGCACCACCCCTGATGTTGTTGCCGCCCAGGCTCTCCCGCCGGGCGAGCACCCCGGACCCGGCCGCACACCGCGGCACGGCCTGACCGGACGGCACTCGGGACACGTCCGTGCGCGTGGACATGCGGCGCACGCACGCGGACGTTCCCGGCGGCCGTCCCTGGAGGAGTGCGCGATCTGTGACTGTCGCGCACTCCTCCTCCCCTTAGAATCGCCGGGTGGAACTGGCGGAAGCTTTGGCGCACAAGGTGATCGTGCTCGACGGCGGCATGTCGACGGCACTGGAGCAGGCCGGGCACGACCTGTCCGACGAACTGTGGTCGGCGCGGCTGCTGCTGACCGACCCGGACGCCGTGCGCGCCGCCCACCTCGCCTTCTACCGGGCGGGGGCGTCGGTCGCCATCACCGCGAGCTACCAGGCGAGCTTCGCCGGTTTCGCGCGGCGCGGCATCGGCGAGGCCGAGACCGAACGCCTGCTGCGGTCGAGCGTCGAGCTCGCCCGCTCCGCCGCGTCCGATGTGGACGGCGAGCGCTGGGTGGCGGCGTCGGTCGGCCCGTACGGGGCGGTGCTGGCGGACGGCTCGGAGTACCGCGGCCGGTACGGACTGTCGAGGCGGGAACTGGCCGACTTCCACCGACGCCGGCTGGAGACGCTCTGGTCGGCCGGACCGGACGTGCTCGCGGTCGAGACGATCCCGGACGTCGACGAGGCCGAGGCGGTGCTCGACGTGGTGCGGGGCAGCGGTGTGCCGATGTGGCTCTCCTACAGCGCTCGCGGTGACAGGACCTGCGCGGGGCAGCCGCTGGAGGAGGCGTTCGCGGTCGTGTCCGGTGTGGACGAGGTGGTCGCGATCGGCGTGAACTGCTGCGCGCCGGAGGACGTGGCCGAGGCGGTCGCGGTGGCGCGCCGGGTGACCGGGCTGCCGGTCGTCGTGTACCCGAACAGCGGGGAGACCTGGGACGCGCGGCAGCGGACGTGGACCGGGGACGGCACCGGGATCGCGGCGTCGGCGGGGGAGTGGGCCGACGCCGGCGCGAGGCTGGTGGGCGGGTGCTGCCGCACCGGACCCGAGGCGATCGGGGTGCTGGCGGCGGGGCTGGCTGCTCGAGGTTGAGGTGATCGGGGTGCTGCGGTCAGGCTGGGCTGCCCGGGTTTGAGGTGATCGCCGTGCTGACGGAAGGGCTGGCCGCACCGGCCTCGAGGCGCTCGTGGTGCCGGAGGCGGAGCTGGTTGCCTGGGTTCGAGATGATCGCGGTGCTGCTGGTAGGGCTGGTTGTCTGGGCTTGAGATGATCGCGGTGCTGGCGACAGGGGCTGTGCTGCTCCGGCTTGAGGCGATCGCGGTGCTGGCGGAAAGGGCTGCGCCGCCCCGGCCTGAATCGATCGCGGCGCTGGCGGTTGAGCCGGTTGCCCGGGCTCGAGGTGATCGCCGTGCTGGCGGTGAGGCTGGCTTGCCCTGGGCTTGGGCCGATCGCGGCGCTCGCGGAAGGGCCGCCCAGGCCTGAGCTCCCGGAGCCGCCCTGCTCCGCACCGCCCTCCGCTGCAGGGACGCGGAGGAACGGACCGGGGCGCCGGTCCCACGGCCGCCCCGGCCCGTTCCTCCCGCGGAGCCGTCAGACGATCTGGCACGTCCTCCCGTTGAGGCTGAACCAGTCCGGCCTCCCGATGCCGCCCGAGTGCGTCGCCTGGAAACCGAAGGTGACCGAAGCGCCGGGCGCGATCTGCCCGTTGTAGGGGGCGTTCGTCGCGGTGACCTGGCCGGAGGAGGGCGCGTAGCCCGCGTTCCAGCCACCCGTGATCGTCTGCCCGGCGGGCAGTGCGAACACCAGCGACCACCCGTCGACGGGCGTCGTGCTCGTGTTCGTGAGGGTGATGTTCGACGTCAGGCCCTCGGCCCACGCGTTGATCGTGTCGCTCACGCGGCACGGCCACTGGGTGGGCAGGGGCGTGGACGGGGTCGTGCTCGGCGGGTCGCTGCCACCACTGGCGAACTGGGTGATGAACTTCCACGCCTCGGCGGACGTCCAGGTCTGCCAGCCGTCGCCGCCGGAGTCGATCGGAGCCGGGGTGTGCCCGCCGTCGAACGCAGCCCACACCACGGGGTATCCCGCGCGGCAGCCGCTGTAGTTCGTGATGATGTGGCGCCGGCTGCCCGCCGCCGGTTCGGGTGCGTTCTGCGCGGTGCAGCCGTTGTTGCGCACGAACGTGTCGCGCAGGCCGCGTCCAAGTCCGATGCCCAGGACGTTGTCGCTGATGCCGTGGATGCCCATGTACCCGATGGGCTGGGTGCCGCCGTCGCACCCGCTGAGCTGCGCACCGGAGTACGCGACGACCGCGCGGAAGACGCCGGCACGCGCGCACGCCACCGCGTACGACATGCCGCCGCCGTAGCTGAAACCGCCGGCGAAGCGCTGGCTCGTGTCGATGCACAGCCCGGCGTCGAGCAGTGCGACCAGGTCGTCGACGAACCTCAGGTCCTGGCCGCCGGGGTTGGCCCAGCCGTTGCCGTTGCCCTGCGGCGCGACGAAGATCGTGCCGTTGTTCGCGGCGTCGGAGAGCCTGCGCAGCCCGTAGTAGGACCAGTTGTAACCGTCGGAACCGCCGGAGTCGACGTCGTTCGCGGTGCCTCCGCGCCAGTGGAAGCCCACGAACAGCCGGTACTGGCGGTTGTTGTCGTAGTTGGGCGGCAGCCGCAGGATGTAGGAACGGCTCTGGCCGCCACTGCTGATGGTGTGCTGGCCGCTCGTCAACGCGGGTGCCTTGCCGCAGCCCGCCGTCGCCGCCGTGGTGCCTGCCTCGGGACCGCCGACGGCGATGCCCGCGGCTCCCAGGAACACCACGGCGCTCACGGCGGCCGCCGCGATCGCGAACCTGGTTCGTCGCCCGTTGCGGTGGATCATCGTCGTCCCTTCGGTGTCAGACGACGGCGCACTGCACGCCGTTGAGCGTGAACCCGCCGGCCACCGCGCTGTTGCCCGTGTGCGTGGCCTGCAAGCCGATCGAGATCTGCGCGGAGGGCTGGATCTGGGCGTTGTAGGAGACGTTGGTCGCCGTCACCTGGCCGGTGGAGGGGGAGTAGGTCGCGCTCCAGCCGCCCGTGATCGTCTGCCCGCCCGGCAACGTGAACTGCAGCCTCCAGCCGTTGACCGCGGTCGAGGACGTGTTGGTGATGGTGATCGTCTCGGTCAGGCCGGTGTTCCACGCGTTGACCGCGGCCTTGACCGAGCAGCCCTGGGACGGCGGCGGAGTGGTGGTGGTGGTCGTCGTCGTTGTGGTGGTGGTCGTGGGGTCGGTCGAGGGGCGGTCCAGGCCGAGGAACGTGATGGCGCGCCCCACCATGCCCGCGGTCGGCACGTCGTGGCCGGTGCCCTGGGCGCTGATGCCCTCGACGACACCCGTCGCGCCGTACCGCGTGCGGGTCCAGTTCGACTGCGGCTGGTCGGTGGAGACCGGGGTCCTGCTCACGCCGTGCACGTTCGTCCACTGGTCGAGCGCCTCGCCGAAGTTCGGGTACGCGAGCGTCGTGTCGTTGGTGCCGTGGAAGAGCTGCATCCGCGGGTAGCTCCCGGTGTAGCCGGGGAACATCGCCCGCGCCTGGTCTCCCCACTGCTGCGGGGTCTTCTGCAGGGTCCCGCCCGAGCACTGGCTGTTCCACAGCGACCCGTCGGTCGTCGCGAAGCACCCGGCGGGAACACCGGCGAAGGCCGAGCCGGCGCTGAACACGTCCGGGTACTCGGCGGCCAGCACGTTGGTCATCATCGCGCCGGACGAGATGCCGGCGACGACGATGCGCGACGGGTCGACGTTGTAGCGCTGCCGTGCGTGCGACACCATCGACATGATGCCGGTCGAGTCGCTGCCTCCGTTGCGGCGCAACGCGTTCTGCGTCGACACGTCGAAGCAGCGACCCTCCCGCGTCGCCTCCGGGTAGACGATGACGTACCCGTAGCGGTCCGCGGCGCTGACGAACTCCCGCCCGCCGCCGTTGTGCACGGCGCTCGCGGACCCGGTGCAGTAGTGGACCATCAGGAGCAGCGCGGGCCGGGCCGCGAGCCGGTCCGGTGCGTACACGTACATGTTGAGGTTGGTCGGGTTGGCGCCGAAGCCGGTGACCGGCACGAGGGACGCGGCGAGGGCCTGCCGCGGGACGAGCGAGAAGCCGATGGCGGCGACCAGTGACAGCACGGCCGCGATGATCGCGACGACGCGATACCTGGTCACGTGGCGCAGGGTGGAGTTCGGGACGGTCACGACGACCTCGTTCTCTTGCCGGGAAGGGAGAGGGCAGGCCGGCGCCCGCGGAGGACGTCACGTCCGATCCGCGAGCGCCGGCCTGACGGACGTCAGCGTGCCGAGCAGGACGGGTTCAGGCCCGACCCGTTGCCGCTGCCCTGGAAGCCGAACTCGGTGGACCCGCCCGCGGGCACGTTGGCGTTGTAGTCCACGTTGGTCCAGTTGACCGTTCCGCTGTTGCCGCTGCGGTTCGCGCTCCACGAGCCGGTGACCGTGGCGTTCGACAACGTGGTCGTGACGGTCCAGCCGGTCAGCGCACTGGAGCCCGCCGTGACCTTGATCGTGGCGACGAAGCCCTCGTTCCACTGGTTCAGCGACACCGTCGCGGTGCAGCCGCCCGGACCGGGGCCGTTGCTCGTCGTCGTCGTGGTGGTCGTGGTGGTGGTGGTCGTCGTCGGACCGGGGCCGCCGCCCGCGTTGAGGGCGTCCAGCGTCGAGTTGTACGCGGCCTTCTTGTTGCCGCTGCCGTCGAACAGCAGGGGAGTGCCGGAGGCGCGCCACGAGTCGGTGTCGCGGATGCCCCACACGGTGATGCCGGTGCAGCGCGCGACGGCGAGGCAGGCCTGGGTGACCCTCTGGTAGTTCTGGGCCTGCGCGCTGCCGGAGCCCTCGATGTCGAGCTCGGTGATCTGCACGTCCACGCCGAGGTTGGCGAAGTTCTGCAGGGTGGTCTGGTAGTTGGACGGCACCGGGCTGTTGGGGTTGAAGTGCGACTGGAAGCCGACGCAGTCGATCGGGACGCCGCGGGACTTGAAGTCCTGCACCAGCCGGTAGACGCCCTGGGTCTTGGCGTGCGACCAGTCGTCGGTGTTGTAGTCGTTGTAGCAGAGCTTGGCGCCGGGGTCGGCTGCACGGGCCGCGCGGAAGGCGGCCTCGATCCAGTCGTTGCCGGTGCGCTGGAGGTTGGAGTCACGCCGGCCGCCGCTGCTGCCGTCGGCGAACGCCTCGTTGACGACGTCCCAGGCGTAGATCTTGCCGCGGTAGTAGGTCGCGACCTGGGTGACGTGGTTGAGCATCGCGTTGCGCAGGGCCGTGCCGGACATGTTCTGCATCCAGCCCGGCTGCTGCGAGTGCCACGCGAGGGCGTGCCCGCGGACGCGCTTGCCCTGTCCGCGGGCCTGGTTCACGATCCGGTCGCCGTTGCCGTAGCTGAACTGGTTCTGGTTCGGCTCGGTCGCGTCCATCTTCATCTCGTTCTCGGCCGTGACCATGTCGAACTCGCGGTTCAGGATGCCCACGTAGGTCGAGTCGCCGAGCTTGTTCGCGGCAACGGCGGTGCCGAAGTAGCGGCCGCTCTGCTGGGCCGCCGCCGCGAGGGTGGTCGCCGCGTTCGCGGCCGGTGGTGCGATCAGGGTGGCGCCGATCGCCGCTGTCACGACCGTCGCAACGATCGGGATCAGGGCCACTGACTTCGATGTCAGTTTCATCTTCCACGCTTTCCGAGGTCGACCCGAATGCAGGGTGGGTGATGGGCAGGACGGATGGCCGGATCCGGTGCGCCATTGCCGGATCGCGGTGGGCGGTGAGAATTGGCGGAGGTGTTCCGTCGTCGCCCGCCGTTGCCGTTCCGGAGTGTCGCAGCCGTTCATCGACGCTCACAAGAAGTCGCTGTCGAATTCGACGGCGATTGACCTGATCGGCGTAGCGCGGATGAGGGAGCGCTCCCAACTACCACGTCAAAGCCTTGATCGCATTTTCGGGAAAGTTTCGAAACTTTCTTCGCCGCAGTTGGTCCATTAACACTTCCGGCGTTGACGATTCAGAGTTCCGTGGTTACGTTGACCCGAACTCGCATTAGCGTCTCCTCCGTATGAGAGCGCTCCCGCGTCGCCGATTCTCACGTCCGGACAGCAACGACGCTGCGAGAACCGAATCACATCGACCGAGCGAACTGGAGACACGATGACACGGTGGAAGCGGGGCACGAGCGCGTGTCTGCTCGCGGGCGTGGCGGTCACCGGGGTGGCGGCCCTGGTGATCAGCGGCGGCGCGACCGTCAGCGCCGCGGAGTCGGCGTTCTACGTCGACCCGTCGAGCTCGAGCGCGAAGTGGGTGGCCGCCAACCCCGGCGACTCGAGGGCCGCGGTCATCCGCGACCGCATCGCGTCGGTCCCGCAGGCGCGGTGGTACACCACGACCAACACCTCGACGGTGCGGTCGGAGGTCAGTTCCTTCGTCGGTGCGGCGGCCTCCGCCGGGAAGATCCCGATCCTGGTGGTCTACAACGTCCCGAACCGCGACTGCGGTGGCGCCAGCGGTGGCGGGGCGCCCTCCCACGCGGCCTACCGGGCCTGGGTCGACGAGGTCGCGGCGGGCCTCGCCGGACGGCCGGCGACGATCGTGCTGGAACCGGACGTGCTGCCGTTGATGACCAACTGCCAGAGCACGGACCAGCAGAACCAGACCAAGGCGTCGATGGCCTACGCGGGCAAGAAGCTCAAGTCCGGTTCCGGGCAGGCCAAGGTCTACTTCGACATCGGCCACTCCTCGTGGCTGACCCCGTCGGAGGCGGCGAACCGGTTGCGCGGCGCGGACATCTCCAACAGCGCCGACGGCATCTCGACCAACGTCTCCAACTACCGCGCCACCTCCGACGAGGTGAACTTCGCGAAGAACGTGCTCAACGCAGTCGGTGACAGCCGCCTGAAGGCCGTGATCGACACCAGCCGCAACGGCAACGGTCCCGCGGGCAGCGAGTGGTGCGACCCGTCCGGGCGCGCGATCGGCACGCCCAGCACGACGAACACGGGCGACTCGCGGATCGAGGCGTTCCTGTGGATCAAGCTGCCGGGCGAGTCGGACGGCTGCATCGCCCCGGCCGGTCAGTTCGTGCCGCAGCGGGCCTACGAGCTCGCGATGGCGGCGGGTCCGATCACGACCACGACGACCACCACGACCACGACGACCACCACGTCGGGCGGCGGCAACCCCGGTGCCGGGTGCACCGCCACCCACCGCGTGACGAGCCAGTGGCAGGGCGGCTACTCCGCGGAGATCGTGATCGTGAACCGCGGTGCGGCGATCAACGGGTGGACGTTCACGTTCTCCGCACCGGGTGTCTCGGTGACCCAGGGCTGGAACGGGACGTGGACCGACACGGGTGACCAGGTCCGCGTGGCGAACGCGGCGTGGAACGGCTCCATCGGCTCCGGTGCCCAGCTGAGCATCGGGTACAACGCCAACTACACCGGCACGCCACCGTTCTCGTCACCGGTGCTGAACGGTGTCGCCTGCTCGTGAGGCGGTGACCAGGGGTCCCCGGCCTTCCTCTGCCGGGGACCCCTCCGCCTCCCGGGAGCACCCCTGACGGCCGGACGGCGCCCTCCAGCGGGCCTGTCCGGCGTCGGCGCGTGACCACCTCGTGTGGAACATCCGGCCGGTGCGGCAGGAGGCGGAGCTGTGGCGGGACGAGCGCGCGTGACCCTGGCCGACGTGGCGGCGGCGAGCGGGGTGTCGATCACCACGGCCTCGCTCGTCCTGACCGGACGCGCGCGGGAGCTGCGCATCTCCCAGGCCGCCGAGCAGCGCGTGCGTTCCACCGCGCAGGAGCTCGGCTACCGGCGCGGCACCGCCGCGCCGCGGTCGCGTGGCGGGCTGTCGCGGACGATCGGGTTCGTGCTCGACACCGCCGAGGCGTCCGGCCCGGTCGGTGACGTCGTCAAAGGAGCGGTGGAAGCCGCGTGCCGGCACGGGTTCATGCTGCTCGTCAGCGAGTCCGGCGGAGATCCGGCCGTGGAGCGCGCCCTGGTCGAGGCGATGCGGGACCGCCAGGCGGACGGCATCGTGTTCGCCGCCGTGCACGCGAGGACGAGCGCCGTGCCGGACGGTCTGCGCCACGCGCCCGCCGTCCTGCTCAACGCCACCGCGCGACCCGGCCTTCCGTCGGTGGTGTCCGACGAGGTGCGGGGCGGCCGTTCGGCGGCCCGCGTCCTCGTCGAGGCCGGGTGTGTGCGCGGAGTCCACGTGATCGGCACCGGGTCAGGGCCGCCCGGTGGCATCGCGGCGGTGGACCGTCTCGCCGGCCTGCGCGAGGGGTTCGCCGCGGCGGGCGTCGAGGTGGTGGGCGAGCACATCTGTCCGAAGTGGACGGCGGAGCAGGGGTACGAGGCGACCGGGGAGCTGCTGCGCCGCCACCGGCCGGAAGCGCTGGTGTGCCTGGACGACCGCCTGGCGTTCGGCGCCTACCAGGCGCTCGCCGAGGCCGGGCTCTCCGTGCCGGGTGACGTGTCCGTGCTCGGGTTCGGCGACCATCCCGTCGCCTCCTGGATGCGACCCCGGCTGACCACGATCGCCCAGCCCCACCACGCGCTCGGCGCGCGGGCGGTCGAGGTCCTGCTGGAGATCGTGGAACGGCGCGGACGTGGTGCTCGTCCCGCGGCGGTCCACAGGGTGCCGATGCCCGTGCGCGAGGGCGGTTCGGTGGCGCGGGCGGGACGATGACACCCGCTTGTTTGCGTTAACAGTGCGGATCTGGCTGATTCCCAGTTCAACGTTGGTCAAACATGATCTGCTAAAAGTTAGCGCTCACATTTAGCTTTGACCGCAGCGTGAAGGCGTCGTTACATTGCTGGGAGCCGCCCCTGCCGTTGACCCTCGTCGACGAAAGGCTCTCCATGCCAGCCCTCCCTGAACAGTCCACTGTGGAGCAAGCGAACGCCGCCGTTCCCGCGCGGGCGATGCCGCCGGGCGACCACGTCGTGACCCGGATCTGGGGCGGTACCGCCGGCCGCCCGCTCACGGTCACCTGCGCCTGACCCCGCTCCCTCCAGCGACGAAGGGTGATCATGTCCCTCGCACGGTTCTCCCTGTCCCGGCGTGCCCGGCTCACCGCCCTGGCCGCGGTCCCGCTCCTCGCGGTGACCGCGCTGACCGCGGTCGCCCAGCAGCCCGCCTCGGCCGCACCCGGTTGTTCGGTCACGTACACGACACCGTCGCAATGGAACGGTGGGTTCACCGCGGCCGTCGTCGTCACGAACCTCGGCGACGCGGTCGACGGCTGGACGCTC
This sequence comes from Lentzea sp. NPDC055074, assembly GCF_053608005.1. Taxonomy (NCBI): domain Bacteria; kingdom Bacillati; phylum Actinomycetota; class Actinomycetes; order Pseudonocardiales; family Pseudonocardiaceae; genus Lentzea; species Lentzea sp. NPDC055074. The sequence continues at coordinate 204,158 of NZ_JBSGUQ010000003.1, forward strand.
ACCTGGAGCTTCGGCGCCGGGCAACAGGTACAGCAGGCCTGGAACGCCCAGGTGACCCAGTCCGGCGCGCAGGTGACCGCGCGCAACGTCTCGTACAACGCGACGATCCCCACCGGCGGCAAGGTCGAGTTCGGGTTCAACGGCTCCAGCACGGGCTCCAACCCGAACCCGGCGGCGTTCACCCTCAACGGCACCCTCTGCGCCGGCGACGTCGGCCCCACCACCACCACCACCACGACAACGACGACCACCACCACGGGCAACCCGCCGGTGGGCAGTCTGCCGTCGAGCTTCCGCTGGTCCTCCAGCGGCCAGCTGATCAGCCCGAAACCGGACTCCACGCACGCGAACGTCGCGGTGAAGGACCCGAGCGTCGTCTACCACAACGGCAAGTACCACGTCTTCGCGTCGACCTACACCGACGGCTACAACCTGATGTACACCAGCTTCACCGACTGGTCGCAGGCGTCGTCGGCACCGCACTTCTACCTCGACCGCTCCGGCATCGGCACCGGGTACCGGGCCGCGCCGCAGGTGTTCTACTTCGCCCCGCAACGCCTCTGGTACCTCGTCTACCAGACCGGCTCGAACGCCTCGTACTCCACGACCTCCGACATCTCGAACCCCTCGTCGTGGTCCACGCCGAAGAACTTCTACGCGAACGGCATGCCGCAGATCATCCGCGACAACATCGGCAACGGCTACTGGGTGGACTTCTGGACGGTGTGCGACACCTCCAAGTGCTACCTCTTCTCCTCCGACGACAACGGCCACCTCTACCGGTCCGAGACCACGCTCGCGCAGTTCCCCAACGGCTTCACCAACACGGTGATCGCCATGCAGGACAGCGACCGCAACCGGTTGTTCGAGGCGGCCAACGTCTACAAGATCGCCGGCAAGAACCAGTGGTTGCTGGTGCACGAGGCGATCGGCTCCGACGGCCGCCGCTGGTTCCGCTCGTGGACCGCGCCGTCGATCACCGGTCCCTGGACGGCGCTGGCCGACAGCGAGTCGAACCCGTTCGCCCGCGCGAACAACGTGACGTTCCCGAGTGGACAGTGGACTCGCGACATCAGCCACGGCGAGATGGTCCGCACGAACGTCGACCAGACGATGGAGATCAGCCCGTGCAAGCTCAGCTACCTGTACCAGGGCATGGATCCCAACGCCGGCGGTGAGTACAACCGGCTGCCCTGGAGGCTCGGCCTGCTGACCCAGACCAACTCCACCTGCTGATTCCGGGGCCGGTGCCGCCGGTCGCGCCGCCGGTGGCACCGGCCCCGGGAGAAAGGGGCGACGATGCCCTCCCTGTCAAGGAAACTCCTGCAGGTCGCCGTCGCGCTGCTGGTGGCGGCCACCGTCACCGCCGCGCCCGCCTCGGCCGCTCCCGGCAGCCCCGCCCTCACCCCGCCACTGGGGTGGAACAGCTGGAACAGCTTCGGGTGCGGGATCACCGAGGGCCAGGTCCGCGAGGCCGCCGACGCGATGGTGTCGTCGGGCATGCGCGACGCCGGCTACCAGTACGTCGTCGTGGACGACTGCTGGTTCGATCCGCAGCGCGACTCGGCGGGCGCGTTGCGCTCGCACCCGTCGAAGTTCCCCAGCGGCATGAAAGCGCTGGGCGACTACATCCACGCACGAGGGCTGAAGTTCGGCATCTACCAGGTGCCGAACGAGCGCACGTGCGCGCAGACCACCGGCGCGCACCCCGGTTCGACGGGCAGCAAGGGCCACGAGGTGCAGGACGCGCGCACGTTCGCGGCCTGGGGCGTGGACTACCTGAAGTACGACTGGTGCTCGGGCGCCGGCACCCGCGACGAGCAGGTCGCCCGGTTCTCGATCATGCGTGACGCCCTGCGCGCCACCGGGCGCCCGATCGTCTACAGCATCAACCCCAACAGCTTCCACGCCATCACCGGCGACCGGTACGACTGGGGCCAGGTCGCGGACCTGTGGCGCACCACCGAGGACCTGCTGGACATCTGGCAGAACGGCAACGTCAACAGCTACCCGATGGGCGTGGGCAACGTCGTCGACGTCACCGCCCCGCTCGCCGTCCAGTCCGGTCCGGGGCACTGGAACGACCCGGACATGCTGGTGGTCGGGCGTCCCGGCCTGACCCTCACCGAGTCCCGCTCGCACTTCGCGCTGTGGGCGTTGATGGCGGCGCCGCTGATGGCGGGCAACGACATCCGCACCATGTCCGCCGACGTGAGCGCGATCCTGCGCAACCAGCGCCTGATCGCGGTGAACCAGGACGCTCTCGGTGCTGGAGGACGGCGAGTGCGCGACGACGGGGTCACCGAGGTGTTCGCCAAGCCCCTCTCGGACGGCTCGGTCGCGGTCGGTCTGTTCAACCGGGGCGGTGGCACCGCGACCGTCTCCACCACGGCCGCCCAGATCGGCCTGTCGGGCAGCACCTTCACGCTGACCGACCTGTGGACCGGCGGCACGTCCGGCACCTCGGGGGCGATCTCCGCCTCCGTTCCCGCGCACGGCGTCGCCGCGTTCCGGGTGACGGGCGGAAGTCCTGTGCAGGGCACCACGTCCCGGTGGCGAGGAGCGGGCGCGAACCGCTGCCTCGACGTCGAGAACGGGTCCACCGCCGCCGGAACCGCCGCGGTGATCCAGGACTGCCTCACGCCCGCCTCGCAGCAGTGGACCTCGTGGCCGAACGGCGAGGTGCGGGTGTTCGGCGACAAGTGCCTCGACGCCTACGACCAGGGCACCGCGAACGGCACGAGGATCATCACCTGGCAGTGCAACGGCCAGGCGAACCAGCGCTGGACGTTCGGCTCCGACGGAACGCTGCGCAACACGAACGCCGGCCTGTGTCTCGACGTCGAACGGGCCGCGACGGCCAACGGCTCGAAGCTCGTGCTGTGGACCTGCAACGGCCAGTCCAACCAGAGGTGGGCGCGATCATGAGGTGGATCCCTGCCACGCTGTCCGTCCTGACGCTGGTGGCGGCGGGAGTTGCCGCGAGCACGGCGGCGCAGGCGGCTCCCGGCTGCTCGGTCACCTACACCAGGACCTCCGAGTGGCAGGGCGGCTTCGGCGCGTCCGTGTCCGTCACGAACACCGGTGACGCGATCACCGGCTGGACGCTCGAGTGGACGTACGCGTCCGGCCAGCAGGTCGGGCAGCACTGGAACGCCGTGATCACGCAGAGCGGCGCGGACGTCAGCGCGCGCAACGCCTCCTACAACGGCTCCGTGCCCACCGGCGGCAAGGTCGAGTTCGGGTTCAACGCCACGTCCGGCTCCAGCAACCCGGACCCGGTGTCGTTCCGCCTGAACGGCACCCCCTGCGGCGACACCGGTGCACCGACCACGACGACAACGACGACCACGACCACGACGACGACCACTCCCAGGCCGTCGTCCTTCACGAACCCGGTGCTGTGGCAGGACTTCGCCGACATCGACATCATCCGCGTCGGTGACGCTTACTACTACTCGGCGTCGACCATGCACTACTCGCCGGGCGCGCCGGTCCTGCGTTCCTACGACCTGGTCAACTGGGAGTTCGCCGGACACTCCGTGCCCCGCCTCGACTTCGGCTCCAAGTACGACCTCAACGGCGGCAGAGGGTACGTGCGGGGCATCTGGGCCTCGTTCCTCAACCACCGCAAGAGCAACAACACGTTCTACTGGGGTGGTTGCGTCGACTTCGCACAGACGCACATCTACACCACGACCTCCGTGGACGCGCAGTGGTCGAAGCACTCCACGATCAACAAGTGCTACTACGACGCGGGAATGCTGGTCGACGACAACGACACGATGTACGTGGCCTACGGCAACACCACGATCAGCGTCGCGCAGCTCTCGGCGGACGGGAAGTCCGAGGTGCGGTCGCAGCAGGTGTTCCAGACGCCGTCGAACATCGGCACGCTGGAAGGCGCGCGGTTCTACAAGCGCAACGGCAGCTACTACATCTGGCTGACCAGGCCCGCGAACGGCCAGTACGTGCTCAAGGCGTCGAGCCCGTTCGGCCCGTACACCGTCCAGCAGGTGCTGCTGAACATGCTCGGCCCGATCCAGGGCGGGGGAGTGCCGCACCAGGGCGGCATGGTGCAGACGCAGAACGGCGACTGGTACTACATGGCCTTCGTCGACGCCTACCCCGGAGGCCGCGTCCCGGTGCTCGCGCCGATCACCTGGACCTCCGACGGCTGGCCGCGCATCACGACCGTCAACGGCGGCTGGGGTGCGAACTACCCGATGCCGAACCTCCCGTCGCGTCCGGTGAGACCCATGACCGGCGTCGACACCTTCGACGGGACGACTCTCAAACCCCAGTGGGAGTGGAACCACAACCCGGACACCACGAAGTACAGCGTCAACAACGGCCTGCGGCTGTCCACCGCGACCGCCACCAACGACCTGTACAACGCCCGCAACACCCTCACCCACCGGGTGCAGGGGCCGACGTCCACCGCCACCGTCACCCTCGACCTCGGCTCGATGCGCGACGGTGACCGCACCGGTCTCGCGATGCTGCGCGACTCCTCGGCGTGGATCGGCGTCAAGCGCGACAACGGCCGCAACCGCGTCGTGATGGTCAACGGCCTGACGATGGACAGCGGCTGGAACACCACCGGCACCGGCACCGAGGTGGCGAGCGCGAACCTCACCGGGACCCGGATCTGGTTGCGGGCCAACGCCGACATCCGGCCGGGCAGCGGCCGGCAGGCCAGGTTCTCCTACAGCACCGACGGGGTGAACTACACGTCGCTGGGCACCGGCTTCACGCTCAAGAACGAATGGCAGTTCTTCATGGGCTACCGGTTCGGCATCTTCAACCACGCCACGCAGGCACTCGGTGGCTCCGTCGCCGTCCAGCGGTTCGAGCTCACGACTCCATGACACCGTTCTCCTGCAAGGCCAGCCTCAACGCGTGCAGACCGCGCTGCAACCGGACCTTCACGGTGCTCTCCGGCACCTGCAGCGCGGTCGCCACCGCGGCGACGGACTCGCCGCGGTAGAAGGCCCGCACGATCACGACCCGGTGGTCCGGCTCCAACGAGGAGAGCGCGTCGGCGACGAGCCGCGCGCTCATGACCGCTTCACGGGCGACCGGCGCCCGTCGAGGCACGACAGCAGTGCGCGCCGGTCGACCCTGCCGCGGTCCGTCGTCGGCAACGTGTCGACCGGCACGATCAACGTGGGCACGCAGTAGTGCGGCAGTCGTTGGGAGACCGCGCGCCGGGCGACCTCCGGCGCCGCCGTGCCGGGGCTGATGAACCCGACGAGCCGCCCGTCGTGCACCAGCGTCGTCGCCCTCTCGCAGCCCGCCGCGCCCTCCAGCGCCTCGGTGACGGCGTTCAGCTCGAACCGGTACCCGAGCACCTCCACCTGGTCGCCGGCCCGGCCGTGGTGCTCCAGTTCGCCGTCGGCGTTCCACCGGCCGAGGTCGCCAGTGCGGAACATCAGGTGGTCTCCGCCGAGGAACGGGTCGGGCCGGTACCGGCGTGAGGTCAGGTCGAGGTCGCCCGCGTAACCCGCGGTGACGCCCGCTCCGCCCACCCACAGCTCACCGACCTCGCCGGAAGGCCGCGGGCGCTGGTCCTCGTCGAGCACGTACGCGGTCGCGTTCGGCACCGGCCTCCCGAGCGTGAGCCGGCCGCCCGCGCCGAGACGCTGCACGGTCGCGGCGATGGTGACCTCGGTGGGGCCGTACGCGTGGTGGAAGTCCACCCGGCCCGACCACGTGTCCGCCAGCGCGCGCGGGCACCGTTCACCGGCTACCGCGATCGTGCGCACCCGCCGGCACGCGTCGGGGTCCAGCGACGAGAGCACGTCGGGTGTCGCGATCACGACGTCCACCTCGCTCGCCGTCCGCTGGAGGTCGTCGCCGCGCAGGACCAGCGTGCCGCCGTTCGCCAGCGTGCCGAGCACCTCCCACATCGCCAGGTCGCAGGCGATGTCCAGCAGTTGCGCCACTCTCGTGCCCGGTGCGACGCCCAGCGATCCGGGAGCCGTGAGGAGCAGGTTGCACAGGTTGGCGTGGGAGACCCGCACACCGTTCGTGCCGGTGAAGACGACCGCGGCGACGTCCGAGTCGGCGGTGATGGTGCGGCAGAACGTGCTCACGTCGGGCAGGGTGTCGATCGTGAGGACCTCGGCGAGGTGGCCGGGCAGGGAGTCCGCGCTCGTCGTGAGCACCACGTCGATGCGCGCGGTGCGGACGACGTGCCGCAACCGCGCCTCGGACGTGGTCGCGGCGTCCTGGGGCACGTAGGCGGCCCCCGCCTTGAGCACGGCGAGGACGCCCACCACCATCGAGATCGACCGCGTCAGGAACAGCCCCACGTGGTCACCGGGACGCACACCGGCGCGGACGAGGTACTCGGCCAGCAGTCCGGCCCTGGCGTCGAGCTCCGCGTAGGTCAGCGACTCGCCGAGGTGTTCCACGGCTGTCGCGTGCGGACGCCGTGCCGCGTGCGTCTCGGAGGCGTGGTGGACGTGGTCGAACGAAGGCGTGCGGATCGGCCCGGCACCGAACGCCCGGAACTCGGCTGCCATGACAGGACCCCTTCCACTGGTGCCGTGCCGTCCAGCTTGGACGACTCGGACCGGGAGAGTCCGATCATCTGTCGAATCGACAGCGAATCGATCAAGACGTTGCGCTGCAACAACTTGGGGAGTGATCTGCCGCACGGTCGACCATCACCCGTAAGGCTGACCGGCCGCTCCTCCGTTTGTCATGGTCGCTTGCGCATATGAGCATCTGTCCCATGACGACTGTCGACCACGCACCGGCGGAGCTGCACCGCCACACCCACGGACCCGGCTGCGGCCACGACGCCGTCGTGCACCGCGATCACGTCGACTACCTGCACGACGGGCACCTGCACCGCGAACACGTCACGGACCGCGGGGTGCACTACGACGAGTGCGACAAGTGCAGGTGCGCGCACTGCGCGGACTCGTGCGCGCAGTGCGACTGCTCGGAATGCGACTGTCCGACCTGCAACCACGCCCAGTGCGCCTGTGAAGGCTGCTCGGATGCGTGCGCCAACTGCACGTGTGCCGAGTGCACCTGCCCCACGTGCGTTCACGCGGCGTGAGTCAGTCCGCAGTGGACAGTTGGAACGCCGTCTCCTGGTGGTAGACCTCGCCGGGCCGCAGCACCGTGCTGGGGAAGTCCTGGCGGTTCGGCGAGTCCGGGAAGTGCTGCGCCTCGAGCGCGAAGCCGGCATGCGGGCCGTACGGGCGGCCGCCGGTGCCGACCAGGTCCTCGGTCAGGAAGTTGCCCGAGTAGAACTGCAGCCCGGGCTCGGTGGTCCACATGGTCAGCAGGCGTCCGGACGCCGGGTCGCAGGCCTGTGCGGCGAAGGACGCGCCGGACGAGTCGAGCACCCAGTTGTGGTCGTAGCCCCCGGCGATGCGCAGCTGCGGGTGGGACGCCTCGATGCGGGCGCCGATCGCGGTCGGCAGCCGGAAGTCGAACGGGCTCGCGTCGACCGGTACGGGACCGCCGACCGGGATCAGGTCCTCGTCGACGGCGCAGAAGTGGCTCGCGTTGAGCATCAGCGACTGGCGGTGCACGTCGCCGCTGCCCTCCCCGGCGAGGTTCCAGTAGCTGTGGTTGGTCATGTTCAGCACGGTCGGCGCGTCCGCCGTCGCGCGGTAGGTGATGCTCAGGCGGTTGTGCCGGTCGAGCAGGTACGTGACCTGCACGGCCACGGCGCCGGGGAAGCCTCCGTCGCCGTCCGGGCTCACCAGGTCGAGCCGCACGCCCACGCTGTCCGGTTCGTGCACCTCGGTCGCGGACCACACCCGCGTGTCGAAGCCCTCCGGACCGCCGTGCAGGCTGTTCTGCCCGTTGTTGAGCGGCAGCTGGTACCGGACGTCGTCGAGGGTGAAGGCGCCTCGGGCGATCCGGTTGGCGTACCGGCCGACCAGGGCGCCGAAGAACACCCGGTTCTCGCCGGGCCGGCTGTTCTTGACGTACTCGTCGAGCGAGGAGAACCCGAGCACCACGTTGGCGGGGACACCGTCGCGGTCCGGGGCCTCCAGCGACTGGATCACGCCGCCGTAGTCCAGCACCCGCACGGTGAGCCCGCCCGGCCACGCCAGGACGTACCGGTGCACGTCGGCGTCGCCGACCCGGCCGAACAGTTCCCGGCGGAGCTCGGGTTCCCGCTGCGACATCGAACTCCTCGTATCAGTTGATCAGGGCCCGGCAGTGCTGAGGCCGGATCCGTTGTGGTGCGACGCTCTCCAGGGTGGGCTCGACCGGGACGATGGAGCCGTCGCGGCCGAACCTCATCCTGTCGATCGTGGTCTCGCGGTGCGTGCCGTCCCCGCCGGGGATGGCGAAGCGGTGGTACACGAGGTACCAGTCGTCCGTGCCCGGTACCTGCAGCATCGAGCTGTGCCCGGTGCCCTTGACGCCGAGCCTCAGGTCCTTGCTCAAAATCAGGCCGCGGTTCGTGAACGGGCCGGTCGGGCTGGGAGCGGTCGCGTACGCCACCCGGTAGTCCTCGCTGCGCGTGTCGTCGACCGACCAGCTCAGGTAGTACGTGCCCTTGCGCTCCACCATGAACAGGCCCTCCCGGAAGTCCGTCAGCCCGGTGAGGCGGGTGATCTTGGCCGGGTCATAGGAGATCATGTCATCGTTGAGCGGAACGACGTAGGCCTCACCGTTGCCCCAGTAGAGGTACGGCTGCCCGGAGCGGTCGACGAAGACGGCCGGGTCGATGGCCTGACCTCCACCGGAGGGGTTGCGCGCGACCAGAGGCCGGCCCGAGTCGACGAACGGACCGGTGGGCGAGTCGCTCACCGCCACGCCGATCTTGGCCTCGGCGCAGAAGTAGAAGTAGTACTTCCCGTCCCGTTCGGCGATCGCCGGAGCCCAGGCGTTGCGGTCCGCCCAGCTCACGTCCGGTCCGAGGTCGAGGATCACGCCCTCGTCCACCCAGTCGACGAGGTTCTTCGAGGACCAGGCGGAGAACCTCGTGCCGCTCCAGCCGTCGAAGCCGTCCGTGGTCGCGTAGATGTAGTAGGTGTCCCCGAACGCGACGACGTTCGGGTCCGCGTTGAGGCCGGGCAGCACGGGGCTGCGCATCTCGTGGGCCTCGACCGTCCACACCCGACTCTCGCGTCCGGACCGCACGGTGAACTGGCGGGGTTTCCGCAGATCGACCGGGCCGCTGGCGAGATCGACGCGCCAGGAGCGAGCCCGAAGCCGAGCTCGACGCGCCGCAGGTCGGTGCCGGGCTTCACGGGCAGCACCACGCTTCCCGGCTGGATGACCGCAGGCGCTTTGAGCGAATCGTGCGCCACTGACCGGATCAGCGTCGCGTTGAACGGGAGCGACGCCACCTCGGTGCCGGACAGCGCCCGGTTGTAGAGGCGGACGTCCTTCATCCTGCCCAGCAGCGTCCGGTCCGCCGCGTAGACCGAGCGGCCGAGGTGGTTGGCCGCCGTGATCCCGCCGCCGAGGTCGGACGGCTTGGCCGTGACGCCGGTGTTGCGCCCCACCTCCACGCCGTCGAGGTAGAGGACCTCCACGCCGTTGCCGATGGTCAGGGTCACGTTCTTCCAGACGCCGCGCGGCAGCGCCCGGCCCGAGTTCACGCCCTGCTCGGTCGTCCAGTCGCCGGTGGCGATCGCGCCGCGGTAGGTGTCACCGGTGCTGAACAGGTAGCCGTTGCCGACGCCGTTCGGAGCGGTGTTGCCGAAGCCGTAGAGGAAGTACGGCGTCTGCTGGGCGGGGTCGACCAGGACGTCGGCGGAGATCGTGACGGCCGACGCCCCGGTCAGCATGTTGTTCGGGAGCTGGACGTGCCCGCCCTTCAACGACAGGGAACCGTCGCTGAAGGCGGCGTCGCCGGCGAGCACACCGTCGTAGCCGTGACCGGTGGCGTCGGCGGCGGACCCGGTGAGCGGCCAGTGCGCGACGAGCCCCTTGGCGTCGGCCTTGACCGGCGCCGGGGGAGCGGTGAGCCGGGTCAGCTCGGCCTGGGTCACCGGGAGCACCGTGCCGTGGCGCGGGGACGCGGGCAGGCGGGCGCCCGTGGACATGGTCCACTTCCCGGAGGCGAGGTCGGTGGTCTCGAACGGCACGTAGCCGCGGCCGCCGTACTCGTCGATGAACAGGTACCACCTGTCCTCGGTGTTGGACTTGAAGCCGGTCGGGCCCTCACCGGCGCTCAGGCCCGGACTGGTCGGAGTGGCCTTGCCGATGCACTCGGAGACGAAGTCGTAGCCCGGGTCCAGCAGGTCCGTGGACTTCTCCGCGGTGATGTACTTGCTGCACGGCGAGGACGACGAGTTGTTCCGCTCGTCCTTCGTGTAGCGGTAGTAGGTGCCGCCGTGCTCGATGACGGTCGAGTCGATGACCGAGTAGCCGGGGTCGATCCACACCTTCGCCGGGCTGAACGTCACGAAGTCGCGCGTGGTCGCGTACATCATGCGGTTGTAGCTGTTGCCCGCGTGGCCGGGATCGGTCTCCGCGTACAGCTTCGACGCCCAGTAGACGACGTAGTGGCCGCGTTTCGCGTCCCAGAACGCCTCGGGCGCCCAGGTGTTGCCCGCGGTCGGCGGCGACACCTCGACGCTGCGCTGGCGCGACCAGTTCCGCAGGTCGGTCGACTCCCACACCATGATCGACCGGCTGCCGGTGCGCTGCGCCGCGTCCCAGCCGCGACCGCCGTTGATCTTCAGGTCCGTGGCCAGCAGGTAGAACCTGTCGCCGTCGGGGGAGCGCATGATGAACGGGTCGCGCACGCCCAGCTCGCCGAGACTGGACCTCAGCACCGGCTGGCCGCCGTTGACCTCGGAGAAGTCCAGCGGGTTGTTGCCGTTGCTCGCGGCGGCGTAGATCTGCTCGCCGATCGGGCTGCCCTCGCCCTTGAAGTAGAAGAAGCTGTAGCCCGCGAGGGGTTCCTTGACGGGCAACGGGGTCACGGTCGCGGTGAGCGCACGGGTCGTGCTCTGCTGCCCCAGGCTCACCCTGGCCGTGAGCACGACCTTGGCGGGTCTGCTGCCGCTGGCGGGCCGGCTCACCTCACCGGTCGGTGTGATCACCTTGCCGTTGGACGACCTCCAGGTGATGGTCGTGCCGCCGGAACCGGTGGTGGGCAGGGTCAGGTGGCCGCGGACGTCGTCGATGTTCGGTATCTCCACCGCGGCCGCCGCCGAACGCACGATCGGTTCGGCGGCGGCCGGGGGAGTCGGGAGCAGTGCGGCCGTGACGACCGCGACGAGACCGAGATGGCGCAGGGATGCCATGGTTCGCCTTCCGGGATCGGGGTGGGGGTCAGGCGCGGCGCTTGGTCCAGACGTCGTAGGCGACGGCGATGAGCAGGACGAGACCCTTCACGAGCATCACGCGCTCACTGGGCGCGCCGATCAGCGACATGCCGTTGTTGATCACGCCCATGATCAGGCCGCCGGTGATGGCGCCGACCACCTTGCCGACCCCGCCCTGCACCGCCGCGCCGCCGATGAACGCGGCCGCGATGGCGTCGAGCTCGAACGACATGCCCGCGGTCGGGCCAGCCTGGTTGAGCCGGCCGGCGAAGATCACGCCGGCGAGGGCCGCGAGCGCGCCCATGTTGACGAACACCCAGAACGTGACGGCCTTGACCTTCACACCGGACAGCGTGGCGGCCTGCAGGTTGCCGCCGATCGAGTAGATGTGCCGCCCGAACACGGAGTTGTTCGCCATCAGCGAGTAGCCGAGCGCGAGCGCCGCGAGGAGCACCAGCACCCACGGCAGGTTGCGGAACCGGGCGAGCTGGATCACGACGGCCATCACGACGACGGCCACACCGACGATCTTCAGCACGAACACCGGCAGCGGTTCGACGACCTGGCCGTAGCCGAGCCTGGCCGCGCGCTTGCGCCACTGCGACAACGCGAACCCGGCCACGAACGCGAACCCGGCGAGCAGGCTCACCAGGTCGGCGCCACCGAGCGGGCCGAGGCCGATGTTGCCGAGGTAGCCGCCGGTGAACCCGTTGGCGAGCGAGCGGATCTCGTCGGGGAACGGCCCGATGCCCTGGTTGCCCAGCGTGGTCAGGGTGAGCGCGCGGAACACGAGCATGCCCGCCAGCGTCACGATGAACGCGGGAATGCCGAAGTACGCGATCCAGTAGCCCTGCGCCGCGCCGATGACCGCTCCGGAGAGCAGCGTCAGCAGCACCGCCACCGGCCACGGCAGTCCCCATTGGACGGTCAGCACCGCGCAGATCGCGCCGGTGAGCGCCACGGTCGAGCCGACCGACAGGTCGATGTGCCCACCGATGATCACCAGGATCATGCCGATCGCGAGGATCAGCACGTACGAGTTCTGCACGATGATGTTCGAGATGTTCTGCGGCTGCAGCAGAGCGCCGTCGGTCAGCACCGTGAACAGCACGACGATCAACGCGAACGCGACGTAGATGCCCGACTGCCGCAGGTTGATCGAGAACCGGCGGGACGGGGCCGCCGGAGCGGCGGCCGGTGCGGGCGCGGTCTTCGTGGTCATGAGCCCTGTCCTCGTGTCATGTACTGCATCAGGCGTTCCTGCGTGGCCTCTTCGCGGCTCACCTCACCGGTGATGCGGCCCTCGGACAGCGCGTACACGCGGTCGCACAGGCCCAGGAGCTCCGGCAGCTCCGAGGAGATCACCAGCACCGCGCGGCCCTGGGCGGCGAGGTCGTTGATGATCGAGTAGATCTCGTACTTCGCGCCGACGTCGATGCCGCGCGTCGGTTCGTCGAGGATCAGCACGTCGGGATCGGTGAACATCCACTTCGCCAGCACGACCTTCTGCTGGTTGCCGCCGGACAGCGTGCCGGTCGGCGTCGACACCGCGGCCGTCCTGATGCCCATCGACTTGCGGAAGCGCTCCGCGACGGTGAACTCCTCGTTCTCGTTCACCCAGCCACGGGTCGAGAGCTTGCCCAGCGCCGCGGCGGAGACGTTGCGCTGCACGCCCTCGATCAGGTTGAGCCCGTACCGCTTGCGGTCCTCGCTCACGTACGCGAGGCCGTGCCGGATCGCGCCCTGGACGGTGCGGGTGTCGATCTCCTTGCCGTCCTTGACGACGCGCCCGGAGACACCGACGCCGTAAGAGCGGCCGAACACGCTCATCGCGAGCTCGGTGCGGCCCGCGCCCATCAGGCCCGCGAGACCCACGATCTCCCCGCGCCGCAACGACAGCGTGGCGTTGTCGACGACCACCCGGTCCGGCTGCGCGGGGCTGTGCACCGTCCAGTCCTCGATGCGCAGCACCTCCTCGCCGATGTCGGGGGTGCGCGGCGGGAACCGGTGCTCGAGGTCGCGGCCGACCATGCCGGCGATGATGCGTTCCTCGCTGAGCCCCTCGGCGGGCAACGTCTCGATCGTCCTGCCGTCCCGCAGCACGGTGACGGTGTCGGCGATCCGGGTGACCTCGCCGAGCTTGTGCGAGATGATCACACAGGTGATGCCCTGCGACCGCAGGCCTTCGAGCAGGTCCAGCAGGTGCTGGGAGTCGTCGTCGTTGAGCGCCGCCGTCGGTTCGTCCAGGATCAGCAGACTGACCTCTTTGGACAGCGCCTTGGCGATCTCGACGAGCTGCTGCTTGCCGACGCCGAGGTCGTTGACGGGCGTCGTCGGGTTCTCCCGCAGGCCGACGCGGTCGAGCAGCGCCTGGGCCTCGTGGTTGGTGCGGTTCCAGTCGATGAGCCCGCGCCGGGACCTCTCGTTGCCCAGGAACAGGTTCTCCGCGACGGAGAGCTGGCCGCACAGCGCCAGCTCCTGGTGGATGATCACGATGCCGCGGCGCTCGCTGTCGCGAACGCCGTTGAACGAGCACGGCTCGCCCTCGAAGAGGATGTCGCCCTCGTACGTGCCGTGCGGGTGCACCCCGGACAGCACCTTCATCAGCGTGGACTTGCCCGCGCCGTTCTCGCCGCAGATCGCGTGGATCTCACCGCGCCGCACGGTCAACGAGACCTCGTGCAGCGCGGTGACACCCGCGAACCTCTTGGTGATGCCGCGCATCACCAGGATGTCGTCGGACACGATGAGTTACCTGAGCTGGTCGGCGGTGTAGTAGCCGGAGTCGATGAGCTCCTTCTGGTAGTTCGCCTTGTCCACGGGGACGGGCTGCAGCAGGAAGGAGGGCACGACCTTGTTGCCGTTGTCGTAGTCCTTGGTGTTGTTCACCTCGGGCTTGCCGCCCTTGAGCACGGCGTCGGCCATCTTCACCGTGACGTCGGCGAGCAGGCGGGTGTCCTTGTGGATCGTCGAGTACTGCTCACCGGCGATGATCGACTTCACCGAGGCGACCTCGGCGTCCTGACCGGTGACGATCGGGTAGGCCTGCCCGGCGGTGCCGTAGCCACCGCTCTTGAGCGCGGACAGGATGCCGATCGAGATGCCGTCGTACGGGGAGAGCACGCCGTCGACCTTGGCGCCGCCGTAGGTCGAGGTGAGCAGGTCCTCCATGCGCTTCTGCGCGGTCGCCGGGTCCCAGCGCAGGATCGCGACGGTCTTGAAGTCCTTCTGACCCGACTTGACCGTGTACTTGCCCTGGTCGATGAGCGGCTGGAGCACGGACATCGCGCCGTTGAAGAAGAACGTGGCGTTGTTGTCGTCCGGCGAGCCCGCGAAGAGCTCGATGTTGAACGGGCCCTCGCCCTTGGTCTTGAGACCGGCGACGAGCGAGTTCGCCTGCTCCACACCGACCTTGAAGTTGTCGAACGTCGCGTAGTAGTCGACGTTCGGACTCTTGCGGATCAGGCGGTCGTAGGCGATCACCGGGATCTTGGCGTCGGCGGCCTGCTGCAGCTGCGAGGTGATCGCGGTGCCGTCGATCGACGCGACGATCAGGAGCTTGGCGCCCTTGGTGATCTGGTTCTCGATCTGGTTCGCCTGGGTGGGGATGTCGTTCTCCGCGTACTGGAGGTCGACCTTGTACCCCTTGCCCTCCAGGGCCTTCTTGATGTTGTCGCCGTCGTGGATCCATCGTTCGGACGACCGCGTCGGCATGGTGACGCCCACCAGCGCACCTTCGCTGGAGCCGGTCTGCTGGTCGACCGTCTTCTCCGCCGAACCACAGGCGGCGAGGGTGACGGCGAGTGCGGTGGTGGCCGCGATCCGGGCAAGCCTCATCAGTTCTCCTCGATGTCACCGGGAGGCAACAGTGCTGTAGGCGGCGAGTGTTATCGCTAACAACTAGCCCGTCAAGTGACATCTGGATAACGCCAGGTCGTACCTGTTAGCGCTCACAGAGAGCTGCCAGGTGGGGGCCGCGCGGCTGCGCCGGTCGGTTGCCCGGCAGCGCTGGATGCCGGGTGTCGGGGCTGGCCCGCCTGGTCGAACGCGGTGTGCTGAGGAGTGTCGCGTGTGGTGACCGGCGCTGACGGGGGAGGGGGGACACCGGCGCCGCTGCCTGGGCGAAGGCTGGGCGCGCGGCGGCCGGCGTTGATCGGGACGAAGGCGGTGCGCTGGTCCACCGTCGCCTTCGGCCGGAGCGACGTCCCCGTTTCACCAGTTGAGACGCCGAACACCGGCGCCTCTCCCGCCGCAACGCAGTGCGCCCGCCGCCACCGGAAGGTGACAGCGGGCGCACATCCCTGGTGCGGTCACGCGGTGGTGCAGGTCCTCCCGTTCACGGAGAACACGGCGGGATCCGCTCCGGACCCGGACCCGTTGAACCCGATCTGCACGGACTTCCCGGGCTTGACCGAGCCGTTCCACGACATGCTGGCCGCCGTCACGTCACGGCCGGTCTGGCTCCACTGCGCCGACCACCCGGACGTGACCCGCTGCGTGCCGGCCAGCGAGAACCCGAGGGACCAGTCCGTCCACGCCGTCTTGCCGGTGTTGGTGATCTTCACCTGCGCGGTCAGCCCGTCCGGCCACCGGCCCGCGCTGAACGCGACCTCGCAGTCGCCCTTCGGTGCCGCGGACTTCTCCGCCGCCCAGCCCGAGACCCAGGCGAGAGCGGAGTTCCAGTTGACCGCCACCTCGTTCACCGAGTACGCGCCGATGTCGTCCACCCAGCACTTCTGCTGCGGGCAGCCGGCGAGCAGGCGCTGGGCCACCGGGTCCTGCAGCGCGCTGTTCGGACCGCCCGACAACGAGCCGGGCGGTGCGATCGGCAGGGTCGGGTCGTTCTGGCGCGCCCAGAAGCGGTGGTGGGCGTTGGTCATCGCCTGGTCGCCGTAGCCCGCGACGTACGAGGTGCTCAACGGGTTGCGGCCGAGGACGTAGTGCAGCGCCTCGAACACGCCCTCGCGGTACTTCGCTGCACCGGTGAAGTCGTGGGCCAGGGCGAGCACCTGGGCGTTGTTCAGGACCGTGGAGTTCGAGCCCCACACGTACCCGGCGGTGCTGTTGTCGTACGGCGCCGCGTACCCCATGTCCGCCATGGCCGTCAGGTGCTGGTCCGCGACCGCGGCGAACGCGGTCCTGATGGCCGTGACGTCCGCCGCGGGCAGGCCGGTGGGGACGAGGGCGAGCGTGATGTCGCCGAGCGGTGCCGTGCCGCCCCAGTGGAAGCCGCCGCGGTTCAGGCTCGCCGCCTTGTAGTGCGGGGACGAGGTCACGTCGGTCCGGTAGGCGCTGTCACCTGTGGTGGCGTACAGCTCCGCGGCGGCCCAGTAGAACTCGTCGCTCACGGTGTCGTCGCTGTACGCGCCACCGCCGGTGCCGTCGTTCGGGTCGGCGAGCTTGGCCGGGTTCGCCTTGGCCGCCGTGTAGGCCTTGCGCGCCGCCGCGAGCAGTGTCGCGGAGTACGCCGCGTCGACGGTCTTCCACAGGCGGGATCCCTGTGCCGCCACCGCGGCCAGGTTCAGCGTCGCGGCGGTGCTGGTCGCGGACAGCCTGCGCGGCTGGTCGTCCAGCTCCGGACGGGTGGGCAGCGCGGTCCAGTTCGCGTCGTGGATCTTGTGGTGCGCCATGCCGTCCGGCGCCTGCATCTTCAGCAGGAAGTCGGCCTCCCAGCGCGCCTCGTCGAGCAGGTCCGGAACACCGTTGGCGTTCTCCGGGATGTTCAGCGCGCCGTCGCGGTACGCGGACGCGTCGCCGACGCGGGCAGCGCGTTCGTACGCGTTCAGGAGCTGCCAGGTCGCGATGCCGCCGTTGACCACGTACTTGCCGTGGTCGCCCGCGTCGTACCAACCGCCGCGCACGTCGAGCGTGTAGCCGCACGCGAGGTCCGCGCGGCACGGCACGTTGTCGTCACCCTGGTTGGGCGCGACGTTGACGTGGCCGGCGGGACGGGCGTACTCGTCACCGACGTGCTGCGCCTCGATGGGCGTGCCGCTGCGCTGGTGGTAGAAGAACGCGAGCGAGTCGTAGCGCAGCCGCTTCACCGGGTCCGCGGAGATGTCGAACGGGAAGCTGCTGTCCTCGCCGACCGAGAGCGTGTAGCCGGTGCCGGCCGTGTCGAACGACGAGAAGTCGATCAGGTGCACGGAGTCGCCGGACGTCGCGTCCGCACCCTTCGGGGTGCTCTGGCCGGTCGCCACCGCCGTGCCCGCGGAGTCGCGCAGCGTCCACGTCTGCGGCGTCGTGGCCGCGGAGACGAGGGTCGCGCGCTTCGGCAGCCCCGGCACGTACGCCACGAGGTCGACCTGGACCTTCTTGGTGGGGTTGGGGTTCACGCCACCGGGCGGCTTCACGCCGCCGATCACCGAGACGTTGTCGACGCAGATCGTGTTGTCCGCGGGCTGGCCGCCCAGCTGGAACGCGACCTGGCCGTTGCCCGCGTCCGGGAAGTCCAACGTGGACGTGAAGGTGAACGAGAACCGTTGCTTCTCCGGGGAGAGCGTGAACTGCTGGCTCGCGATCCCGCGGTACGGACTGACGCTCTCGCCCGCGGCGGCGGTGACGGGCTGCGCCGTCGTGGCGCGGGCGTCGAACGCGAAGGTGTAGGACTGGCCGGTCTCGAACGGCACGCCGTTCTGGCCGATCAGGGCGTCCCAGGGGTTCGTCGTGCCACCCGTGACCGAGGCGCACAGTTCGCCGCCGGTCACGCGGTTGGTGACACCGGCGCTGCTCCACCAGGGATCGGCGGAACCGTTCTCGAACGAGCCGTTGAGCACGCGTTCGTAGTCGGCGGCGGCCGCCGGGGCGGCGAGGGGGAACGCGGCGAGCGCCACGGCCAGGGTCGCGGTGAGCAGGCGTCGGGATCTCATGGTCGTGAAGGTCTCCGTCCACGTCGACGATGTTCTGGGAGCGCTCCCAGGCGACCGTAGGCGGAGTGCGGCGACCGCTACAACCCCTGTGCGGCCACAGGTCCCGTTCGATCGTCGATTTCGACTCGAACCTCAGGCGAGGAGGCGGTCCACCAGGTCGAGCCAGCCCTGCTCCACCCGCTCGAGAGACATGCCGCCGACGCGGACGAGGTGGTCGACCAGCACGAGGTCCACCGACGCCAGCAGGGTGTGCGCGAGCAGGACCGCGTCGGCGCCGGGCACCGCCGCGCGCACCAGGACGGTCACGTGCCGGTGCCGCAGCTGCCGCGCGGGAACGGAGAACCGGCGGCCCGGGGACGGCTCGGCCGCGAGGTACAGGTCGAGGTGGGCGCGCTCGTGGCGCAGCAGGGCGGGTCCGAACGCCCGGAGCCGCGTCGCCGCGTCGGCGCCGGGACCGAGCGGGGCAGGGCCGCTGAGGAACGCCTCCTGGAGCTGGATCTCCGAGCGGTCGAGCAGCGCCTGGAGCAGGCCGTTGCGGTCGCCGAAACGCCGCGACACGGTGCCCTTGCCGACGCCGGCCGCGCTGGCCACGGTCTCCATCGTGATCGCCGCAGCGCCGTGTTCGGCCGCCAGCCGGGCCGCCGCTTCCAGCAGCAGGGCGCGGTTGCGCACCGCGTCCGCTCGAAGGCCCGCCTCCGCGGTGACGAGGGGCAGGGGTGTGCTGTCGATCACGACCGAAGCCTAGTGGGAAGATAAACGGAACGCATCCCGTTTAGTATCGTAGTCGTTCGATCACCGCCTGCATTTGGGAGTCACGTCATGCCCGTCCGCATCCTCACGCTCGTCGGCAGCCTCCGGTCCGGTTCGCACAACCGCAGGCTCGCCGAGGCCGCGGTCCAGATCGCGCCGGAGCACGTCGAGATCGGCGTGTTCGAGGACCTGGGCGCCGTGCCGTTCTACAACGAGGACATCGACGTCGAGGGCGCCGTTCCCGCCGAGGCGGCGAAGCTGCGCCAGGCCGTCGCGGAGGCCGACGCGCTGCTGCTGGTGTCGCCCGAGCACAACGGCACGATCCCCGCCGTGCTCAAGAACGCCATCGACTGGCTGTCGCGCCCCTACGGCGCGGGTGCCCTGACCGGCAAGCCCGTCGCGGTCGTCGGCACCGCTTTCGGCCAGTACGGGGGCGTGTGGGCGCAGGACGAGGCCCGCAAGGCCGTCAAGATCGCCGGTGGTGTGCCCGCCGAGGACCTGACCCTGTCGATCCCCGCCTCCGTCGTGCGCTTCGCCGAGCTCCACCCGGTCGACGACCCCGAGGTCACCGAGAAGCTGGCCGCCGTCATCGAGGGCCTGGCCGCGCGCACGACCGCCGCCGTCTGACGCGGAGGGCCGGCGTCAGCGCATCGTGACGGCCCGCCAGTGCGCGGTGTTGTCGTCCGGACCGGTGCCGGGGCGGTTGTCCTGGTACCAGTCCATGATGCGACGCCGGCCCGCGTCCGTGATGTGGTAGCCGAGGTGGTCCCCGACGGGCGCCCAGATCAGCTCCGCCTCCAGGGCGAGTCTGATCGCGTCCTTGCGGCACATGCTCTGCAGCAGCCACGGCCACACCATTCCCTGCGCGGTCATCCACAACACGCGCAGGACGGCTGTGTCCGGCAGTTCCGGATCGTCGCCCGGTGGCTCGTCGAAGAATCGGCCCGCCTGCATCCGCTACCCCCGTTCGTCCTGGTAAGACGTAGTACGGCCTGGTCCTGGCGCTGGTTCAGGGATCAGGCCGAAAGCTTTCGGGAGGAATGCAAACGGTTCAGGCGCTGGCCCGCCGCACGAGGGAGGTGGGCAGCAGCATCGACTGGGGCAGCTTCTCCTCGCCGGCGAGCTCGGCGAGCAGCCGCCAGGTCATGGTCCGGCCGAACCCCTCCACGTCCTGCCGCACGGTCGTCAGCGGCGGTACGGCAGTCGACGCGAGCACCGAGTCGTCGAACCCGACGACCGCCACGTCGTCGGGAATGCGGTAGCCCCGCTCCTGCAGCACACGCAACGCGCCCAGCGCCATGATGTCCGCGGCCACGAAGACCGCGTCGAGATCAGGTGCCTTGCGCAGCAGCTCCTCCATGGCGAGCGCACCGCTCTCGGGCGTGAAGTCGCTGCTGTGCGCCACGAGGTCCACGGGCATGCCGTGCTCGGCGAGCCCGCACCTCCAGCCGCTCAGGCGGTCCATGCCGACGGCCATGTCGTGCGGGCCGGCGATAGTCGCGATCTTCTCGCGTCCCAACGAGATCAGGAACCGCACGGCCCCCAGCGCGCCGTTGAAGTTGTCGGCGTCGACGAACGGGACGGTGCCGCCCACGAGCGGACGGCCGCCCACCACGGTGGGCAGCCCCGTCTCGTGCAACGTCCTCGGCAACGGGTCCTCGCCGTGCAGGCTCACGACGAGCGCCCCGTCCACGTGCCCGCCGGTGAGGTAGGCGACCTGGTCCTCACCGTCGAGCGGCTGGTTCATCATCAGCAGGAGCTGCACGTGCCGGCCCGCGAGCTCGGCGTGCACCCCGCGCAGCACCCCGGCGAAGAACGGGTCGGCGAGCACCCGGCTGCCCTGCTCGGAGATCACCAGCGCGATCGCGTTCGCCTTGCTGCCTGCCAGGGTTCGCGCGGCGTGGTTGGGGCTGTACCCGAGCATGGCGATGGCGCGGTGCACCGCCTGGCGCGACCGCTCGCTCACGTACTTCTCGCCGTTGATCACCCGGGAGACCGTGGACTTCGACACCCCGGCCACGCGCGCGACCTCCTCGATGCGCGGGCCGGGGCGGCGACTCCTGCCTTCTGTCATGAGACGGCGACCAGCGCGTTGTCGCGGGCCACCCTGCTGTACCACCTCGCACTCATCTTCGGCGTGCGGATCTGGGTGTCGTAGTCGACGTGGACGATGCCGAACCGCTTCGCGTACCCCTCGGCCCACTCGAAGTTGTCCAGCAGCGACCAGCAGAAGTAGCCGCGCAGGTCGACCCCCGCCGCGATGGCCGCGTGGGCGGCGCGCAGGTGGGAGGCGATGAACCCGGTGCGGTCCACGTCGTCGATCGCACCGTTGCCGGTGACGTCGTCGCGGAACGCGGCGCCGTTCTCCGTGATGTAGAGCGGAAGCCGCGGGTAGTCGTTGTGCACCCGCATGAGCACGGTGGTGAGACCGTCCGGCCTGACCTCCCAGCCCATGTCGGTGATGGGGGCGTCCCTGGGCGGGAACGACGCGTGCTGCACGCCGACCCACGGCGACGGGCCGGTCTCCCCGTTGGGGGAGGAGCTCACGTAGTGCTCGGTGTAGTAGTTGACGCCGAGCATGTCCAGCGGCCCGGAGATCACGCCGAGGTCGCCGTCGTGGACGTGGTCGCTGAACCCGAACGGCTCGAGGTCCTCGACGATGTCGGCCGGGTACTCGCCGCGCAGCAACGGGTCCAGGAAGATCCGCTGCTGCAACCCGTCGAGCCGGCGCGCGACGTCGAGGTCCGCCGGGTTGCCGGGGTCCACGGGGATGATCGGGTACATGTTGAGCGTGATGCCCACCTTGGCGTCCGGCTGGGCGGCACGGATGGTGTCGGCCGCGAGCCCGTGCGCGAGCAGCAGGTGGTGGACGGCGGCGACGGCGGCCTTCGGTTCGGTGCGGCCGGGAGCGTGGATTCCGCCCGCGTACCCGAGGAACGCCGAGCACCACGGCTCGTTCATCGTCGTCCAGGTGCTGACCCGGTCGCCGAGCGCCTCGACGGTGGCGGCAGCGTAGTCGGAGAACCGGAAGGCGGTGTCGCGGTTCGCCCAGCCGCCGGTCTCCTCGAGCTTCTGCGGGAGGTCCCAGTGGTACAGCGTGGGCCACGGCGCGATGTCGTGCGCCAGCAACGAGTCGATCAGACGCTTGTAGAAGTCGAGCCCCGCCTGGTTGACCTTCCCGCCGTCCGGCCGCACGCGCGGCCAGGCGATCGAGAACCGGTAGGCCTTGAGGCCCAGGTCCGCCATCATGGCGACGTCCTGCTCGAAACGCCGGTAATGGTCGGCGGCCGGTTCACCGCAGTCGCCGCCCACCACCTTGCCGGGTTGCCGGCAGAACTCGTCCCAGATGGAGTCGGTGCGACCGTCCACGTCGGTCGCACCCTCCACCTGGAACGCGGCGGTCGCGGCTCCCCACAGGAAACCCTGTGGGAAAAGAATGTTCTCCATTTTCACCCCTTGACGGCGCCCTGCATCACACCGGCGACGATCTGCCGCCCGAGCACGAGGAAGACGATGAGAACCGGAACCGTGGCGAGCGTGGTCCCGGCGAGTACGAGCGAGTAGTCGACGTAGTAACCGCTTTGCAGCTTCTCGAGCGCGACCTGCAGCGTCGGGTTGTCCGCGTTGAGGACGACCAACGGCCACAGGAAGTCGTTCCAGGACTGCATGAACGTGAACACACCGAGCATCGCGGCGGCGGGCCGGGCGGCGGGCAGGGCGACGTGCCAGAACGCGCGCCACAGGCTGCAGCCGTCCATCCGCGCCGCCTCGACGAGCTCGTCGGGGATGGCGTCGAGGAGGTACTGCCGCATCCAGAACACGCCGAACGCGGTGACGAGGTTCGGCACGATCACGGCCTCGAGCTCGCCTGCCCAGCCGAACTCGGCCATCGCCATGTAGAGCGGGATGATGCCGAGCTGGGTGGGCACTGCCAACGTCGCCACCACGAACAGGAACAGCACACCGCGACCGCGGAACTTCAGCTTGGCGAAGGCGAACCCGGCCAGCGTGGACAGCAGCACCACCGAGAACGTCACGGTGCCGGACACGAGGAAGCTGTTGCCCAGGGCCTTCCAGAACGGGACCGTGTCGAACACGCGCAGCGAGTTCGTCCAGAAGTTGCCGCCGGGGATCAGCGTGAAGTCCCCTGTCAGCACCGAGTTGTCGCGGCTGGCCACGAGGAACGACCAGTAGAACGGGAAGGCGGAGCCGAGCACGAACGCGCCGAGGATCCCGTAGATCGCGAAGGACGGTCGTTTCATCATTTGACGGCCCTCCTGGTGAGGAAGAAGTTGAGGCCGGCGACGGCGATGACGACCATGAACAGCACCCAGGCGATCGCGGAGGCGTAGCCGAGGTCGTAGCCCTGGAACGCGGACTGGTACAGGTAGAGCACGACGGTCTGGTACTGGTGCTCCGCGCCGCCGCCGCTGCCACCCGAGGGCTCGAACAGCTTCGGCTCGGTGAAGATCTGCAGACCGCCGATGGTCGACGTGACGACCACGAAGATCAGCGTCGGCTTCAGCAACGGGAGCGTGATGCTGAAGAACCGCCGCAGCGCGCTCGCGCCGTCCACCAGCGCGGCCTCGTAGACGTCCTTCGGGATCGCCTGCATCGCGGCGAGGATGATCAGCGCGTTGTAGCCCGTCCACCGCCAGTTGACCATCGACGCGATGGCGACGTGGCTGCCGAACGTGCTGGCCTGCCAGTCGATCGGGTCGACGCCGATCAGCCCGAGCACGTCGTTCACCAGGCCGTACTGCGGTCCGAAGAGGTTGCCGAAGATGATCGTCAACGCCACGAGGCTCGCCACGTAGGGGAGCAGCACGCCCATCCGCCAGCCGGTGCGGGCCCGTAGGTTCGCGTTCAGCAGTGCCGCGATCACGACCGCGACGACGATCTGCGGCCCGCTCGAGAGCAGGAAGATGCTGAAGGTGTTGAACAGGGCGTTCCAGAACTGGTCGTCCTGGAACAGCGTGCTGTAGTTCTCGAGGCCGACGAACGGCGGCTCGTCGTCGCCGATCTCCCAGTCGAACAGGGAGACGTAGGCCGTGTAGAGCAACGGGAACAGCCCGATGGCGATGAAGAGCACGAAGAAGGGTGCGACGAACAGGTACGGCGACACCTTTGCGTCCAAATTGGACATACGGTACCGCCGCGGAGGCCGCGGGCGAGACTCCTGCTCTCGCCCGCGGACCTCCTTGGAAAGAGTGGCGGTCACTACTTGGCCGCCTTCTGAGCGCCTTCGACGGCGGCCTTCCACGCCTCGTCGGCGGACTTGCCCTGTTCGACGGACAGCAGCGCCGGGCTGAAGACCGTCTCCTGGATCTGGCCGTCGGCCGGGCCCTTGTACTGCGCGGCCTTGATCTTCTTGGCCTGGGTGGCGAACAGCGCGCCGGCCTTGACGTCACCGAAGTAGGCGTTGGTCTGGTCCAGCAGCTCGGGGGCGTCGAGCGCCTTCACCTGGCTCGGGAACGTGCCCTTGGCCTTGAACGCCTTGATCTGCTGCTCCGGCGCGGTCAGCCAGGCGGCGAGCTCGGCGGCCTTCTTGGCGTTCTTGCTCTGCTTCGGCACCGTCAGGTACGAGCCGCCCCAGTTGCCGCCACCGTTCGGGAACGCGTCGGTGACCGCCCACTTGCCCTTGTTCTCGGGGCCGGCCTGCGACTCGACCACGCCGAGCATCCACGACGGGCAGGTCTTGGTGGCGAACTTGCCGAGCTTGAAGCCGGTGTTCCACTCGTTGCTGAACGCACCGAGCCGGGCCGACTGTCCCTTGGCGACAGCGGCGGTCACCGCGGTCCAGTTCTTCTTGATGTCGGCGTTGCTGTCCACGACCAGCTTGTCGGACTTGTCGTAGTAGCCCGTCTCGAGCTGGTTGTGCATGGCGTTGTAGACCTGGGCGGCGCTGTCGAACCATCCGACACCGGGAACCTTGGCGATGAACTGGTCACCGGCGGCGAAGTAGCTGTCCCACGTCGCGAAGAGAGCCTTGACGCCCTCCGGGTCCGACGGCAGACCAGCCTGCTCGAAGAGGTCCTTGCGGTAGCACATGGCGAGCGGACCGATGTCGGTCCCGTAGCCCATGAGCTTGCCGTCCTTGGTCGTGACGGCCTCGGTCTTCCACTTCAGCCAGCGGTCGTCCTCGACCTTCGGGCCGATCTCCTTGAGATCGTTGAACTGTCCGGACTTCGACATGAACTGGCTGAGGTAACCCTCTTCGACGCCCTCGATGTCCGCGAGGCCGGAACCCGCACCGAGCTTGGTGAACAGGTTCTGGTGGTGGGGCTGGCCCTGGCCGGTCTTGCGCTGCGTGATCTTGACGTCCGGGTGAGCTGCTTCGTACTCCTTGAACAGCTCTTCGTAGCCGAACTCGTTGAACGTCGCGATCGTCAGCTCAGCCGGTCCGTCCGAGGACTGGCTGGCCCCGCCTGACCCGCACGCGGTGGTGGCGGCGGCGGACACGGCGGCACAGATCAGCACGCTGATCCAACGGTGTCGCACGGGAGAACTCCTCTGGTCTCGGCGGCGGGTTCTGGGAGCGCTCCCAGACGGGGAGGAGTGTCGTACTGGCTTCGAACGTGTGTCAAGACACACTTCGGGGTACACCAGGTGTTTTCGGCGCTGGTCGACGGGGTGACCTCGCGATTCATGGCTCAGGTCACAGTTGGGAAACCTGGGAGCGTTCCCGGAAGTGTGGCCGTTGGGTTAACACTGCGTGTCGCTTCCGGCACGGACAGCGTCAGTTGGCCGGCGGTGTTCACGTGCCCGGAAAGTGCGTGAGAGCACCAGATCAGCCGCGCGAACGGGCGAGCCGATGTCCGGCGTTCGGCCGTGTTCCGGGGGCCTGGAGCAGGCATGCGTTCACCTGGGCAGGGCTCGCCCGGGGTCGCAGAGGCGTGCGGTGCGGACCGGGAGCACCGTCCGCGGAGTCGGGCGCGTGAACCGCGTCAGGCGCTCGCCCGGCGCACCAGCGAGGTCGGCAGCAGGAGCGACGGCGGGAGGCCGTCTTCGCCGGCGAGCTCGCCCAGCAGCCGCCACGTCATCGTGCGGCCGAGCTGCTCGACGTCCTGCCGGACGGTGGTGAGCGGGGGAGTCGCGGTCGACGCGAGCAGCGAGTCGTCGAACCCGACCACCGCCACGTCCTCGGGGATGCGCCTGCCACGGGCGTGCAGGACCTGCAGCACGCCCAGGGCGATGATGTCGGCGGCGACGAAGACCGCGTCGATGCCGGGGGCGCGGTCCAGCAGCTCGGTCATGGCGCGGGCGCCGCTCTCCGGGGTGAAGTCGGCCTCCACCACGAGGTCCGCGGGCAGTCGTGCCTCGCCCAGGCCCCGGCGCCAGCCGCTGAGCCGGTCGAGGCCCGCCGCCATGTCGCGCGGGCCCGCCACGGTCGCGATCCGGGTCCGTCCCAGTGAGACCAGGTGCCGGACGGCGTCGAGGCCGCCGGTGAAGTTGTCCGAGTCCACGAACGGGACCGAGCCCGCGGCCAGTGGACGGCCGCCCACGACGACCGGCAGGCCGAGCTCCTGGAGCCGGTGGGGCAGCGGGTCGTCGCCGTGCAGGCTCACGAGGAGCGCGCCGTCGACGTGGCCGCCCGCCAGGTAGGCGAGGAGGTCGTCGTGGTCCTCTGGACGGCTCATCATGAGCAGGAGCTGGATGCGGCGGCCGGTGAGCTCGGCGTGCACGCCGCGCAGCACCCCGGCGAAGAACGGGTCGCCGAGGACCCGGCTGCCGTGTTCGGAGACGATCAGCGCGAGGGCGTTCGCCTTGCTGCCCGCGAGCGAGCGCGCCGCCTGGTTCGGGCTGTACTTGAGATGGGTGATCGCGGTGTGCACGGCGTCGCGGGCCTTGGCGCTCACGTACTGCTCACCGTTGATCACTCGGGAGACCGTCGACTTGGACACGCCGGCGACGCGCGCGACCTCTTCGATCCGCGGTCCAGGCCGTCGTGTCCGGTCGATCTCCGTCATGGGGCCCATCGTAGGAGTCGGCGGGCCCCTTATCGAATGTGACGAAACGCCCGCGTGTCCACTTCGTGAGAGCGCGACCTCGTGTGGGAACGGGGCGGGACGCCTGTGCCGCGCAGAACGTCCCGCCCCGAGGCTCGTCAGGGCTCGGTGCCCCACGCGAGCGAGCCGCCTGTGTAGGCGGTCACCCGGTCGAAGTCGGTGAGCGCGGTGCTGATCCGGTAGCTGTGGTCGTCGGACTGCGTGAAAGAGGACCAATCGGACTTCGCCGTGCGGATCTGGATCTCGCCGGTGCTCGCTCCGGCGGCGAGGCTGCCGGACGTGAAGGCGACCTCGACGTACGCGTCGGCTCCCGTGCGAGCGGCGGCCAGCTTGACCACTCGCACCTGGACTCCCGCGCACCCGATCTGCGCCCAGTCGCACCACACCTGGTACGTCGCCGACGGTGCGTCGCCGGTGAACCAGTACCTGATCGTCGTCGTGGCGAGGCCGACCGGCGTCGTGCCGCGGTTCGTCAGCTGGAGCGTGGCGCCGATCTGGTTCGACGTGGCCGCGCCGGATCCCTTGTGCTGCACCGCGAGCGTGCTCGCGGTGCCGGGGAGCGTGCGGGTGGAGACGGCGGAGCTGACAGCCGACACGTTGCCCGCGGCGTCTCTCGCGCGGACCGAGAACGAGTACGGCGTGTCCGGCGTGAGGCCGGTGACCTGGAAGCTGGTCGTGCCCGTCGAGCCCGTGACGCTAGTGCCGGTGAGCACGTCGTACCCGGCGACCCCGACGTTGTCGGTCGAGGCCGTCCAGCTCAGCGTGACACCGGTGGTGCCGGGCGTCGCGGTCAGTCCACTCGGGACGGACGGCGGCACGCTGTCGGCGACGCCGCCGCCGGGCTCGGTGCCCCACACCGTCCTGCCGTCCTGGCGCAGCACGATCCGGTCGGTCTGCGCGACGGTGTTGCCGCTGCCGAGACCGGTGTGCGACCAGTCGTTGGACGGGTCCCACGTGCCGGCGCTGGTGATCCGGAACTGGACCTCCTTGCGGTACGCGGACTGCCCGGCCGGAGCGACGCCGGGGCACGGGATCTCCACGTAGTACACGGACCCGCTGTGCGGCGCCGGCGCACTCGGGGTGCCGCACTGGTTGTAGTTCGTGGTGACGGTGATCTGGTTCGGCGTGGTGGCGCCGTCGAGCGTGAAGTAGTAGCGCAGCGTGCCGTTGAACGTGCGCGCCGGCCACGCGCTCTTGTTGAGCACGAACGCCTTGATCTCGGTGAACTGGGCGGCGCTCTGGTTCACCGACGCCTGGACGGTCAGCTCGGGCCCGTCCGGCGTCTCGGCGGTCGGGAACGAGGCGAGTGGAGTGCCGCCGAACTCGCCGTACAGCCGGGCGAGCGCACCGGTGAAGCCCGCGTTGTAGTCGAGCGCGACCTCGTTCATCACGTAGTCGCTGCGGCTGTCGGTGTAGGCGTCGTTGTTGGTGCTGGGGCCACCGACCAGCGCGCCGTACAGCACGTGACGGCTGGTGACGGGCTCCTGGATGCTGTCCGCCCACGACCCGTGCGCTCCCCGGTGGTGCGGGTTGCGCGGCGGGTTGGTGCCGAAGCCGACGACGTAACTGGCGTTGCGAGGGTTGTCCCCGAGCGCGTAGTTGATCTGCCGCACGCCGAAGTCGTGGTAGGTCCTGGCTCTGGCGCTGTCGCGAGTGGACAGCCAGTCCGAGTAGGTCAGGGCGGCGAAGGCGGTGTTGGCGGCGTAGCGCAGCGAACCCCAGCTGTCGAGCACGGCCTGGCCGCCGGGGGAGTAGCGCACCCGGTTGCCGTTGTACCCGGTGGTCCAGAAGTCGAGCCAGCGGTTGGCGTCGGTGATGTAGGACTGCTCGCCGGTCAGCTTGGCCATCAGGACGTAGGCGCCGTAGGACTTGTCGTCCCACGCGATGGTCCACTTGTAGGAGCGTTCGGAGCTCTGCGGCTCGGTGCCGAGCTTCTGGTACTCGGCCTTGGCCTTCGTCAGGTAGCTCGCGTCACCGGTGGCGCGGTGCAGCCAGATCGCACCCCAGACGAGCTCGTCCTGGTAACCGCTCCAGGAGTTGTAGAAGCTCGCGGCGTCCGTGATGCACGAGCTGTACTTGCCGCGGTAGGTGTCCGCGAACGAGTAGAGCTGCTTGGCGTGCGTCACCAGCGTGGCCGCGTAGGTGGGGTCGGTGTCCTTGAAGACCATCGAGGCCGACGCCATCGCCGCCGCGTACTCGCCCGCGAGGTCCGAGCCGGGACAGGAACTGTCCACTTTGTACGAAGGGCGTGCCATCGTCATGACCTCGGGCGAGCCCCACCAGGCGTGGTCGGGGTTGCCCGCGCCGACCTGCCCGTAGACGACGTTCGGGGACGGGTGCGCCTTGATGATCCAGTCGGTGCCGTGCCGCAGGTTCGCCAGGAGGTGCGGGAGCTGGCCGGAGCTCGTGTAGGCGGCCCGGTTCTCCACGGCGCCCCAGGCGAGCATCGACACGCTGAACGCGAAGGGCAGCCCGAACTTCACGTGGTCGCCGGCGTCGTAGAAACCGCCGGACAGGTCGAGGCCCACGTCGGAGCCGTCGCGCAACGCCGAGTCCGCCCGCCAGCTCACGCGGTTGCTCGCCGGCAGTGCCCCGGATCTCTGGGCGTCGTAGAACCAGACCGACTTCTGCAGCGCCTCCGCGTAGTTGAACGCGGGTGCGGCCGCGGACGGTGACACCACCGGACCGGCCACCACCGCGAGTGCCGCGACGAGGACGGCTGCCGCAGATCTGATCAGGCGACTGTGCACGTCAGCCTCCGGGGACAGGGGACGAGACGGATCTGGGAGCGCTCCCAGGTCCGGGACTGTAACGGTCACGAAAGCCGTGCGACAGAGGCGTTTCCGCGTTCGACGTCGATTCGACGGTTCTCCTGTCCGCGTTACGTCCGGATGAATACAGTGCGGCCTTCTGGGAACGCTCCCAGACTCGGGAGGTGTGTCATGACCGGACGGCGCGTTGTCGCGCTCACGGCGGCTTTCGTCTCGGTGGCCGCGAGCATCGGACTGGCGGTCGTGGCCCCGGCCGCGGCGGCACCCGGCTGCAAGGTGGACTACACGGTGCCCAGCCAGTGGCAGGGCGGCTTCACCGCGAACGTGGCGGTGACCAACGTCGGTGACCGCGTCAACGGCTGGCGGCTGACCTGGACCTGGCCCTCCGGACAGCAGGTGAGCCAGGCGTGGAACGCCACCGTCACGTCGTCCGGCGCCCAGGCCACCGCCGCGGACGCCGGCTACAACGCGGTGATCGAACCCAACAGCACCGTGTCGTTCGGCTTCAACGGCAGCTGGTCCGGCGCGAACACCGCGCCCACGTCGTTCGCCCTCAACGGCGTCACCTGCACCGGCAGCCCCGGTACACCGACGACGACCACCACGACCACCACCACGGGCAACCCCGTACCGGGTGACGCGATGGCGCAGGTGGCGGCGATGCAGCCGGGGTGGAACCTCGGCAACACGCTGGACTCGACCGGGAGCGACGAGACGTCCTGGGGCAACCCGCGCGTCACGGAGGCCCTGCTGGACAACGTGAAGGCGCAGGGCTTCAAGAGCATCCGCATCCCCGTGACGTGGGGCCAGCACCAGGCGTCGGACCACACCATCGAGGCGGCCTACCTCAACCGCGTCAAGGAGGTCGTCGGCTGGGCGCTGGCGGACGGCTTCCAGGTGATGATCAACATCCACCACGACTCGTGGCAGTGGATCTCGGCCATGCCGTCGAACCGCACCGGCGTGCTCGCCCGGTACAACGCGATCTGGACGCAGCTGGCGGCCGCCTTCAAGAACTCGCCGGGCGAGCTCGTCTTCGAGAGCGTGAACGAACCGCAGTTCACCGGCAGCTCGGGTGACGCCCAGAACGCCCAGCTGCTGCACGAGCTGAACTCGTCCTTCCGCACCATCGTGCGGAGCTCCGGCGGCAACAACGCGAGCCGCCTGCTCGTGCTGCCCACCCTGCACACGTCGTCCGACCAGGCCCGCCTCGACGAGCTGGCCACGTCGATCAGCGGTTTCAACGACCGGAACCTGATCGCGACCGTGCACTACTACGGCTACTGGCCGTTCAGCGTGAACGTCGCCGGCGGCACGAGGTACGACGCGACGGCGCAGAAGGACCTGACCGACTCGTTCGACCGCGTGTACAACACCTTCGTCGCGCGCGGCGTCCCGGTGATCCTCGGCGAGTACGGGCTGCTCGGGTTCGACCGGCACACCGGCACGATCGAGCAGGGCGAGAAGCTGAAGTTCTTCGAGCACCTCGGCTACTACGCGCGCGCCAAGAAGATCACGACGATGCTGTGGGACAACGGCCAGCACCTCGGCCGCACGTCGTTCCAGTGGAGTGACCCCGAACTGGTCGCGCAGATCAAGTCGAGCTGGTCGACCCGGTCCGGCACGGCGTCCACCGACCAGGTGTTCAGCGCCCGCTCCAGCGCCGTCACCGCCAAGACGATCACGTTGAACACCAACGGGACCACGTTCAGCGGCCTTCGTCAGGGCAGCACGGAACTGGTGCGGGGCAACGACTACACGGTGTCCGGCGACCAGCTCACCCTGACGTCGCCGGCGATGACGAGGCTGAGCGGATCACGCGCCTACGGCACGAACGCCGTTCTGACGGCCCACTTCTCGGCGGGCGTGCCGTGGCGGATCAACCTCGTCACCCACGACACGCCGGTGTTGTCCGCCGCGACCGGGACAACGGGTTCGTTCTCGATCCCGACGACCTTCCGCGGCGACCTGCTGGCCACGATGGAGGCGAAGTACGCCGACGGGTCGAACGCCGGACCTCACAACTGGACGTCCTACAAGGAGTTCGACAAGGCGTTCGCACCGAACTACACCACCGGCGCGACGACGCTGACCCCGGAGTTCTTCGCCGAGGTCAACGACAACGCGCGAGTGACGCTGACGTTCCACTACTGGAGCGGCGCCACCGTCACCTACCACGTCACCAGGTCCGGCAGCACGGTCACGGGGACTCCGTGACCTTCAGCCCGCGGCGCAGCGCCTCCACCTCGTCCGCGAACATCCGGCGGGAGATCTCGGCGCTCTCGATGAGCGACGAGCCGTGGAACGTGGCGGGGTAGAGGCGCAGCTCGGTCGGTACCCCCGCGTGCGCGAGACGGCGTGCGTACTCGACGCCCTCGTCGCGCAGCGGGTCGTACTGGCAGGTGGTGACGAACGCGGGCGGCAGGCCGGAGAGGTCGGTCGCCCTGGCCGGGGCGGCGTACGGCGAGACGTCGTCGCCGCCCGGTTCGGTGCCCAGGTAGGCGGTCCAGCTGTAGATCGCGTTGGGACGGTTCCACAGCGGGGTGTCGACGTAGTCCCGCATCGACTCGGTGTCGAGCCGGTCGTCCAGTTCGGGGATGCCGAGGAGCTGGAAGGCCAGCCCGGGACCACCGCGGTCGCGCGCCAGCAGCACAGTCCCGGCGGTGAGCCCGCCGCCCGCGCTCTCGCCGCCGACACCGAGCCGCGCGGGGTCGATGCCCAGCTCGTCCGCCTTGGTCGCCGTCCACACCAGGGCCGCGTAGCAGTCCTCGACCGGTGCGGGGAACGGGTGCTCGGGCGCGAGCCGGTAGTCGACCGACACGACCACGACGTCCAGCTGGTCGACGATCTTGAGCACGTGCGACTCGAACATCTCGACGCTGCCGATGACGAACCCGCCGCCGTGGATGTAGACGAGCCCCGGCACCGGGTTCTCGCGGCCCGCGCGGCCGTAGACCCGCACCGGCACGTCCGGGGCGCCGGACGGGCCGGGCACCGTCTCGTCGCGGACGTCGATCGTGTTCACCGGTTCGTACGCGGGCATGAGGCCCGCCAGCGCCGACTGCTGGTCGCGGGCGGCGAGCAGCGCCTCGTGGTCGGTCATCGTCAGCTGCGGCAGCATGTCGAGCCAGGGCAGCAGTTCCGGGTCGATGTCGTAGCTCATGGGACCCATCCTCGGCTCGGAGCGGCGGTGCGGGCAGCCGACACGTGGCGGGCGATTCGGCCACCCGGCCAGCCACCTGTCGGGGCTATGGTGACGGGATGAAGGGCCTGCTGCTGAGGTTGTCCGGGCTGGACGCCGACGCCGAGAGCGCGGTGAGGGTGATCGGGTTCTTCGATCGCCTGATCACCGAGCGCGCCGGCCTGGACGCCCTGGTGCGCAGCACGTCCGAGCTCGCCGGGTGCCCGGTCGGCCTGCACGCGCCCGGCCAGGGGCTCTCGCTGCGGGCCGAGGCCGGTGGTGCGGTCACGGCCGATCCGGTGCCCGCGAAGGCGTCGGTGCGCGCCCTCGAAGGCGGTGTGCGGGTCTGGGTCGCGCGGCCTGGCCCGCCCGCGCCGCTCGACGACATGCTGCTGGAACGGTTCGCGATCGCCGCCGCGGTGCTGCTCGAGCACTCCAGCGTGCCGCTGCCGGAGCTGGGTGATCCCGCGCTGGTGGAGCTGGTGCTCTCGGAAAGCGTTGGCACGGCGGAACGTTCGCGGGCGCTGCACCTGCTGGGCATCGGTGCGACCTCGCCGTTGCGGGTGCTGGCGGCGATCGGTGAGGTGCCCGGCCGGTCCGCGCTGGTCGGTGACGTGCGGGCGGTGCTGAGCGTGGAGGTGCCGCGGTCCGACGGCCGGCTCGGTGTCGGGCCGTTGCTGCCCGCGATCGACGCCGCGAGGTCGTGGCACGCCGCGCGACTCGCGCTGAAGTACACATCGGACGGTGAACCCGTGGTGTGGTGGGAGAAGCTCGGCGGTCTCGCGCTGCTGGCCGAGCAGCTCGACCCGGTCGGCGTCGCGGCGCTGCCGGACGTCCGCGCCCTCGACGTCCTGGCCGCCGAACCCGGCATGATCACGGCGCTCGACGCGTTGTGCACGACGGGGTCGGTCCGCAAGGCGGCCGGGGTGCTGCACCGCCACCACAGCACGATGACCGCGCGGCTGGCGCGTGCCGAGGCCGCGCTCGGGTTCGAGCTCGACTCGGCGTCCGGGCGGTTCCGGCTCCACCTGGCGTTGATGATGAGGCGGCTAGTCTCGGGCGCATGATCGACTTGACGGCGGAGTCCGTGGAGCAGCTGGTCGTGGGCTGGCGTGCGATGGTGCTGGACCGGGATCCGGACGCCGATGTGCGTGACCTTCCCGGTGTCGCGGTGAGGTGGGCGGACTGCCGTTTCCCGTTCTGGAACTGCGTCACGCTGACCGAGCCCGGCATCGGCGCCGACCTGCTCGCCCAGCGTTTCGCCGAGGCCGCGGAGGTCATGCGGGCGAAGGAGAACTTCGGTTTCCTGTGGGTGTTCGAGGACCTGGCGCCGGGCGCCGACCTCGACGCGCTGGCCGCTCGCGCCGGCCTCGAGTTCGCGTTCCCCGGCACCGGCATGGCGGGGGACCTGCTGCCGGTTCCGGAGCCGTCGCACGCGGAGCTGACGTTCGAGCGCGTGACCACCGACGAGCAGCTGCTGGCGTACGCGGACATCAACTCCCGCGCCTACGGGTTCGACCTGGAGGCCGGACGGGACGGCATCGCCGGATCGGCGTTGTGGAAGAGCGGCGTGCACGCGTACCTGGGCCTGCGGGACGGCGTGCCGGTGACGTGCGCGGGGGCGGTCGAGACGGCAGGGCGGTTGTTCGTGGTGCTGGTCGCGACCGATCCGGCCTGGGAGCGCCGGGGTTACGGCGAGGCGGTCACGCGCAAGGCGTTGCACGAGGCGTGGCGGGCTACCGGGATCACCCGTGCCACGCTGCACGCCACAGCCGCCGGTGCGCCCGTCTACCCGCGGATCGGGTTCGAGCCGAACGCGCCGATGCGGTTCTACGCGCTCAAGAGCTGAAACAGCTGACGTGAGCCGCGTTGGGCGTGGGCGGAAGGGACCACGTCCAACGCGTCTCGTCCCGCGGCCGCGAAGAGCGCGGATCAACGGGGTGGTCAGGCCGACACGGGCGCGCCCCACAGGCCGACGAGCGCGTCCACCAGCCCCGTCGCCGCGTCCGGCCAGCTCGCCCGCGGGGTCGGGGTGCCGTCGGCGAGGGCGCGCTCACGTTCGGCGATCATGTGCACGAGCAGCTGGCGGGCCATGTCGTGGCGTTCGGCCCGCACGTCGGCCGGCAGGTCGGCGAGACAGGCGTTGAGGCCCGCCAGGATGCGCACCTGCGACGGCGACGAGCGGGTCTCCTCGACGATGATCGGCCGCAGTGTCGGGTCCGTCATCACCTGGGCGCCGAACCGCGCGAACCAGGTGGGGCTGCCGACGGCGTCCAGGTGCTCGGTGACGGGGCGGACGAGGCACTCGAGCCAGTCGCGCAGGCCGGGGGAGGTGCCGAGGCCCGCGACCCTGCGCTGGCGGATCTCCTCGACGTGCGCGAGATGCTTGCGCGCGATGGCCCGCACGAGATCGGCCTTGGTGCCGAAGTGGTAGCCGACCGCCGTGTTGTTGCCCTGCCCGGCAGCCTCGCTGACCTGGCGGTTCGACACGGCCACCACCCCGTGCTCGGCGAAGAGCCGCTCGGCCGCCGTGAGGATCAGCTCGCGGGTGGCGTGCGCGCGCTCCGCCCTGGACCGGGCGTCCACCTTGTTCATCGTCACTTCCGCTTCGGACATCCGGGACATCCTTGCACCGCTCGATGTTAAGTCAAGTGACTGACTTAGACTCGATCGCGTGCTCCTCGAAGAAACGCGTCCGGTGACGCGCCCGAACGTCGTCGTGGCCGTGCTCGCGATGGGCGGCATCGTCGTCTCGCTGATGCAGACCCTCGTCATCCCGCTCCTGCCGAGGTTCCCCCAGCTCCTGGGCTCGTCGCCCGGCGACACCACCTGGGTCATCACCTCGACGCTGCTCGCCAGCGCGGTCGCGACGCCGGTCATCGGCCGGCTCGGCGACATGTACGGCAAGCGCCGCATGCTGCTGGTCAGCCTGGTGATGGTGGTCGTGGGCTCGATCATCGGAGCGCTGAGCTACTCGCTGGTGCCGCTCATCGTCGGACGCGTGGTGCAGGGCATGGCCGTCGGCGTGATCCCGCTCGGCATCAGCATCATGCGCGACGAGCTGCCACGCGAACGGCTGGCCGGGGCGACCGCGCTGATGAGCGCCTCGCTCGGTGTCGGCGGCGCGCTCGGCCTGCCCGCCGCGGCACTCCTCGTCGAGCAGAGCGACTGGCACATGCTGTTCTGGACGTCGGCGGGAGCGGGCGTCCTCGCCCTGGTGGCGGTGCTGGTCTGGGTGCCGGAGTCACCGGTCCGCAGCGGCGGGCGCTTCGACTTCCCCGGCGCGCTCGGGCTCTCGGTCGCGCTGATCTGCCTGCTGCTCGGCGTGTCGAAGGCGTCCGCGTGGAGCGGTAGCGCCGTCACGGGCCTGTTCCTCGCCGCGGCGGTCGTCCTGGGTCTGTGGGGCTGGTGGGAGCTGAGGTCACCACAGCCGCTGGTCGACCTGCGCACCACCGCGCGGCGCCAGGTGCTGCTGACCAACATCGCGTCGGTGTCGTTCGCGTTCGCCCTGTTCGCGCAGTCGCTGGTGCTGCCGCAGGTCCTGCAGCTGCCCGTCGCCACGGGTCACGGCCTCGGGCAGTCGCTGCTCGTCACGGGTCTGGTGCTGGTGCCGTCCGGCCTGGTCATGATGGCGACGGCGCCGGTGTCCGCGCGCATCTCGAACGCCCGCGGCCCCCGCACCACGCTGATCCTGGGCGCGCTGGTGGTCGCCTTCGGGTACGGCGCAGGGGTGTTCATGCTGACCGAGATCTGGCAGCTCGTCGTCGTCTCGGCCGTGATCGGCGCCGGCATCGGCCTGGGCTACGGCGCGATGCCCGCCCTGATCATGGGCGCGGTGCCGACCTCGGAGACGGCCGCGGCCAACAGCCTCAACACGCTGATGCGGGCGATCGGCACGTCGGTGTCGAGCGCCGTGGCCGGTGTGGTGCTCACGCAGGTGGGTGCGCCGTTCAGCTTCCAGCTCATCATGGGCCTGGGCGCCGCGACCGCGCTGCTCGCAGTCGTGGTCGCGGCGTTCATCCCCTCGGCACGTCCGGTCAGCTGAAGAACCGCACGATCTCGCCGGCGACGAAGTCCGGCTGCTCCTCGGCGAGCCAGTGGCCGGACCCGTCGACCCGCACGACCTCGAACTGGTTCGCGACGTTCGGCAGCGCTCCCAGGAACTGGTCGTACGACGAGATCGAGGCGAGGCCCAGCACGGGTACCGCCAGCTTGGCGTACGTCTTGCCGTCCGCGATGTCCTGGTGGAAAGCCTGGTACCAGCCGTTGCTCGCGCGGATGGCGTCCGCCGAGTTGTAGTTCTGCGCGTAGATCCGCCGCGACCGCTCGTCGATGGCGGACGGCGTGAACGCCGTGTTCGCGAAGAGCCAGTCGATCAGGTAGCGGAACCGGCCGGCCAGCAGCTGTTCGGGCAGGCCCATGACCTGGTTGAACGCGAACCACCACACGCTGAATCCACCCGGCGGCGGGAGCAGCGGGATCTGGTAGAAGCTCTCGTCGGGGTGCAGCACGTCCATGAACGCGACCTTCTTCGTCGCGTCCGGGAAGTTGGCCGCGAACGAGAACGCGACCATGCTGCCCAGGTCGTGCCCGACGACGTTGACCTTGCTGTACCCGAGCTTCTTGACGAGCTCGTGCAGGTCGGTCGCCATCGTCTTCTTGTCGTAGCCGCCCGCGGGCTTGCTGGAGCCGCCCTGCCCTCGCATGTCGACCGCGATCACGCGGAACCTCGTCGCGAGGGCGGGCAGGATCTTGTTGTACAGCCACCAGGTCTGCGGCCAGCCCGCCAGCAGGAGCAGCGGTTCGCCCCGCCCGCCGGTGACGTAGTGCAGGCGCACCCCGTTGACCTGCGCGTAGTTGTGCTGGAAGCCGGGGAGGTTCGGCTCGGGCGCCGTCCTCTCCGCGTCGGCACCGGCGGTCCCCGTGCTCGCGGCGAGCGCGGCACCCGCGCCCAGCGCGAACATCTTGCGCCTGTTCAGTTCCATCGTCCCCTGCCCCCTCCGGTGTGCTCGGCGCAGACATCCGAACAAGCGGGGCTCGAGCCTGGCTGGAGATCAGGGAACGAGGTGGTAGGCGACCGTCGGCCAGACGACACCCTTGATCTCGCGGTCCTCGTCGCGGGCGGGATCGCGGACGAACCCGGCGCGTTCGGCGACCTTGCGCGAGCCGACGTTGTCCCGGTGCGTCCACAGCCGCAGCTCGGTCACGGAGCGGTTCGCGAGGATCCACGCGACGAACTCCGTCAGCGCCCGGGACGCCAGCCCGCGGCCCCGCGCTCCGGCGGCCACGAGGTAGGACACGTGGCCGATGCCGTCGGCCACGTCGACGGCGACGTTGCCGCAGCGCTCGCCGCCGTCCTCGATGCAGAACGACGCGGTGGCGGCGTTGCCGGGCAGGGCCTCGATCGCGGCCGCGACCTGCTCCTCGGTGATCGTGGGCGGGTCGGTCGTGAACCGCTGGACCTCCGGGTCCCTGGTGGCCTCCGCGTACCAGCCCGCGTCCGCGACGGTCCACTCGCGCAGCCTCATCCGAGCTCCGCCGAGTCCGTGAGCCGCAGCTTGCGCCGCGCCCGCTGGTAGAACGTCGTCATCCCGAGCCGCACCACCCGCGCCGCCGCGGCCCGTCCGCGCAACGACACCCGCTGACCGGGCTCGACGTAGCCCGCGACCATGCCGTCGACCTCGACGGCCAGGCGGCCGCTCGACGGGAGCAGGTCGAGGTCCACCTGGTCGTTCACCGACAGCACCACGCCCCGGTTGTACGCGGAGTGCGGGGAGGCCGGGGTGACCAGCAGCGCCTCGACGGACGGGCTGGTGATCGGGCCTCCCGCCGAGAAGCTGTACGCGGTGGACCCCGTCGGGGTGGCGACGATGACGGCGTCGGCGGCGTAGCTGACGAACGGCTGGCCCGCCACGTGGACGGCGACCCGCGCGCTGCCGTCGCCGGGGACGCGGACCACGGCGATGTCGTTGAACGCGGTGATCCTCTGGCCGAGGAACTCCGCGTCGATGGCGAGGCGGGGTTCGACGGTGAAGTCGTGCGCGTCGATCGCGGACAGGGCGGCGGGCAGGTCGGGGACGTCGACCTCGGCCAGGAAGCCGAGTTTGCCCAGGTTGACGCCCAGGACCGGGGCCTTCTCGCCGTCGGCGAGACGCATCGCGCGCAGCATCGTGCCGTCACCGCCGAGGCTCACGACCAGGTCGGCGCGGCGGCCCAGCTCCTCCGGTGTGACCGGGGTGGCCTCGCATCGCAGGCGCTGGATCTCGTCGGCGATGCCGAGGATCTCGACACCGCGGTGGGTCGCCCAGCCGAGGATCGCCTCGACGGCGGCGGCGGAGTCTCGTTGCGGGTGCAGCACCAGGCCGGCGGCGTGCACGTCAGGTCGTCCTGAGTCGGGTCACCCCGCCAGTCTGCCGAATTCCGGCGCGGCGTGCGGGTTCTCAGCCGTTCGGCCGATGTTCTCCGCGCCGAACCGGCCGAACGGCGGCGGCGCGTGGCCTGGAGAAGGAGTCCGGAGTGGACGCGGCTTCCTAGGTTGGCTGCATGACCATCCTGCTAGCCGATCCGATCGTGCGCGCCGTTCGCGTGCTCGACAACGGGGATCCTTTGGTGCCACTGGACTACGCACCCGGCGTGCTGGTGCGGGAGGGGCTCGCGCGACGGCTCGACGTGGCTCGCGCGCTGCTTCCGTCCGGTGTGGACCTGCGGGTGATCGAGGGGCACCGCAGCGTCGCCGACCAGAGCGCGATCATCGAGCGGTACACGGCCGAGCTGGCGGAGCTCCACCCGCGCGCCGACGCCGTCGAGCTCGGCCGGCTGTCGAGCCGGTTCGTGGCGCCGCTGTC
Organism: Lentzea sp. NPDC055074; assembly: GCF_053608005.1. Classification (NCBI taxonomy): domain Bacteria; kingdom Bacillati; phylum Actinomycetota; class Actinomycetes; order Pseudonocardiales; family Pseudonocardiaceae; genus Lentzea; species Lentzea sp. NPDC055074. Next base: position 243,850 of record NZ_JBSGUQ010000003.1, read on the forward strand.
CGTCGCGCCGCACGTCGCGGGGGCGGCTGTCGACCTGACGCTGGTCACGACGTCGGGGGCGGAGCTGTGGATGGGCACGGCGGTCGACGCCACGCCTGAGGAGAGCGACGGCACGTGCTTCTTCGGCGCGCAGGTCGACGACGAGGCCCGCCACAACCGAACAGTGCTGGCCGGCGCGCTCGGGAACGCCGGCCTGATCAACTATCCGACCGAGTGGTGGCACTGGTCCTACGGCGACCGCTACTGGGCGTTGCTCAGCGGGGCCGACCACGCCGTCTACGGACCGGTGGAGGTGCCTGCGTGGGCGCGCTCGTGACGAGCGTCCGCCAGGTCTCGGCGGCGCCCGGGCTCTCGGTGGACCTCGACGCGGTGGCCGCCAACACGCGACGGTTCGTCTCGTGGGCGCGGGGTGGCGTCATGGCGGTGGTGAAGGCCGACGGGTTCGGGCACGGCCTGGGGGACGTCGCGCGCACGGCCGTCGCGAGTGGAGCGACGTGGATCGGGGTCACGTCGCTGGCGGAGGCCGTCGCGGTGCGCGAGTCCGGTGTGGACGCTCCGGTCCTCAGCTGGCTCAACCCCGTCGACGTGGACGTGCGCACGGCCGTCCGGTACGGGATCGACCTGAGCGTCCCGAGTCTCGAGCACCTGACGTCACTGGACGCCGGGGTGCGGGTGCACCTGCAGCTGGACACGGGAATGGCGCGGGACGGGGCCGCGCCGGAGTCGTGGCTGTCGCTGATGTCGGCGGCACGCCGTGCGGAACTGGCCGGGAGGGTCTCGGTCGTCGGAGTGATGGGACATCTGCCTTGTGCCGACACAGCTGGAGCGAGTGAGCCCGGCAAGCGCGCGTTCGCCAGGGGAGTCGAGATGGCGCGCCAGGCGGGCCTCGAGCCCTCGGTGCGGCACCTCGCGGCCACGAGCGCCGCGCTGACCGACCCCGGCACCCACCTGGACGTCGTCCGGATCGGGGCCGGACTGGTCGGAATCGACCCGTCCGGGACCACCCGGCTGCGCTCCGCCCTGCGGTTCACGGCGCCGGTGGTCCAGGTGCGGCGGGTCGCGGCGGGAACGGGGGTCGGGTACGGGCACGCGCACGTCACCGGCCGCGAGACGACGCTGGCGCTGCTGCCGGTGGGCTACGCGGACGGCCTGCCGCGCACCGCCTCCCGCCGCGCGGAGGTGTGGCTGGCAGGGCGCCGGAGGCCGGTCGTCGGGGTGATCTCGATGGACCAGGTCGTGGTGGACGTCGGGGACGACGGGGTGGCGCCGGGGGACGAGGCGGTGGTGTTCGGGCCGGGGGAGAACGGCGAGCCGACGGTCGGGGACTGGGCTCGGTGGGCGGGAACGATCCCGCACGAGATCGTGACGGGCATCGGGGCGAGGGTGCGGAGGAGCGTTCGATGAGGGGCATCCGCGTGGCCGTGATCGGCGGCGGGCAGAACTGCGAGCACGACGTCTCGGTGGCGTCGGCGGCGTCGGTGCGCGGGGCGCTCGACCCGGCGAGGTACGAGGTCGTGCCGCTCACGATCGGCCGCGACGGGCGGTGGCACGGCCAGGACGGCCAGGTGCTGGACACGCTCACGTCCGGCAGCCTCGCCGCCGCGCTCGACGTGCTGGCGACCTGCGACGTGGTTCTGCCGCTGGTCCACGGGCCGCTGGGGGAGGACGGCACGCTGGCGGGTCTGTGCGAGCTGGCGGGCGTGCCGTACGTGGGCTCGCCGCTGCGGGCCGGTGCGCTCGCGATGGACAAGTGGGCCACCAAGCTCGTCGCCGAGGCGGTCGGGGTCCGCACGGCGAAGGGAGTGCTGGTCACCGACGCGTCCACTGTGGACTTCGCCGGTCCGGTCGTGGTGAAGCCGGTGGCGGCGGGGTCGAGCTTCGGCGTGACGCTCGTCGAACGCGAGGAGGACCTCGAACCCGCGGTGCGCCGGGCGCTGGAACTCGACGACCGCGTGCTGGTAGAGGAGGTCCTGGACGGCCGGGAGATCGACATCGCGGTGCTGGACGACCCGGACGAGGGCCGCCGGACCGGTCCGCCGCTGGAGATCCGGGTGCCCGGGCTCTTCGACACGACCGTGAAGTACGACGGCAGCGCCCAGTTCGTGGTCCCCGCGCCGCTGGAGGACACCGAGCTCAAGGCGGTGGAGGACGCGGCGCTCCGGGTCTACGAGGCGCTCGGCTGCCGTGGGCTCGCGCGGGTCGACTTCTTCCTCACCGACCAGGGGTTCGTGCTCAACGAGGTCAACACCATGCCGGGCATGACGGCGGAGTCGCAGGTGCCCAAGATGTTCGCGGCCGCCGGACTGTCCTATCCGGACCTGCTGGACAAGCTCGTGCGGGGAGCGATGCGGTGAGGCGCATCGCCGGACTGGACGTGCTGCGCGGCATCGCGATCCTCCTCGTGATGCTGCGCCACGCGTTCCCCGACGTGTTCCCCGGTGCCGGGGTGGTCGGCGTGGTCGTGTTCTTCACGCTCAGCGGCTACCTGATCACCGGCGTCCTGCAACGGGAGTTGCAGGCGAAGGGACGTGTCGACTTCAAGCGGTTCTACCTGCGGCGGGCGCGCCGGCTGCTGCCCGCGTTGATAGCGCTCGTGGTCGTCTTCGCCGTCGTCACGCTGGTGTTCGATCCGCTGGGGGAGCGCGACAGGCTGCTCAAGACGGTGATCGTGCTGGTCACGTTCACGGGCAACCTGCCGATCAGCGGCGTGAGCCCGGCGGCGTTCCACGGCTGGACGCTCGCCACCGAGGAGCAGTTCTACCTTCTGTGGCCGGCGCTCCTCGCCTTCGCGTGGGTGCGCAACCGCACGGGCGCAGTCCTCGTCGTCACGGCGCTGGGAGCGCTCGCGGCCTGCATGGCCACGCTGGTCTGGCTGTGGCCGAACGCCGACAACGCGTACGCGCTGCCGACGTCGTGGTTCGTGTGCTTCGTGATCGGCGCCGCGACCAGGCTCGAGCTGACCACCGCGCCACGCTGGGCCGTGCCGATCGCGCTGACCGGACTCGCCGTGCTGTCGATCGTTCCGCTGCGGGGCCACGCGCTGACCTACCTCGTGGCGGGACCGGCGATCGCGGCCTGCACGGCGGTGCTGCTGCTCGTCTGGTCGAAGTGGGAGCAGGTGGCGACGCCGATCAGGCCGCTGGTCGCGCTGGGCACCCTGTCCTACGGCGCCTACCTCTGGAACTACCCGCTGACGCTGTGGCTGCGGCCGGAGCTGGGCGCCGCCGCCGGACCGGTCGCGGCGGTGCTCACGATCGTGGCGGCGGCGCTCAGCTGGCGTTACGTCGAGGAACCGGTCATGCGGCGAGGTAGCCGTTCACCAACGCGAGCCACGCCGGCTTGAGGTGCCAGCCGTCGGGCTCGGAGGGGTCGGCGTAGTAGATGCCGTGCGTGTCCGGGTTCAGGCCGCTGATCCGGTAGGTCCACCACGCCCAGCCGATGCCGTTGTCGTCGAAGGCCTGCAGCACCTTGCGGGCCTTCGCCTTCGCGTCGTCGTCCCCGCTCTCGACGCCGACCTGGTTGATCCACACCGGCACGTCGTGCGCGGCGCGGAAGGAGGTGATCTGCCCGATCCGGTTCAGGGGCTCGCTGAAGATGAAGTAGTTGCAGGTGTAGACGACCTTCGGGTCGACCGTCGTGTACGCGCCTTCGAGACGGCTGCACGCGTAGTTGTCGTTGGGTCCGACGACGATCGGTGTCCGGCGGTCGATCCCCCGGATCACACCGATCATCTCGTCGTAGAACGCCTTCACCCCCGCGTCGTCGACCCCGATCGGCTTCGGTTCGGGAAGGATCTCGTACATCCCCACGTACGCCTTGGTCTTGTAGCGCTTCGCGAGGAACTGCCAGACCTCCTTGAACTGCTGCTTCATCACGGGGTTCGTCCAGAAGTTGTCCGGGCGCCCCTCCGCGCCCTGGCCGTGGTCGGAGTCCACGAACAGCGTGATCCAGAGGCCCGCCGCACTCGCCTGCTCGACGGTCTGGTCGAGCAGCGCCAGGTGGCCCGCCTTGATGTGGCTGGGGTTGGCCGGGTCCGGGTCGCGGCTGTCGACGCCGTCCTTCCACTCACCCCACCAGCGCAGCGGGATCCGCACCGAGTTCGCGCCGGCCGCCGCGTTGTCCGTCCCGTCCTGCGGCTGGACCGTGCCCCACTGCCCCCAGTTGTAGCCGCGCGGCACGATCGGGTTCCCCGCCGGATCGACCACGTCGGCCCCCTCGACCGACAGGCGTGCCGGTGCCGCGGCGGTCGCCGGCACGCCCCCGAACAACAGCACGACCGCCGTGCCCAACCCGCACACCACGTGTCTGAGTTTCATGAGATGTCCCCTCTCGAGATCGGCGAGAACCGTTCGGGGCGATACGGTGCCGGACCTCCGGACGGGCGTGGTTCGGGATTTGTTCGGGGAACGTCAAGATCGCCGTTGTTCACCTTTGTTTCTTCACGCCGGCGTCTCGACCGTGAAGAACCTTCTCCCGCTACACAGGCAGCGGGAGAAGGGGGAGAGCATGAGTGACGAGGTGAGCCTGCCGAGATCGTCCTGACGAAGGTCGTCAGGGACAGGGCGGGGTGAGGTCGACGTCCGGGAAGTAGCGGTTCCAGTCGGGGGCGGACAGGGGCGGCGACACCGCGGCGCAGATGCGTTCGGCGGCGTGGCCGACGTCGGCCTCCCACGCTCGTACCGTCCGATCGCCGCCCGCGCTGAGCAGCGTGCGGCCGTCGGGGAGGAACGCGAGCGCGTAGACGCGGTCGGTGTGGCCGGACAGGGTGGCGAGCGGGGTGCGGTCGCCGGTCCGCCAGAGCCGGACGTCGTGGTCCGCGCTCGCACTGGCCAGGGTCGTGCCGTCGGGCGAGAACGCCACGGCGTGCACGGTGTCGGTGTGGCCGGTGAGCTCGGCGTCGAGCCCACCGGTCACGGCATCCCACACGCGGACGGCGAAGTCGGTGCCGCCGGTGGCGAGGAACCTGCCGTCCGGGCTGAACGCGACCGACTTCACGACGTGCGACCGGCCGCTGATGTGCGTGGTCACGCGGCCCAGCGCGATGTCCCAGACGCGCACGCTGAAGTCACCGGAGCCGCTGGCCAGGCGACGGCCGTCGGGGCTGAACGCGAGGGTCTCGACGGAGTCCGAGTGGCCCGCCAGGGTGCCGGTCGAGGCGCCGGTCCTCGCGTCCCACAGCACGATCGTGCGGTCCGTGCCCGCGGTGGCGATCGTCGAGCCGTCCGGGCTGATGGCCAGCGCGTTGACGGCGTCGGTGTGGCCCGCGAGGCCGGGGAGCTTCACCGGTGTGGTGCCGCTGACGTCCCAGCGGTGCACGCGGTGGTCGGCGCTCGCTGCCAGCAGGGTCTTGCCGTCGGGCGTGAACCTGACCGTGTTGACGGCGTCGGCGGGCCCGGTCAGGACGGTCAGGAGCCGGCCGTCCCGCCACAGCGTCACCGTGCGGTCGTAGCTGCCGGTCGCGACGGTGCTGCCGTTCGTGGCGACGGAGTAGACCGAGTCGCTGTGGGCTTCGAGGAGCTCGCCGGGCAGGTCCCACAACCGGACGGTGTGGTCGTCGCTCGCGGTCACCAGCGTCGTTGCGGCGAACACGGCCGCGACGACCCCGGCGGTGTGTCCCGCCAGCACGAGCGGGCCCGGCCGGTCGAGGTCCCAGACGCGGGCGGTGCGGTCGACCGACGTGCTGGCGAGACGGCCGTCGGGGCTGAACGCGAGGCCGCGCACGACGTCGGTGTGACCGGCGAGGGTGCGCGGCTCGCCACCGTTCGCCGGCCAGACCTGGACGTCGCGGTCGTGGCTCGTCGCGATGCTCTGCCCGTCCGGGCTGAGGGCGACGGCGTGGACCGGGCCCTTGCCCGGCAGCGTGCGCGAGGTGCCGGCCTTCAGGTCCCACAGCAGCGCGGAGCCGTCCCAGGTGCCGGCGACGAGCCGGTCCGGGCCGAACGCGAGCGAGATGACCGACCCGGGGTGACGCAGCTCGGTGGTCTGGCGCGGGCTGCGCGGGTCGGTGAGGTCCCACAGCCGGACGAACCCGTCGGTGCTCGCGGTGGCGAGGACCCGGTCGTCGGCGCTGAACGCCACGGCGTTGACCTCGCCGGCGTGGGAGAGGGTGGCGAGCGCGGTTCCTGTGCTCGTGTCCCACAGCCGGGCCGTGCGGTCCCATCCGGCCGTGGCCAGGATCGTGCCGGCGGAGTTGAAATCGACCTTCACGACGTTGTCGGTGTGGCCGGTGAGCTTCGCGACGTCTCGCGGGTGGTGCGGGTCGGTCACGTCGACGACCTCGACCGTGCGATCGCGGCTCGCGCTGGCGAGCAGCTTGCGCTGGGACGAGTAGGCGACGGAGTTGACGTTGTCGTGGTGGCTCGTCAGGCGGGTGGCGTAGGAAGGCGTGAACGCGCTGAGCACGGCGCTGCGGGCATCGGGCGTGGGGGAGAGCCGGTACGCGGCGAGCGCGAGCTGGGCTGCCAGCGCGGGATCGCTGGCGCGCAGGCGTTGGGCGTCCTGGGCGACCTTCTGCGAGAGAGCGCTGTTGCGCTGGTTCGTCGCCTCCCTGGTGGCCTGCATCGCCGTGACGCTGATGCCGGTGACGACGATCAGCAGCAGGGTCAGCAGGCCCACGAGCACCTGCAGCACCCGCCGGCCCCGGCGGGTGCTCGCGAGCTCGGCGGACTCCGCGGCGACGCTGGCGGTGAGGAACTCGTGTTCGCGGGCCGTCAGCGGGTGCGGCGGCTCGGCCAGCCACGGGCGGAACGAGGCGAGCCGGGCGCCGCGGGCGAGCGCGCCGGGATCGCGGTCGAGCGACTCCCAGACGGTCGCCGCCTCGGCCAGGTCGCGGTGGGCGCGCAGGCCGTCGCGGTCGGCCGCGAGCCACTCCCGCAGCCGCGGCCAGCAACGCAGCAACGCCTCGTGCGTGATCTCGATGCGGTCGTGGTCGACCGTGACGAGCCGGTGGGTGGTCAGCGCCTCCAGCACCAGCGCGGCGTCCGGTTCGTCGTCGAGCTCGCCCCGGTGGACGCGGCGCTTGGTGTCCTCGGTGCCGTCCCCGATCGCGGTGAGCCGGAGGAACAGCGACCGCACGACCTCCTGCTGCCGTTCGGTGAGACCGGCGAACACCGACTCGGCCGTGCGGGAGAGCGCGCCCTCGAACCCGCCGGCGGCGCGGAACCCCTGCAACGTCAGGGTGTTGCCCTTCCGGCGGTGCCACGTCTCCAGCAGGGCGTGCGAGAGCAACGGCAACGCTCCGGCCTGCTCGGCGCAGTTCGCGACGAGCTCGGCGACCAGCGCGGTCTCGACGGCGTGCCCGATGCGCCGCGCGGGCTGGACGATCGCCGCGCGCAGCTCGTCCGTGCTCATCGGGCCGACGGTGAGCTGGGCCCGCCCCATCGCCTCGACCAGCACGGGGAAGTCCGTGCAGTGGCCGTAGAAGTCGGCCCGCACGCCCAGCACGACCCGGTGCGCCGTGAGCGCGTCGACGAACCGCCTGCGGACGTCCCGGTCCTCGCAGAGGGTGAAGATCTCCTCGAACTGGTCGACCACGAGCACGGTGTCCTCGCCGGCGTCCCGCACCGCCCGGGAGCACTCCTCGAGCGGGCTCGGGCCGGGCGTGAACAGCACCGCGTGGTCGCCGAGCCGGGGCATCAGACCGGCCCTGAGCAGCGACGACTTGCCCGCGCCGGACGCGCCCACGACCACGACGACCCGTTCGTCCTCCACCTGACGGGTGAGCCGGTCGATCAGGCGGTCGCGGCCGAAGAACCGTTCGGCGTCCTCCCGCCCGAACGCCTTCAGGCCCGCGTAGGGCGAGCCGGGGTCCTGCTCCGGCGGCGCCTCGTCCGCGGCGACGGCGTGCCAGCGGCGTTCCCACTCCTCCTCGGAACCCCCGCACCCCCGCACGTAGGCGAGCGTGACCTGCAACGTCGGCAGCTTGCGCCCGGCGGCGGCCTGCGACAGCGCCGCCTCCGAGTAGTGCGTCAGCGAGCTGAGCCGGCGGTAGGTCGGGCTGCCCGCCCGCTCCCGCAACGACCTGAGCTCCCGCGCGAACGCGAGCACGGCTGAGTCGCCCGCGTCGAGCGGACGTTCCTTGCGTGGCATCCCCGGTTCCCCCTCGTACTCCCCGGGAAGTCAACCTAGCGACAGAACTCGGTGATCGTGCCGGTCAGGACGTCGGTGAGCCGGTCGAGAGACGCCAGGTCGACGTGCTCGGCCGCCGCGTGGGCACCCGCGCCGTCGACACCGAACAGCAGGCAGGGGATCCCGGCGCGGTCCAGCAGCGCGCAGTCGGTCCAGAACGGCTCGGCGCGGATGACCGGCGGCGCGCCGAGGTTCGCGATCAGCGTGCGGACGATCTCGGCGTCCGGGTCGGCCTCGAACGGGTCCCTGGCGAGGCCTCGGGTGAGCGTGGCGGTGAAGTCCGGGACCGTGGCGGTCAGGTGTCCGAGGATCGCGCGCAGCTCGTCCTCGGTCTGCTGCGGTGACTCGCCGGGGACCGTGCGGCGTTCGAGGGTGATCCGGCAGGCGGACGGGTAGGTCGAGGCCTCCTCGCCGCCGCTGATCAGCGACGCGTGCACCGTGCCGGTGCCGAGCAGGGCGTGGCGCGGGCCGTCTTCGAGGTCCCGGGCGAGCTGTTCGAGCGCCACGAGGAAGTGGCCGGCCTTCGCGATGGCGTCGATGCCCAGCTCCGGTCGTGAGCCGTGGGCCGCCCTGCCCGCGATCTCGACGTCGAACCACACGAAACCCTTGTGCGCCAGCGTGACCTCCAGGTGGCTGGGCTCGGTGACGATGGCGGCGTCGGCGGTGAAGTGGTCGAGGACCTCCTCCGTGCCGAAGCTGCCGTGTTCCTCATCGGCCACGCACGCGACGATGACGTCGCCTCGGAGCGGGCGTTCGGTGGCTCTGGCGGCGGCGACCATCATGGCCGCGATGCCGCCCTTCATGTCGAAGGTGCCGCGGCCGAACATCCTGCCGTCCCGGACCACGGGCTTCAGCGGGTCGCCGTCGTACCCGGCGAGGCCGACGGTGTCGACGTGGCCGTTGAGCATCAACGACCTCCCGCCGCCGGTGCCCTTTCTGACCGCGACGATCGACGGCCTGCCGGGCCGTTGTTCGAGGCGGTGGACCTCGAAGCCGTTGGTGTGGAACCAGGTGGTGAGGAAGTCGGCGATCTCGCCCTCGCCGTTGCCTCCGGGGACGAGGTCGGGGTTGACCGAGTCGATGGAGATCAGTTCTGCCAGCAGGTCACGTGGGTTCACGGGCGTCCTTCGGTGCTGATGAGAACGACGGTGTCGAGTGGACCGAACTCGTCACGCATGGCACGGAGTCCGGCAAGAGATGCAGCGCCGCACGGTCCTGAGTGGACGTTCTGCGCGTGGAGGTCCTGCATCGCCTTGGTGCAGTCGGCTTCGGAGATCGAGACGGCGGCGTCCAGTCCGTTGCGGAGGTGGGGCCAGGAGGTGGTGGACGGTGTGCCGCAGTTGAGCCCGGCCATGATCGTGTCGCCGGTGGGGACGGTCGTGACCTCGTCCGCCCTGAGGCTTTCGAGGACGCACGCGGCGCTGTCCGGTTCGACGGCGAGGAGTCGCGTGCGGGAGTCGCGGCTGCGGTAGTGGGTGATCACGGCCTGCGCGAACGACCCGACGCCGACCGGGACGACGACCAGGCCGGGTTCCGCGTCGAGCTGCTCGTCGATCTCGTGGCAGAGCGTGCCGTAGCCCTCGACGATCCAGGCCGGGACCTCCTCGTAGCCGGGCCACCCCATGTCCTGCACGAGGACCCCGTCCGCGTTCGCGGCCTGGGCGACCGCGTCGTCGTACGTGCCGTCGACCACCGTGACCTCGGCGTTCTCGGCGCGGATGGCCGCGACCGCCCGTTCGGGCACGGTGCTCGGCACGAAGACGTGGGCCCGCTGACCGCGCAGCCGGGCCATGCGCGCGACCGCGCGGCCGTGGTTTCCGTCGGTCGCGGTGGTGAGCGTGACCTGACCCGAACGGCGTTCGAGCACCCGGTGAACGGCCCAGGACGCGCCGAGAGCCTTGAAAGCGGGCAGGCCGAGCCGGGAGGATTCGTCCTTGACGAACAGGCGGCCGACCCCGAGCTCCGCGGCCAGCGCCGGCAGTTCGGTCAGCGGAGTGGGTGCGTAGCCGGGCAGTCCTGCGTGGAACTCCCGCACCTCGGTGGGCGCGGGCGGGCATCGCCAGCTGCGGGCTCCTGGCCGCGAGAACTTCATGGGAGACAGCGTGCGGGTGGTCCGGATCATCGGTCCAGCGCATGTTTTCGACCTGTATCGGTGGGAAGATCCGATGAGTCGGGGAGGAACGGATGAGTGACGAGGAGCTGATCGTCGAGTTCGCGCTGGCTCGTGTCGACAACCCGGGCCTCGACCTGGAGGAGGTCGCCGCGCTCGTGGTGCGGCGGGTGGGGCCGGAGCGCATGGTCGAGTTCGCCGGGCAGACCCTGGTGCACCGCGACGAGCTGCGGGGAGCGGTGTTCCCGGCGGCCGTCGAGCACGTGCTGCGGGTGGTGCTGACGTTGCGCGGGCCGCGCGACTAGAGCCTGCTCGCGGCGTTCCTGGTCAGCTCCAGGACGCGGGTGGCCAGCGGCGACAGGGTCCGGTTCGCCTGCCAGGCAAGGTAGATCTCGCGCGGCGGCAGCGCCGGTTCGAGCTCGTGCGTGGACAGGCCTTCCCGCAGGTCCAGGGCGAGTCTCGGCACGACGGCCACGCCCAGGCCGGCGCGGACCATCGAGAGCACGCCGCGGTTGTCGGCCGTGCGGAACACGATCAGCGGGGCGACACCGGCGTCGGCGTAGATCCGTTCGACCCTGGCCTGGTCGCAGATCGGCGGCTGGGCGACCATCGGCGTGCCGTGCAGTGCCCGCAGCGCGACCGGGCCGTCCGGGAACTGGCCGCGGCGCGCGACCAGCACGTACGGGTCGTCGAGGATCTTGGTCTGCTCGACCTCGCCCTTCAGTCTCCCGTCGAAGAAGAGCAGGTCCAGGCCGTCGACGCGCGGCTGGTCGGGCTCCTCCTCGAACAGCCGGATGTCGGCGGCGGGATGCTCGTCGAGGATCTGGCGCACCACGGCCGGGAGCAGGACGTTGGTGACGCTCTGAAACGTGCCGACGTCGACCCGGCCCTCGCCCGCCCGGAACCGTTCGACGGCGTCCTCGGTGGCGGCGGCACGGGCCAGGAGCTCACGTCCGTGGGCCAGCACGACCTCGCCCAACGGCGTGAGGCGGACCGGTTTCGGGCCTCCCGGGCGGTCGAACACGGCGCCGCCGACGGTCTTCTCCAGCGCGGCCACCTGCTGGCTCACGGCCGACTGCGTGTAGCCGAGGCGGTCGGCGGCGCGGCCGAAGGTGCCTTCCGCGGTGACGGCGTCCAGGGTGGCGAGGTGACGGAGGTCCAGCACGAGCTGATGATAAGCACAGCTGGTTGTTCCGAGCAGAATCTATCGCTTTTGTTGATGCTCGATCGTTCCTAGCGTTGCCGGTATGAACCCTCGATGCGCGCTCTGGCTGCCGCTCTTCGACTCGCTCGCCGACCCGCTGCTCGTCGCCCGCCTGGCCGCCGAGGCGGAGGAGGCGGGCTGGGCCGGGCTCTTCGTCTGGGACCACCTGCGGTGGCGCGAGCCGGTGACGCACGTGGCCGACCCGTGGATCACGCTGGCCGCCGTCGCCGCCGCGACCTCGACGCTGCGGTTCGGGCCGATGGTCTCGGCGGTCACCCGCCGCCGCCCGGTCAAGCTCGCCCGCGAGACCGCCTCGCTGGACCTGCTCGGCGGCGGCCGGCTCGTGCTCGGCGTGGGCCTCGGCAGCGACCGGTTCGCCGGTGAGTTCTCCCGGACCGGCGAGGAGTGCGACGACCGGGTGCGCGGCGAGATGCTCGACGAGTCGCTGGAGGTCCTGCGGGCGGCGTGGTCGGGCGAGACCGTGCACCACCGCGGTAAGCACTACACAGTGGACGGTGTGACGTTCCTGCCTCGGCCGGTGCAACGGCCTGGAATACCGGTGTGGGCGGCGGGTTTCCCTGGGAGGCAACGACCGATGCGCCGCGCCGCCCGCCTCGACGGGTTCTTCCCGGTGAACCTCTCCTCGGCCGATGAGTTCGCGGACGCCGTGGGGCGGGTGCAGGCCCTGAGAACCGGTGACGGACCGTTCGACTACGTCTGCGAGGTCGAGCCCGGCGCCGACGTGTCGCCGTTCGTTCGGGCCGGGGCCACGTGGTGCCTGACGGCGTTCGACCCTGCTTCTCTCTCGGTGGATCACGTGCGCGGCGTGCTGCGCGATGGACCGGCGGTGCGCTGATGAACATCAACGGAGTGGAACTGTGCGTCGAGACGTTCGGCGATCCTCGTGACCCGGCCGTCTTGCTGATCCACGGCGCGTGCGCGTCCATGCTGTGGTGGCAAACGGAGTTGTGCACGGCTCTCGCAGCACGCGGGCGGTTCGTGATCCGCTACGACAACCGCGACACGGGGTTGTCCGTCAGCTATCCGCCCGGTGAGCCCGGCTACGCGCTGTCCGACATGGTGCTGGACGCCGTCGGGATCTTGGACGCGCTGGGCGTGGCACGGGCGCACGTGGTCGGGCGGTCGATGAGCGGGGCGATCGCACTGGCGCTGGGCGTCGAGCACGCGGACCGGGTGGCGTCGCTGACGTTCCTGGCCACCACGACCGGTGATCCCGGGTTGCCGCCGATGACCGAGGCGTTCATGGAGGCGTCGGGGCAGCAGTCGTCGTCCGACGTGGAGAACATCGTGTCGGTGCTGCGCGCGTACGCCGGTGCGTCGCCCTTCTTCGACGAAGAGGCCGTGCGTCGGCTTGCCGTTGAGGACGTGGCACGGAGCGTGAACGTGCAGTCGGCGATGACGAACCACTTCTGCATCGAGTTCGACGCACCTCGGAGTGGTGGGTTCGGTGACATCGTCGCGCCCACGTTGGTGGTGCACGGGGCGATCGATCCGGTGTTCCCGCTGGAGCACGGCGAGGCGTTGCGGGACGCGGTGCCGGGGGCGTCGTTGCTGGTGCTGGACTCGGTCGGGCACGACCTGCCGCGCGTGGTGTGGCCGTTGTTCGTGGACGCGCTTGTAGCGCACACGAGTGCATGACTTCGTCGCGACTGGTCCGTTCAGCCGATCACCTCTTGCCGTTCAACGGCCCCAAACGACCTGTCGTCGCCCGCGGCCCCCGCCCCTGCTCGGATCACTGATCGACTTGGCCGGGTGGGAAGGACGTTGGGCTACGCGGACGCCGTGGAGTTGCTCGTGGACCGGTACCGGGCGGCGCTCGACCGGCCGATCGTCGACCCCGGCCGGGGGCCGAAGGGTCCGCTGGTCAGGGACGCGTACGTCGACCCGGACTTCCGGACCGGCCTGTCGGCCTCCGTGCGCTCGGACCTCTACGAGCACGTGGTCGGGCACCTGACCTCGCCCGGTGCCGTGACCCGTCCGCTGGTCGTGCTCGGCGGGCCCGGATCGGGGAAGTCCCTGCTGACGGAGGTGCTGGCCGCCCGGCTGCCCCTGAGCGGCTTCCCGGCCGTGCGGATCGACCTGGGGTCGGTCGCGACCGAGGCCGACCTGCTGGGGCAGACCGAGCTGGGCGCCGTGCTGCGGGAGGACGCGCTGCCCGTGGTGCTGCTCGACGACGCGACCGAGCCGGGCTTCCTGGAGACCGTCGAGGCGTTCCAGCGCCGATGCGCCGGGGACGGACGGCCGGTCGCGGTCGTGGTGACGAGCAGGGACGGCGTGCTGCGGGTTCCCGCGGACGTGGACGTCGTGCGGCTGATGCCGTTCTCCGCGGACAACATCACGACGTGGCTCGACGTCTGGAACGCCGCCGGCCGCGGGGAGCCGCTGCCGGTGGAGGCGGTGCTCCCGCACCTGGACCTCGCCGAGCAGCCGCTCCTGCTGCCGTTGCTCGCTCTGCACCACGCGGACGGCCTCGCCCGCGTGGACCTGTACGACCGGGTGCTGGACGGGGTGCCCGGGCTGGAACGCATGTCGGCCGCCGCCGTGGCGCGGTTCCACCAGGGCGGACGGTTCTCCAGCGCGATCTTCGGGGAGTACCTGGTCGCGCGGTCGGTCTGGCGCGCACTCCGGGAGACGCGCGGTTCGCGGTCCGACGACTCCCTGTACGCGTTGCTGTCGCGGACCCCTCTGTCGTCGAGCGCCGAGGTGCTCGAGTTCCTGGCGGAACGGGCGGACGGTGCGGACGACCGATCCGAGCTGGCGGAGTCGCTCAGGCGGGTGCTCGCGCGTCAGCCCGCACGGCGGTCCGTGCCCGCTCGGCACGCGGTCTACAGCCTCAACCTCGTGCTGCTCCACGTCGTGCTGTCGCCGCTGTGCTCGTCGCGCGACATCGGCGTGGACGACTGGCCGAGGCTGACGGCGTTCTGGAAGTCGCAGCTGTCCGAAGTGGAGTGGGACGCGCTGGTCGGGACGCTGCACGTGCGGTGGTCCGGGCCCGCGGCAGTCGTGCTCGGGATCGGCGCTGACGTTCCGGCCACTGTGGAGGATGGCGGGCCGGTCGGGCGGATCTCGTTGCGCGACGCGGTGAGGGAGGCCCGGTTCACCGGCGATCCGGTGGCCAACGAGTTCCGGCACGCGTTCGAAGCCCTGCCGGACAACCGGTGCGACGTGCACTACGCGCGGGCGCTGGTCCAGCTCGCCGCCTCGCCGGTCGACCCGGAGGACCGCGCGGCGCACTACCTGCGGTGGGCCGGCCGGTACCCGGACCTGGTGCTGGACCGCCTGCGCCGGGACGTCACCGTGAGCGTCGCGACGCTGCGGGAGCTGGCCGGGACCGGACTGGCCGCGAGCAGCGCGTTCGTCGTGCAGCTCTGCGACCGGATCGGCAGAGGAGGGCCCGACGAGGACCTGCTCGACGTGGTCGACGGCCTCGGGCTGCCGCGCGTCGACGACGGCTGCGAGATCGCGATGCTGGACGCGTGGCTGCGGCTGCACGAACAGGGCTACCGGCATCCGTCACACCGTCGGGTGGATCTGCCGGCGGTGCTGCGGTCGGTGGACTTCGAGATGGTGGCTCGGCTCAGGCCCGATCTGGTCTACCGCTGCGGGACGGTGGCGCACGAGATCGGCCTGTTCGGCTGAACTCCAGCGGGGCTCGAGCGGTGCTCCAGGCACGACCGTCCATTTTTGTCGGTGGTGCCCGGTAACGTCCCGTCCATGAGTGCTGCTGGGGATCGGATTCAGGAGCTCGCCGCCAGGATCGTCGAGCTGCGTGACGCGTACTACCAGGGTGAGCCGCTGGTGGCCGACGCGGAGTACGACGCGATCGAGGACGAGTTCCGCGCCCTGGTCGCGAAGCACCCGAAGCTCGCGCCGGAGGACAACCCGCTCGACCACGTGGGCGCGCCCTCGGTGCTGCACGCGCCGGTGCGCCACTCGCGGCCCATGCTGTCGCTGGAGAAGGCGAACAAGCCGGAGCAGGTCGAGTCGTTCTTCGCGCGGTTCCCCGGTCAGCCCGTGGTCGTCATGCCGAAGCTCGACGGCCTGTCGCTGGCGCTCGTGTACGAGAACGGCCGCCTGGCGCGCGCTGTCACCCGTGGCGACGGCACGACTGGCGATGACGTCACGTTCCTCACGCGCGCGCTGTGCGACGGCGTGCCGGACAAGGTCGAGGCGCCGGGGCGGGTCGAGGTGCGCGGTGAGTGCGTGATGCTGCGCTCGACGTTCGACAAGTACAACGCGGCGCACCCGGACAAGCCGTTGATCAACCCGCGCAACGCGGCCGCGGGCACGTTGCGCGCCAAGGACCCGAAGGCGGTCGAGGGGCGGCGCATGCAGTTCTTCGCGTTCGACCTGACGACCGAGCCGGAGAGTGCCGACTCCGACCTCGACGCGGGCCTGCGCAAGCTGGGCTTCAGCGTCGCGGAGATGGAGCACTGCTCCACCGCCGCCGAGGCGCAGGAGCTGATCGGCGGCATCGAGACGGCCCGCAACACGCTCGACTACGACCTCGACGGCGCCGTGCTGCGCCTGGCGAACCGCGACGCGTTCGCCGCCGCGGGCACCCGGTCGTCGTCCCCGCGCGGCGCGATCGCCTACAAGTTCGCGGCCGAGGAGAAGACGACGGTGCTCAAGGCCGTCGTGTGGGACGTGGGCAAGACCGGCAAGATCGCCCCGGTCGCGTGGCTCGAGCCCGTGTTCGTGGGCGGCACCACCGTCACCCGCGCGACGCTCGCGAACCAGGAGGTCATCCGCTCGAAGAACATCAAGATCGGCGACACGGTCCTGGTCCGCCGCGCGGGCGACGTGATCCCGTTCGTCGCGGGCGTCCTCGACGAGTCGAAGCGCACCGGCGAGGAGCAGGAGATCGTCCCGCCGTCGGAGTGCCCGTCCTGCGACCAGCCGCTGACCGAGCAGGGCAACAGCCGCGAGCTGTTCTGCACGAACGCGGCCTGCCCGGCGCAGACCGTGCGCCGCCTGATCCACTGGTCGTCCCGCGCCGCCGCCGACATCGACGCGATCGGCCAGGTGTGGATCGAGCGCCTGGCCGAGACGGGTGACCTGGTGAACCCGTCCGACTTCTACACGCTCACCAAGGAACGCCTGCTGGAGTTCGACCGCGTCGGCGAGGTCTCCGCGACGCGGATGATCGAGTCCATCGACCGCAGCCGGTCCGTGGGCCTGCGCCGCGCGCTGATCGGCCTGTCGATCCCGATGGCCTCGGAAGGCACGGCGGCGAGGTTGTGCCGCGCGGGCTTCGAGTCCCTGGAGGCCGTGGCCGACGCGGGCGTCGAGAAGCTCGTGGCGGTCGAGGACATCGGCCAGAAGGTCGCCGAGTCGCTGAACGCGCACCTGGCCCGCCTGCGCCCGGAGATCGAACGCCTGCGGGAGCGCGGCGTCTCGCTGGAGGTGCGCGAGGAGGACCTGCCCCCGGTCGTGGTCGCGGGCGCACCGCTGGAAGGCAAGTCCGTGGTCATCACGGGCTCCATCAGCGACCCGCGCTCGGGCGAGAAGGTCACCCGCCCGACGTTCCAGAAGATGTGCGAACGGGCCGGCGCCACCGCGGCCTCGTCGGTCTCGGCGACCACCGACCTGCTCATCACGGGCGAGGGCGTGGGCGCGGGCAAGCTGACGAAGGCGGAGAAGCTCGGCGTCGAGGTCGTCGACCAGGGCGAGATCTGGAAGAAGCTGATCGCGGCCGGGGTGGCCTGACGCGTAGGTGAGAAGGCCCCCGCGTTGCCTGCTCGCCGGGGGCGCGTGACCTCCGCAGAGGTGAAGGCCCCTCGCGCTGTCTGGTCGCCAGGGCCGCCTGCCTCTGCAGAGGTGAAGGCTCCCGCACTGCGTGGTCGCTGGGGCGCCTGATCTCTGTGGAGGTGAAGGCTCCCGCACTGCGTGGTCGCTGGGGCGCCTGACCTCTGCGGAGGAGAAGCCCCCGCAAAGCGTGGTCGCCGGGGTCGCCCGATCCCTGCAGAGGTGAAGGCCCTCGCGCTGGCTGGTCGCCAAGGCCGCCTGCCTCTGCAGAGCTGAGAGTCCGGGCGTTGCGTGGTCGCCGGGGCTGCCTGATCTCTGTGGAGGCGTAGGGCCCCGCACGGCGTGGTCGCTGGGGGCACCTGATCTCTGCGGAGGCGAAGGCCTCCGCACTGCGTGGTCGCCGGGGTCGCCCGACCCCCGAAGAGGGTGAAGGCCCCCGCGCTCCCTGGTTGCGGGCGTCACCTGATCCGCAGAGGAGAAAGCCCGGGCGCTGCCTGGGTTCGCCTGACCCTGAACAGAAGAAAGCCCCCACGCTGCCTGGGGGAGGACGGCAGCCTGGGGGCGGAAGGCCCTCGGTTCGTCTGGGGGGTGTGACGGTCCGAGGGCGAAGCGTGGGGGTCGGTGCGGCGGTCGCCTCTCGGCGGTGTGCTCGACGCGGTTCCGGGTGAACGGTGTGCCGCGAGGGCTTCTGTGGTGGGGCCCGGGGACTCGTTCCGCACCGACCGTTCTGTTCAACAGCGCGGGGTTCTGGTGTGTTCCACGGTGTCTTGTGTGGCCGGTCACCGTGGAGTTGTTGGCTTGCAAGGGTGGAGATGGGGAGGAAAGCCCTCGAGCCGTCTGGGGGTGTCCGGCTCGAGGGCGTGGCTTGGGGTCGGTGCGGCGGTCGCCTCTCGGCGGTGTGCACGACGCGGTTCCAGCTGAATCGGTATCCCGTGAAGGCTTTGAGTTGGGGCCCGGGGACTCGTTCCGCACCGACTGTCCTGTTCAACGGAGTGGGCATCCGTTGTGTTCCAGGGTGACCTGTGTGCCCGGTCACCAACTTACGTTCAGAATTCTTGGCTGTAAACAGAAATCAGGTCAAGCACTTGGTAGACGCACCGGGCATCTGTTGCGTTCCAACAGAAGCTGTGTGTCGAGTCACTCTCGCAGTGACGCAATTCCATGTCAGGCAACAAGGTTCGGCGAAGCAGGAGGTCGGCGCGGCAGGAGAGATCCGCGCCGACCAGGACGCCCTCGGGCAGTCTGTCGGGGAGAGCGACGGCCCGAGGGCGAGCTTGGGGAGGTCGATGCGATCGGTCGCCTCTCGGCGAGTGGCTCGACGCGGTACCAGCCGTGCGGTCTTCCGCGAAGGCGATGAGGTGAGGCCCGGGGGACACGGACCGCACCGACCAACCTGTACAACGGCGGCACCGGTCATGGTGTTTCCGGACGGGCTGTGGGGTCGCTCACCGCGTACCGGGATCTCGCCGAACCCTGGCCCACCGCGGAAGTCCCCGCTCTAATGGGAGCCGACGCCGCCCATGTCACAGGTTGGAGAACCTGATGGTGAGGCGGCGTTCGTTCCTGCTCGGGGCCTCGGCTCTGCCCCTTCTCGGCTCCGGCACGGCACAGGCCCTGGCCGGTCCGCTCGACTCCGGGCGTCTGGCGGCGGACTACTGGATCCGCACGCAGGCCCTCGGCGGCAACGACTGGCAGGACGCGACCCTGCACAGCGGCGTCATGGCCCTGTACCGCGCCACGAACGACACGAAGTACCGCGACTACACGCTGAGCTGGGCGAACCGGCACGGCTTCGGGCTCAAGTCCCAGTCGGGCAACCCGCACTTCGCCGACCACCAGGCCGCGGGCCAGCCCTACCTCGACCTGTACGAGGACAACCCGGAACCGCGCAGGCGGGCGGCGATCGTGCGGGAGATCGACGCGACCATCGCCACCGGCCGGACCGACTACTGGTGGTGGGTCGACGCGCTGCACATGGCGCTGCCGATCTTCGCGCGGCTGGGCAGGGCGGACTACGGCGACCGTCTCTACCGCTCCACCCGTCAGCGGCTGTGGAACAACGGGGTGTGGTGGCGGGACGGCAAGTTCGTGAACAAGAACATCTACTGGTCGCGCGGGAACGGCTGGGCGATCGCGGCGCTGGCCAAGGTGCTCCAGGTGCTCCCGCGGACCTCGCCGTACCGCGCGGGCTACGAGGCCGACTTCCGGCAGATGGCGGCGAGGCTCGCCCAGGTGCAACGCCAGGACGGCTTCTGGAACGTCAACCTCGGAGACCCGAACAACTATCCGGGCCCGGAGACCAGCGGCACGGCCTTCTTCACCTACGGCCTGGCGTGGGGCGTGCGGTCCGGTCTGCTGAACGCCACCTATCGGTCCGTCGCGCTGAAGGGCTGGGACGGGATGCTGAGGCTGGCCCTGCAACCGAGCGGCCGGCTCGGGTACGTGCAGGGCGTGGGGCAGCAGCCGTCGGACCACCAGCCCGTGCGCGCCAACGACACCGCGAACTTCGCCGTGGGGGCCTTCCTGCTCGCCACCTCGGAGGTCGCCCGGCTGTGAGGCCCACGACATCGAGGCGGACCCGCGGGCCCGCCTCGACGGTGTCACGATCGACGGTGTCACGAACCGGTCAGTAGAAGCAGCCCGTGCGGGGCAGCGACGACGGCGCGGGCGGCGTCCGGCCGTCGTAGATCGCGAGCAGGAAGTTCTGCGGGCAGTAGGACGTCCCGCTGATCTTGATCGCGATGTGCAGGTGCGGGCCCGTCGAGTTGCCGGTGTTGCCGGTCGTGCCGACGCGGTCACCCGCCTTCACGGAGGTGCCGTTCGAGACCGACCACGACGAGAAGTGGCAGTAGATGTAGTCGACGCCGCTCTTGACGATCCGCAGGCCGTTGCCGCAGCCGTTGGGCTCGTTGATGCGGTAGGCGGTGCCGGTGACCATCGCGTAGGCGGGCTTGCTGTTCACCGGCAGGTCGATGGCGGGGTAGTCGTGGTGCGGGTCGTCGTACTCGCTGCGCGGCAGGGCGCTCTTGGCGAGCGGCAGGCTGAACGTGCCGCCGCCACCGCCGCCGGACCCCGAGCCGCCGACCAGGGTCTGCCAGGTGTTCGGGCCGACGATGCCGTCCGCCGTCAGGCTCTTCGACTTCTGGAACGCCACCGCGGCGCTGTGCGTGCCGCCGCCGAAGTCGCCGTCCTCGTCCAGGCCGTAGCCGTACCGGTTGAGCTGGACCTGGGCGGCGCGCACCGCGTTGCTGTTGTTGCCCTGCTTGACGCTCACGACGAGCTTCGGCCAGGTGTTCGGGCCGATCTGGCCGTCCGCGGACAGGCCGTTGGCGCTCTGGAACTGCTTGACCGCCGCCTCGGTGGCCGGGCCGAAGTCGCCGTCGGCGCTGATGTTGTAACCGCGGTGGCGCAGGAGGTGCTGTGCGGTCAGCACGTTCGCGCCGTTCTGGCCCTCCTTCACGTTCGGCCACGACGGCAGCGCCGCCTGGGCGGGGCTGACGAGACCTATCAGGACCCCGAACGAGATCAGGGCGGCAACGAGGATTCTCATGGGCTGCACGCTAGGAACGCAGCGCCGGCGGACGCCCTAGTCGCGAGACCAGTTGTGTGCGGTCGCGGCAGCCGAACTTCCTCAGCAGGTTCGACACGTGGTACTTCACCGCGCTCACCGTGATGAACATGGCCGCCGCGATCTCCGCGTTCTCCCGCCCCTCGGCGACCAGCCGCAACGTCTCCCGCTCGCGCACGGTCAGCGACGCCGGCGGGGGACCGGGCAGCAGCGATGACACCAGCCGCGGTGACACCCAGCCGCCGAACCGGTGCACGTCGTGGACCGCCCGCACGATGTCCTCGGGAGGGTCGTCCGCGAGCACCAGGCCGGTGACCCCCAGACGCACCAGTGGCTCCACGGCGTCGAACGACGGCAGCACCGCGACGGTCCGGGGCCCGGCGGCACGGGAGGCGTCGACGACGGTCACGTCGGCGGGAGTGCCTGGGCCAGCCCACGGCACGGCGGCGAGGCGGGACGAGATCCTGTCGGCCAGCAGCGTGCTGCGCAGCGACAGTGAGACATGGATGGTTCGCACATCCCGGAACTGTCGGCAAAGGGCCGTATTTCCGCGTATCGGGTGCGTATAACGCGAGGTCGTTGTTACCGTTCCGCCGATCATGGGGGAGGGGCGCGTGCGGTTCCGGGTGCTCGGTCCGATCGTCGTGTCGGGCGGCGGGGAGACCCCGCTGCGGTCGGCGAAGCAACGGACCCTGCTCGCGATGCTCGTGCGGCACGCGAACACCCCCGTCTCCGCGCAACGGCTGATCGAGGTGCTCTGGGAGGTCCCGCCCGCGTCCGCGCAGGAGAACGTCCGCCTGTACGTCTACCAACTCAAACGCGCGCTCGGCCTCGGCGACCGGATCACCCGCGGGCCCGGCGGCTACGAGCTCGCGGTCGAACCCGGCGAGCTCGACGCGGACCTGTTCGGCCGGCTGGCCGCGGACGGCGACCAGGCGCTCGTGGACGGAGACCCGGCCAAAGCGGCCGGCCTGCTCACCGAGGCGCTCGCCCTGTGGCGCGGCCCGGCCTACCCGGACCTGCCCGGCCAGTTCGCCGCGCGGCTCGAGGAGGCCCGGCTGCGTGCCGCGGAAGCGCGTGCGGCAGCCGAGCTGGCGCTGGGCCGGCACGCCGAGGTGATCGGTGCCTTGGCCGAGCTCACCGAGGCGAACCCGTACCGGGAACCGTTGCACGCCAAACTGATGACCGCCCTCTACGGCGCGTCACGCCAGGCGGAGGCGCTGGAGGTGTTCCGGCGGGCGCGCGAACGGCTCGTGGACGACCTCGGCATCGAACCCGGCGCCGAACTGCGCGGCCTGCACGAGACGATGCTGCGGGGCGCTCCGGTGCACGAACCCGCGCCGCCGAAGGTCGCCCGCGCGGACTGCCCGTACCGCGGCCTGATGGCGTACCAGCCGGAGCACCACCCGTGGTTCTTCGGCCGGGACGACCTCGTCGGCCTGGTGACGCGGCGCATCGACCGCCATCCGGTCGTCGGGGTGTTCGGCGCGTCCGGCAGCGGCAAGTCCTCCCTGCTGCGGGCCGGCGTCGTCGGCGGGCTCGGCGCGGCCTGGCGGCCGATCGTCCTCACGCCGACCGCGCACCCGCTGGAAGCGCTCACCGCCGCGCTGGCGTCGTTCACCGGCAAGCGACCCGACCTCGGCGCGGACCCGGCGGCGTTCGACGTCGAGGTGCGCAACGCGCTCGCGAACGGCCCCGACGACGTCCGCGTGCTGCTCGTGGTCGACCAGCTGGAAGAGCTGTTCACCCTGTGCGCCAACGACAGTGAGCGCTCACAGTTCATCGGGGTGCTGCTGGACGCGGCCCACGGCCCGCACCGCCGCACACGCGTCGTGCTCGGCGTCCGGGCGGACTTCCTCGCCCACGTCACCCAGCACCCCGGCCTGGTGCAGGCGCTGGCGGACGAGGCGACGGTGCTGGTCGGTCCGCCGTCGAGCGCCGACCTGCGCGACATCGTGCTGCGCCCGGCGGCGATGAGCGGGCTGTCCGTCGCCGCGGACCTGCTCGCGACCGTGCTCGCCGACGTGGACGCCGAACCGGGCGCGCTGCCGTTGCTGTCGCACGCGCTCGTGGAGACGTGGCAACGATCCGGCACCGAACTGACCCTGGCCGCGTATCGGGCCGGCGGCGGGGTGCGCGGGGCGATCGCGCAGACCGCCGAACGTGCCCACGGCGACCTGGACAGCACCGAACAGCTGGCCATGCGGCGGATCCTGGTCCGGCTCACCGCGTTCGGCGACGGCACCGAGGACACCCGGCGGCCGATCCGCCGCGGCGAGCTCGACGGCATCGCGGAGGCGCCGGTGATCGACGGTGTGCTCGGCCGTCTGGTCTCCGAGCGGTTGATCGTGGTCGACGAGGACACCGCGGAGATCGCCCACGAGGCGCTGATCCGGGCCTGGCCGCGGTTGCAGCGCTGGCTGTCCGACGACCGCTCGACGTTGCTGGTCCACCGCAGGCTGACCGCCGCCGCCCACACGTGGAGCGAGCTCGACCGCGACGAGGGCGCGCTCTACCGGGGCGCGCAGCTGGTCACCGCGTCCGCCTGGGCGCAGGACCACCCCGGCGAGCTGAACGCGGCGGAGGAGGCGTTCCTCGAGGCGAGCCGCGCGCGGGAGGAAGCCGAGCAGGTGGCGGTGAAGCGCCGCAACCGCTTGCTCACCAAGCTCGTCTCGATCATGGGCGTGCTGCTCCTGCTGGCCGTGGGAGGCGGAGGCGTCGCGTGGTGGCAGTCGCGGGAAGCCCAGCTGCGGCAACGGATCGAGCAGGCGCACCAGACCGCGCTCTCCGCACGGGACCTCGTCGACACGGCACCCGACCTCGCCGGGCCGCTCGCGATGCAGGCCTACCGGTTGTACGCGGACGCCGACACCCGAGGTGCGTTGCTGAGCACCGCTTCCGCGCCTCGCCGCCGCATCGAGCTGAACGCCGACGGCCCGCCGGTGCTGGACGTGACCGTGTCCCACGGGGGCGACGTGGTCGCGACGGCCGACCGGGACGGGCACGTCACGTTGTGGGACCTGCGGACCCGGTCGAGGAAGCTCCTGCTCGCCGACCACAACACGTTCACCGACGGCGGCTACGCGAGGCAGGCCGAGTTCAGCGCGGACGACAGGTTCCTCGCCTCGAACGCCTCGCTCCCGGCGCTCGGCGGCAGCCGCGGTGATGTCGTGGTGTGGGACCTCACGACCGGGAAAGCCGTGTTCTCCCGGCAGTTCGACGTGATCACCGCCGGACTCGCGTTCCACCCCGCCGGGACGTCGTTCGCGGTCGGTGTCGCCGGAGGGGCGGTCGAGGTGTGGGACGTCGCCACCCGGACCAGCCGGACGTTCCAGGGGCACGGTGTCGAGGTGAACGCGCTGGCGTTCAGCCCGGACGGCTCGGTCCTCGTCACCGCGAACGGCAAGGAGCGCCCGCTGGTGTGGGACGTCGCCACCGGCGCGCGGATCGGCGAGATCCCCTCGCTGGAGGTCAACAACGTCGTCTTCGACGGCACGACGATCGGCACCGCGACGTTGCGCGACGGCGTGAAGTTCTGGGACGTGCACGGGAGGCTGCTGTCGGAGCTGCCGAAGCAGGGCGCATACGCGTGGGAGGCGTCCGCGCCGGTGGGCGGCCGGATGGCGGTGGCGGACGAGGACGGGCTCATCACCGTCTGGGACATCAGGACCGGCCGGCCGATCACGACGTACCGCGACCGCGGACGCACCGAGTCGAGGGCGATCGCGCTGGGCCGGGACGGCACGCTGCTCGTGTCCGGCGGCTTCGGCCGGACCGTGGCCGTGCGCGAGGACGCTGTGCCGCCGTTCACCGGGCATTCCGACGGCATCAACGACATCGACGTCTCCCACGGCACGGTCGCGTCGGCCGGTGACGACGCGACCGTGCGGCTGTGGGACCTCGACGGCACCGCACTGGCCACTTTGGATGGTCACTCCGACCGGGTGGAGTCGGTGTCGTTCAGCCCGGACGGCTCCCGGCTGGCCGCGCTGACCCGCGACCACACCATCTCGCTCTGGGACGTCGCCCGGCGCGAGCGGCTGTCGTCGTTGTCCTACAACGGGCTCGGGGCGTCGACCGACATCGAGCTCCAGCCGGACGGGCGCGGTCTCGTCACGGCGTCGCTCGGGCGCTTCCGGTGGAGCCTGCCGGACCTGGAGCAAGGCGCGTTCTCCGGCGGCCCGTACATCGCGAGCGCCCTGGAGTTCACGCCCGACGGGCGGCTGCTGATCTCCACCGACCCCGCGGGTGGCGCGATGCTGTGGGATCTCGCGGGCGACAGGCTCGAACGACGGGTCAGCACCGGGCAGGGCGACGTGCGGGACGTCGCGGTCAGCCCGGACGGCACGCGGTTCGCGACGGCGGGCGCCAACCGGACGGTGAAGGTCTGGGACGTGGCCACCGGTGCCGAGCTGATGACGCTGACCGGCCACTCCGCGCCCGTGGTGGCGCTGGCGTTCAGCCCCTCCGGCGCCACGCTCGCGTCCGGGGGAGAGGACGACGCGGTCGTGGTGTGGGACCTCGGTACCCGCTCGGGCACCACGCTGACCGGGCACGGCGGGCCGGTGCAGGCCGTGGCGTTCACGCGCGAGGACGAGCTGGTGTCCGGCGCGAACGACTCGCGGATCATCCGCTGGTCGCTGACCACCGCGGCCGCCGAGGCCCGGATCTGCGCCGACGGCTACCCGCGGTCGGAGATCTGCGGGACCACCAGGCCCGACTCGTAGGCGATCACCACGAGCTGGGCCCGGTCGCGGGCGTGCAGCTTCGTCATCGCGCGGTGGACGTGGGTCTTCGCGGTGAAGGGGCTGATCACCATGCTCGCGGCGATCTCGTCGTTCGACAGGCCGCGAGCGACGAGCGTGACGGCCTCGCGTTCGCGGTTCGTGAGGTGGTCGAGGCTCTGGTCCGGCCGTGGCGGCTGGCTCACGTACCGGTCGATCAGCCTGCGCGTGATCGACGGGGCGAGCAGCGCGTCGCCGCGGGCCGCGACCCGGACGGCGTGCAGGAAGTCCTCCGGCTGGACGTCCTTGACGAGGAACCCGGCCGCGCCCGCCTTCAGCGCGTGGAAGACGTGCTCGTCGAGGCCGTAGTTGGTGAGGATCACGACGTGCGTGCTCGTCAACGACGGGTCGGCGGCGATCTTCCTGGTGGCCTCGATGCCGTCCATCTCGGGCATCTGGATGTCGACCAGGGCGATGTCCGGGAGGTGCAACCGCGCCTGCTCGACGCCCTGCACGCCCGTCGCGGCCTCGGCGACGACCTCGATGTCGTCCTCGGCCTCCAGCAGTGCGCGGAACCCGCTGCGGATGAGCGGCTGGTCGTCGACCAGCAGGACGCGGATCACGGCTGTGCCACGGGGAGCTCGGCCCGCACGCGGAAACCGCCCTCGGTGCGGGGCGCTGCCTGGAGGTGGCCGCCGAGCGCGGTGACCCGTTCGCGCATGCCGAGCAGCCCGACGCCGGGTTCGGTGTTCTTCGGCGTCGCCTCGCCGTCGTCGTCGACCTCGACGACCACCGCGTCCGGGCGGTAGTCGATGTGGACGCGCGCGGTCGCGGCGGCGGCGTGGCGGGAGATGTTCGTGAGCGACTCCTGCACGATCCGGTACGCCGTGCGTTCCACCGCCGCCGGCACGTCGTCGTGGCTGCCCTCGATCGTGAGCTCGGCGTCCAGGCCGGTGGACCGGGCGCGCTCGACGAGGCCGGGGACGTCCTTGAGGCCGTGCGGCGGGGTCTTGTCGTCGTCGCGCAGGGCTTCGAGCGTGGCGCGGAGCTCCCGGGCGGCCTCCCTGCCCGCGTCGCGGATCACGAGGAGTGACTCGGGCACGTCCTCGCCGCGTTTCCGGGCGAGGTGGACGGCGACCTCCGCCTGCAGCTTGATCACCGAGATCTGGTGCGTGAGCGAGTCGTGCAGTTCGCGGGCGATGTGCAGGCGTTCCTCGTTCGCACGCCTGCGCGCCGTCTCCTCCTTCGTGCGCTCGGCCTCGTCGGCCCTGCGTTCGGCCTGCCTGAGCGCCTCACCGGCGGCCGCGGCGGCGATCAGCCACGCGATCTGCAGGACGTCGCGGGTCTGGGCGAACGCCTCGTAGGTGGTGAGGTCGCGTGGCGAGAGGAGCGCGGCCAGGGGGAGGGTGGCGAGCATCAGGACGGACCCTGTGAGCGTGAACAGGCGGTGGCCCGCCCGTACGGCCGCGTAGACGGCGAACAGGAACGCGATCACCGGCACGTCCGCGCCGGTGGCCTGGTAGCCGAGCGCGAGGACTCCGGTCGCCACCAGCACGGTCCTCGGCGCCGTCCGGCGTGCCACGAGCACCAGCCCGCTCGCGGCCAGCAGCACGTAACCGGGCCCGGTGGCGGGGTGTCCGGCCACGACGAGGCTCGCCGCCACTCCCGCGGCGATCGCCCAGTCCAGCCAGCGCTTGGTCATGCGTGCACCCTAAACCTCCGTTCGCGCTGGTAGATCGTTCGCCGGGAGCATTGTTGGAGTACTGCGCCCGTAGTACTCGGGTGTCCACGCCGGCACGACGACCTGAGGCGGGTTCGGGGGTTGGCTGGTGCCCATGTTGCTTTCCGCTGCTTATGAGATGACCACCGGACGCACGTTGTCGCTGATCGGTGTTCTTGTCGGGGCGCTGGGCCTGCTGGCGCTCAGGCGACGCGGTCCGTGGGCCGTGGTGCTGGGTGCGCTCGGCGCGGTGATCGGCCTGGTCGTCGTGCTGATGGCCGAGGGCGGTCCCGGCACCGGCTACGGCATCGTCGGCGGCTACGCGTCGCTGGTGGTGGGCGTGGCCGCACTGGTGTTCGGCGGCCTGGCTAGGCGAAGAGCCGCTCGGGCTGCTGCACCGCGCGCCTCGTGACCAGTCCCGCCGCACCCCGGACGACCGCGAACTCGCCCAGGGGCGAGCCGAGCAGCCGGGTGTGCCGTTCGCCGCCCGCGAGCACCCTGCCGTCCATCTCGGACTGCACGGCCTCGCGGAGGTGGTCGTACAGCACGGCGTAACTGCCGCCGAGCACGACCGTCGGCACGTCGAAGAGGTTCATCAGGGTCGCGAGTCCGACCCCGAGCGCCTCGCCGGCCTTGCGCACAGCGCTCTGGGCCCTCGCGTCACCGGCCTCGAGCGCCTTGCGCAACGAGTCGAGCCGCCGCCGTCCCGCCTCGCGCAGGATGACGTCGAGGCCCGCGTACCGCTCGACACAACCCCGGCTGCCACAGGTGCACCGGATGCCGTCGCGTTCGATCACGACGTGCCCGAGCTCGCCCGCGAACCCGCTCACCCCGCGGTAGACCTCACCGTTGACCACGATTCCCGCACCGATGCCGACGTCCGCGGTGACGTGCACGAAGTCCTCGCCCGCGAGGTGCCGCGGCCACAGGTGGGCGAGCGCGGCGAGGTTGGCCTCGTTGTCGACCTGGACGTCGAGGCCCGTGCGCGCGCCGAGGCCCTCGGCCAGCCTGGTGCCCACGAGCCGGGGCAGGTTGGGGGTCCTGATGATGGCGCCGTCGTGCACGACGCCGGGGATCGCGAGGCCCGCGCCGAGCAGTCGTCGCGGGCCGGTGACCTCGCGGATCAGCTCGGTGACCCGGTCCAGCACCTCGTCGGGCGTCGCCTTGCGCATGTCGGCGGGCACGAGGCGCCGTTCGAGCGTCGCGCCGTCGAGACCGAGCGTCTCGACGGCGAGGTGGCTGACGTTGATCTCGGCGCCCACCGCCACCGGTCCGTCCGGGTGGAAGCGCAGCGGTTTGGACGGCCTGCCCATGCCGGCCAGCGTCGCGGGTTCCTCGACGAGGATCCCGTTGGCCAGCAACGGTTCGGTCAGGTTCGACAGGGTCGCCTTCGTGAGGCCGGTGCGGGCCGCGAGGTCGGCCCGGGAGCCGGGCCGGTCGACCAGGGCGAGCAGGACCGTGCGCAGGTTGCCCAGGCGGACCTGGCGCAGGTGGTCGACGGTGGTCATCGACTCAAGTATCGCTGCGCCGCGTCTCCGTACCGCG
The DNA here is from genome assembly GCF_053608005.1 of Lentzea sp. NPDC055074. Lineage (NCBI taxonomy): Bacteria > Bacillati > Actinomycetota > Actinomycetes > Pseudonocardiales > Pseudonocardiaceae > Lentzea > Lentzea sp. NPDC055074. Next base: position 272,617 of record NZ_JBSGUQ010000003.1, read on the forward strand.
CCCGCACCTCCGGCGCCGAGTCCGCCTCGTACCGGCTGCTCTCGGCGAGCGTCCACTCCGGCGGGGTGGCGCCGCCCGACAGCGTCCAGGCCGCCTGCCGTGCCGCGCCGTCGGCCACGTACTCGCCCGGCGCGGGCACCGTCACGGGCACACCGAACACCGTCGGCGCGATCTCGCGCACGGCCGGTGAGACGGCGGCTCCTCCGACGAGCCGCACACCGCTGACGTCCGCGCCCTGCTCGGCCAGTGCGTCGAGGCCGACAGCGAGGCCGCAGAGCATGCCTTCCACCGCCGCACGCGCGATGTTCGCGGGCGTGGCGTTGGAGAGCGTCAGCCCGTGCAACGCGCCCGTCGCGTCGGGCAGGTTCGGCGTCCGTTCGCCTTCGAGGTACGGCACCATCACGACGCCTTCGGCGCCCGCGGGGGCGGAGAGGGCCAGGTCGCTCAGGCGGGTGAGGTCGACGCCGAGCATGCGAGCCGTCGCGTCGAGTACGCGGGCGGCGTTCAGCGTGCAGGCGAGCGGGAGGTAGCGGCCCGTGGCGTCGGCGAACCCCGCCACGATGCCCGACGGGTCCTCCGCGCGGACGTCGGCGGTGGCCGTGACCACGCCGGACGTGCCGAGCGAGACCACGACGTCCGCGCCGCCGCCCACACCGAGCATGGCCGCCGCGTTGTCCCCGGCGCCCGCGCCGAGGCGGACCGGGCCGTCGACGAACTCCGCCGGACCCAGCACGCGGGGGAACAGCACGCCGGAACGGCCGAGCGCCAGCGCGACCAGGTCCGGCACGTAGGTGTTGGAGACCGAGTCGAAGTAGCCGGTGCCGGACGCGTCCGAGCGGTCGGTGACCAGGTCGTCGAGCCGGCCGGTGCCGCGCAGCCGCCACGTCAGCCAGTCGTGCGGCAGGCAGACGGCGGCGGTGCGCTTCGCGTTGGCCGGTTCGTGCTCGGCGAGCCAGCGCAGCTTCGTGATCGTGAACGACGCGACCGGCACGAGGCCGATGCGCGACGCCCACTCCGCTGCGCCCAGCTCGTTCGTCAGCGAGGCCGCGGCCGCCGCGGAACGGGTGTCGTTCCACAGCAACGCCTCGCGCACGACCTCGCCGTCCTCGTCGAGGCAGACCATGCCGTGCTGCTGACCGGCGACGCTCACCGCCGACACGTCGGCCAGGCCCCCGGCGCCCTCCAGCGCCGACTGCAGGGCCGACCACCAGTGCGAGGGGTGGACCTCGGTGCCGTCCGGGTGGGCCGCGCGGCCCTCCCGGACGAGCCTGCCGGTCTCCGCGTCGCGAACCACGACCTTGCACGACTGCGTCGAGGAGTCGATACCGGCGACGAGCGTCATGTCAGCGTGCTCCCGTGAGGTGCTCGAGGGCGAGCTGGTTGAGCCGCACGAAACCGTAGCCGCGCTCGCCCGCCTGGTCTGGGTCGAATCCGGTGTCCTTGATCAGGTCATCGTAGGACTCGCCGGCGTTCAGCGTGGGCTGCGACAGCTCCGCGACGCCCGCCACGGCCAGCGCCTCCTGCACCTCGGGGTCCGCGCGGAACGCCGCCGCACGGTCGCGAAGCAGCAGGTAGGTGGCCATGTTCGCCTTGGCTGAGTCCCAGACGCCCTTGATGTCCTCGGTCCGCGACGGCTTGTAGTCGAAGTGCCGCGGACCCTCGTACCCGGCGGTCTCCAGCAGGTCGACCAGCGCGAACGCGTTCATCAGGTCGCCGTGCCCGAAGACCAGGTCCTGGTCGTACTTGATGCTGCGCTGACCGTTGAGGTCGATGTGGAACAGCTTGCCGTGCCACAACGCCTGCGCGATGCCGTGCACGAAGTTGAGCCCGGCCATCTGCTCGTGCCCGACCTCGGGGTTGAGGCCGACCAGCTCGGGCTTGTCGAGCGAGGTGATGAACGCGAGCGCGTGCCCGACGGTCGGAAGCAGGATGTCGCCGCGCGGCTCGTTCGGCTTCGGCTCCAGCGCGAACCGGATGTCGTAGCCGCGGTCGGTGACGAACTGCGTCAGCAGGTTCATCGCCTCGCGGTACCGGTCGAGCGCCGCCCGCACGTCCTTCGCCACGTCGTACTCGGAGCCCTCACGCCCGCCCCACAGCACGAAGGTCTTGGCGCCGAGCTCGGCCGCCAGCTCGATGTTGCGCAGCACCTTCTGCAGCGCGAACCGCCGCACGCCGCGGTCGTTGCTGGTGAAGCCGCCGTCCTTGAAGACGGGGTGGCTGAACAGGTTCGTCGTCACCATCGGGATGACGAGCCCGGTTTCGGCGAGCGCGCCCTGCAGACGGCTGATCTGCTGGTCGCGGTGCGTGGCCTCGAAGCCGAACAGGTCGTCGTCGTGGAACGTCAGGCCGTACGCGCCGAGCTCGGCGAGCCGGTGCACCGCCTCGACCACGTCGAGCTCGGGGCGCGTGGCCTCACCGAACGGGTCGCGACCCTGCCAGCCCACGGTCCACAGACCGAAGGAGAACTTGTCCGCCGGAGTGGGCGTGCTCATCATCCACCTCATTCGTTCAATGCTTGAACTTAGTCTGGACAGTACGACGCCACGGCCTTGATCGCAATGTCAGACACCGCCCAGCCGGTCGGCCTCCTTCTGCGCCTCGATCTGCTGGGAGTAGTTCACGGTCTTGCTCTCCGCAATGGCCTTGTAGGCGATGGCGGCCTCCTTGGAGCCGGCGACAGAGCGCAGTCGCTTGGCCGCGGCGAACCGGTGCTTGGTCGCGATCGACGAGGCCGCGAGCTGGTGGAGGATCCGCTTGGCGCTCATCTTGTCCACCGCGGAGGCGAGGGCGAGCTGCGCCTCCCCGTCGAGTTTCTCCCGCGCCAGGCCCTGCAGCAGCCGGGCACCTTTGCTCGCGTTGGCCTTCTTCGCCTGGACTGCCGCTTCGACCCGATTCACGGCTTTGACGTGCCGGTCCTCGGCAATGGACTCATACGCACGGTAGCCGGCCTCGTCACTCTGGGCCTTCGCGTGCTTGGCCGCCTCCATCCGCTGCGCAGAGCTCACGTTCCCGTCCAGAGCGATCATCACGAGCGCGGCGACGCCCCGAGACTGCCCGAGCCGCATGAGCCTGCGAGCGGCCACCACCCTGTTGGCGTCGGACAGCGTCCGGTCGCCCGCGAGGTGCTCGTGCAGGTCCAACGCGGCCTGCGCCGCCACCTGCTCCGCCACGGCCATCCGGAGGTCGTCGTTCTCGTGCCTGTCCTTGGCCACCTCGCAGAGGACGTCGACGGCATCCGGCTTCGAGATCGACTGCAGGTGCCCGATGTTCTTCATCAGGGCGGGATCGTCCGGCTTGCGGCGCCGGATGACGTCCTTGATGATCGCGGCCGCTCCCACAGGGTCGGTGGTCTTGTTGAGCAGAGCCGCGTGGACCCTTTGCTCGGCGGGAACCGCGTGATGCTCGGCCGTCTCCAGCAGGAGCTTTTCCGGCTTTCCCGCTCGCCGCACCAGGAACTCGGCGAACTCGTGCCGATGGCCAGGGGGGTTCTCCCGATTCTTCCTGGCGGTCTCCAGCTGCCTGGCGGTCTCCACAGGATCCCGCTCGTACAGCAGTTCCATGGCCTGTGCCCTGGATTCCGGCAGACGAGCCGTGACCATGAACTCGCTCCACAAGACGAAACCGAGCGCCTCGTCGTGTCCGGACGCGAGGTTCATGGAGCGAGTCCGAAGCGCGTCGCTGTTGGAAGTGTGCCGGGCGAAGCCGGCCGCGAGCTGCAGTCCCTGGCCGACGTCGTAGTGCAGCACGAACTCGATGCCCTGCAAACGTTGTTCAGCTCCAGGAGCCTCGAAGGCGACCTTCGCGAACACCTCGGCGCTCAGCTTCTCGTCCACTTCGGCCAGGAGCTTGTTCACGCTGCTGCGCTCGATCGGCCGCACGTCTGGACTCTTGAGGTAGCTGGTCACGGCGTTCACGTTCTCCGGCGCGTTCATGGTGATGAGGTACCGGACGGCTTCGAAGCGGCGGTTCGCACTGAGTTTGCCGGGTTCCTCGGCCATTTGCCTGAGCACCGCGGTCGTGGCGTCGGCGTCGATCTCGTGCAGCCACTGAACCGTCCGCTGCCACTCGTCTCCGGTTGACGGAGACCTGATGGCCCTGCTGAGCCGTCGCACAGCCAAAGCGAGCACCTTCTCGTCGAGATCCACGCCGTGTCGTACGAGGGCAGCGATGAAACCGATGTGCTCTTTGCGGAACGGGAGCCACATGAGGTGCCGCAGCTGCCTGCGGATGTCTTTGCCGTCCTTGACCAGAAGCGCCGCGAGGAACACCTTCATACCGAGGTCCGGCCATTCCCACCTGGCTCCCCAACTGGGTTCGAGCAACCAATGAGGCTTGGGCCGGGTGTTCAGAACATGACAGGCGGCCAGGTACTCCGCGATCGTGCGGTGGCGGAACTCGAGCTCCTGCCCGCGTGCCACCACGAGGCCACTCATGCGCAGTGCCTCGTCGAGGGCGCCGCGGTCCGCACCCGTATGGCGGGACACCGCGATGTCCAGCACTGTGGGCTCCGGTGCGATCGTCAGCAACCCGTACGCGATCTCGCGCAGGAGTGGTTCGAGCTTGTCCCGAATCTCGGCTGCGGTCTGCTCCGCGGAATACCCGGTCCTGGCTTGCCACTGCCTGAGGCGGGCGCCGAGGTCGTGCTGGGACACCTTGGAGAGCTGCCACTCGACGAACCGCCGGTACAGCTCGGTCTGGTCGCGCGGCAGGTCTGCGTCAGGAGCCGCGCAGTACAGATCGCACACCATCGTGGCGATCAGCGGCACGAAGATCAGCTCTTCGAGCTTCGTCCTGCGCAGTCTGACGACCAGCTGCGCCGCTTCGTCCGCCGGTCGTCCTTCTTGGGCCAGCCATGCGGAGACGAACCGCTTCAGGTCCTCGTCGCGGAACGGCTTCAGAACGTAGGTCGGGTGCCCGCGGTCGTGGAACCGCTTGACGTCCACCGGTGTCAGCTGCCTACTGGTCAGTGTGACCACGTACTTGGGGTTCTGGCGGATCTGACGGATCTGTCGCAACACGTTCGCGCGCAGCTGCGGGTCGATGACCTCGTCCAGACCGTCGACCAGGATGTGCCATCTGACGTCGGCGAGTGGTTCATCGCGGAACAGGCCGACGAGTTCCTGCCTGGTCAGGTCCGGCTCGGCCAGAACGCCTCCGGCGAGTGCCTCGGGAAGGAGCTTGCCGCGGAAGGCGTCTGCCGTGATCGGCACAGGCACCACGGTGCTGCCGCGCCCTGTCAGCAACGCGTCCGCTGTCTGAGCGGCGAAATGCCGTATGAGGCTGGACTTGCCGAGGCCTGGTTCAGCGACGATCTGCGAGTTGGGATGGGTCGTGAGCAACTCGTCCGCATCGATCGTCTCCAGCAGCTCTGTCTCGTCCTCGTCAGCGTCCTTCTTCGCCCACCGCTCGAGGTAGATCTTGTGCAGGTCCGGCGCCACCGTCTCGGCTCGTTCGTACTCGTGGTGCTGACCGAGCAGGCGCACCGCGTGGAGGTACTTGCGCAGCACCGGTGTGAGGTGCTGCCTGCCGCTCTCCGCCAGCTGTTCGAGCTGCAGCAGGTCGAGCCACCCCTGATCGGGATCGAGTGGCAGGTCGGGTACCGAAGTCACGCTGTTCGGGCCCGTCACCAGGGCGCACACCTCGCCGGTGAGACGGTTGAGCACAGGAGCGCCCGGCACGCGTTCGAGCACGGTGCGGAACGCCTCGATCGGTTCAGCCGGCCTGATGCAGGCGAAGATCTCGTCGTTCGCCGCGCACTCCACGAGGGCGAGATCGGGGTGACCGGGGATCCGCGGTGCCTGCGGTGCCAGGGAGGAGAGGGTGAGCACCAGGCTCCTGCCGACTCGCACCCCACGCCCTACGCCGGTGGGAGACCTGACCACGACGGTGGCCTTGTTGAGGGCCTTGGCCAGCGGTGCCGGGCTGTCGGTGACCTCTGAGCCGGAGGTGATGATGATCTGCCCGGCTTGGACGGAGAGGCCGTACACGCTGCCGTTGATCTCGTTGCGGTACACCATCAGCACGCTAGGTGCCGGGATGAGCAACGAAAGGCGCCGAACGGTGCAACGTCCTTTGGCTGCACGGCATGGAATCTGCGTGGGCTTTCTCAGGTCTGTGGGTGCGGCCATTGCTCGTGCTGGGCGGCGACGGCCTCGACGGCGGGGGCGAGCGCGGCGGCGATCGCGCGGTACCCCGCGGCGGACGGGTGGAACCGGTCGGGGGCGAAGAGCGACGGGTCGGCGGCGAACCGCGAGGTGACCGCCTGCTCGACGTGGGCGACGACGCCGCCCGCGCGGATCACGGCCTGCTGCTGCACCTGGGCGTAGTTCCGGCTCACGGCCGACACGACGTCCCGCAGCGCGGGCGGCACGTGGGCCACGACGCTCAGGTCCGGCGCGGTGCTCACGACGACTCCGGCGCCGGCCCCTCGCAGATCGGCGACCGCGTCGTGCAGCTGCCGCGCGCCGACCTCGGCGGGCACGAACCGGGTGAGGTCGTTGGCGCCGATGACGATCACGGCGACGTCGGCTCCGGCCGTCACCGCCTTGCGGACCTGTCCGGCCAGGTCGGCCGAACGCGCTCCGGGGAAGGCGTGCACGGACAGGTCGACGGGGTGTCCCGCCGAACGGAGTCGTGCGGCGAGCAGCGGGCCGAGGGTGTCCTCGCGGCGCGTGCTGCCCACTCCGGCGGCGATCGAGTCGCCGAGCAAACACAGGCGCATGACCGGTGAACGAACGAGGTGGCATTGGTGTTCCGCGAAAACCAGTGCCGCGGTGGCGTGGAAGTGTCTACACTCCACGATCATCATCACCGAGACGAGAGGGGACCGGCCGTGCGTACCGCCGCTGTTGTCCTCCCGTCCCGTTTCGACGTGATCCTCGTGTCCTCGCACCCCGGTCGCCTGCTGCGCGCCGGGCGCCGGAGTGTCTGACGAACCCCTGAGCGGAGTTCGCCGGGTCATCGCGCTGACCCCGTAAATCTTTGACACCAAAGGCAGAAGTCATGCGTGCCATCACGTTGAACGCCGTCCGCAACCTCGGCATCCTCGCCCACGTCGACGCGGGCAAGACCACCCTCACCGAACGCGTGCTGTTCGCCACCGGCAGCACCCACAAGCGCGGCGAGGTCCACGACGGCACCACCGTCACGGACTTCGACCCGCAGGAACGCGACCGCGGCATCACCATCTTCGCCGCGGCCGTGACCTGCACGTGGGACGGGCATCGCGTCAACCTCATCGACACGCCGGGCCACGTCGACTTCGCCGACGAGGTCGAACGGTCCCTGCGCGTGCTGGACGGGGCCGTCGCGGTGTTCGACGGCGTCGCCGGCGTCGAGCCGCAGAGCGAGTCCGTGTGGCGGCAGGCCGATCGGCACGGCGTCGCGCGGATCGCGTTCGTCAACAAGCTCGACCGGGCGGGCGCGGACCTCGACCTCGTCGTCGAGTCGATCCGCACGCGCCTGCACACCGTGCCGCTGGTCGTGCAGCTGCCGATCGGCGTGGAGGACGGGTTCCGGGGTGTCGTCGACCTGGTGCGCATGCGTGCGCTCGTCTGGGACGACGGCATGACCGCGGGTCCCGTGCCGGAAACGCTGCTGGCAGAGGCACTGCGACGGCGCCGCCTCCTGGAGGAGGCGGTGGCGGAGCTGCACCCCGAGGCGATGGAGGAGTTCTTCGAAGGAGGTCTTTCCGAACAGACGCTGACCGATGCGCTCAGGGAACTGACCCGGCGCGGCCGGGGAACCGTCGTGCTGTGCGGCTCGGCGTACCGCAACCGCGGCGTCGAACCGTTGCTGGACGCGGTGATCGCGTACCTGCCGTCCCCTGTGGACGTTCCGCCGGTGCGAGGTCTCGACGGCCAGGAACGGGAGCCGGACCCGGAGGCACCGTTCTCGGCGCTGGTGTTCAAGGTGAACGCCACTGCCACCGGACGGCTCGCGTACGTCCGCGTCTACTCGGGCACCCTCCACAAGGGAGAGACGGTCCAGGTGGGCGGCCGCACCGAACGCATCGGGCGGATCCTGCGCGTCCAGGCCGATCGGCACACGCCGGTCGACCAGGCCGTCGCGGGCGACATCGTGGCACTGGTGGGGCTGAAGTCCGCTCGCACGGGCACGACCCTGTGCGCGCCGGCGGCTCCGCTGCTGCTGGAACCCGCGGTGTCGGCCGACCCGGTCGTGTCCGTGGCCGTGGAGACGCGGAGCAGCGCGGACAACGCCCGGCTCACCGAGGCGCTGACGCACCTGGTCGACGAGGACCCGTCCCTGCGGTTCGGGACGGACCAGGAGACCGGTCAGACGGTGCTGTCGGGCCAGGGCGAGCTGCACCTGGAGGTCTCGGTGGAGAAGGCGCGCACGCTGCACCGCATCGAGCTCACCATGGGACGGCCACGCGTCTCGTACCGCGAGACCGTGCGGACAGGAGTGACGGGGTTCATCTACCGGCACGTGAAGCAGGACGGAGGTCAGGGACAGTTCGCGCACGTCGTGCTCGACACCGAACCGCTGGAGAGCGGTTTCGAGTTCCGCTCGGCCGTCACCGGCGGGCGCGTGCCGCAGGAGTTCGTCCGCGCGGTCGAGCAGGGCTGCCGGGACGCGCTGGCCGAGGGACCTCTCGGCCACCCGGTGGTCGGGCTGCGGGTGACGCTCACCGACGGGTCCACGCACGTCAAGGACTCGTCGGAGATGGCCTTCCGCACGGCGGGACGGCTCGGGCTGCGCGAGGCGCTGAAGGCGGGCGCCATGACGTTGCTCGAACCGATCGCCGAGGTCACGGTGACCGTGCCGGAGGAGTACCTCGGTGGTGTGCTGGGTGATCTGGCCTCGCGCCGGGGCAGGATCCTCGGTTCGGAGGCCAGGACCGGCGTGACGGTGGTGACGGCGAGCGTGCCGATCGCCGAGATGTTCGGCTACGTGACCCGGTTGCGCAGCCGCACGCAGGGTCGCGGCAGCTTCACCAGCACCCCGACGGGTTACGCGCCCGCGTAACCGACGCGGGCCCCGGCTTCGGCCGGGGCCTGTGTCATGATCGGCCGAATGGAGCCGCTGCGCGTCATGTCCCTCAACCTGCGGTACGCCTCTGCCACCGGGCCGAACTCCTGGCCGGTGAGACGCCCGGTGATGGCCCAGCTCCTGCTGCAGGAGCTGCCTGCCCTGCTCGGCACGCAGGAAGGCCTGTACGGACAGATCGGCGACATCGCGCACGACCTGCCCGACCACTACGACTGGATCGGACTCGGCCGGCTGGGAGGCAGCCACGACGAGTTCATGGCCGTCTTCTTCGACACCCACCGCCTCGAACCGCTGGAGTTCGACCACGAGTGGCTTTCCGACACGCCGAAGGTCGTGGGGTCCCGGTCGTGGGGGAACAACGTGGTCCGGATGGTCACGTGGGTCCGGTTCGCGGACCGCCTGACCGGCAAGCAGTTCGTGGCCGTCAACACGCACTTCGACCACGAGTCGGCGAACGCCCGTCTGCGCGGCGCCGAGGTCGTCCGCGACCGCCTCCAGGCGCAGACCCTGCCGGTCGTCCTCACCGGCGACTTCAACGACGTCCCCGGCTCACCGGCGTACGCCGCCCTGACGTCCACGCTGGCCGACACGTGGCTCACAGGCCCGCAGACCACCCCGGCGTACGGGACGTTCCACGGCTTCGGGCCGCTCGTCCCGGACGGCCCGCGCATCGACTGGATCCTCACGCGCGGCGCGACCGTCGAGGCGGCTGCGATCAACACCTTCCAGCGAGACGGTCAGTTCCCGACCGACCACCTCGCCGTCCAGGCGTCGATCACCATCTAGGCGCCCACTCGGGCGGCAGGTCGTGCGAGCAGGTCGGCGCACCGGCCGCGCGGGCCTGCCTCATGCCGAGATAGGGCCCCGCGATCTCGGCACGGGGCACCGGGGCCAGCGCGGTGATCGCGTCACCCGCGGCCAGCACCTGGCGCCGCATGCGGTCGTGGTCGACGGCCTCCGCGCCGAACGACGGCGCCCAGAGCGTCCACGGCCCGGAGATCATCGCCATCGTCGGGACCAGGTGCGAGTGGAAGTGCGTGCCGATGCCGCCGAACGAGCACTGCGGCGGCACGCGGCCCGGCACCGGCGGGTCGCTGCCCGGCAGGACGAACGTGCGGTCGACCGCACGTCCGGCCAGCGCCGCCGACGCGCTCCGCACCAGTGCCGGGCTGCCCGCGAACCAGCCCGACGGCTCACCGAGCCCGGTGGGGCGCAGCGACCCCTCCGAAGGCAGGAACTCGCGCGTCCCCAGGTGTTCCAGCACGAACGCGAACGCGACGGAGCCCGAGTCGTACTCGGCGTCCAGGGCGCGGGCGCGGAACTCGCTGCCCTCCGCCGGGCGGTGCAGGTGGCCGGTCGCGAAGACGAACTCGATCGTGCGCGGCCGGCAGCGCAACGGCTGGCGGGCGAAGTGCTCGGCCAGCGCCAGCAACGCGATCGTGCCGTTCTCCTGCACCCAGCCCACTCCGTCGGTGTTGGTGTCGAGGACGATCCGTTCGCTGCCCGTCCCCGGCAGGGTGGCGATCAGCGACCGCGTGACGGCCGGGACGCGCGCGGCCAGCACGCCGATCGTCGTCCGCGTGCCCGGGATGAGCTTCGAGGCCGCGTCGGAGCCGACGAACACGCCCGGCACGCGGTAGTGGGTGCCGAGGTGCGGGTCCCAGTAGCCCTTCACCTGCTCGTGCGGGAACAGGAAGGCGACGACGACCCCGGCGGCACCCGCCGTGCCCGCGTCGACCATGTCCCGGTCCAGCAGCGGTTCGGCGAGGTAGCCGCGGTCGAGCGCGGGGAAGTCGCGCAGCACGACCTTGCCGTGCGCGTTCGCGCTGGTGATCGGCGTGCCGGCGGGCAGGTGGACCAGTTCACCCGAACGCAGGCCCGGCGCGGAGTAGGGGATCGCACCGGCGACCGGAACGGCGCCGTCCGAGAGCAGGAGACCGGGACCGGGCTGCCAGCGGGTGATCCGGAACGGCTCGGACCGCACGGAGACGCCCGGCAGGCGGCCGGCACGGCGTTCCAGCCAGGAGATGAGGCGGTCGTGGTTCGGGCTGCCGGTCGCGCGGACGCCGAACCCGGCGACGGTGGCGTTGAGGGCGCGGAGATCGGCGGCCGAGGCGAACGTCCGGTCGTCGACGGTGGGGGAGCAGTCCGTCGAGGCGGTGGCCGGGGTGGTGAGCTGGAGGGCGAGAACCGTTACGACACCTATGAATGCGATGCATCTGGCGGGCTGCACGACCCTCACTGTGAACCTGGCGAGGGGGCCTCACAATCCGCTGTCCAGGTAGCCGGGTGAGACGCTGTCAACCGTGAACGGAAATGGTTTAAACCAATTTCCGCTACGGTCCGCCAGATGCGCTTGAAATCGACGTTCGGCCGCGTCGCGGTGATCGCGTGCGCGGTGCTGTTCACGCTCAGCTCGACGGCGGTCGCGAACGCCTCGCGCGGCCGCGAGTGCGCCACCCCGTCCATCGACCGGTTGCAGCAGTGGATCGCCAGTGGTGAAGGTGCCACGGAACCCGCGACCGGCAGCATCCTCGTGCCCAAGGGACGGCACGGGCACACGGCGAAGATCAAGTTCCTGGCCGACGACTGGGCTGTCATGGTCGTGTGGCTGGGGAACAAGTTCGAGGCCCAGGCGGACCTGTCCGAGTCTCGCGGCTTCTGGATGACCTACCGCGCCACCGACGACCTCTACGTCCAGCTCCGGCCCGCGGAGTTCTGGAGCGGCGGCGACAAGTGGGTCACGAAGATCCCGTCCACCGGCGGCAGACTGGTGCAGCGGTTCTTCAGCTTCAAGACAAAGGACTGGACACATCTGCCCGCCCTGGGCAAGCCTGCCTACCCGCTCGCCGACGCACTCGACGACGCCCGTGGCCTGGTGTTCGTCGGCAACACGAAGAACGACCTGGAGTTCCAGAGCCTCGAGATCGACGGTTACCGGCCACCCTGCGTTTACTGAGTTCCGGTTACTGTCCCGGGACGTGAGAGCGCTCCCGGTCTTCCTGGTCACTGTCCTCACCGCCGCGCTGGCGACTCCCGCGAGTGCGGCGGTGAGAGACGACACCCGGTTCGTCGACCCGCTGATCGGCTCGGCGGGTGGCGGCAACACCTACCCCGGCGCGGTGCGGCCGTTCGGGATGATCTCGTGGAGCCCCACGTCGACCCGCGGCGACCAGACGAACACGGGCGCTGCCAACGGCTACGCCTACGACGCCACGAGGGTGCGCGGGTTCAGCCTCACGCACGTCAACGGCGCGGGCTGTCATCCCGGTGCCGCGGGTGACATCCCGATCATGCCGCACGTCGGGGACATCACCTCGTCACCGACCGCGGACACCAAGGACCAGATCTTCGCGAGCGACTTCTCCCACGCCGACGAGAAGGCCGAGGCCGGCCGCTACCGGGTGGGCCTGAAGTCCGGTGCCACGGCCGACCTCTCCGTCTCGACCCGCGCGGGCGTCGGCGAGTTCACGTTCCCCGTCACCGGGTCGCTGCTGTTCCGCACGTCGAACTCGTTGAACGGCAGCGAGGACGCCGACATCACGATCGACCCGGCGACCAACAGCGTGTCCGGCTCGGTGCTCACCGGCGCGTTCTGCGGCCGGCGCGCCAACGGTGGCACGAACAACCAGAAGAGCTACTACCGCCTGCACTTCACCGCGTCGTTCGACCGCCCGATCGCGGCCTACGGCACGTGGGTCAACAGCGAACTGCGGCCCGGCACGACCTCTGCTTCCGGCGGTGAGGGCTACCTGACGGGAAGTGCCCGCGCGGGCAAGGGTTCCGGCGGGTACGTGTCCTTCCAGGACAGTGCGGTGCGGATGCGCGTCGGCATCTCCTACACCAGCCTCGACGCCGCCAAGCGCAACCTCGCGACGGAGATCCCGAAGCGCGCCACCGTGGACGACGTCGCGAAGGAGGCCCGCAAGGCCTGGGCGAAGCAGCTGCGGGCGGTCGAGGTCGACGGTGGCACCGCCGACGAGCGGACGATCTTCTACACCGCGCTCTACCACGCGTTCCTGCAGCCCAACGTGACCAGCGACGTCGGCCAGGCGACCCGCTACGGCAACTTCTCCGGCTGGGACCAGTACCGCGCCCACACCCAGCTCCTCGCCCTGCTGGCGCCGGACGTCGCGAGCGGCTACGCCCAGTCGTTGCTGGAGATCTCGCGGCGCAACGGCGGCGTCTGGGACCGCTGGGTGCACATCACCGGCCCGACGCACGTCATGACCGGCGACCCGTCGGCCCCGGCCATCGCGGGCATGTACGCCATGGGGGCCAGGAACTTCGACGTGCGCGCGGCCTACGACTCACTGCTGCGCCAGGCCACCGTCCCGCACCCGGACGGCCTGTCCGACAAGGGCTGTCCCGGCCAGTGCGAGGGCCAGCGCCCGAACCTCGCCGAGTACATGCGCCTCGGCTACGCCCCGCACGACACGTGCCACTGCTGGGGCGGCGCCGCCGAGACGCTCGAGGACTCGGTCGCCGACCAGGCACTGGCGGACCTGGGACGCGAGCTCGGCCGTCCGAACGCGGAGATGGAGAAGCGCGCGGGCTGGTGGCGCAACACCTTCAACCCGGCCACCGGCCACCAGCAGGCCCGCAAGGCCGACGGCACCTGGGTCACGCCGTTCAACCCGGCCTCGGACCAGGGCTTCGCGCAGGGCAGCAGCGCCACCTACACGTGGATGGTGCCGCACGACGTCCAGGGACTCGCCGAGGTGATGGGCGGTCCCGAGGCCGCGGCGGCCAGGCTCGACGCGTTCTTCAAGCGCGCCGACGGCTCGTGGGCCACGGGCGGCGACGCGCTGCGGTACGACCCGACCAACGAGCCGGGCATCCACACGCCGTGGATCTACAACGAGCTCGGCCAGCCGCGCAAGACCCAGGAGACCGTGCGCGCGATGGCCCGCCTCGTCTACAAGACGGGCCCGTCCGGCCTGCCCGGCAACGACGACCTCGGCACGATGTCGGCCTGGTACGTCTTCGCCGCCCTGGGCCTCTACCCGCGCACGCCCAGCAGCGCCGAGCTGCACGTGTCCAGCCCGATGTTCCCGAAGGCGCGGATCACCGAGAAGAACATCACGGTCATCGCCACCGGCACCCCGGGCGTCCACGTCCAGGAGACCCGGTGGAACGGCCGCAGGGTCGACCAGCCGTGGTTGCCCGAGGCGTTCGTCCGGCACGGGGGAGTGCTCGTCTCACGTCTCGAAGGGTGACCCGGCCCCCTCGGCACGGGTGTGGTTGCGTCGCGCTGTCGCGGACAGTCCCTGACGGCGATGCACAGCCGCACCCGTCCCGTCTGTCGGGTCCGTGTTTGCGGCCTCTCTTCACGGGAAGACCACGAGCCGGGGCACCCGCCGCGCGATCTGCCCTCGTGTCCGACATCTTCCCGACCGCGTGGTTGGGCGCGAAGCTCGCGGAGGTCGGCGACGGCGACACGGGTCTCGTGCTGGGAGCAGGTGTGGTGGGGCAGCTGGCGATCGCGACAACCGGGAAGCAAGGCGCCGGAAGGGTGATCGTCGTGGACGGCATCGAGTCCGGGCTGACATCGCGCGGGCGCAGAACGCCGAGAGCGTCGACTTCAACGCCGAGGACCCCGTCGAGGTGGTGCGCGACCTGACCGGCGGGATCGGGCCGGACCGCGTGATCGAGGCCGTCGAACTGGTCGCGAAGGCCGGCACCATCGGCGTCTACCCGCCGGGGTTCGACCAGTTCCCGATCGGCCAGGCGATGAACAAGAACCCGACGCTGCGGACGGGCAACTGCGACCACCGCCGCGATCGACGCCTACAAGTCGTTCGACCTGCGCGAGGACGGCTGGCTGAAGACGGTTCTCGACGTCGCCTGACGGGGTACCCCCGGGCACTGACCGAGACCTCGGAGGAGCAATGCCCGGACGCAAGGTCGTCGTCACCGGCGCGAGCGGCAACGTGGGAACAGCGTTGCTGCGCAGGCTTGCCGAGGAAGCGGACGTGGAGGTGCACGGCATCTCACGACGCCCGCCCGCCGACGCGCCGCCCTTCCGCGGAGTGCGGTGGACACCTGTCGAGATCGGCCGGGCGGGCGCCGAGGAGGTGCTGCGGACCGCGTTCGAAGGTGCCGACGCCGTGGTGCACCTCGCCTGGCTCATCCAGCCCGCCCGCGACGAGCGGCGGCTGTACCGGACGAACGTCGCGGGTTCGGCCCAGGTGTTCGGCGCGGCGGTGAAAGCCGGTGTGCCGCACCTGGTCCACATGTCGTCCGTCGGCGCGTACTCACCTGGAAGCAAGGACCGCCGGGTCGACGAGTCGTGGCCCGTCGACGGCGTCACGACGTCGTTGTACAGCAGGCACAAGGCCGCCGTGGAGCACATGCTCAACAAGTTCGAGTCCGACCTGCTCATCTCGCGGCCGCGGCCCGGCCTGATCCTGCAGTCCGGCGCCGGGTCCGAGATCCACGACTACTTCCTCGGCAAGCTCGTGCCGAAAGCCCTGTTCCGGCGGAAGATCCCCGTCATCCCGTTGCCCCGCGACCTGGTGCTGCAGTTCGTGCACGCCGACGACGTCGCGGACGCACTGGCCCGGATCCTCGACCAGCGGCCGCACGGCGGGATCAACCTCGTGGCCGATCCCGTCATCACTCCCCGCGCACTCGCGGAGGTGTTCGGTGGCCGGCACGTCGCCGTCCCGCCGAGGCTGATGCGGTCGGTGGCGAGCGCGACCTGGGGACTGCACCTGCAACCCACCCCGCCCGGATGGGTCGACCTCGCCCTGAGGTCGCCGCTGCTGGACGCGTCCCTCGCGAGGACGAAACTGGGCTGGGAGCCGAAGTTCGACGCGCACGAGGCGCTCCGGGAGATCGTGAAGGGTCTGGGTGAGGGCGAGGGGGTTCCGGCCAGCCCGGCTCTGGGCGGTTGAGCCGCATGACAGGTGACGAGTTGGCGGAGTTCGACGCGGACGTACTGCACGACAGTGAGTTCCTGCCCACGAGGCGTCCCCACCCGGTGATCATCGCGGCCAGTCTGACCGCCAGGGGTGGCGTGTTGTGGCTGCCCGTGGCGGGCGTGCTGGCGTTGGCCGGCAAGAAGAAGGCCGCGAAACGCGCGTTGATGGCGGCCCTGGTCGCCATGCCGCTGGGGCACCTCGTGAGCCTGTTCGCACCTCGCCGCCGGCCTCTGGCCGCGGACCTGCCCGCCCGGCGGGCGTTGCCCGAACATCCCGAGTCGTCGTCGTTCCCGTCCAAGCACGCGGTGACGGCCGCCGCGTTCGGCACGGCCGCCGCACTGGCCGAAGGCGAGACGGCGTTCTTCGTGATGCCACTGGTGTTGCTCGTCGCCTACAGCCGCCTCAGGACCCGTGTGCACTGGCCCACGGACGTCCTGGGCGGCTTGACGATCGGTGCGCTCGTGGCGCTGGCTCAGGCCGGGATCGGGCGCTCCGCCAGGGCGAGGGCGACGGCGTGCAGGTTGGCCGCCATCGTGCGGCCGGTCTTCTCCGACCACTCGTGACCCTCGTCGGTGTCGGAGTAGCTCGGTCCAGGGCCGGGACCGCGGTTCCAGTACGTCCAGGCCTGGCCGGGGATCGTGTACCCGATGTCGCCGAGACCGCCGCAGATCTCGCTGATCACGTGGTGCGCGCCGTCCTCGTTGCCGGTCACCACCACGCCCGCGACCCGGTTGTAGGCCACCGGCCGGTCCTGGTCGTCGGTCTCGGAGATCATGGCGTCCATCCGTTCCAGCGCCCGTTGCGCGAGCGAGGACGGCCGGCCCACCCACGTCGGTGTGGCGAACACGAGGATCTCGGCGTCGAGCAGCAACCGGTGGATGTTCGGCCACTCGTCACCGCCGCCGAGATCGGTCACGACGCCCGGCGGGATCTCGTGGTCCGCCAGGCGGAACGAGGTCACCTCGACGTCCTTCTTCGTCAGCTCGTCGATCACCACCTGGGCCAGCAGGTCGGTGTTGGACTGGTCGGGCGACTTCTTCAAGGTGCAGTTCAGCACGACGGCGCGCATCAGGTCTGCCTCCACTTCGCGTCGGTCATCCGCCGTCCGGCGGTGAGGGGGGTGTTCATGAGACGCGAGTACCCGTCGGGGTCGCGGGCATGCGGATGCCGAAGTGGTTCAGCGTTCCGGGCAGAGGCTCGCCGAGCACGGGGAACGAGAGGTGCTCGCTCAGCGCGTCCAGCATCGTCGCGGCGACGGCGAGCACCAGGTCGCGGCCGGGGCACTCGCCGGGACCAGCGCTGAACGGCACGATCGCCGGGTCGCGCGGGCCGTCCCAGAGCTCCGGTGCGTACCGGTCGGCGAACGGCAGCCGGTCCGGGTCGCGGTGGAAGAACGGTGTGAACACCACGAACTCGGTGTTCTCGGGCAGCCACGTGCCGTGCCAGAGGGTAGCTTTCGTGCTCTCGCGCAGGATCACCGGCGTGGTCGGCCACAGCCGCGCCGACTCGAGGATGCCGTTCCTGCCGCGCGCACCGATGGCGAGCGCCCGCAACGTGACGATGCCGGCCGCGTCGAACGCGAACAGCCAGTGCGGCACCTGACCGGACAGATCACCCGTTTGGGCGAGGCTGCCCTTCTCACGGCGGGCGAGGTGTTCGTCGAGCCGTTCTTGGAAGCGTGCGCGCAGGTCGCGCTGCTTGGGGTGCAGGTAGGCCCAGTTGGCGTTCTCCCGCAGCGCCTTCAGGTCGTCGGTGAGCTGGTCGTCGCCGCGGGCGGCGTCCCCGAGGACGATCCTGCGCACGATCCGCCACCAGGCCTGGGTGAAGGACTCCCACGTCAGCTCGCCGGTGCTCATGGCGTGCCGGGTGAGCAGGTCGGCCTCGTCGCGCACGATCGCCTCGACGGGCAGGTTCTCCGGCCGCAGGGCGCGTTCGCCGAGCTCGCGCAGCCGGTCGCGTTCGAGGCCTTCGGACATCAGCACGCCGTGGGGCGGGAAGTGGGTGAGCGCGGCCTTCTTCTCCCCGGTGGCGAGCGCGAACGGCTCCGGTGACCCGGCGAGCAGCCTGCCGACGTCCGCGGGGTCGACCAGCATCGCGACGCTGCGCCCGGTGACGCGCAGCCGCACCGGCTCGGGGCCGTAGCGATCGCGCAACCTGCGCATCGTGCCGATGGCTCTCGTGTCGGCCTGGACCTTCTCGGCGACCGCCATCACGCCCGGCCGTCGGACGGCGACGCCCTTGGCGAGCGTGGGCAGCAGGACCGCCGCCAGCACTCGGGCGGTGTCGAGCCGGGAGGAGATCGCCATGCCCCCGGCTACCCGGTCACCCAGGTGTGAACCGTTCTGAACGGGGTATTCGCCGACCAGGATCGAGTCAGGAGGTCGTGATGCCCGCGGGTTCGAACGCGAAACGTGAACGCCAGTACGAGCACATCAAGGACTCCGCGCAGGACCGCGGCGCGTCGCCCAAGCGCGCCAAGGAGATCGCGGCCCGGACGGTCAACAAGAACCGCGCCCAGGCCGGTGAGTCCAAGACGGCGAGCAAGTCGTCCATTGAGGACATGTCACCGCAGAAGCGCGGTGGCCAGCGGTCGGGCACGAACCGCCCCAAGGGCCTCACGAAGGAACAGCTCTACAACGAGGCGAAGAAGAAGAACATCAAGGGCCGTTCGACGATGACGAAGAAAGAACTCGCCAACGCGCTCGGACACTGACGTGCAGGACGTGGACAAGGCCTCGGCGCTGACGATCCTCACGATGGAGCACAACACGCTGCAGATGATCCGCACGGCGACCATCACCGACGCGACCGGCCGCGCGGGCCATCTGCTCACGACGATCTCCGCGTCGATGATCGCCCTGGGATTCGTCGCCCAGGTCGTGCCGTTGACGGTGTTGCTGACGCTGATGCTCGTCCTCTTCTCCGCGCTCTTCCTGATCGGCCTCGCCACGCTGTTCCGCACGGTGGAGCTGACCATCGAGGACGTCCAGGCGGGCCTGGGGATCAACCGCATCCGAGCCGTGTACGCGGAGCTCGAACCGTCGACCCGTGATGTCTTCGTGCGCCAGCTGCACGACGACACGCTCGGGGTCGAGGCGGACGGCGGTCAGACCGGCTGGCGCAAGGCCAGACGCCCACGGCTGATCGGCACCACGCTCGGCGTCGCCGGCCTGGTGAACCTCGTCAACGCACTCGTCGGCGGGGTGATCGCCGGTGCGGCGGCGGGCCTGCTCAGCGCCCCGCTGGCGTTGTCGATCGTCGTCAGCGTGGTCGTCGCGATCGCGGTGTTCAGCGCTTTCGGCATCGCGCTCGGCCGAATCGGACGGCGTGGCATCGCGCCCATCACCACGCGCTATCCGAGGAACAACCCGAACTGAAGGAGAACCACCATGCAGTACGACGTCGTCGACCTGATCATGCAGGACCACCGCGAGGTGGAGCGCCTGTTCGACGAGCTGAAGAACCACCCGGAGAAACGGCCGCTGCTGACCCCGGTCGTCTGCGGCCTGCTCGTCGCCCACAGCCGCGCCGAGGAGGCCGAGGTCTACCCGGTCGCCAAGGACGCGGGCGGTGACGACGAGGTCGAGCACAGCCAGGAGGAGCACGCCGAGGCCGAGCAGCTGCTCGCCAAGCTGCTCGACACCGACTACGACTCGCCGCAGTACGAGAAGGCGTTGAAGGACGTCGTCGACTCCATCACCCACCACGTGGAGGAAGAGGAGAAAACGGTGCTGCCGGGCATGCGCAAGCGGCTCAGCGCGGAACGCCGGTACGAGCTCGGGGAGGCGTTCGCGCGCAGCCGGGCCGACCACCTCGGTGAGCTGCCCGGCCAGGCCACCCGCGAGGAGCTGCTGACGCAGGCCAAGAACCTCGGGGTGTCCGGCGCGTCGACCATGAGCAAGGAGCAGCTGCGCAAGGAGCTGCAGAAGGCGGCGTCGAGCTAGGCCTCGTCCGTCCGCACGGTCTGGATGTGCACGGTCCGCGCGCCGGTGTGCGCGTCGCGGCCGTGCCAGCAGCGGTAGTTGTCGAGGACCAGCAGTTCGCCCTCGTTCAGCCTGAGCCTCGGCAACGCCCGTTGTGCCCGCTCGACCTCCGCGTCGAAGCGGGCGAGCATCTCGTTGACGCGTTCGGCCGCGGGGTCGCGGTGCAGGGCCACGACCCCGTCCGTGCGGCGGGTGATGCGCCTGCCGGTGCGCGTGAACTCGATGTGGCGGCCTACCCGCGGTGTCGCGGGTAGGCCGCGCGTCTGCGCCCAGCGCCCGTAGAGGTCGACGTCCGTCCCTCGCAGGAAGTCCTTCAGCTCCGCGTCGAGAGAGTCCGTGAACTCGTGCGCGTCGAGCACGAACGACTGACCGCCGTACGGTGCCTGGGACGCGAGCAGCACCAGCACGTAGTCCTCGTCGGGATGCCTGCGCCGCACCGGTTTTCCGGCGATGTCGACCACGACGTCGAAGCTGTCCGCGTGCAGACCGACGATCTCGCCGTCCACGGATCGCCTGGTGCGGAACGGGTACAGCTCGCGCAGCGCAATGCCGAACAGCAGGGACGCGGCCACCGGCAGCGAGTTCGGGTCGTTCGGCAGGCCGGTCAGGATCACCGCGCCGGTCCCCGTCAAAACCTTGCGGGCGGCGGGGTCGAGGACCTGCAGGCGGGGCACGATCATCGCCGCGGACCGAAGTCGCGGGACGACGGCACGAGCGCGGCCAGGGCCGGCGCGGCGAAGCAGATCACCGCGCAGACGGCCAGCACGGCGGGCGCGCCGAACGACGAGATCGCCGGGGCGATGAGCGCGAGGCCGACCGGGGCGAGGCCGTAGGACATCAGGAAGTCCAAAGAGGACACGCGGGCGAGCCTGGTGGGTTCGACCTCGCGCTGGGTCGCGGTGAACCACGGCACGTTGAACAGCTCGATGCCCACTCCCGCCACGACGTAGGCGGCGATCACCACGAACGGGTGCACCGGCAGCAGCAGGCTCAGCGGAGCGAACCCGTACAGCGCGAGGCCGAACAGCGCCGTCCACCCGGCGTGACGCGGCCGCCAGCGGGCGATGAGCAGCGCGCCCGCCAGCGCGCCCAGCGTGTAGGCGGTCAACGCGCCCGCCAGCACGGCCTCGGTGTCGTAGCGGTCGCGGCTGACCAGGGGGAGCACCACGCCGGTCGCCGAGTAGCCGGTGGCGATCACCGCAGTCAGCGCGCCGAGCCCGGCCAGGAACCACGGGTGCCTGCGCGCCTCGCGCACACCTTCCCAGAAGTCCGCCACGAAGCCCGCGCCGCCGCCCGGTGCCGTGAGGCCGGTGCCCGCGGGCGGGACGAGGGCCGCCACCAGCCACAACGCGCCGATGCCGAGCAGCAGCACCTGCGTGTTCAGGACCAGCGCCAGCAACGCGGTCAGGCCCGGCGCGACCAGCGTCGTCACCCGCACGGACAGGGTCATCGCGGCGTTGGCCTGCTGCCGCTGGTCGGTCGCGACCACCTCCGCGGTCAGCGCCTGGAACGCCGGGCGGCACGCGCCCTGGCCCGCTCCCATCGCCACGGCCGCCAGGGCGGCGAACGGCAGCGAGTTGCCCACGAAGGCGGCGAGGACGGGCGCGGCGAGCGCGGAGGTGAGGCCCGACCACAGGACCACCTGGCGGCGTGCGTAGCGGTCGGCCAGGACACCGCTGACCGGGACGGCGGCGAGGAACCCTGCGGTGCGAGCGGCGAGCAGGACGCCCAGCTCCACAGCGGTGATCGACCGTGAGAGCACGGCCAGGCCGAGCACGAACGGCAGCGCCCAGGTAGCGATGCCCGACGCCGTGGTCGCGGTCCAGAGACGGAGAAAAGTGCTGCTGCGCAACACCGATGGGCTGCGCACTGTGTCGTGGGCCACGCGATCGACCTTCCGGCAGGGTTGCATTGAAAATGATTGTCGTTACAGTAGCGCAAGCCGTTCGAGTGAACTTCTGGAGGATCCGATGTCACACCCCGCCCGTCTCGGACTGGCGTTGGTCGCGGTGTTCGCCGCGGGCTGCGCCGCACCGGGAGGCGCCCAGGCGCCGACGGCTCAGTCGGTGGTGGTGGACAGCTGCGGCAAGCAGCTCACGTTCACCGGCACGCCGCAACGGGTGGTGACGCTGGACCAGAACTCCACGGAGACGTTGCTGGCACTGGGACTGCAGGACCGCATGGCCGGCACCGCCAACGTCAAGACCAAGGTCGCGCCGAGGTTCGCCGACGCCTACGCCAAGATCCCGGTGCTCTCGCCGAAGATCCTCACGTCGGAACCGTTGCGCGCGGCCAACCCCGACGTCGTCGTGGCGTCGTTCAAGGAGCTCTTCACCGCGGACCGCGCCGGGACGCGCGACGAGCTGGAGACCCTGGGCGTGCCCACGTTCGTGAGCTCGGTGAACTGCCCGGACGGCACCACCGCGCCGTTCGACCGGCTGTTCCGCGACTACGAGAACTTCGGCAAGATCTTCGGCATCACCGAGAAGGCGAACCAGCTCGCCGCCGAGCAGCGTGCCGCGGTCGCCGAGGTCCAGGCCGTCAAACGGGATCCCGTCAAGGTCGTGTGGGTCTACTCGGTGTTCAAGGGTGTTCCCTACGTCGCCGGGCGCGACGGCATGCCCAGCCAGATGAGCAAGATCGCCGGTGCGGTCAACGTGTTCGACGACCTGAACCAGGAGTGGCCGGAGGCGTCGTGGGAGGAGATCGCCCGGCGTGACCCCGACGTCGTCGTGATCGGCGACCTGTCCGAGCGCGGAAACCCCGGTGACAAGGCCAGTGAGAAGCTCGCGATGATGCGCGAGCACCCGGCCGTGTCACAGCTCAGGGCGTTGCGGGACAACAAGGTGATCGAGCTGCCGGGCATCGAGATGGACCCGTCGGTGCGCACGGTCGACGCGCTGAAGGCGCTCGGCGCGGGACTTGACAAGATCGCCGGCCGTGGCTGACGCCGCTGTTCTCGATCCTGTCGTTCGGACCTCTCCCAGACCCCTGCGGCGCAAGAAGAACACGCTCGTCGTCGTGCTGAGCCTGGTCGTCCTCGTGGTGTCGACGGTGCTCGCCGTGCGGATCGGGGTCGGCGCGGGCTGGTCCGAGATCGGCCGGGCGGCCGGGTCGCGCCTGGGGATGCCCGTCGTGCCGTTGCCGCGCCTGCTGGACTCGTTGATCTGGGACCTGAGGCTGCCGCGGGTGCTGCTCGCGGCGCTCGTCGGGGCCGCGCTGGCGGTGTGCGGCGCGGTGCTGCAGAGCGTCACGCGCAACTCGCTGGCCGATCCGTACCTGCTCGGGGTGTCCTCGGGTGCCTCGACCGGCGCGGTGGTCGTGGTGGTGCTGGGGTTCGCGGGTTCGCAGCTCGGCGTGACCGGCGGGGCCTTGATCGGCGCGCTGGTGGCGTTCGGGCTGCTGATGCTGTTGTTGCGGCGCACCGGGTTGGACTCCTCGCGGATCGTGCTGACCGGTGTGGTCGTGGGGCAGCTGTTCGCGGCGCTCACGTCGTTGATCCTGCTGTCGTCCGGTGACGCCGACAGCATCCGGGCTGTCACCAACTGGCTGCTCGGCTCGCTCGCGTCCGCCCGCTGGACCTCGGTCGCGGTGTGCGCGGTCGTGCTGGGAGTCGGTCTGCTGCTGGTGTGGCTGTGCTCGGCCGCGCTGGACGGGTTCGCGTTCGGCACGGACACCGCCTCGTCGCTGGGCGTGGACGTCCGGGCGACCCGCGTCGTGCTGCTGGTGACGACCTCTGTGCTGACCGCGGTGGCCGTGGCCGCCGTGGGGGCGGTCGGGTTCGTCGGGCTGATCGTGCCGCACGGTGTCCGGTTCCTCGTGGGGCCGTTGCACCGCAAGCTGTTGCCGTTGTCGGCGGTGGTGGGCGCGGTGTTCCTGGTCTGGACGGACGCGCTGACCCGCGTGGTGTTCTCGCCGCTGGAGGTGCCGGTGGGCGTGTTCACGGCGCTGCTCGGCGTGCCGCTCTTCCTGCTCGTCCTGCGCAGGAGGGGTGAGCTGTGAGGATCGACGTCGAGGGCCTGAGCTGGGGCGTGCCCGGCAAGACCATCGTGCGGGACGTGACGCTGACGGTGTCGCCGGGGGAGACGGTCGGGCTGATCGGACCGAACGGGTCCGGCAAGTCGTCCTTGCTGCGGTGCGTGGCGGGACTGCGCGCTCCGACGGCGGGGGTGGTGCGGTACGACGGCGTGGAGATCGCGTCGTGGCCCGCCCGGGAACGGGCGCGCAAGATCGCGTTCGTCGAGCAGACGGCCGACACCGACAGCGACCTGAGGGTGTCCGAGGTCGCGATGCTCGGCCGCACCGCGCACCGGTCGCGGTGGCGTGGCCCGGACGCCGCCGACCACGTGATCGTCCTGGAGGCGTTGGAGCGGCTGGACCTCGTGGGTCTCGCCGACCGGCCGTGGAAGCAGCTGTCCGGCGGGGAACGACAGCGGACGCATCTGGCGCGGGCGCTGGCGCAGCGCACGTCCGGGCTGCTGCTGGACGAGCCGACGAACCACCTGGACGTGCGGCACCAGCTCGAGCTGATGGAGCTCGCGGGAAGCACGCCGCAGACCGTTGTGGTGGCACTGCACGACCTCGCGCTGGCCGCTCGCTACTGCGACCGGCTGGTGCTGATGCACGGGGGCACGGTCGTCGCGGACGGCGCCGCCGCCGACGTGCTGACCGCGCCGCTGCTGCGCGAGGTGTTCGACGTGGAAGCCGAGATCGGCCGCGACGGCCTGGGCCACCTGGCCGTCGGGTACCGCGCGCCGGTCGAGCGAGGAGGGGGAATCGATGTCCACTGTGGATGATCTGATAACAGAGGTGCTGGAGGGACGGCACGGTCCGGATCCGGCCGGCATCACGGCCACCAGCGTGTTCTGGGTGCATCACGGCACTCGGCTGGCGGGCGGTGACACCACCTATCGCAACCAGTACGTGCTGGCCCGGATCGGGACGGCGTTCGGCGCGTGCGCGTTCGCGGAGGGCGACGCCGATCCGGCGGTGTGCGCGAACTACTCCGGCGCTCCCGTCGCCACGGTGCTCCGGGAGGCGCCGGCGCCGGTGCGGGTGGCCGCGCTCGACGCGTACCTCGGCAGCGTCCGTCCACATCGCACCTCCGACGCCGAGCGGGTGGTGCTGCCCGTGGGCACCCCGGAGGAACGGGCACGGGCCCGTGACGCGGCCGTGGCCGGGCTGCTCGACGTGCCGGCGGGTGCCAAGGTGGCGTTGATCGGCGTGGTGAACCCGTTGGTGGCGGCCATCCGCGAGCGCGGCGCCGAGTGCCTTCCGTGCGACCTCTCGCTGAGGACGACGCAGTGGGGCGACCCCGTCACCCCGGACATGCGGGACGTGCTCGGGGTGGCGGACGCCGTCGTCGCCACGGGCATGACGATCGGCAACGGGACGTTCGACGAGATCCTGCGCAGCTGCCGTGCGCGCGACGTCCCGCTGATCGTCTACGCGCAGACCGCGAGCGCAGTGGCCCGCCACTTCCTCGGCGAGGGCGTCACGGCCCTGTCCGCGGAGCCGTTCCCGTTCTCGCAGTTCAGCGCCGACGAGACCGCGCTGTACCGCTACCGAGCCCGAACATGAGAGAAGACGTGGACGACCACATCGCTGACGCCCTCAGCCGCCCGGCCCTGGTACGCCTCGACTCCCGCACCCTCTGCCTGCGCTTCGAGACGATGAAGGTCGCCTCGGCGCTCGAAGCCGTCCGCTTCCTGCTCGAACGCGGCACCATCGCGCACGGCGACACGTTGGTGGACAGCTCCAGCGGCATCTACGCGCACGCCCTGGCACTGGCCTGCCACCGCCACGGCCTGCACTGCCACATCGTCGCCTCGACCACCGTCGACCAGACGCTGCGCACGCAGCTGGAGATCCTCGGCGCCACCGTGGAGCCCATGCCGCCGTCCGCGAGCCTGAAGATGGACCAGAGCCGCCGGGTCGCACGGGTGCGCGAGATCCTGCGCGACCACCCGAGGCACCACTGGATGCGGCAGTACCACGACGACGTCCACTACCGCGGCTACCGCCCGATCGCCGACCTGATCCGCGAGCACGCCGACTGCTCACGGCTCTCCGTGGTCGGCGGCGTCGGTACCGGAGCGTCGACGGGAGCCCTGACGACGTTCCTGCGCGAGACCTCACCGGACGTGGAACTGGTGGGCGTGCAGCCGTTCGACAGCGTCACGTTCGGCAGTGAGCACGTGCACGACCCGGAGATCATCATCGCGGGCATCGGCAGCTCGATCCCGTTCGGCAACGTGGACCACACGCTCTACGACACCGTGCACTGGTTCGGCTTCGACGCTGCCCTCTCCGGCAGTGTCGCCCTGCTGCGCGAACACGCCATCTTCGCGGGCCTCTCCGCCGGCGCGGCCTACCTGGCGGCCCGGTGGGAACAACAGCTGGACCCGGACCGGCACGTGGTGGTGCTGGCCCCGGACACCGGCCACCGCTACGTCGACGCGGCCTACTCCCGCCACGCCGAGGCACCGGCTCCGGAGACGCTGCGACCGCGGCAGATCAGCAGGTTGAGCGACATGGACCTGCCGTGGTCGCGGATGCGCTGGAACCGGGCGGAGGCGCCGCCTAACGCGGTCGCGGACCGGGCGATCCCGGTCGCCTCCTGAAGAACGCGACGATCCGCTCGAGCGGGGTCCTCTGACCCAGAGGACCCTCGTTCAACACGCGGGCCAGGTCGGGGTCGGACGCGCGGAGGCGTCGCTCGATGTCGATGAGCCGCTGATGTTCCTGAGCACTGAGCATGCCCGCTCCCCAGGTCGGTCCGGCCTGTCGGGCAGGGGTGTACCCAGGGGGAACGCGGCTCAAACCACCGGGTTCGGCGGAAGTGGGGGCGGGCTCGGCGGGTGGAGCGGGCCCGGTGGTGGACCGGGCGGACGCAGGGGGCCCGGTACTGGTGGCGGTCCCGGCGGCTGCAGAGGGCCCGGTGCGGGGCCGGGTGGCCGCAGCGGACTCGGTGTCGGGCTCGGTGGCTGCCTCGGATCGGGGTTCGGTTCCGGCGACCCGAAGGGGTCGCGGCCCGGACCCGGGCGCGGCGGCTCTGCCGGGCCCAGAGGGTCGCGGCCCGGGCCTGGACGCGGGTCCGGGTCTGGTCCTGGTGGCTGCAACGGGTCGCGATCGGGTCTTGGTGGCTGCAACGGGTCGCGGTCCGGTCCTGGTGGACGCAACGGGTCGCGATCGGGTCCCGGTGGTCTCACCGGATCGCGGTCCGGTCCAGGTGGATGCTCCGGATCCGGCCCCGGCGGACTCACCGGATCGGGGTCGGGCCCCGGCGGCTCGGGCTGGTCCGGACCCGTTGGGCGCGGCTGGTCGGGTCCGGTGGGCTGGGGCTGGTCTGGGCCTGTCGGGCGCGGCTGGTCGGGGCCCGTGGGGCGCGGCTGGTCCGGGCCTGGGGTGGTAGGCGCCGGGTCCGGCGGTGGTACTGGCTGGCTCATGCGGGCGGGATACCCGCCGGTCACACGCTCCTCACCTCATTCTCGGCCGCCTCGAATTAAGTCCGTTCCCGCTAATGAGCCGGTCTCGCTGCCCGACAATCCGTCCGGATTCTGTTTGGGACCGGCAGAGACGGGGCGAGGGTGGCGCAGTCCAGGGTGGGTTCGTGGTTCCCCGGTTCCGAGCAGACTCGCGGCCTGCAGTTCGCGGGCGCGGTCGAGCTCTTGCGGTTGCTCGACCGGCTGTCGACGCGGCCGCGGTGGCCCGGCAGGGACGTGCCGTTGCCGATCGTCCACCTGCGGCGGCCGCCCGGAGTGGGAAGTCCGCTCGAGGCGCTGGCGAACCGGCCCGGCATGGCTCGGGGGCGGCGGGTGCCCTACGCGCACGTCGACGGGGAGGCGGTGGCTCGCCGGCGGTTGCTCGACGACGTCGTGGGGCAGCTGGCCGGTGAGGTCCGGGGTGTGGCGCGGTTGCGGTTCCCGCATTACGCGCTGGTGGTGTGGTTGCTCGACCTGACGTTGCCCGCCGGGGTCGAGGCCGAGGAGGAGGAACGCGAGATCGCGCGCGAGTTCCGGCTGCACCTGCGGCGGCGCGTGCGGGTCACGGCGGACGGGGCCCAGGACTTCGCGCAGGACTTCCCCTGGTGGGTTCGGCTGGTCATCGGGTTGATGCCTCGGGTCGGGCTCGCGTTGATGGCCCTGGTGTGGCGGCCCGCGACGTGGGTGGGGGAGCAGGCGCTCGGCGGGCGGTCCCGGCACGGGCTGTACCGGCTGGCTCGCGCCGTCGTGAAGGAACGACTGGCGGAACGGCACGAGGACGAGGTCGGGGACCTGCTCGTCCGGGCGATGCTGGAGGACCTGAGGCGGTCGCACCGGCGGTGGACGTGGTGGGGGACCGGGCGTCGCCGCACCGGGAACCCGTGGCTGCTCATCGACAACGTCTCCGGGGCGGGGCAGTGGCTGGTCGACGCGATCGGCCGGGCCCGCAGCGGGGTCCGCAGTGGACAGTCGTGGCGCGCGAACCCGTTGAGCCGGCCCGATCCGCTGCTCGTCGTCGCGGCGGGGGAGTCGGACGAGGTGCCGCGGACCCACGCGGCGGACGCGCTCGCGGGCTACCACGACTGGCTGCGGCAGCTGTCGCGGTCGGAGAACTGGGTGCTGGCACTCGACACCGACGCCACCGAACCCGCGCGCGGCATCATCGGCGCGCTGTCCGAGTACCCGGATCTGCGGCTGCGGCGGGCACTGGCCGCGCCCCTCGTGCTCGTGCTGCTGGCCGGGGCGCTCGTCGCCGTGCCGTTCCTCAACCACGCCCGGTGCGACGAGTGGTGGTCCCCGTCGCTGCGCGCGCCGCTCGAACGGGTCGGTGACGAGTGCATCGGGGTGTCGGCGGACCCGTTGCGGCACTTCGTCCCCGACACGGTGCCGGACGACATCCGGCCCGACCTGGAGGCCGTCTACGGCCTCATCGTCGAGGAGAACCGCAAGACCGAGTCGCGGCCGGACGCCATCACGATCGTGTTCCTCAGCGTCCTGACTCCCCGCACCTCCAACAGCTTCCACGCGCTGGTCGAGGAACTGCGCGGCGTGTGGGTGGCGCAGAAGACCAGCGACGTGCCCATCAGGCTGCTGCTGGCCAACGGTGGCGAAGGACCGGGCGGGCGCGGCCTCGCCTCCGGCGACCTCGCCGCGGACAAGATCATCGAACTGGCCACGCGCGACCGGAGCGTGGTCGCCGTGACCGGGCTGTCGATCAGCACCGACACGGCCAAGTCGGTCGTGAAGCGGTTGGGCAGCAACGCCCTGCCCGTCATCGGCACGCTCACGTCCGCCGACGAGATGGCGACGATCAACGAGTACTACTACCAGATCGCGCCCAACAACCTCCGCGAGGCGCGGGTCGCCGCCTACTACGCGCGGACCAGGCTGAACGTCTCCGACGTGGCGATCTTCTACTCCGGCGACCCGACCGACCGCTACAGCCAGAACCTCGCCGAGGACGCCCGCGCCTCCTTCGCCGAGAAGGGGATCACCGTCAGCCAGTACAAGTCGTACCGGGTGGCGAACGACGACGAGGGCCTCGCGCCGTCCAGTCTCGGCCAGGGCGCCTGCCCGCCGGAACCGAGACCGGGGTACGCGGTCTTCTACGTCGGCCGCTCGCAGAACCTCGCGGAGTTCCTGCGCGGCATGAACAGCAAGTGCCAGGGCCGCACGCCGACGGTGATCGCGAGCGACTCGTCCACGCGGTTCATCCTCGAGGGCACGATGGCCCAGTTCCCCAACGTGCGGCTGGACTACGTGTCGTTCGCGAGCCCCGCCGCGTGGGCGGACTGCGCCAAGGTGCCGTTCTACAAGAACTACCTCGACGCGTTCCGCAGGACCTGCCAGTCGCTCGGCGACGGGCGCTCGGCCACCGCCTACGACGCGATGCAGGTGCTGGCCGAGGGGGTGCGACAGGTGCGCCGCACCGACCCCGGCGCGCGGGTGCGGGAAGGACTGCTCGCGGGCATCGGGCGCATCCGGCCGGACAACGCGATCCAGGGCGCCACCGGCACCATCGGCTTCGAGACCAGCACACGGCTGCCGGCGAACAAGGCCGTGCTCGTGTTGCAGGGCAACACGGACACGACCTCGACACCGAGGTTGCTGTGCGGGGAGCTGCCGTTCGGCGAGGACCTCGTGGTGAAGCCGGACACCGAGGGGTGTCCGCGCGACCCCCAGTAGGTCAGCGTTCGGTGCCCAGGACGGGCTTCACGTCGACGATCGGCGTGCCGTCCACGGCCTCCAGGTGCGCCACCCGCACCGCGAGGTCCTCGACCGCGGTGATCCGGACGTGGTGCAGCCCGATGGGGTTCGGCCGGTCGGGTGACCGCGTGGAGAACACGCCGGTCTCCGGCCGGGACGGGTCGCTGCGGGGATGCACGGCCAGCACCGACCTGTCGGCGCGGTCGAGCCAGGTGAGGACCAGGACGTCCTGGCCCGCTTCCAGTTCCCGCATCGCCCGCGCGTACTCGGGCGCGAACACGAGCAAGGCCTCCGGCGCCCCCTCGTCCGCCTGCCTGGGCGCGGCGGAGCGGTCGGTGAGGGGCGATTCGACGTGGCCGATCGGCTGCAGCTTCATCAAGTCCCGCAGTAGGTCCGGTAGGTGGCACTGAAGTCCTGCGGCGCAGGGGACGAGAAGTATTCCAGGCCGGGTCGTTCGCCGAACGGGGAGGTAACCGCTTTCAGCAAACGGTCGAACGGGCCCATGTCCCCGGCTGCTCCCGCCGCCAGCGCCTCCTCCACGAGGTGGTTGCGCGGGACGTAGACGGGGTTCACGCCGTCCATCACGTCCGCGTCCGGGCCCAGCTCCCGCCACCGCGCGAGCCACGCGTCGATGCCCGCGAGGTCCAGGAACAGCGAACGGGCGGGTTCCGCGTCGCCCTTGGCCGCCTTGCCGAGCAGGTGGAAGAACGACGTGAAGTCGACGTGGTTCTCGTGCATCAGCACGAGCAGGTCCTTGACCAGAGGCTTCACGTCGCCGGACACCCCCAGCTTCGCCCGCATGCCGCCGATCCACGCCTCCTCGAAGTGCGCGTCGAACGTCCGCAGCGTCGCGAGGGCGAGCGAGACGGCCTCGTCCTCGTCCTCCGCGAACAGCGGCAGCAACGCCTCCGCGAGCCGGGCCAGGTTCCACTCGGCGATGATCGGCTGGTTGCCGTACGCGTAACGGCCGCCCTCGTCGATCGAGCTGTACTTCGTCCTCGGGTCGTAGGCCTCCATGAAGGCGCACGGCCCGTAGTCGATGGTCTCGCCGGAGATCGTCATGTTGTCCGTGTTCATGACGCCGTGGATGAAGCCGACGAGCATCCAGCGCGCCACGAGGGAAGCCTGGGCCGCGACCACCTGAGCGAACAGCTCCAGATAGGTGCTGCCCGGGTGGTGGCGGGCGATCGCATGGTCGGCGAGACGCCGCAGCAGCTCCAGGTCACCGGTGTTGCGGGCGTACTGGAAGCTGCCGACGCGCAGGTGCGACGCGGCGACCCGTGCCAGCACGGCGCCGGCCAGCGGTTCCTCGCGCTGCACGACGTGGCCGGTGGAGACGACGGCCAGCGCCCGCGTCGTCGGGATGCCGAGCGCGTGCATGGCCTCGCTGATCACGTACTCGCGCAGCATCGGGCCGACCGCCGCCAGCCCGTCGCCGCCGCGGGCGAACGGGGTGCGTCCCGACCCCTTCAGGTGCAGGTCGCGCAGACGGCCGTCCGCGCCGGTGAGCTCGCCGAGGAGCAACGCGCGGCCGTCGCCCAGCCGGGGGGAGTAACCGCCGAACTGGTGACCGGCGTAGGCCTGCGCGACTCCGGGGGCGACATTTCCGGTGAGAAGGGGCAGACCCTCCGTGCGCAGCCATTCCGCTTCGAGTCCCAGTTCGGACGCGAGCGGCTCGTTGAGGACGAGGAGTTCCGGTTCGGCGACCGGGACGGCCTCCCACGCCACCGCCATCTCGGGGACCGCGGTCGCGAAATCGCTGCTCAGGCTGATGCTCACCCCGTCAACGGTACCGGCTGCGTTCGGGAACGCGTGTGATCGCGGTCTCAACTCGAACTTCTTCGAACCGTTCCGGCGGCGCGTGCGTGTCAGTGGTGAACAGGTTGAACAGTCCACTCAGGAATGAGAAGAAACCAATGCGTCGCAAGCAAGTTGGGTTCGCTGCTGCCCTTTTCGCGGTCGGTGTCATCGCACTGACGGCGTGCGGTCAGGGTGCCGCGCAGTCCGGTTCCCCCGCTCCCGCACAGGAACAGGCGCAGAACGCGGAGAGCACGGCCGAGCCGGAGACGGACGCGCAGTCCGGAGTGGACTTCCTGCGCGGCACCGCCAACTCCAACAAGGCGGACCAGAGCTCCGGCGACCGCGCGCCGGAGAGCGCGCCGGTCGAGGTGAGGCAGAAGTGGGTGGAGCTGCGCGCCGGCAACGCCGGTGGCCTGGAACCCGCTGTGGTGAACGGAAAGGGCCTCTCGGTCTACTGGTTCAGCGACGACCCGGTGGGCGGCGGGGTGTCCAACTGCAACGGTGAGTGCGCCAAGACCTGGCCCGCGATCACCGTCACCAAGGGCACGAGGCTCTTCTTCCCCGGCATCCGGCGGGAGAACATCGGCTTCATCAAGCGTCAGGACGGCCAGCTCCAGGTGACGATCGGCGGTCGCCCGGCGTACCTCTTCAACAAGGACAAGAAGGCCGGGGACATCCTCGGCCAGAACGTCGGCGGCAAGTGGTTCGTGATGAACCCCGAGGGCAAGCGCGCGGTGCCCGAGGCCGAGGCGCCCGCCCCGGTCCCGAACCAGCCGGCACCCGGTGCCAAGCCCGCGAACTCCGTGACCTTCTTCAGCGGCAAGAACCAGAAGGACTTCGGCGACAGCTTCGCGGTCGGCGTCAAGGTCGAGGCCAAGTGCGCCGACCTCCGCGGCGGCTTCCAGTCGCTGTCCCCGGACGGCGCCGTGAAGATCTGGTCCGAGCCGGGCTGCAAGGGCAAGTCCGCCGTCGTGAGTGGTCCGGTGGACGACACCTCCGCCGCCCCGGTCGGCTTCCCGGACGGCGTGAAGTCCTACATCCGCGCCTGAACCTGATCGGGTGAACGAGAAGGCCGCCAGAGCACCCCAGCTCAGGCGGCCTTTTCGTCTCGCTACGCTCCCTGCATGCGCTACTCCGCCATTGCGCTGGCTTTCCTCCTGCTCGGGTGCGGCACCGGGACCTCGTCCCTGCCCACGATCACCCCGGCCGCGCCCTCGTCCACCGGCTCGCCGCTGCCCGATCTGCAGCCCCGGCTCGACGCGATCGGCGTCCTGCTCGTGGACTGCGCCGCGCGCCTGCGAGGAGAACCCGTCGCCCCGGCCGACAACTGCACCCACGTCATGCCCGACGTCACAGGCGTGATCGACGAGGTCGAGAAGCAGTCCGCCAAGCTGCCGCCCACCGGCCAGGCCGCGCTCACCGAGGTGCGCCGCCAGCTCGCCGAGATCGCGCCCTGCGAGCCGTGGTTCGCGGCCGGTGGCTCGAGCGCGGACCCGCAGCTGGACGCGAAGTGCAAGAAGGCGTGGGACGCGCTGTTCACCGGCTACAGCGCCGTGCGCAACTCCGCCTGAGCGTTTTCTGTCGGGGGCGTGTGCGACAGTCTCCGCATGCTCGAGATCGTGGTGGAGACGGAGAACTGGGAGCGGCACGTGCGCGTGTCCGCCGAGGAGCTGGCCGCTCTCGTCCGCCGCATCGGTGGTGAGGGCGACCGGTTCCTGGTGATCCAGCGGGTACCCGACCTGCCCGGTGTCTTCGCCCAGGTCTGGCACGAGAACGGGGGCGGCTACTCGGTGGAGCACCGCGAGGGCACCGCCGACCGGCACTTCGAGACCACGGCCGGGCTCGACGCCACCATCGCGGCGCTCACCGGCTGGGCCCGGCAGGACGCCGGGTGGGCCGAGGGTCTCCCGTGGACGTCGATGGACATGCCGCCCGCGCCCGAGGTGCCGCCGCTCGACCTCGCCGACGCCGACCGCGAGCAGCTGGAGGAGCGCGTCCGCGAGGCGCTGGCCGGTGGGTACTCCTCCCGCGTCCAGCTCACCGAGCTCGCGGAGGAGTACCTGGTCACCGAGGACAGCAGGCCCGTGACCCGCGAGCAGGCCGCGGCGCTGGTCGACCGGCTGTGGCTGGAGCGGGTCGCGGAGCAGGCGGCGTGGCAGGGCGAGACCGATCCCGAACGGATCACCCGCGCGTTCACCGCGCTGGAGCAGGCAGGCATCACCGCACGCGAGAACTTCACCTGCTGCCGCACCTGCGGCCAGGACGAGATCGGCGCCGAGAGCGCACCCGGTGCGCGCGGGTTCGTGTACTTCCACAGCCAGTGCACGGACTCCGCGGCGGCGGGCCACGGGCTGACGCTGCTCTACGGCGGGTTCGACGGCTCGGCCGAGACGACCACGGCCGTCGGGGACGAGGTCGTGGCCGCGCTCGAAGCCGCGGGCCTGACCACGGCGTGGGACCGCGATCCCGGCCGGTCGATCAGGGTCACTCCGCTGGAGTGGCGCCGCCGTCTGGTGGGGTGAGGAAGCGAGCGGTGAGCTCGGCCGAGATCTCGTAGTGGCGCACCAGGAACGTGCGCTCGTCGAGCTTCTTGCGGCGCAGCCAGCCCGTCACCTCGGCGTTGCACTTGCTGGCGTTGCACGAGCCGCAGGCGGGCACGACGTTGCCGAGCGTGTAGCGCCCACCCCGCGAGATGGCCTGCACGCAGTCCTTCTGCAGCGCGCCGGCGGGCGTCGTGCAGTACGCGCAACCGCCCCACGCCGTCTTGAGCGCGTCCCACTGGACGTCGCTGAGGTCGTGGACGACACGAGCCATGCGCTTCTTGCGCTTGCGCGCGGCGCGAACCTGTTTGCTACCGCCGGTCGGCACGGTGGGTGAGAGTACGCGTCGCGACGGTCAACAGGTCGGAGGCGGGACCCCGGGGTGTCCGGCCGGACGGCCAGACCGCCCGCAACGCGCGGTGCAGGTCCACCTCGCCCACCTCGACGCGGACAAGTGTGCGCGCGGCGATGTCCGCGGCCACGGTGTGGAGGCTGAGCACCGCCGGGCCGATGCCGCCGATGGCCGCCGCCTTGATCGCCGTGGTCGACGACATCTCCAGCAGCGGCACGGCGGACCCGGTGACGCCCGCGGCCTTCAGCGCCTGTTCCCAGGCCTGCCGCGTGCCCGACCCGGACTCCCGGCTGACCATCGGCGTCGAGGCGGCCTTCGCGGCGGTGACGCGCCGCCGCCGGGCCCAGGGGTGGGCGGGCGCGACGACGAGCACCAGTTCGTCGTGCGCGACGACGCGGCTCGCCAGCCCGGCCGGCACGTCGGTGCTCTCGACGAACCCCAGGTCCGCCTTCTCCGCCAGCACCTGCTCGGCGACGTGCACCGAGTTGCCCGCGGACAGCACGGTCGCGGTGTCCGGGCTGACCGCCCGCAGGGCGATCAGCCACGTGGGCAGCAGGTACTCGGCCACGGTCAGGCTCGCGGCGACCCTGAGGTGGCTCTGCCGGTCCGCGCGCAGGCTCGTGATGCCGGCGTCGAGGTCGGCCGCGCGGGCCAGCACCTGCGCCGCCCACCCGGCCACGAGCTGGCCCTCCGTGGTGAGCCGGGCGCCGCGCGGGGTGCGTTCGAGCAACGTCACGCCGACGCGCGCCTCCAGGGTCCTGAGCCGTTCGCTGGCACTGGGCTGGGACATGCCGTGCGCCTGGGCCGCCCGGCCGATGCTGCCCAGCTCGGCGACGCTCAGCAGGAGGTCGAAGCTGGCCAGGTCGGTGACCCTGGGCGGAAGAGGCATAGGGGCAGCCTATGTCCACATCGGTGATCGGTGCCTACCGAACCTGGTGCCCCAGGCGGATCGTCATGTCGTGACCGCTCTCGCACCTCGACCACACCGTGCCCCAGAGGTGCGACG
The DNA here is from genome assembly GCF_053608005.1 of Lentzea sp. NPDC055074. Taxonomy (NCBI): domain Bacteria; kingdom Bacillati; phylum Actinomycetota; class Actinomycetes; order Pseudonocardiales; family Pseudonocardiaceae; genus Lentzea; species Lentzea sp. NPDC055074. Next base: position 308,426 of record NZ_JBSGUQ010000003.1, read on the forward strand.
AGCGGCGCCCTTCGGCCCGAACCTCTTCGCCTCGGTGATGGGAACGGGGATCGTCGCCACGGCCGGTGCCTCGATACCCGGCTTGCGCACCGCCGCCACGTACGTCTGGGCGCTGGACGCCGCGCTGCTGCTCCTGCTCGTGCTGGCCGCGGCGAGGCGCTGGACGGGGAAGACCGTCCGCGCCCAGCTCGCGGACCCCGTGATGGCCCAGTTCTGGGGTGCGCCGCCGATGGCGCTGATGACCGTCGGCACGGGTGCGCTGCTGCTCGGCGAGGACTGGATCGGGCTGCCCGCCGCGCTCGCCGTCGACTGGACGCTGTGGACGGCCGGCACGCTGCTCGGGCTGGCCACGTCGGTGCTGGTGCCGCTGCGGATGATCGGGAGCGGCGAGCGCGCGTTCGCGGGGTGGCTGATGCCCGTGGTGCCGCCGATGGTGTCCGCCGCCTCGGGAGCACTGCTGGCGCAGCACCTTCCGGAGGGCTCGTCGCGGCAGGCGATGGTGCTCGGCTGCTACGCGCTGTTCGGCGTCAGCCTGTTCGCGACGATGGTGATCGTGCCGCAGATCTGGCACCGGCTGGTGCAGCACGGGTTGGGCGCGGCCTCGACCGTGCCGACGCTGTGGATCGTGCTCGGGCCGCTCGGTCAGTCGATCACCGCGGCGAACCTGCTCTCGGGCGTGCCCGTGCTGCCGGGTCAGGCCGCGTTCGGTGTGCTGTACGGCACGATCACGTGGGGGTTCGCGCTGCTGTGGGTGGCGCTCGCAGCCGCCGTCACCGTGCGGACCGCGCGGCGTGGGCTGCCGTTCGCCCTGACGTGGTGGAGTTTCGTGTTCCCGCTCGGCACCTTGGTGACGGGCACGAGCGCGCTCGCGGTGCGGGTGCCGTCGGCGATGTTCTCCGGCGTGGCCGTCGTGCTGTACGGCGCGCTGGTGGTCGCGTGGGTCACCGTGGCGGTCCGCACGGTGCTGCGGCGGTAGACTGCGCCGAGTGGGAGACAACACCGGCAGTGAAGACCCGAGCGTGCGCTACGTCGTCGTTCTCGTTGGGGGACAACGCCTTCCGCTCGCGGTCGTGCGGGTGACCGGCGCGGTCGAGGAAGCCTTCACGCACGAGCTGCGCTGGGAGCCGTCGGATCTGCTGGGCCGCGTTCCGTCCGAACCGGACTGGGAGGCCCGCGACACGGACGCCGTCCAGGCCAACGGGTTTCTCGTCGAGATGGTCACGGAGATCCGCGCGCGGACGCACGAGTCGGAGCTGACCGACTACAGGTACTACGCGTCGTTCAAGGACGCTCTCGGCGTGCTCGACCTGGCCGGAGTGGACCGGTTGATCCGCCGGCCGGGCGGCACCGTCGAGGAGGAGTACGCCGGCCACGAGACGTGGGAGCCCAGCGACAAGCTCCATCGCATCGACTCCGGGCAGGACGTGCACGAGGCGTACGTCGCGCTCAGCCTCACCGAGGCGGCGCGGGCGAAGACCCTGATCGACGCGCAGTGGAACCGGGGGTGCACCCACCACGTCGTCCTCGTGGACGACCGGCCCGTCGCCGCCGTCACCAGCGTGGTGGACGACCCGGACGCCGAGCTCGCGTTCACCGGCGAACCGGAGCCGCAGCTGTCGAGGCTGCTCGCCCAGGCCACCCGCGAACCGCGGATGACCGCCGTCCAGACCTCCATGGCGACCGTCGTCGAGACGATGGCGCGCCTCACCCTGCAATGGCGAGCCCGGGCGAGGGCGGGCGAGACCGCCGGGTACGCGGTGTTCCACCGGCTGACCGACGTACTCGACCTCGACTCGGCCCACGCCGTCGTGGCGACGCCCGAGGACCGGTTCTCCACCCCGCTCAACGCCTCCGAGCACGAGGACCTCACCGCGCGCCTGCGCGTGCGCGACGCCCGCCGCACCGCCGAACCGATCGACGGGCACTTCTACTTCGCCGTCTACTCCGGCCTGCGCGAGGTCGTGGACCTGGACAGGGCGCGGTCGCTGATCCGCGTCGACGACTCCGGGCGGTGGGAGGCGTCGCTGCCCGGCGGGCAGTGGGAGCCCACGGGCAAGCCGCGGCAGCTGCACACGCTGCCGCTCACCGGGGCCGAGCTCGCCCGCCTCAGCGAGGTGGGACAGCCGGTCCGCTGAGCTTCCGGTAGCGGGCGTGCAGCAGGCGCAATGCCTGCTGTTCCGCCTCCAGGGCGGGAAGTTCCGCGAACTGCTTGGCACGGGCCAGACAGTCCTTCAGGAGGTCGAGCGCCTTGAGCAGGTCGGGGATCACCCACGGCTGGGACTCGCGGACGCAGCCCCGCAGGAGCGTGATCATGCCCCGGACCGCTGTCTCGGCCTCGCTCCAGCGGTGCAGGGCGACGAACGCGGTGGCCAGTCCCCACAACGCGGTGGCGCACTTGGCGGCGTAGACGTGCGGGAGCTGGGGGATCAGCTCGTGCAGCACTCGGGTCGCGGTGCGGTAGCCCTCCAGTGCGTTGGCGTGGTCACCGCGGGCGGCCAGGCGGTTCGAGAAGTTCAGCACCACCTGCGCGTACTGCGGGGCGTGCGCGTCCGGGTCGCGCCGGTGCAGGTCCTGGATGAGCAGCAGGGCCTCCTGGCCGACCTCGAACGCCGTCTCGTGCGCGTCACCGAGCGCCGCCGCGTAGTTGTTCAGCGCGGCGATGAAACGGAGCTGGTGCCGGGCGGGGGCGCGCGCGGTGAGGCCGCGGAGCACCGCGACCGACTCGGCGGCGAACTGCGTCGCACGTTCCCCGGTGCAGACGGCGGAGGCCAAGGCGAGTGCGACGGCCTGGTCCTCCGGCCCGAGCGTCCGGGACAGGTCGAGGGCTTCGAGGGCCGCGGCCTCCGCGAGGGCGTGCTCCTTCAGGCCGTGATTGCACGCCACCACCGCGTGCAGCGCGTCGAGGAGGAGGGTCGTGTCGCCCAGGGGCCGGGCGAGGGCGACGGCTTCGTCCGCCTTCTCGCGGGCGTACCAGGGGTGCCCGAGGTCCGCGACCGCCCTGGACAGGACGATCAGTGCTCGGGCGCGCAGGTCCTGTGTGGCGGCGTCGGTGGCGGCGCGGTCGGCGAACGCGGCGGCCCGTTCCGGCTGGTGACCGTCGAGCATCCGGGTCGCGATCTCGACGTCGATCAGCGTCGACGCCCGGTGCGCCGGACCGGTGCCGGGACCCCGGCGGGAGACCAGGTCCAGCACGACCTCGGCGATGACCGCGGCCAGTCGCGAGTCGTGGTGGGGCAGGCCGAGGTAGGCGTCCGCGGCGGCCTCGTAGCTCGCCGCGGGGAAGGCCTGCCGCAGCAGCGCGGCGAACCGCTCGTGGTCGGTGACCGACTTCGCCACCTGTGCCAGCGCGGGCAGGTAGTCGTCCGGAGCGTCCGTCAAAGCCTGTGACAGCGCCAGATCCGCGGCCTGCGCGGCGACCCCGTCCGCCGCGGCGAGCCGGAACAGCGCCTCCAGCGCGTGCGGACGGTCCGGCGGAGCGACGGCGCGCAGGGCGTCGACCAGCACGTCCGCGCCCCTGTCCGGTTCTCCGTAGGCGGCCAGGGCGTCCCGCACCAGTTCGTCACCCGATTCCACCGGGACGAGCACGTCCGCGGTGCGGTGCACGTCGTACCTCCCGGCGGCGAACCCCGGTAGCGCACCGAGCAGCGACTCGGTCGATCGCCTGTCGCGCAACGGGAACAGGGCGGGCAGCGCGAGGGTCAGCGCCAGCGTGATCCGGTCGTCGGCGAACCCGAGCCCGGCGTCGCGGACTTGTTCGCGCCAGCCCTCCAGGTCCTCCGGCATGGGATCATGTAACCAGCTCCGGCGCGTGCGGGAGTGCGGATCGGGGGATGCCCGTGGAACCGTTGGAGCGTCTGGCGGAACGGCTCTGGTGGTTCACGGCGCGCGCCGACCCCGGCCCGGTGCTGGAGGACGCCGCCCTTGACGAGGCGCGGCAGGTGCTCGCAGCCGCGGTGCGGACCGGGCCCGACGGCGTTCCCGAGGTGGTCGAGCGCGAGGCCGTCGCGGTCGTGGCGATGGTGCACTGGAGCCGGTACACCGCGCTGCCGAAGGGGTTCTGCGAGGGCGACTACCTGCACAGCCGTCAGCTGGCCCGTCTCGCCGGGTTCGAGGATCCGAGCCGGATCACCGTCGGGGTGCGGGTCCGGGGAGAGCAGGCCGGGCTCGACACCGTCCAGGCCGAGGCGCAGTGGTCCCGCCACGTCGCCGCGCGGTTCGACGAGTCCGGCGAACGGGAGGCGTTGGACTCGACGGTCGAGCACCTGCGCACCCGGATCTCGGTGCTGCCCGATCCCCGGCTGCTCGACGCGTTCGTCTCGCTGGTGTACCGGCAGTTCCTCGTCCGGCCGGACGAGGTGTGGCTGCTGGAGGAGGCCGTCACCACCGCTCGTCGTGTGCTCGCGCTGACAGCCGAGGACGATCCGGTGCGCGACGCCCGGATCTACGCGTTCGCCGCCGTGCTGGACGCCCGGACCAGGATCTCGCCGCCCGCCGAGGCCGTGGACCTGTTGCGCGCACTGGTTTCCCGGACCGCGGACGACGATCCGGCCCTGCCCTCCTACCTGCTCGCGCTGAGCAGGACGCTGACGGATCCCGGCGAGACGTACGCGGTGCTGTCCAGAGCGATGGACGTGACTCCAGAGCCGGGGCTGGAACTGCTCGTGCGGTACGTCGGCGTGCTGCCGGAGCACGCGCCGGAGAAGGTGCTCGGCGTGCGGCGGGCGATCGTGGACCGGATCCCCGCCGACCACCCGGACCGGGGCCTGCACGTGGTGGCCCTGGCCGACGTCGTCCGGATCGCCGGTGACCCCGACGAGGCGATCGAGATGCTGCGGTCCGGCGACGTCGGGGAGCCGTGGCAGGCGAGGGCGTTGTCGGTGCTGAGCCTGGCTCTGGGAGCGCGGTTCGGCCACCGGGGCGATGTTGCGGACCTGCACGCGTCCGTGGAGTGCGCCCAGCAGGCGGTGGCACTGGGCGACGACCTGTCGGACCAGGCCGCGCTGGGCCTGGCTCTGCTGCGCCGGTTCGAGCACCTGCGCGCACGAGCCGACCTCACGGAGGCGTTGCGGCACCTGCGCGAGGTCACGCAACGCGCGCCGGAGGACTACCCGGGCCGGTCGGCGTGGCTGTCGAACCTCGCGTCGGCGCTGGGGTTCCTGGGCCAGGACGTCGCGGACGAGGCGGTGGCCGCGCACCGGGCCGCGGACCGGGGTCACGGGCTGGCCGTGGCGCTGGCCCGGCGCGGCGGGCCCGGAGACCTGGACGAGGCCGTCGACATCCTGCGCGAGGCGGTGAAGGAGAACCCGACGGCCGTGGGGCTGGGCAACCTCGGCGAGACCCTGCGAATGAACGCCGGGCGCCGCAACGATCCCGACCTGCTGAACGAAGCCGTGCGGGTGCACCGGAAAGCGTTGGACCTGTGCGCGGGGGAAGAGCCCGATCGCGCCTGGGTGCTGGTGCGGCTGGCTTTCTCCTTGCTGGACAGGTTCGCCCGCACACACCACCAGCGGGACCGGGACGACGCCGTGACCGCCCTGCGCGCGGCCGTCGAGCACGTCCAAGCGCCGGTGGGCGAACGGTCCGGGGCGGCGATGTGGCTCGGCCGCCTCGGCGCGGAGACCGGGGACGCGGAGGCCGCGCTGGCCGGGTTCGGTGGTGTGGTCGACCTGCTGCCGCTGCTCGTCGCGCACGGCCAGGTGCGCGCCGACCGGGAGGAACTGCTCGGCGACTGGCAGTCGCTCGGCAACGACGCCGCGGCGTGGGCGGTGTCGGCGGGTCTTCCCGGCCGCGCGCTCGAACTGGTCGAGCGGAGCCGCCTGCTGCTCTCCGGCGGGGGAGAGCCGTCGCTGGACGTCGGGGAGCGGACCGTCGTCGTGGTCAACGTCAGCCGGTACCGCTGCGACGCGCTGGTCGCCGGTCCCGGCGAGGTGCGGGCGGTTCCGTTGGGAGAGCTGGACTTCCGCGAGGTCGCGACGCGAGCCCACGTGTTCCTGGGGGCGCAGGCGCGGCTCGAGTCGCGCTCGCTCCCGTTGCCGGAGAAGGCGTCGCTGGTCGGTCAGGTGCGGGAGATGCTCGACTGGGTGTGGCGGACCGTCACGAAGCCCGTGCTGGACGCGCTGGACCCCGTGCCGTCGCGGATCTGGTGGAGCCCGACCGGGAAGCTGGCGGTGCTGCCCTTGCACGCGGCCGGGTCCCTGGACGGTGAGTCGGTGCTGGACCGAGTGGTGTCGTCGTACGCGGCGAGCCTGCGGGTGTTCGCGCGGGTCGACGGACGACCTCGTCGTCCGGTGCTCGTGGTCGCTGTGCCTGAGGCCGACGGGCTACCGCCGTTGAGCGGAGTGGACGACGAGGTCCGCGCGATTCAGCGGGTTGCCGCGCCGACTGTCCTCAGAGGACCAGAGGCGACCCTCTCGGCTGTGACCGCCGCTCTCGCCGAGCACGACGTCGTGCACTTCGCCTGCCACGCCACGCAAAGCTTCGTCGACCCCGCCGCGTCCGGCATCGTGCTGCACGACGGGAAGCTCGGCCTCGACACGATCGCCGCCGTACCGGGTGGCGCGCACCTGGCGTTCCTGTCCGCGTGCCGTACGGGGGTGAACGCCGTCGACCTGCCCGACGAGGCGCTGCACGTGGCGGCGGGCCTGCAGGCGGCCGGGTTCCGGCACGTCGTGGGCACGCTCTGGTCGGTCGAGGACCAGTCGGCGGCGGCGTTCACGGCGGCCGCCTACGCACGGCTGGGCGACGACGCGGGGCTGGATCCGGCGCGGACGGCGTTCGCGGTGCACGAGGCGACCAGACTCGCCCGCGAGGAGGACCCGTACGACCCGATGCGCTGGGCCCAGTGGTTTCACTCGGGGCCCTGAGCCTCTTCTTCGTCGTGCTGGTACTCGAACTTCACCGGCCGGCCCTGCCGCCAGAACGCCGACAGCCGCCGGTTGTCCTCCTTCTCGGCCTCGACGTCGGCGGGCAAAGGCAGGTGCAGCGCCCGGTACAGGTCGAACCGGTGCAGGTCGAACGCGGCCTCGACCGCCTCGCCGTACGCCAGCGCCGCCTGCACGCACCCGCGGTACGCGAGCCGTGCCGCGAGCAGGAGTCCCAGCGACAGCAGCAGCCACCAGCCCGTCCGGTGCAGCAGCACCGCGCTGACCACCGCCGTCAGGCCGAGCGTCACCGCCAGCCGGGCGGCGAGATCCATGCTGTCGCGCCGGTCCGAGACCACCGCCCGCACCTGATCGCCCAGCACCGGGTACAGCCGCGGCCACACCACCACGGCGTCGAGCCCGTACGCGCGCCCGGCGTGGTCCTCCATCGCCGTCAGCACGTTGCCCAGCGCCGTCGGCCGCACCAGGTGCCCGGCGTGCGGGAACCGTTGGCGCAGCAGGACAGCGGCCTGCCCGGCCCGTTGCACCTCGGCGGGATCCTCGGACCCGGCCTGCGCCGCGCGGGCTAGCCGGCCCCGCCGCCTGCGCTGCCACCAGCGGAACGGGCCGGCGGTGAAACGAGGCCACCCGCCTTCCAGCAACCGGACGAGCGCGAGCTGCAACGGTTGCACCAGAAGGGAAAGCAGCGTCACGGCGAGCACGAGGACGAACGCCTCACCGACACCGATCCTGCCCGCCGTGCGCCAGGCCGTGCCGAAGTCGAGCCGCGGACCGGGCGCCCCGGCCCACACCAGCACGAGCACGCAGATCGCACCCGCCGCCGTGGGCAGGTAGTTGACCAGGACGAACCGACCCGACATCGCGTCGTTCAGCGGACGGGCGAGCTGCTCGAACCTCATCCCTTCAACTCCATCACCCCGTGCTCCGGGCAGCTCGGCAGGTCCCTGTCGTCGTAGGTGAGCCGGGCCGCCCGGTTCTCGCACTCGGCGCAGGCGAAGCGAAGCAGCTCGAACTGGGTGGAGACACCGGGCTGTCCGGCGCGGTCGGCCTCGCCGAGCCGGTGCAGCGGTTCGCTGGACCGCCGCGCGAACCACTCCCGCGTGCAGGCGCCGATCGGCGTGGAGCCGACCGCGATGGTCACCTGGTCGAGGCCGGGTTCGGTGGTGTACAGCACGACGAGCGCCTGGGCCACGGCGGCCACGGACACGTCCGCGTCGCCGACGTCGAGCACCGTGCGGCCGTCCGGCAGTGCTCGCGGGTCCAGGAAGTACCCGAACTGCGCGCGTCCCGCGTCCATGTCGCCGATCTTCGCAGATCACGCTCGTCGGGTGCAGTCGATCGGCTAATTCGTCCGTGCTTCACCGAGGCCTACGTACCTGTGCGATCTACGTAACGACCACCGACGCGAACGACCCCCGCCCGGCGCGACTCTGTGAGCGTGACAACACGAACTGCGCCAACGCGAACGGCCCGGGCGGTGGTCCTGGCCTCCGCGACTCTCACGATCATGGCAGCGGCGATCATCGCCCCGAGCCTCCCCGCGATGGGCGAGGTGTACGGGGAGGGGATCCTGGTCCGCCTGGCCCTGACCATCACCTCGCTCGCCATCGCGGTGAGCGCGCCGCTGGCGGGCCTCGCGGCCGACCGGACGGGCCGCAAGCCGCTGCTCGTCGGCGGTCTCGTCCTGTACGCGGCGGCGGGGACGGCGGGCTACTTCGTCACCGGCCTGCCGGTCCTGCTCGGCACCAGGGCGTTGCTGGGCCTGGCGGTGGGCGCCGTGATGACCGCGGTCAGCGCCCTGATCACGGACTGGTTCGACGGCCCGGAGCGCGGCAGGTTCCTCGGCTTCCAGCAGGCCGCCGCGAGCCTGGGCGGAGTGGTCTTCCTGCCCCTGGCCGGAGTCCTCGCCGCCACGGACTGGCGCCTGCCGTTCTGGCTCTACAGCGTCGCCGCCCTGATCGCCCTGGCCGCGCTGACGGGCTTGACGGCGGAACCACCCGTCCGTCGGGAGACCGCGGCACCCACGGCGTTCCCGAGGAAGGCCGCCGGGATCTACGTGATGGCCCTGGTCGCGACCCTCGTGTTCTACATGGCCCCCACGCAGCTCCCGTTCCTGCTGCGTGACCTGGACGCGAGTCCCACCACCATCGGCTTCGTGATCGCGGGCAGCACCCTCACGAGCGTCGTCGGCGCCCTGGTCTTCCCGAAGCTGAGGACCACGAGGATCACCGCCATCAGCGTCGCGCTGCTGGGCGTCGGCTGGCTGGTCATCGCGGCGTCCACCGGGGTGCTGCTGGTGACGGTGGGCCTGCTGATCGGCGGGTTCGGCGTGGGGCTCGTGGTCCCGAACCTCAACACGCAGCTCGCGAACCTCGCCGAACCGGCGCAACGGGGTCGCGTCCTCAGCGGGCTCGTGGCCGGCATCTTCCTCGGCCAGTTCCTGTCACCGCTCGTCATCGCACCACTCGTCCACACGACGGGCATCGCCGCCGCCTTCGGCTGGACCGGTGCCGTCACCACCCTCGCAGGCGCGGCCCTCGCCCTGGGAAACAAGGAGAAGAACCGATGATCTACCACGGCAACCGCTTCACCCTGCGCGAGGACGCCTCGCCCGAGCAGGTCGAGGAGGCGCTGGAGAGCCTGCGCAACCAGGGACGCGTGATCCCGTCCGTGAAGTCCTTCGTGGTCGGTCGTGACCACGGCGGCGAGTACGAGTGGGGCGCCACGTTCGTCATCGAGGACCTGGAGGGGTACTGGGAGTACCTGATCCACCCGGCCCACCGCAACACCGACCGCGTCGGCCTGCCGCTCGTGGACAAGTTCGTCTCGTTCGACATCACCGACGACGAGGACCCCGAGATGGGCGCGAAGATCGCGGCCCTGCACCAGAAGCGCTACGACAGCGATCCCGAGCTCACGAAGCTCGTGTCCGATCTCGGCGAGTACACGGGCAGCGCTGCCCCCGGCCAGCACGGAGACAAGTGATGAACGACCTGCTGCAGTCCTGGATCGACTTCTGGAACGGCGACCTCGCCCAGGCGGAGGCCATCGTCCCCGAGGACTTCGTCTGGCACGTCGCGCCGCTCACCGGCGGCCCTTCGCAGGACCACACCGGACGTGACGCACTGGTCGAGTGGGTGCGCGGCTCCCAGTCGATCATGCCCGGCCTGAGGTTCACCGTCGAGGTGGGGCCGATCTCGCAGGACCCGTTCCACGTCATCCGCTGGCTCGCCGAGGCCGGCGAGATCTCCTTCCACGGCACGGACGTCCTCCGCGTCGAGGACGGCAGGATCGCCGAGTACTGGCTCAACGCGGACGGGCTCTGGGCGGCTCAGCAGCTCGGGATCATGCCGAAGCCGAACTGAACACCTCCGCCAGCTGACGGCGTGAGTTGATGCCCACCTTGCGGAAGATGTTCCGCAGGTGGGCATCGACCGTGCGGGGGCTCAGGAACAGCCGCGCGGCGACCTCCTTGGACGTCGCCCCGGTCGCCACCAGCCGCGCGATGTGCGTCTCCTGCATCGTCAGCTCGTCGGTGGCCCGCGCGGAACGGCTGCGCGCGACCTCGCCGGTGGCCTGCAGCTCCATCGCCGCACGAGCCGCGAAGGCCTCCATCCCCATGCCGGACAACAGGTCGTGGGCGGTCCGCAGCTGCGCACGGGCGTCGACCCGGCGGCCGGCGCGGCGCAACCACTCGCCGTACAGCAGGTGGGTGCGGGCGAGATGAGGCCGGGCCGCGCTCGACTCCAGTTGCCGCAGGGCGAACACGAACGACTCCTCCGAGCCCGTGACGAGAGCCTCGGAACAGGCCGCGACACCGGAGGCCCACGCCGTCTCGCAGGGTGCGGTCCGGGAACGCAGGTCCTCCAACGCTTCCGCGGCGGCGTCCGTCTCCCCGCACCGCACCGCCGCCTCGATCAACTCGGGCAACGCCGTCCCGGTGAGGTAGAGATCACCCGGCGCGACGGCCTCCCGGGCGGCGGCCAGCGCCACCGGGTAGTCGCCGAGTCCGTTGTGCAGCACGGCGGACGCCCAGTGCGTGTTCGCGACCAGCAGCCCCTCCCGCCGCGCGGCCTCACGCAGGGAGTGCTCGATCTCGGTCAGCACCGCCTGCTTCTGCCCGCGGAACGCGGCGAGGTGCAACCGCTGATAGCGCAGCGGCGGCATCCCCAGGGCGTCGGCGACGGCTTCCTCCTCGGCGATCGCGGACACCGCCGCGCCGAAGTCGCCGGTGATCACCGCCCCGACGGCCTGTTGCGCGAGTCCGAGCCGCAGCACGAACGGTGACCCGGCCTGCTGCCCGGTCCTCATCAGCCACCCGGTCACGAGCGAGTGCACCTCGGTGTCCCACAGCTCACCCGCGAGCACCGTCGCCAGCGCGGGATGCCGGGTCCACCGTCGTTCATCACCGGAGAACACCCGGCGCAGCAACGGAATGGCGGTCCGATGTCCTTCGTCCGCGAGAAGTACCAGTGCCTCCAACGCGTCCGAACCGCGTTGGAGCCCGCGAGCCTCCCGCACCACGGCCTCCATCACGCCGCTGGGCCGCCCGAACGCGAGCGCGATCTCCAACGCGTCGAGCACGCCGTCGCGAGCCGCCGCACCGGTCATCCGCCGAGCCGCGCTCAGCACGAACGACGGCCCGTTGTTGGACTTGTCGCGCACGAAGGCAATGCGTCCCCGCAGCAGGTCCGCCCGCGCGTCGTCGGCGGAGAACGTCGTCAACAGCTCGGCGGCCACGTCGACCGCGCCCGCGTCCAGCTTGGCCTGGGCAGCCGCCAACGTCCGCCCGGCCCGCAGTTCGGGAGTCAGCGACAACGCCGCCGCCCGTTCCAGGAATGCCGCCGCCGCAGCGACTCCACCCCGGGAGCGCGCACGGTCGGCGGAGCGTTCCAGCTCGGCCGCCAGCGAGTCGTCCGGCCCGGTCCCGGCCTGCGCGCGGTGCCACACCCGCCGGTCCGGATCCGTCGACGCGTCGGTGACGGCGGCCAGCGCGAGATGGACGGCCTGCCGCTGCGCCGGGGAGGCAGCGAGGTAGACGGCCGAGCGCGCGAGCGGATGGCAGAACCGCACCCGCGTCGAGATGCCGAGCAGCCCGGACGCCTCGGCCTCCACCCCGGCGGACGCCACGTCGATGCCGAGCTCGGCCGCCGCGGCCCAGAGCAGCTGCGGCTCCCCGGTCGGATCGGCGCCGGCCACCGTCAGCAGCAGCTGGGCGTCCGCGGGCAACCGGGCCGCCCGGTCCTGGAAGCTGCGCTCGATCCGGCTCGGCACCGACGCCACGTCCGGCAGCGCGAACCCGCCCGCCCTGGGCAGTTCCAGCAGCGCCAACGGGTTCCCGCGCGCCTCGGCGAGCAGCCTTTCCCGCACCTTGTCGTCCACCACGGCGGACGAGAGCAACGCACGTGCCTCGGCGTCGTCCAGCCCTCGCAGCTCCAGTCCCGGCAGCTCGTCCAGCCGCGAGTGAGCCCACGGCCGTCGCGCGGCGAACACGAGCACCACCGGTTCGGAGGCCAGCCGGCGGCCGAGGAACGCGAGCACCTGCGCGGACGCCTCGTCGAGCCACTGGGCGTCGTCGAGCAGGCACAGCACCGGGTCCCCACCGCCGAGCAGCTCCAGCGTGGCCATGCCGATGCGCAGCACGTCCGGCTTCCCGCTCGCGAGCCCGAACGCGACCTCGAGCGCCTCCCGGTGCTGCCCGGACAGCGAGTCCATCAGGGGAAGGCACAGCTGGTGCAGCGCCGCGAACGGCAGCTCCGTCTCGAACTCGGACCCGGACGCCTCCAGGACCCGGAACCCGGCGGCCGAGTCCCGCACGCGGGCGAGCAGCGCGCTCTTGCCCATGCCCGCCTCGCCGCGCAGGACCAGGGCACCACCACGCCCGTCCAGCGCGGCGGTGAGCATCCCGGAGAGACAACGGATCTCGTCGTCACGTCCGAGGAGCGAGGGCGATGTGAGCGCGTCCATGACGTGCACGTTATGCGAGACCCGGGAAGCGCCGTCACCCGTTCGGCCCACAACCTGAGGTGGACGAGTAGCCGCCTTCAGACGGATGCGTCCGCGATGACCGGTCCCCAACGTCGTGAGCACATGATCACGAGGGGGAGGGCGACTGCGCGGGCTTCCTGCCCGCCTACTCCTGCCAGGACGGGCACTGGGCGAAGGTCAAGCCGATGCTGACCTACGCGACGAAGAAGGCCGCGAACCCCTACGGCGGCTGATCGGGGTTTGCGGTCCGGGGTACGGGGTAGCCGGTGCCGCGTCGAGCAGCCGGCGTACCCCCGTACCCGACTCTCCGAAGGTGGCTCCATGCGTTTCATCGCTCTGCACCAGGCCATCCGCGAGGCACTCGCCCTTCTCCGCGTCACCGCGGGAGCGGACCTCGCCGGACGGGCCGAGCAGGCACGCAGGCGCCTGGCCCAGGCCGTCACGGCGGCGCCCGGCGCTCCCGCACGGGCGCTGACGCACATCGCGGCGGCGGACGAGCACCTGGAGTACGGCGAGCTGGTGGAGGCGCGCAGGTCGCTGACCGCGGCCCGTCGTCTCGTGCCCGGTCACCTGTCGTTGGTGCCGGCCAGGGCGTGAGGCTCAGTCCGGCGGCTCGCTCGGGTCGTCGGCCGGCTCCTGCGGCACTTCCGGCTCGTCGACGTCGAGGTCGAGGTCGTCGAGGCTGGGCGTGCCGGGGGAGTGGGGCGCTTCGGGGTTGATCGGATCGGTCATGCCGCCCGGTTACCCGAGCGGCACGACGTCATGCGTGGAACCGAGGAGAGGCCGGTGCCCGCCGTCTTCGGGCACCGGCCTCCCACTCACTCACGCGGGCACGGTCCACCGCTGGTTCGCCCCGCCCGTGCAAGACCAGATCTGCAGCTTCGCGCCGTCGGCCGTGTTGTTGCCGATGACGTCGAGGCACTTGTTGCTGCCGACGTTCACCAAGGTGCCGCCGGACGCCGTCCACCGCTGGTTCGGGCCGCCGAAGCAGTCCCAGAGCTGGACCGCCGACCCGTCCGCCGTGCCGTTCCCGGTCACGTCGAGGCACTTGCCGAGGCCGCGCACCGTGCCGTCGGTGCCAAGGGTCCACGTCTGGTTCGGACCGCTGAAGCACGACCAGAGCTGCGGCAGGTTCCCGTTCGTGGTCGAGCCGTTCGTGACGTCGAGGCACTTGCCGCCCAGACCCGTGATGGCGCCGGTGCGTCCGGCCGGGGGCTGGCCCGGGTCGAGCGTGCCGGGCCACGTGAACGTCGCCATCGCGCCGGCCGGGAGGTTGTAGCCGAACGTCTGGCCGTTGTAGGAGACGCGGAAGTTCTGCTGGCCGCCCGTGTTCAGCGCCACGAGCACGATCTGGCCGTTCGGGTTGCGGAAGGCGACGTTCTGCACGCCGCCCTCGCCGAAACCGGTCGAGTCGATGCGGACGGCGCCGGGCTGCACGAACTTCGACAGGTGACCGAGCACGTAGTACTCGGCGTTGTACGTGACGTCGTTGCCGTTGGTCCTGACCACGCCCGTGCAGTTGGTGCAGCTGCCGATGACCGGGCCGTTGTTCTGGTCCAGGGCCATGTTCCAGATCGCCACCGACCGCGCGTGGTTGCGCGTGGCGCCGATCGCGAGGTTCATGCCCTGCCAGCGCAACGTGTCGCGGAACGTCGACGCGTCGTCGCTCGACCTCGTGCCGGAGCACTCCGTGAAGAACACGTCCTTGCCGGGCTGGTTGTTCTTCACGATCGACTGACGGCTGGGGTCACCGCCGTAGCAGTGCCACGCGGACCCGATCACGTTGCCGCCCGTGCCGTTGTTGACGGTCTGCGCGTAGTCGACGTTGTCCCAGTTGTGGTCGTAGCCCAGCAGACGGGCCTGCTCGCCGGCCGCGCGCAGCTTCGGCACCAGCGTGTTGATGACGTTGACCTGCTGCTGTGGCGACATGTACATGCCGGGGTAGCCCGGCGGTTCGAAGAGCGGCTCGTTCTGCACGCTCATGTAGTCGATCGGGATGCCCGCCGCCCGGTACGCCTGGGCGAACTTGACCAGGTAGTCGGCGTAGACGCCGATGCGGCTGTCGTTGAGGGAGCCCCGGATGAGGTTGTTGTTGTTCTTCATCCACGCCGGGGCGCTCCACGGCGTCGCCATCACGGCGAGCTGCGGGTTGAGCTGCTTGGCCTGCTGCAGCAACGGCAGGATGTAGGCGTTGTCGTGCGCGATGGAGAACCGCGAGAGCGACGGGTCCGCCGCGCCGTCGTTGTAGGTGTAGAAGCTCCGCGAGAAGTCGGTCGCTCCGATCGGCTGGCGGATGAAGCTCATGCCGATGCCGCTGGTCTTGTTGAACAGGTTCGACATGATCTCGTTGCGGCGCGGGGAGTTGAAGATGTTCCACGCCGCCGCGTCGGTGAACGACGCGCCGAAGCCCACCATCGACTGGTAGGTGGAGTTCGGGTTCACGGTGATCGTCGACCCGGTGCCACCCGAGCCGAACGTCACGTCTCCTTGCTGGCGAAGGAGGTTGGAGCGGTCCGCGGTGGTCAGCCAGACGCTCGCGTTCGTCGCCGCGGTGGCGGCGGGCGAGACCAGGGTGGATCCCGCCGTCACCACGGCCGCGGCGATCGCGATGCCGCGCCAGCGTTGTGTCGCCTTTGACATAAGCGCTCCTTGCAGGGGTTTGGGCGCCCGATGGAGATCGTTCAGTTGTACAAACGGAAATCGGCGATGCTCCACCAGTTGCTCGACGTACCGGTGGAGGTGATGCGGACGTGGCGTGCGCTCGTGCGGCGGATGTCGACGTTGGTCAGCTGGCCAGCACCTTCGCCGGACGCGACCTTGCGCCAGCTCGTGCCGTTGTCGCTGACCGACAGCTCCCAGGTGCGGGCGTAGTCGCCGAGGTTGCCGCCCGAGTCGATCGCCACGCGGCGGAAGTCCTTGCGGCGCCCCAGATCGATCTGCAGGAACTGGCCGGGAGCCTGGGAACCGTTGTTGGACCAGCGGGTCGACGCGTCGTCGTCGATCGCGAGCGCGCCGTCCGGGGTGGCGGTGGCACCGGCGAGCGAGACGGCGTCGAGCCTGCTCCTGTGCCGGCCGGTCCAGGTGAACGTCGCCAGCGCACCACCGGGCAGGGTGTACTCGAAGGTGCGGTCGCCGACGTCGACCGCGAACGAACGCGGCTCGTCGTTCTGGTTGTGCACCACCAGAGCCGTGGAACCGTCCGGGTTGCGGAACGCGGCGTCCATGATCTGGCCGTTCCAGCCGGTGGTGCCGAACGACGTGCTGGCGATGCGGCGGGCGCCGGGCCTCACGAACTTCGAGAGGTGGCCGATCGTGTAGTACTCGGCGTCGGTGACGACCGACCCGTCCGGCTGCACGGTGACGAGGCCGGTGCACGTGCCGCAGCCGCCGTTGTGCGGGCCGCCGGTGCTGTCGAGCGCGATGTTCCAGTTCACCGCGCTGCGGGCCCAGTTGCGGGTGGTGCCGAGCACGACGTTGCGCGCGTGCCAGCGCAGCGTGTCGCTGAAGACCTTGGCGGGCGGGTCCGCGGCGCCCTTGGAACCCGAGCACTCGGTGAACCAGATCCCCTTGTCCGGGAACGTGTCGCGCAGTTTGGTCTGCGCGCTCGGGTCGCCGTAGTAGCAGTGGTACGCGGTGCCGGCGAGCCACTTCGCGGCCTTGCTGTTCAGGATCTGGTACGGGTAGTCGGCTTCCGCCGAGCCGTCGTTGGGATGCGTGGCCCAGTTGTGGTCGTAGCCCAGGATCCTTGTGCGCGGGCTGGCGAGCCTCAGCTTCGGGCCGAGCGCCTCGATCACCTTGATCTGCGCCGCGACGGGCATGTCCGTGCCGGGGTAGGCGTCGGGAGTGCGGTTCTGCGGCTCGTTCTGCACGGACAGGAAGTCGATCGGCACCCCGGCCCTCGCGTACGCCTGCACGAACTTCACGAGGTATCGCGCGTAGGCGTCGTAGATCTTCGGGTCGTCCTTGAGCTTGCCGCCGACGAGCGAGTCGTTGTCCTTCATCCACGCCGGCGGGCTCCACGGAGTGCCCATGACCTTCAGGCGCGGGTTGAGGCGCTTCGCCTCGCGCAGCAACGGGAGGATCTTCGCCTCGTCGTGCCTGATGCTGAAGTGCTCGAGCGCGAAGTCGGTCTGCCCGGCCGGCACGTCGTCGTAGGTGTAGTGCTCGGCGGCGGCCGTGAAGTCGGACGAGCCGACGGGTTGGCGCAGGAAGCTGACCCCGATGCCCTTGACGGGGTCGAAGAGCTTGCGCAGGGTCTCGGCGCGGACGGCCGGAGCGAGACCCGCGAGCAGTTCGGCGGACGAGTCCGTGATGGACGCGCCGAAGCCGTCGACCTCCTGGTAGCGGCGGTCGGGGTCGACCACGATCGTCGGGTGCGCCGACTCGCTCGTGCCGAACGCGACGCGCGGCCGTTCGTGCATCAGCTCCGCGCGGTCCGGCGTGGTGACCCACACCCTGACCTGCGGTGCGCTGGAGGCCTCTGCGGCGGGCACGGCGGTCAGCCCGAGCACCAGCGCCACGATCGCGGTTCGTCTCATGTAACACCCGTTCGTCACTGTGAAACAGTAGCTTTCAGGATGAAACACCCGGTCGTGTCGAGGGTCAATGGTCTGGAGCAGTTCCGGTACATTGACCTCGTGGAACGCAAGATCGAACACGTGAAACAGCGCGCGAGCGTCCGGGACATCGCGGCGGAGACGGGCGTGTCGATCGCGACCGTGTCCCGTGTGCTCAACGATCACGCCAACGTGGCGCCGCGGACCCGTGACCTGGTGCTCCAGGCAGTCGAACGGCGGCGGCAGGAGACCCCCGCGAAGGTCAGGACCGTGTACGTCCGGTGCCCGTACGTCCTCACCGACTACTTCGGCCTGATCGTCTCCTCGATCGCGGACACGCTGAAGCTGCACGGCCTGCGCCTGGTGCTGGACGCGGGGGAGTCAGGCCAGCACAGCGACGCCCTGCGCGGCCTGGCGGACCAGGCCGACGTCGACGGCGCGATCCTCATCCTGCCGCCGGAGGAGGGCTACGAGCTGGTGGCGCTGTCCCGCGCGGGCTACCCGTTCGTCGTGGTCGACCCGCGCGTCCTTCCGTTGCCCGACATCGCCTCCGTGTCTGCCGCGCACTTCGCGGGCGCGCGTGCCGTGGCAGACCACCTCATCGAGCTGGGGCACCGCGACATCGCCGTCATCGCCGGGCCGGAGGAGTGGCTCGCCGGGGACGCCCGCCTGGCCGGCCACCGCGCGTCCCTCGCCCAGGCCGGTGTGCTGCTCACGCCGGAGCGCCTGCGCCACGTCGAACCGACCGTCGCGCACGGCGCGCGTGCGGCGGCGGAGTTGCTTGCACTGGAACCCCGGCCCACCGCGATCGTGTGCTTCAACGACAAGGTCGCCGTGGGCACGTTGCAGGCGGCGCGGGAACTCGGGCTGCGCGTGCCGGAGGACCTGTCCGTGGCCGGTTTCGACGACATCGACCTGGCCGAGGCCACGAACCCGCGGCTGACGACCGTGCGGCAACCGTTGCAGGAGATGGGGAGCATCGCCGTGACGCAGCTGATGCGGGTGCTGGACGGGCATCGGCCGGAGGCGTTGCACATCGAGCTGGCGACGACGCTGGTGGTCAGGGACTCGACCGCGGCGGTCTAGTGCGGGACGCCCTGGGTGGCGTTGTCGCCCTCGCCGTGCTTCCCCCCGCGGACTTCTCCACGGAGCGCAGCCGCAGATCGCGCTGAAAGCGCCGTAGCGCTGGAGCTGCGCGATTTCAGTGAACGACCGCCCACGTGCGCACGACCGGATCGACCAGGACCTCGAGGTGCTGCTCGCCCTCATAACGGTCACAACGGTGGTGCACCTGGAACCCGCCACCCGACGGGATCCACAGCGTCAGCTCGTGGCTGACCGACTCGCCGTCGTCGTGCGCGGAACTGTCGAGCACCTCGGCGACCACCGTGGTGCCCCTGGCGCGCAACGACGCCGTCTCCTTCGCGGACTCGCCCGCCGTCGCCCAGAGCGCCAGCATGAGGACCACGACGACGAGCATGCCCAGTTCCCACAGCAGGATCGACCACCACGGCTCGTCCGAGAAGGCGAGCACGGCCATGCCGCCGGCCAGGGCGGCGATCGTGATCCCGGCGAGCACGCGTTGCACGAGGGCCGAACGCGGGCTCGTCAGGCTGACTTCGGCGGGGTTCGCGGTCACCAGCCGATCCTAGGGCGCTGGTGACCGCGAACCGGGCGGCTCACGGACGAAGGGTGACGGACTGCCCCTCGTGCAGCTTGATCTTCTTCTTCCACCTGCCGAAGCGCACCTCGGTCTCCGTGCCGCCCACGCTGCGGACGGTCGCGCTGGTGACCTTCCCGTCCTTCCACGCCAGGTCGACGGTGAAGCCGCCGCGGGCACCGATGCCGGTGACCGAGCCGGTCCTCCACGCCGAGGGCAGCGCGGGCAGCAGTTCGATCACGCCGGGACGGGCGTACAGCAGCATCTCCAGCATCGCGGCCGGAGCGCCGAGGTTCGCGTCGATCTGGAAGATCGAACGGTCGCCGAAGCTGTACATGTCGAAGAAGTTCGGCGCGGTGCCGTTCGCGTGGTTGATCGAGGGCCGGATGACCTTCTGGATCAGCTCGTACGAGCGGTCGGCGTCCTTCAGCCTGGCCCAGCAGGCCGCTCGCCACGCGAGACCCCAGCCGAAGCTCTCCATGCCGCGGGTGATCAGGTGCTGCTTCACGCCCTCGACGACCGCGGCGGGGGAGTCGTCGCGGTTGATGCGGTCACCGGGGAAGAAGCCGACGAGCGGCGACAGGTGCCGGTGCGTGGTCTCGCCGAGGTCGTCCGGCGACATCCACTCCTGCAGCATGCCGGTCTTCGGGCTGACGACCGGCAGGTACAGCTTCTCCCGCAGGGCCGACATCTTCCTGCCGTAGGCCTGGTCGCGGCGCAGCACGTCGGTCGCGATCCGGTACTTGCCGAAGAGGTGGTGCACCAGCTCCTGGTTGTAGGTGTTGCCGCGGGTGTCCTGCGGGCCGTGCTCCGGCGACCAGTCGTGGTCGTCGACCAGACCCTGCGGGGTCTCGACGAGACGGGCCTCCCAGAACTCGCAGGCCCCCTTGAGCAACGGGTAGATCTTGGCCAGGTAGTCGCGGTCGAGCGTGTACTCGTAGTGCTCGAACAACGACATGCACAGCCACGCGTTGCCGCCGGGGTGCCACCACCAGCCGCTGCCGCCGTAGATGTTGGTGGAGAAGGCGACCGCCCACCCGGCGACGCGGTTGTTGGTGTTGCGGAACCGGTTGCGCTCGTCCTGGTAGACCGACTGCGTGGTGTTCGTCCACGCCGGCAGCTGGGCCACGCAGTAGTTCGCGAGCGCCTCGAACGTGTCCGACAGCGCGGCCCGGTCCGCGAGCCAGTAGTTCATCTGGATGTTGATGTCGGTGTGGTAGTCGCTGTACCAGTCGGGGTTGTTGTTCGACAGCCACAGACCCTGCAGGTTGATCGGCAGGTTGTCGCGCGAGCCCGTGATGGCGAGGTAGCGGCCGAACTGGAGGTAGCTCGCCTCGAGCTCCGGGTCCGGCGTGGTGCTCGCGGCCCTCGCCCGCAGGCGGGTCCACGTGTCCATCGCGCGCTGGGCGTCGGTGGAACGGCCGAGGTCGACCTTCTGCCGGTCGTACTTCTTGCGGTAGTCCGCGACGTGCGTGCGCAGCAGGGCATCGGCCTTGGCACGCACGTTCGCCTTCTGCAGCGCGAGCTTCGCCGGTTCCACCAGCGGGTCCATGAACCCGGCCGAGGCGTCCGGGACGTAGTTCGTGCCGCCGGAGAACACGATCACCAGGTCCGAGCAGCCGGCGAACACGAGGTTCGCACCGTCCACTTCGACCGTTCCATCAGGACTGAACGCCGTGACGACACCGCTGTACGCCAGCTTGTTCGGGAACGAGCCGGTGAAGACGGCCGCGGTGTGCGGCGCGTCGCCGACCGTCGGCTCGCCGTGCGCGCCGACGAGCGAGATCGTGCCGGACTGGTTCGGCCCGACGAGCCGGACGACCACCACGTCGTCGGGGTGGCTCGAGTAGACCTCACGCCGGTACCGCTTGCCGCCGTGGGTGTACTTCGTGGTGACGAGGCCGTTGCTCAGGTCGAGCTCGCGGCGGTACCCGGTGGCACCCGCGTGGCCGGGCACCTCGACGTACAGCTTGGCGAGCATGGAGAACGTGCCGAAGTGCGTGGAGTCGTACGGCAGCTGGCCGTCGCCTTCGAGGGCGTCGTTGAGCTCGCCGGTCCAGAGCGTGACGTCGGTCAGGTACAGGAAGTCCTTCTCGACGCCACCGCCGACGAGCGCGCCGAGACGGCCGTTGCCGATGGGCAGACCCTGCTCGATGATCTTCGCCTCGTCGGCGGGAGCGGGGTACCAGAGGGTGGTCGGGTCGGCGGCCAGCGGGGTGCCGGATGGTCGCTGGGGTTCGGCGTGCGCGGAGAACGTGGGCAGGACCATGGCGCCCAAGCCTAACGCTCCGGAGGCCTTCAAGAAGGCGCGACGAGTCGTCATCGTGGTGCTCCTACTGGAAGTTGTGCGGTCAGCGGGCGGTCAGGTCGGAGACGTGCACGGCGTTGTCCGGCCCGCGCACGGCGACCCAGGTCGAGCCGTTCGTGCCGGCCGTGCCGCCGACCGCTCCGGTGAGCGCGTTGCTCACGAACTGGTCGCGCTTGGTCCACCACGTGCCCGCGCCGTCGACGAGGTCCTGCTGCCACAGCGTGTAGTCGCTGCCGCGCACGAACACGTTGACCCGGTCACCGTTGGCCACGGCCGTCGGGCTGCCGCTGATCACGCCGCCGAGCGAGGTCCACGCGGACCAGCCGTTCGCGGTGCGCCTGCGGTACCACGCGGAGTCGTCCTGCAGGCGGACCGTGACGAACGTGCCGGACGCCACCGTCGCGGCGGAGGGCCTGCCGTAGATCTGCTGGTTGCCGGGCGAACCGACCGACGTCCAGGTGCTGGTCGCCTGGTCGCGCGTCCACACGCGGCCGTCGGCGCCGCGGCCGAAGAGGCTCCAGCTGTCCGGTCCGGTGAACGCCACCGACACGGAGTCGGTCAGCGAGCCGCCGAGCGAGGTCCAGCCGCCCCACCTGTCGTTCGCGAAGGTCCGTTGGTACGCCACGTTGTCCGTGCCGCGGACGAAGAGGTCGACGCGGCCGTTCGGACTCGCGAACGCGGACGGCTGGCCGAGGACCTGACCGCCGCGAGGACCGCCGAGCACGACCCAGCCGCGCCACTCGCCGTCGACCATCGAGCGCTGGACGAGGCGGCCGGACCTGTCGCGGGCGAAGGTGGCCATGTTCTCGTCGTCCCAGCGGACCAGCGCCGGGCTGGCCGACGTCTCGCCACCGAGGTCGGTGCCGGGGACGGCGGTCTCGCCGCGCAGCTTGAGGAACGCTGTCCCGTGCGCGGGGACCGTGACGGTGTGGGTGCCGGTCGCCGTGCCGCGGTCGGCGCGGGCGCGCAGGTCGCGGACGGCCACGGTGCCCTTGAGGCCGGTGTCGGCGAGGGTGACGGTGAACTCGGTGGGCTGCTCGTTGCGGTTGAGCACCGCGACTGCCCGCTCACCCTTGCCGGACAACACCTTGCTGTACACGTCGACGTTGTTCGAACCCGCGACCCGGACACCCTGGATGGCCAGCGGGTCCTGGTCGACCGCGATGATCTCGGGGTTCTTCAGCGTCTCGATCATCGACGGCGGCAGCGTGCGCGGGTCCGACCCGATGATCAGCGGCGAGGCCATCACCGACCACATGACGAGCTGCGAGGTCGACTCCTCCTCGTTGAGCTCGTACGTGCCCTGCTCGGTCTTGCGCATCGGGATCAGGTAGTCCGGGTCGTTGTAGTGACCGGGACCCTGCGCGCCGGGCCGGTAGAGGTTGCGGTCCATGTTGCGCAGCACGTCGCGCCAGATGCCTTCGTACGGCGTGCCGAACGCGACGTCCGTGCTGGTGCGCCACGAGTCACCCACCCGCGGCCCGTAGGTGTAGGCCACGTAGGCGGTCTGGTCCCAGCGGTGCGGCACGCTCCACTCGTCGGTGACCGGGTTGCAGAGGTTGAGGATCATCTTGCGCCCGGCCTTCCGCACCGCCGCGGAGAACTGCGTGAAGGCGACGGCCGGGTCCATGTTCTGCGCGATGCCGCACAGGAAGTCGATCTTGATGGCGTCGAACTTCCACCCGGCGAACTGCTTCGCGTCCGCCTCGTAGTACCCGCCACCGCTGCCGGCGGCGCAGTTCTTGCCGTCCCACGCGCCCGCATCGGTGTAGATGCCCGCCTTCAACCCCTTGGCGTGCAACATGTCCACCAGCTTGGTGAACCCGGACGGGAACCGCGCGGGGTCGGGCACGAGCGAACCTCTGCCGTCCCGCGGCGGGCTCGCGTTCCACCCGCCGTCGATCCACACGATGTCGTACCCGGCCTTCGCGAGGCCGCTGCTCACGAGGTGGTCGGCCACCCCGAGCACCTTCTCCTCCGATGCCGCGCCCACGGCGAAGTAGGAGTTCCACCCCATGTACGGAGTGCGTGCGATGCCGGAGTCGTAGTAGGTGGGCGCGCCTTGGTCGACACCCGCGTGTTCTACCGGTGTGGTCGGTGCGGCGGCGGCAACCGCCGTGGGCGCTAAGAGCGCCAGGGCGATGGTGGCCACGGACAGCAGGGTTCTCGGCATACCCGTACCTCTCGTCGTCGAGTGGCCAAAGCATGCTTCGGCCATCCGATCGCGTCAAGAATAAATACTAAATTAAGTTTAGATAACCTTGCGCCCGGAGGTACCGTAGCAGTGCTCCGACCTATGGCAACCGATCACGCGATCGATAGGCGCAATCTGTCCACTTCGGGTCAAAGTCGTCCGAGGTGTGAGCCGAAGCCCTGTCGGTGGAACGCCGAACGCCCGGCTCGAGTCATCGAGCCGGGCGTTCGTGTCGTGCGGGAAGGAGGCGGTCAGGGCACCACGAGCACCGGCCACCGCCCCGACCGGATCAGCCGCGTCGCCACCGACCCGGCGAACCGGTGCCCGGCCTGCTGCGACGCCCCGACGACCACCATGTCGGCCTGGCACTGGTCCGCCGAGTCGCGCAGCACCGTGAACGGGTCGCCGAACGCCTTCAGGAACGTCACCGGCACGTCGAGCTCCTCGGCGGACGACCGCACCTGCTCGGCCAGTTCGGCGTGCAGGCGGGCCGTCGCCTCGTGCTCGAACACCGACGCGACGGCCGGGCTCAGCGCCGCCAGGGAGGAGTGGCACGCCACGAACGTGACGACGAGCCGTGCTCCCTGGCGGCGGGCCAGGCCGAAGGCGGAGGCCGTCGCGCGCATCGCGGTGTCGGTGCCGTCGATGCCCACCATGATGGTCCTCGACGACGGCAGGGGAGCGGGACCGAAGGAGTCCACCGTGGACTCGAAGGCGTTGTTGAGGCCGGCGCTCATGGTTCCCCCTCGGGTGTCAGCGAGCGACCGCTGAGTCTGCTTCCTTCTTCTCGAGATCGATCGTCGTGCGCAACGTGATCGGCTTGAGCAGCAGTGCCGCGACGATGCCGATGACGCCGACCGCGGCGGAGATCAGGAAGATGTGCGCCGTCGCGTCGCCGTAGACGGTGTGCACGATCGTCTGGACCTCGGGCGGCAGGGCGGCGAGGTTCAGCGCGCTGGTGCTGCCGGTCGACTGGCCCGCCGGCACGTGCAGCGCGGCGGAGAGGTCGGCGGTCACGCGGTTGGCGAGGACGGCACCGAGCACCGAGACGCCGATCGTGCCGCCCAGCGAGCGGAAGAACGTCACGGACGCCGAGGCGGCGCCCAGTTCGCTCAGCGGCACGCTGTTCTGCACGGCCAGCACCAGGTTCTGCATCGTCATGCCGACGCCGATGCCCACGACGGCCATCGCGGCACCGACGATCCACAGCGCGGTCGCGTGGTCGACGAAGCCCAGGCCGAGGAAGCCGAGCACCAGGACGATCGTGCCCGTGACGATGTACGGCTTGATCTTGCCGGTGCGGCTGATCATGCGGCCGGAGATCGTGGACGACAGCAGCACGCCCGCCATCAGCGGGATGGTCAGCAGGCCCGCCTCGGTCGGGGAGTAGCCGCGGCCGATCTGGAAGTACTGGCCGAGGAACACGGCGCCGCCGAACATCGCCATGCCCACGGCGAGGCTCGCGACGATCGCCAGGGCCGGGGTGCGCTGGACCACGATGTGCAGCGGCACGACCGGTTCCTCGACGCGCAGCTCGACGGCGATCGCCGCGCCCAGCAGCACCAGGCCGCCCGCGACCATGGCCGCGCTCTGCCACGAGATCCAGTCGAACGAGTTGCCGACGAACGAGACCCAGATCAGCAGCACGCTCACGCCCGCGGCGATCAGCGTCGCGCCGAGGTAGTCGATCTTCACGTTCTCCCGGCGCACGGTCTCCAGCTTCAGCGTCGCCTGCAGCACCACGAACGCCAGCGCGGCGATCGGCACGGCGACCCAGAAGCACCAGCGCCAGCCGAGCCACGACACGTCCACGATGAGGCCGCCGAGCAGCGGGCCGCCGACCGTCGCCACGGCCATGACCGCGCCGAGGTAGCCGTTGTAGCGGCCGCGTTCGCGCGGCGGGATGATCGCGGCGATCACGACCTGGACCAGCGACTGCAGGCCGCCGACGCCGATGCCCTGGAACGCGCGGGCGGCGATGAGCTGTCCGGTGTCCTGGGCGAAGCCGGCGAGCAGCGACCCGATCACGAAGACCACGATCGCGGCCTGGACCAGCGTCTTCTTGTTGAACAGGTCGGCGAGCTTGCCCCAGATCGGGGTCGTGGCCGTCGCCGTGAGCAAGGTGGCCGTGACCACCCACGTGTACTGGGTCTGCGTGCCGTTGAGCGAGCCGATGATCCGCGGCAGCGCGGTGGAGACCACCGTGGAGCTGACCATGGCCACGAACAGCGCGAGCAGCAGTCCCGACAGCGACTCCAGCACCTGCCGGTGCCCCATCGCCCGAGTCTCGATCTTCACATCCGCCCCTTCGTCGCCTTAATTCTTGCGCGTCGTGCAAATTTGCGCAATGAGCAACTTACTCCGGTTAGGCTGTGGGGCATGGAGACCCTCACCACTCTGCGCGAGCACAAGAAGGCCGCGACCCGGCGGTCGCTGGCCGGGGCGGCGTTGCGGCTGGCGGTGGAGCGCGGCCTGGACGGGGTGACGGTCGAGGACATCGCGGACGCGGCCGGGGTGTCCCGCCGGACGTTCTCCAACTACTTCACCAGCAAGGAGGACGCGGTCCTCGACGCCGACCGCGAACGGCTCCGGGCGCTGGTCTCGCTGGTCGAGGCGCGGCCCGAGGCCGAGGACGCCTGGCAGGCCCTGCGCGCGTCCACGGCCGAGCTCTACCGCGTCCGGCCCCTCCCGGACGTCGAGTGGATGGTCCAGCTGCGGCTGCTGCGCCGGCATCCGTCACTGCTCGCACGACAGGCAGGCGACCAGGTCGCGCTCGAACGCGACCTGACCGCCGTGCTGGTCCGGCGCGAACCGGACGAGGAGGCCGCCCGGCTGATGGCCGCGACGTTCCTCACCACGATCCGCACCGGCATCGCGCTGTGGCTGGAGGGAGCGGGCGAGCAGGAGCTGCCCGACCTCGTGGACCGCCTGCTCGGGCGGGTGCGGGTTCAGGGTTCTTAGAGGTTCAGGGCACGTAGACCTGGCCGGTCTGCCGTCCCTCGATCGATCGGACGTACGCCTGCGCCACGTCGGCCAGCGGCACCGGCTTCATGCCGGGGAAGTAGTCGCCGTAGACGTCGAGCGCCTCGGCGAAGACCGTGGGGCTGACGGCGTTGATCCGCTGCGGGGCGATCTCGATCGCGGCGCCGCGCACGAACGCCTCCACCGCGCCGTTCGCCAGTGCCGCGGCAGCGCCGGTGACGATCGGTTCGCGCGCCAGCACGCCCGTGATCAGCGTGAACGACTCGGTGACGTGCGCGAGCCCTTCCCGGACGAGGGCCACCTGGGACAGCACCTTCCCGGTCACCCCGGCCTGGTAGTCCTCGATCGTCAGCTCACCGAACGGCTTGAACGGCACGTGCCCGGCGGCCGACGCGACGGCGTCCACCCGGCCCACGGTCTGGTAGAGCTCGGCCACCTGGACCGGGTCGGTCACGTCGAACTGCAGGTCGCCTCCGGTGCGCGAGACGGTCACGACGTCGTGCTTGCGTTCGGTGAGCACCTCGTGCACCGCGGTGCCCAGCAGGCCGGTCGCTCCAACGAGCAGAATCCTCATGCCGTCGACGCTAGGAGCGTTGCGGCGAAGAGTGAAATGCCGTTCGTGCAGCACTTATGATCGGCGGTTATGAATGTCGAGCTGCGTCATCTCCGGGCACTCGCCGCGATCGGCGACCACCGGTCGATCACCGCGGCCGCCCAAGCGCTGCACGTCACGCAGCCCGCGCTCTCCCGCACGCTCGACCAGCTGGAACGACGCCTCGGCGTGCGGCTGGTCGAACGCACCACCCGGCACGTCGCCCTGACCGACCCCGGCCACCGCCTGTGGGAGCACAGCCACCGCATCCTCACCTCGCTCGACTCGGCCCTGGCCGAGGCCGTCCAGCCGCAGCCGATCCGGCTGACCTTCGCGTGGGCCGCGCTCGGCCGGTTCACCATCCCGTTCCTGCGCGAGTGGCGTGCCGAGCACCCGGAGATCCTGGTCCGCATCCGCCAGGCCGACGACCCCGAGGCGGCGTTGCGGCGCGGCGAGGCGGACGTGGCCGTCCTGCGCACACCACCGGCCGGCGCCGGCCTCGGCCACGCCGCGCTCATCGAGGAACCCCGGATCGCGGCCGTCGCGGACGACCACCCGCTCGCGGCCCGGGACGCCCTCACGCTCGACGACCTGGTGGGCGAGTGCGTCGCCGTGTGCGAGACGGCGGCGACGACGAGCGCCGACCTCTGGCCCTCCGGCGCCCGCCCGCGCACGGTGGACGTGCCCGGCGTGGTCGAGTGGCTGACCTCGATCGCGACCGGTGCGACGGTCGGGGTCACGGCCGCCGGGACGAGCCACCACCACCCGCACCCCGGCGTGACCTACCTGCCGATCACCGACGCCGACCCGATCACCGTGCACCTGGCGTGGCCGGCGGCGACACCGCACCTGTCGACCGAGGCGTTCATCGCCCTGGCTCGGCGCCACCTGGTCGCCACAGCCTGAGCTGCAGCATCGCCGCGAACCGCGCGTCCGGGTCACCGAGGTCGATCTCCCCGACCTCCGAGAGCCGCCGCAGCCGGTACCGGAACGTGTTGGGGTGCACGAAAACAGCGGCCGAGGCGGCGGCGACGTCACCGAAGGCGTCGAGCCACGCGCCGAGCGTCTCGACCAGGCACGCGCTGTGCTTGCGGTCGTACGCGATCAGCCGCGCGACCGGCCCGGTCAGCGTGTCCCCGCGCTCCGCGATCAGGTCCGACAGCTCCAGCAACAGCCCCTCGCCGTGCACGTCGGACACCCGCGCCACCGACCGCGACGCGCGTCCGGCCCGCAACACCCGCAGCACCAGATCGGCCCCGGCCCGCGACCGCGACAACGTCAGGCCGTCCGACACCTCGCCGACGCCCACCAGCACGGGGTTGCCGATGCGGGTGCGGAAGTCCGCGGCGATCCGCAGCGCCCGGTCGTCCGACTCGGCCGGCAGGATCGCGTAGGCCACGTCGCCGATCAACGCGGCCGCGGCACGGGGGTGCACGGCCGTCAGGTGCATGGCCAGCGCGTCGGCGACCTGCTGACGTTCGGCCAGCAACCGGGCGTGCGCGGCCGGGTCGTCACCGTGCGAGTGCGCGAGTGCGAGTGCCAGCACCACGCACGCCTGGTCGGCCAGCCCCAGCCGCCGCACCGCCTCCGCCGCGCCCGCGCCACCCTCGATCGCGGTGGAGACGAGGTCCGCGCGCAGCCGCCGTTCGACGTCGGCACCCGCCCGCTGGCGCATCATGTGCAACGCCACGAGCTTGGCCGCGTCACCGAACGCCGTGGAACTGTCCGGAGACAGCGGCCCGCGCACGGCGGCCCAGATCGACCCGAGGAACTCGTCACCCGCCCGCACCGCCACGGCGACGCGGGGCAGGCACAGCGAGCCGTCGTCGGCGGGCAGGTCCTCGATGTAGACGGGCTGATCGGTGCGGTAGAGCTGCTGGAACACCCCTCGCGCCTCCAGCAGTTGCGAGTAGCGCGCCGGGACCTGCCTGCCCAGGATCGTCTCGACGCGCGACGAGTCGGCCTCGTCCTGACGCCCCGAGAACGCGAGCACGCGCGAGCTGCGGTCCTCGATCGTCACCGGCGCGCTGATCAGCGACGCCACCGCGTTGGCCAGCGCGAACAGGTCCCCGGCCGGCACCCCGCCGAGCGTCTCGGACGGGTCGACCTCACCCTCCGCGAGCAACGACCGCAGCATCGCGGCGAGCTGCGTCCACGACGCTCCCGGCGCCAGCCCGAGCAGCGCCACCCCGGAGCTGTCGACGGCCTCGGAGACCTCCTCGGTGAGGACGATCGGGCCGCGCACGACCAGCGCGGCCGCCCCGTCCTTGCCCAGCTGGTGCAGCAACGGCGCCGGCTCACGCACGCCGACGCCCAGCACCAGCGCGCCCAGGGGCAACGCCTGGTCGTCGTCCGGGTCGTGGATCACCACGCCGCCGATGTCGGCGGCACGGCCCGGATCACCCCGCACGAGGTCGATCAGCGTGGTGCCCAGGTCGTCCAGCACGCGGGTGAGGCCTGTTCGCGGACTCATGCCACCACCTTGCCACTGTCTACAGCGGAATCCACCAACGTTCGACGCCCGGCTGCGAGGGCCTGATCGCCTTCGACGGCTCGGCCGGAGTGGGCACGGGTGATCCGGACTCGTCTGGATCACCCGTGCCCGACACCGCTCGGCTGCGGGCTCCTCCGCCCAGAAGTCCTTGGCCGTGAACGACCTCAGTCAGGTCGCGGTGGTTCAGGCGAGGCACTTCCAGCTGTACGGGTCGGCGATGGCGGCGGACCGGGAGAAGACGGCCTGCTCGTGCGGGTTCTGGCGCTGGCAGGCGTCGTCGAGGTCCATGGCCACCCGTGCTCCAGTGCCCGTGACGCAGCGCCAGTCGTGGGCGGTCGTCCCCGCGAGGACGACCCCGTTCACGGCGCCGATCGAGGTGCAGTAGCCCTGCAGGTCGAGGCCGCCCTTCTCGGTGAACACCGGCGGCCGCGCGAGGGTCACGGTGACCGAGTTCGCACCGGCCGGCAGCCGGACGACTCCCTTCGCGCCGTCGACCGTTCCCGTGCTCGCCCTGGAGATGTTCCCGAGGAACGCGGGTACCTCGAAGCTCACGCCGCCCGCGGGGGTGGCGCCGGTCAGGGTCAGGGTGACGTCCGCCCCGGAGGCGGTGATCGACGCGCCCATGCGCCTGGCGCCCGTGATCGGGTAGTTGGCCACGGAGGTGGTGGCCCCGTCGCGGAGCCACTGGTTCGGCAGTCCGCGGCCGACGATCACGGTGCCGTCGAGCTTCTCGGCGAGCAACGAGTCGAGCAGCACCTTGGAGGCGTTGGCCTGCCCCCACATGTGCGGGCTGGACCCGCTGCCCGCGGTGCTGTGGGTGCCGGGGGACCAGTTGCTCGTCCCGACGGTCTGGATCCCTTCCCACCAGGAGAACGGAGCGCTCTGGGCGTTCTGGATCAGGTACTGGTAGCCGTGGATCCCCTCGGAGCGGTAGCGGGAGGAGGCCAGACCGGCCGAGCCGTAACCGGCGTTGTAGGAACTGCTCACTCCGGGGTAGCCGCCGAAGGTGTGCCTGGGCAGTCCCGAGAGACGGGCGAAGCCGTTGTCGTAGGTGGAGTCGATCAGGTCGATCATCGGCCCGGCCGGGGCGCTGCCCCACAGCTGGCCGTCCCACGCCCAACGGCCGAAGAGGAACATAGAGGCCCAGTTGCCGTTGTTGGTCTGCCCGCAGACGTTGGCGCTGCTGTTGGGAACGTCCATCGCACAAGGCAGATAGGACAGGCCGTTGCTCGAGATCGTGGTGTTCAGCCGCGCGTCGACCGCCCGCAGGAGGGTGTCGTACGTCCGGCCGGCCCACGACGCCTCGGCGGTCTCGCCGAGAGTGGTCGCGATGTACTTGTAGGTGAGCAGAGCGAGCAGGGCCGACTGGTTGTCGACGGTCCAGTGACCGGTGTGGTCCACGGCGACGGTGGCCTTCATGATCCCGCCGGGGCCGGTCGCGTCGGACTCGATCCGGTGCGCGGTCTGCCTGATCGTCGCGAAGTGGGACCGCACGAAGGCCGCGTCACCGGTCTTGCGCAGGTACACCGCCCAGGGCCAGTTGTACTTCCACGTCCCGTCCGGGTACATCCGGGTGATGTCGTTCGGGTCGTCCTGGGCGATCAGCGTCGGCAGGTAGTCCTTCGCCCTGTTCAGGTCACCGGCCTCCAGCAGCTGCACCAGCATGCCGACGAGGTCGTGGTTGAAGATGGCGTCGTAGCCGTTCTCGCCGACGTTGAGGCGGTTGCCGTCCTTGACGAGGTTCGTGGTGATGTGTCCGGACCGGTAGGCGTTGGCCAGCTGCGGGTCGGGAACCTGGATCTGGGCGATCTGCGCCAGCTTGCCGTCCCAGTAGGACGTCATGTGCGCGTAGTGCGTGTCGTACCCGCCGGCCGCCGTCAGCTCGGAGGCCGTGGGCCAGGCGTAACCCTGGCCGAACCGGTCGGCCGCGATCACGTAGTCGAAGTCGGTGGTCTGCCCCGGCTGGACCGTGGTCGACGGCCGGGTGAGCGGAAGGGTCCCACCGGTCGGTGCCGGGTCCAGGACGTGCGCGACCGTGTCGTGGTTGACGACCCTGACCCTGGAGTAGACGGCGACGAAGTCCCGGCCGCCGATCGTCACCCGGTCACCGAAGTTGGTGATCGTGACGGTGCTGTTGTCCCGCTCGAACTGCGTGGTGAGGGCGGGGTAGTAGCCCCCGGCGTTGAACCACTGGACACGTCCGGGGTTGTTGTAGATCCCGAAACGGACCGTGGTGTTCGGTCCGGAGTGGACGTCGAAGCTGCCGTCCTTGTGGGTGAGGACGCCGTAGTAGTCGCCCTCCCACCCGATCGAAGCGCTGTCGTGCTGCGTGACCGCGGCGCGGGCCTGTCCCGAGTGCCACGCGGGCGAGCTGCAGGCCAGGGCCAGCGCCACGCTCACGGCTGCGGCCATCCAGCCGCGCCGCCTTCGACTGTGCCTGTTCATCTCTGGGTTCCTCCCGACGACGCCCTAGCTCGGCGGCGGCCCCAAGGACGTTCTTGGATCGATAAAATCCCGTGTGACGCACACAACCACAGCGCTGTTGGCGGTGTCAATCGAGGGAAGTGGATCGATCCAACCGGTCGGGATCAGGCCTGGGGCCGGGAGGAACCACGCACGATCAGCTCCGGCGGCAGCAGCGACGTCACCGGAGTCGCCGTCCCGCCGGGCGAGCAGAGGGCCTCCACGATCCGCCGCCCGACCTCGCGAAGCGGCTGCCGGACGCTGGATAGGTCGAGGACCTCCGCCGACGGGGTGTCGTCGTAGCCCACCACCGCCACGTCCCGACCGGGGGACAGCCCCAGGTCGCGGAGGGCCTGCAGCGCACCCGCCGCCAACGTGTCCGACGCCGCGACGAGGGCTGTCGGCGCGTCGGGCCGGCCCAGCAGGCTGCGGGCCATCCTCGCACCGCTGAGCCAGGTGTCCTCTCCCCGCACGTCGAGACGGTGGCTGCCCGCCAGCAGACCGTGCCGGTCCATCGCTGTCACCCACCCCTCGGCGCGATCGTCGCCGACGCGGTGGCCTTCGGGGAAACCGAGGAAACCGATGCTCCGGTGGCCGGACCCCGCCAGGTGGTCGACGACCGAGGCGACGCCCTGCGCGTTGTCCACGTCCACCCAGCCGGCATCGGCGACCCGGCCGAAGCACACGAACGGCACCCGTGCGTCCGTCAAGATCGACGGCCGTGGGTCGTCGGGAACCACGTTGTACAGCACGACACCCTCGACCGAACCGGTGCGCACGAGCTGGACGCAGGTGGCCGCCTCGCTCTCCGCGTCGTCCACCGCGAACAACATCAGGTGCCTGCCGGACGCCTGCCCGGCCTCGGCCAGCGCGTGGAGGAAGCGGTCGTGCAGGTGGGCGAGCGAGTGCGAGGAGACGGGCTCGATGCGGCACGCGATCATCCCGGCGGCGCTGGACCTCAGTGCCCGCGCCAGCCGGTTCGGCTGGAACCCCAGCTCCGCCACGGCCCGCTGCACACGTTCCCGCGTCTCCGTGCGCACCTTCGCCGGAGCGTTCATCACGTTGGAGACCGTCTGCTTGGACACCCCCGCCGCCGCGGCGACGTGAGCGATCGTCACCGAGCCGGAACCCTGCCGCGGTGCGGATCCGCGTCCCGGCGTGTCCGTCACCGCAGCACCTCTTCCGCTCGATTCCCCTCATGCTATCGGCCCACCGGGTTGGATCGGTAAAACGATGGTTGACCAGTGTGTCGTCGCGGATCGAGTTGGTTGAATGGCGCCGTGCGCTACGACGAGGTCGAGAAGGCCGTCCGTGAGCTGGTCCTGTCCGCAGACGGCGAGAAGCGGCACCGGTTCGGGGCGGAGACCGTGGTCCGGCTGACCTCGGGCGACGACCTCGCGGACGCGGCGGAGGCCGAGTTCGACGAGGACGCCCGGCAGGCGTTCGAACTGGCCCGCAGGGATCCGGCGGGCAGCACCCCGGACCAGCTGCGCGCGTGGCTGCACGCGATCGACGAGGGCACGCTGTCCGACGGCGACATGGAAACGCAGGTGTTGCAGGCGCTGCAGGCTCTGGAGCACTGGGCGGAGTTCCTCGCCGACCGCGACCCCGAGCCCGTCGTGCAGCTGGCGATCCGATCGCTGGAGGTGGTCGACCACGAGGTCACCGCGGCGCTGGACGACTTCCTCGCGCACCCGGAGATGGCGTCCGAGTTCGACCGGATCGGCAGGCGGCTGCGCTAGGGGTGCGTGGTGCGGCGGTAACGCCACCTGCCTGCCGGAGGAACAACGACCGAGTCAACTCTCCGTGGCCAGCAGCCCTCGTCAGCGGCGGGGACTTTCACTCATCAGCATCAACCGTTCGGGGTGACAAACACCTGGCGTGGCAATCCATCGGGCGACATTCGCCCGACTGGTACGGTACGGCCGGTTGCGCTCCCTCAACGGCGACTCCCGAAGGACCTGCGAAGTGACCGATCCCGGCAGTGCTTCTTCGGCGACGAGGATGTTCGGTCCGTACCGGCTGGAGTCGTTGCTGGGCCGCGGTGGGATGGGCGAGGTCCATCGCGCCTACGACACCGTCAAGGACCGCACCGTCGCGCTGAAGCTCCTGCCGGTCGGTCTGGCCTCCGACACCGGCTATCAGGCGCGGTTCCGGCGTGAGTCCCAGGTGGCCGCCCGCCTGCGAGAGCCGCACATCATCCCGATCCACGACTTCGGCGAGATCGACGGCCAGCTGTTCATCGACATGCGCATGGTCGACGGCCTCGACCTGGGCTCCCTCCTCCGCCGGGAGGGGGCACTCGACCCGGCCCGTGCGGTGCACGTCGTCGGGCAGATCGGTGCCGCGCTCGACGCCGCGCACGCCGAGAACCTGATCCACCGCGACGTCAAGCCCTCCAACGTGATCGTCGTCGGGACGGGCGCGGACGAGTTCGCCTACCTCATCGACTTCGGCATCGTCCACAACGCACTCGACACCAGCACCGGCGACGCCGCGCTCGGCAGCCCCAGGTACACGGCGCCGGAGCGGCTCCAGCCGGTCCCGGCCGTGGACGCCTTCCAGCGGGCCGTCGACATCTACTCCCTGGGCTGCGTGCTCCACGAGCTGCTCACCGGACAGCTGCCCTTCCCGAGCGAGAACAACATGGCGATGATGTTCGCCCACCTCCAGACCCCGCCGCCACGGCCGAGCGCCCTGCGCCCGAACCTGCCGCCCGGCCTGGACGACGTCGTGGTCCGCGCGCTGGCGAAGAACCCCCGGGACCGCTATCCGAGCGCTGGAGCACTGGCGGCGGCGGCCCGCACCGCCCTCACGACCTCGCGGCACCCGGTCCCGGCCGGCTCCGCGGACGCCACCACGAGGCTGCCGAGCCTCGGCCGCCCGGCGGTCGATCCGCGAGGAACCCGAGTGCTGCCAGGCCAGGCTCAGCGCCCGCGTCGCGCGCTCGGCGGGTGGCGTGCGTGGGTCGTCACGGCACTCGTCCTGCTGGCCGTGACCGCGGCGGCGATCACCCTGTACCCACTCGTCCGGTCCCTGGGGCAGCCCGTCGCCTCGCCGACCGTCTCGTCGCAGCCCGTCCCGACGTCGTCCGCCGCCACGTCATCCGCCGCCACGACGTCCTCCGGCCCGCCGTCGTCCGCCGTGCAGACCACGACGCGCCTGCTGACCATTCCGGCCGGTGGCCCGCTGTTCGGCAACGACGAGGCGCAGGCCAAGGGGCCGGCCATCTGCGAGCGGGTGGGCGGCAGGTTCAACGTGGGGTGGTTCACCCCGGGCCAGACCTCGGGCGAGTACAGCATGGTGACCTGCGCGTTCGTGTTCGAGCCGACCACCGAGCGCGTGCTCGACGTCGACGCCGGCGGCCTGATCTCGGACGAGGACGACGCGGAGGCGAAGGCGCCGGGCATCTGCGCCAAGGCGGGTGGCACGTGGAACCGCGAGTGGCGCGACGTGGTCCCGGGCAAGTACAGCGTGGTCAACTGCACGTTCGTGTTCTGAGCGCTCGTCGGCGCGAACCGGCAGGCCGAGGCCCGTGCCTTACGAGACGGGCAGGACGAGGTGGGGACGTCCGTGGCTCGCACGGCCTCGACCGCTTCGGACGTGTCCGCTCCCAGCCGGGTTTCCCGGCCGGTCCGTTCCGATGATCAGGCCGCGCTCACGTCGAGGCGGTCAGCACGTCGGCGGTCTCCTCCAACACGGCGATGATCTCGTCGACGTGCAGCCGAACCGCTCCTTCGCGGTCGCCGACGCCGTCGATCCGCGAGCGCAGCCGGTACCGGAGCGTGCCGTCCGGGTGCAACTCCGCGTCCAGGTCGTTGGTGGTGGGACCCCAGTACGCGAAGTCCGGCGACCGCCCAGCCCGGTAGCGAGCGGCGTCTGTTCGCAGCGAGTGCGCGAACTGGGGCACGTACGCCGTGTTGTCGAACGGTGTGACGATGGCGCCGTCCAGCCACACCGTGCAGGTCCGGAGTCGTGCGGCCTCCGGATCGGCCGGCCCGATCTCCATCGCGAGGCGTGACCTGTCTCCGATGAGCAGATCCGTTGCGCGCCAACGCGACACGTCTGTGTCGAAGTCGAGCGCCGCCGCCACGGCGTCCAGCGTGGCGGCGGTCTCGTCCTGCTCGAGCGCGACCGACGCGGGCAGATCGGCGAAGCCCAGGTGCTCCAGCGCGGGGCGCAGGTTCTGGTAGGCGGCCGGCCGATCGGGGTACGTGGTCCACACGCCGATGTTGCGCAGCGCCGGCACGTGCAGCCGGTCCGCGCCGGGCAACCGGGTGCCCGCCAGGTAGATCCGCGCGGCCCTGTGGTGCGGCGCGGAGTAGTCGGCGGGACCGAGTTCCACGGCGAAGCTCTCCCGGTCACCGCAGATGCCGGCGGTCCGGACGGCGAAGGCGCCGAGCAGGTCGTCGGCCACGGCACGCCACTTCGCCGGATCCCCGCTGGTGACCCGCGCGAACCCGCTGAGGTTCGCGATGTCGGCCTTCCTGCCCGCGAGGCCCAGCAGGCCGTTGGCG
The DNA here is from genome assembly GCF_053608005.1 of Lentzea sp. NPDC055074. NCBI lineage: Bacteria > Bacillati > Actinomycetota > Actinomycetes > Pseudonocardiales > Pseudonocardiaceae > Lentzea > Lentzea sp. NPDC055074. The sequence goes on from NZ_JBSGUQ010000003.1 coordinate 345,061, forward strand.
CTGTGATGGCGCACCAGCGACTCCTCGTCGAGCACCCCGCGGTGCAACGCCGCCAGCGAGCGCGGGGTGATGGGCAGCCGCCGCAGCGCCAGGGCAGCGTCGATCCGGTCGCCCCAGTGCCCGAGACCTTCGAGCACGGCAGCGACCTCGGACACGTACTCGACGGAGCCGGTCATCTCGCACAGCACCTGCGCGGTGCGCACGCGGAAGACACCTCGAGCCGACGCGAGAGCAGACCGCAGCAACGCGACCGAGTCCGCCGGCGCACGACCGAGGCGGGCCAGGCCACCCAGCGACTCGACGGCGACGTGGTCGTGCTCGGCGACGCCCGCGCGCACCATCCGTTCCACGTGCTCCGGCCGGCGTTCGTGCTCGGCGGTCAGAGCGTCGATGTCGGCGCCTTCGTGCCACACCAGGTAAGGATCTCCGAACACCTCTCGGCGGAACTCCTGCCACGCATCGCTCACCCGCGTGAGGCTAGTGGCGGGCCCGATCAGGCCCGCCGACCGTTGTGCCACGGGCCGCCGGGCACGTACTCCCTGATCACCGTGACCTGCGAGGTGCTGCCTTGCTGTCCGCCGCGGAAGCACGCAGGGACACGTGACCCGGCCCTTGCGGGTGTCGCAGCAGCGCGCGATCGCCGACCGGTCGCGAGCTCGACGTGGTGCCGGCGGTGGGCCGCGGCGCGACCGACGCCGATCAGCACGACCGCGACGACCAGCAGTACGAACCAGATGGCGTGCTGCGAGTGCCGGCGGAGGACGATCGACCGTGCTTCGGCGTCGAGGGCCACCCGGCACATCTCGTCGGTGCACCCGTCGGGTTGTCGGCTGTCGCCCCGGGACGCGGAAGCTCTGCGCTGACGGTGTTCCCACCTTCAGCGGCTCCTGCCCGCGAGGTCTGCGGTCGCGGCACACGGTGCGGGCCCCTGTCTCAGCGGAGACAGGGGCCCGCACTGCACACACGTCAGGACTTCACGTCGCGCACGGCCTCGCGGCCGTGATCCGCCGTGGTCCTGGCCGCGTCGGAGGCGGTCTGCTTGATCTCGTCCGCCGCACCGCGCACCTCGGTGGACATCTCTTCCTTCAGATGCTCCGCCGATTCGGCGAGTGCGTGCTTGGCGGGTTCGATGGCGTCGCTCGCGCGGTCGCCCATCTCCGCCACGATCTGCTGTTCGGCCTGCGAGCGCGGGAGCAGCGAGGCGACCAGCAGGCCGCCGCCGAACGCGATGAGTCCCGCGGCGATGGGGTTGCCCTGCGTCTGTCGCATCACCTGCCGGGGTGCTTCCTGTACCGCCTCCGCGGCGCGTTCCGCGTTGTCGGCGACGACGTTCTTCGCCTGGTGTGCTTGGCTTTGCATCGTCGATGTGGTGTCGGAAGCGGTACCCATGACGCTGTTCCTCATCCTGGTCAGACCGCTGCGGATCTTCTGCGTGCGGCGCTGTGCGATGCGACTGGGACTGGTCCTGTCGACGAGGCGGTTGGCGTCGACCACCAGCTCCGCCCTGGTTTCGTCGATCTCGCGCCTCAGCTGGTCGGGTGTCGCGCCCATTCCGCGTCCTCCTTGAGAGATTCGACCGTGCGTTCAGGTTTCGGGTTGACCTCGCGGAGCTTGGCGCGTCCGCTGTTGTAGAGCACGAAACCGGCGATGCCCCACACGGCGGCGACGATCAGTGCCGACCAGCCCAGTGGCATGACGGCGCCGAGCGCGAACACGAGGGCGAGACTGAGCAGCACCCCGGCCATGTATCCGGCGAAGCCCGCGCCGGCGAGCATTCCCGTGGCCTTGCCCGCCTTCTTGGCCTCCTCGCGGATCTCGGCCTTGGCGAGCTCGAGTTCCTGGCGCATCAGCCGCGACAGGTCCTGGGCGAGCTCACCGACGAGCTCACCGAGCGACTCGCGCTCGGGAGCCGGAGGCAGACCCGTGTCAGGGCTGGACATTCCGCACACCTCCAGCGGGCACCGAGTCCTGCGTGTACGGGTCGTACTGCTGCCGGTCGCGGTCGGTGCCGATCACGCCTTCGTCGTCGAACGACGGGCCGGGATCGGGAGTCGGCAGCACGGGAGTGGTGCTGGGCTGCGGCACCTGCTGGACGGGTGCCGGCTGCACGGCGGGACGGCCGGTGGGCTGCGAACCCGTGGCACTCTTCGCCACGCGTCCGACGAGGAAACCGGCCACCGCCGCGCCGAGCAGGAACGCACCGGGCCTGCGCCGGGCGAACTCCTGGGCGGAGACGAGCAGTCCGCGGGCGCCCTGCTCGTCGAGATAGCGCGCCGCCTGCCTGCTGGAGTCGGCGACCTGACGCACGGCGCCCGTCGACATGGCGTCCGGAGACGCGCTCTCGGCCATCGAGGTCAGCTCGTCGGCGATCCTGTCCAGCTGAGTGGAGACCTTCCTGGCCTGAGTCTCGGCCTCGTCGGCCACCTTGTCCCTGGCAGTGCGCAACACGTTGTCCGCCTGGGACTTCGCTTCCCGCGCGACGTGCCCGATCTGGTCCTGAGCCGTCGCACGCACCTCTCCGACAGCCTCCGCGGCTTGGGACACCACCGCGTTACCTTCGTGGTTCACGACTACTCCTCAGCTTCTCGATGTGGTGTTCGCAGTGCGAGCTACCCTGCAGCACTCCGCGCAAACTGACTCGGGGAGCGGAAGTTATTGCGGCACAAACAGTTTTCAGCGCTCGATCGGGGTACCGCGCCCACGTGGACGTCAGCTGGGAGACGAGATCGTGGCGGCTTGCGAGGACCGTGCGGCGGTGGCGGTGGAGCGACCCGACGGGTGGGGGCCGATCACCGTCGAATAGGTTCGCGCCAGATCGGACGCGGCGCGGTGCCAGGAGTACCGCGCGGTCGCCCGGTCGTGCCCGGCGGCACTGAGCAGTTCCCTCCGCGCGCCGTCGGCGAGCAGCGCCCTCAACGCCTTGGCGAGCGCCTCCGGTTTTCCCTGCGGGACCAGCACTCCGGTCAGCCCGTCCACCACGACGTCGATGAGACCGCCGACCGCGGTGGCGAGAACCGGTACCCCGCAGGACATCGCTTCCAGCGCCACTCCGCCGGATGACCGGTGCCGTGGAGCGCAGACCACGACGTCCGCGGATCGCAGCAGGACGGGCAACTCGGCGTACGGCACGTGTCCGGTGAACACGACCCGTTCTCCGACGCCCAGCGAGCGTGCCAGTGCGAGCAGCCGTTTCGTCTCCGGGTCGCCGTGGACATCGCCCTGGCTGCCGCCGCCGGCGATCACCAGCTCACCCCTGTCCACCGTGGACAGAGCGCGGATGACGTCCTCGAAACCGTGGTGCGGAAGCACTCTTCCCACGGTCACGATCTTGGGAACGCGACTGCGGTGCGCCGGCGCTCGTCCCGGCGAGAACAGTTCGAGATCGACGCCCCTCGGGATCACGTCGAGTTTCGACCGGGTCGTTCCCATGCCGAGCACGGCTCGTGCCTCCGTCGAACAGGTCGCGACCACCCGGCTGGCCTCGCGGCCGACGAGCAGCTCCACGCTCCGGCGTTTGACCGCGGCCGTGTCGTCGGTGCGCTGATCCTGACGCGGCGCGGTACTCACCTCGTGGTAGGTCAGCACCACCGGCACCTGACCCTCCCGGGCACCCAGCACCGCCGCGACCCCTGACAGCCAGCCGTGGGCGTGCACGACGTCCGGTCGGCGTTCCTTCCAGGCGACCTTCAGGGAGCCGACGAAGTCGCCGGTGTGGGCGAGCAGATCGTGCCCGTTCAGCTTCACGGCGGGCCCGGCCGGCACGTGCACCACCTCGTAGCCGCCGTCCGCCCGCACTCGTTGCGGTACGTGCGGATGGGCGCGCCGCGTGTAGACGACGACCCGGTGGCCGAGAGCGGTCAGGGCAGCCGCAATCCCTGCCACGTGGATGTTCTGGCTTCCGGGGTCGACCGCGGCGAGCGGGCTGGCGTGCTCGGAGACGAGCGCGATCCTCATCCGCTTGAACGCGAATGGCTCAGTGGTAACGCCCACGGTGTGCTCCCCACGACGAGGTGATGAGACCGCGGGTCCGGGCGGTTGCTGCGTTCGCCAGCGCGAGCAGGCTACCCAGCCCGGGCTCGTCCGACACACGACCAGGCGCGATCGCTCACCCGGGAAGGGAGCCGCGGCCGATCGGGACCACGGGCGCTGGTCGGGTCAGGAGTCGGTCGGACGGGGACGCGGGCCGAGGAGCGCTCCCGGGAGGAGATCCCCGACGACGAGTTCCCGCGCGACGTCCGCCAGGCGGCGGCCACTGTTGCGGGCGTAGCCGCGCAGCGCGTGGAACGCCTGTTCCATCTCCAGGTCGCCGGCGAACGCCAGGACGCCTTTGGCCTGTTCGATGATGACCCGGCTGTTCAGTGCCGTCTGCAGTTGCTCGGTGACGACCTCACCGCGCCGAATCGCGCGTTCCTGCAGGATCCCGATGGTCGCCGTGTCCGCCAGAGCGCGCACGACCAGCAGGTCTTCGTCGCTCAGCGTTCCGGTCTCGCGGCGGAACAGGTTCAGCGTGCCGATGGTCTCGCGGCGCAGTCTCATCGGTACCGCGTGCACCGAGGCGAACCCCTCCTCGACGGCGAGAGGCGCGAAGCGGGGCCAGCGCTGGGTCTCCGTTGTCAGATCTGCGACGAGCACCGGCTCTCCGCTGTGCACACAGTCCAGGCACGGGCCTTCGCTCGCCTGGACCTGGAACAGCTCCAGCATCCGCGTCTGCTCGGAGGAGTAGGCCACCACCCTCAGGCCGCCGTGCTGGTCGGACAGCATCAACCCCGCCGCCGTCGCGTCCAGCAGCTGCACGCAGTGCTCGACCAGCCGGTGCAGCACGTCCACCACGTCGTAGTCGTCCACGAGCGTGTCCGCCAGCTGGACGAACGCCTCGAGCAACCGGGATTCCCGCTGTGTCGTGGACGGTGGGCTACTGCTCATCACCAGCTCCTGTCTTCTTCGTCCGACGGTAGTGCTGTCCGGGACGGGTCGCCATCGAGCAGGTGGTCATGTGCCGAGTTCCAGAGGGGAGAGCCTGCGGTTCACGATGTCCTCGGCGATGTCGTCCAGCGGCCTGCCCAGGACGAAGGCGTACCCGCGGAGCCGGGCCAGCGCCTCCTCCGCGGAGATGGTGAACGCCGCGATGAGCATGCCGGTCGCCTGGTGCACCTGCTCGCGCGACGGCGAAAGCACGCCCCGCATTCCGTTGGTGTCCCCGGCTTCGCCCAGCAGCAAGTCGAGCAGCACGGCGGTCACCAGGTCGACGACCTCCAGCGCGACGACCAGCTCGTCACCCGACAACCAACCGGGACGGTCCCGGTAGAGGTCGATCGCGCCGATGCCGATCGCACCGGCCTGCAACGGGAATGCGAAGATCGCGCTGACGGGCAGCTCGGTGATCGACGCGGCGAACACCGGCCACTCCACGATCGACGCCTGACGCAGATCGGGAACCAGCACGGGCCTGCGCGTGGCGAACGCCTCGAAGCACGGACCTTCGCCCAAGCTGAACTGCAGGTCCTCGATCTGGGCCGCGATGGCATCGCTGGCGTACAGCGTTTGCCGCTCCCTCGGCCCGCTCATCACGGAGATGGAGGCGCCGTCCACCGGCAACAGGTCCACACATGCGCCGATGACACGCGCCAACGTGTCGATTTTGCTGGTGTTCCCACCAAGCGCGGCGATCACCGTCGCTCGCGCGTAGCTCCACGACGGATGGGGTCCATCAGGTCGGTTCACCTGAGGTCACCCCACCGGACAACGGCTGACCGTCCACGAACCGCATCGAATCCTCCACCACGTCGACTGCTCCTGGACGTGACGAGGTCTGGGCCGACGTTGTGCGTGACCGCATCAGGATCAACATCGTCACCCTACTGCGGGCGCTGATCGGCCGCAGTTCAGCCGTTGACGGTCACGCTGTCGTGCACGCCGGCGCGGCAAGCGCTACCCGTTCTGCGACTCCAGCCACCGCAAGCGGGTCCGCAGCGAGGTCTCTCCCGACTCCCACGACGACAGCAGGTGGGTGGAGAGCCGTTCCTCGAGCAGGTTGGTCGCCTGCACACCGAACACGACGTCGGCTTTGAGCGATGGTTCCTGCTCCAGCAGCGAGCCGATGACGTCGATGCGCATGATCTGCTCGTGCACGGCGTCGGCCTCGATGTGCTCGGTGTAGAACTCGACGCAGCGCGGGTCGGCGTCCAGCCTGGCGAGTGCCTGGGTCATGCGGTGGGCACTCGGGCCCGTGGTGATCTCAGCGGCGGCGAAGTGACCGACCAGCGCGCCTCGCAACGACCGGTGCAGGCCGAACACGGACATCATGTTGACGATCGCGATGGCCGGTGCCGGCACGTCGTCGAGGTAGTGCAGGTACTCGGATCGCATGCCCGCTCCGTCGAGCAGGTCGCAGAACAGCCGCGAGTGCATCCGGTCGGCGCGGCCGCCGCCGTACTCGTCGAACTCGACGGCGACGAGCGCCGCCTTCGCCTTGCCCCGCAACCTCGGGATCACCCACGCGTGCGGGTCCGCCTCCTTGTGGTGGTAGACCGAGCGGTGCGCGAAGAACTCGCGCATGTGGTCCCAGGTCCCGTTGTCCCTCAGATGATGGGAGACCCCGGTGCCGGGTACGTGCTCGACCAGCAACGCGTCCAGTTCGGCGTCGAGATCGTCCCCGCCGGCCACGTCGGACCGCAGCCGGTCGAGGAAGACGCGTTCGGCCCGAGCTCGCAGCCGCAGCAGTTCCGGGTCCCACTCCCACGCCGGGTTCACGCCGTCGAAGCCGCCGTAGTGCAGCTCGTACAACGTGTGCAGGGCGATGGCCAGATCGTCGCCGTAGGGGTCGGCGGCGACGAACGGGATTTCGTGCCCGTCGGGTTCGCCGCTCAGCGCGGCGATGACGTTGTCCGAGAGAGGCCCTCGTGGAGAAGGAAGTTTCACTCGGCTGTGATACCCACTGGACGTGGCTTCATGCCGGTCGTGAGGCGTCCCACCAGGTCGTGCGCCGACGTCAGTCGACCGTGTTGACCCAACGCTGGTGAACCGGCAGGGAACAAGGCTCTGAGCTGGGACTTTCGGCCCGCGCACCGGTGCTGATGGCGAGGGACGTGTTTGACATCGGCCATTCCGGCTACTCGCGGTGAAGACCGTCAACAGCCGCCTGGACCCCGCGACCTCGTTGATCAGACTCGTGGAACGCGCACAGTTCGGGAAGGCCACCTTTCATGACACGTACGGCCAGCTCTTCGGTCCGTCGCGACTCCTCGCTGTCGCCGCCCGTCGCGCACGACGCGGGATGGACAGACGCCGACGTTCGCGCTGTCGACACGATCCGCGTGCTCGCCGCGGACGCCGTCCAGCACGCCGGCAACGGGCACCCCGGGACCGCGATGAGCCTGGCACCGCTGGCGTACCTGCTGTTCCAGCAGGTGATGCGGCACGATCCCGCCGACGACCAGTGGCTGGGCCGCGACCGGTTCGTGCTGTCCTGCGGACACACGAGTCTCACGTTGTACCTGCAGCTCTACCTGAGCGGCTACGGCCTGGAACTGGCCGACCTGGCGGCGTTGCGCACCTGGAACTCGGCCACGCCCGGTCACCCGGAGCACCGGCACACCCGCGGTGTGGAGATCACCACCGGTCCGCTCGGACAGGGATTCGCCAGCGCGGTGGGCATGGCGCTCGCCGCGAGGCGCGAACGCGGGCTGCTCGACCCCGACGCCGCCACGGGACAGAGCCCGTTCGACCACCACGTGTACGTGCTCGCCTCCGACGGTGACCTGATGGAGGGCGTCACGGCCGAGGCGGCCTCGCTGGCAGGGCACCAGGAGCTCGGCAACCTCGTGGCGTTCTACGACGCGAACCACATCTCCATCGAGGACGACACCGACATCTCCTTCACCGAGGACGTGGCCGCTCGGTACGCCGCGTACGGCTGGCACGTCCAGGTCGTCGACTGGACGAGCAGCGGACGGTACGTCGAGGACGTGGACGCGGTGCTCGCCGCGACCGAGGTGGCGAAGGCCGACACGGCCCGGCCGTCGCTGATCGTGGTGCGCACCATCATCGGCTGGCCCGCGCCCCACCTGCAGAACACCGGAGCCGCGCACGGTTCGGCACTCGGTGACGAGGAGGTCGCCGCCGTCAAGACGATGCTCGGCTTCGATCCGGAGCAGAGCTTCGCGGTCGAGGACGAGGTGCTCGCCCATGCCCGGAAGGTGGCAGAACGCGGTCACACCGCCCGCGAACGCTGGGAGGCCGACTACGGGCGCTGGCGTGCCCAACACCCAGGACGGGCCGAGTTGCTGGATCGGTTGCGGTCCCGGGAGCTCCCGGAGGGCTGGACCGGCGCGTTGCCCGTGTTCCCCGCCGACGCCAAGGGAATGGCGACCCGCAAGGCGTCGGGGGAGGTCCTCACGGCACTCGCTCCCGTCCTCCCGGAACTGTGGGGTGGCTCGGCGGACCTGGCCGGCAGCAACAACACCACGATGGACGGAGAACCGTCGTTCGTCCCGGCGAGCAAGCAGACCACCCAATGGCGGGGTGGGCCCTACGGACGCACGTTGCACTTCGGCGTCCGCGAGCACGCGATGGCCGCCGCCCTCAACGGGATCGCGTTGCAGAGCCTGACCCGTCCCTACGGCGGCACCTTCCTGGTGTTCAGCGACTACCAGCGCCCCGCGATCCGGCTGGCCGCCCTCATGCGGCTGCCGGTCACCTACGTCTGGACGCACGACTCGATCGGCCTGGGTGAGGACGGCCCGACCCACCAGCCGATCGAGCACCTCGCGGCGTTGCGCGCCGTCCCGGGCCTGGACGTCGTGCGCCCGGCGGACGCGAACGAGACGGTCGTCTGCTGGCGGCAGATCCTGGAGAACCAGGACCGCCCCGCCGGGCTCGCGCTCACCAGGCAGGACGTTCCCGTGCTCGACCGAGGTCCCGGCGGCCTGGCGCCGGCGGAAGGTGCCGCACGGGGTGGCTACGTGCTGACCGGAGCCGACGAACCGGACGTGATCCTGATCGCCACCGGCTCCGAGGTCCAGATCGCTCTGGACGCCCGGCGACTGCTCGCCGGCGACGGTGTCACCGCCCGCGTGGTCTCGATGCCCTGCCGGGAGTGGTTCAGCGCCCAGGAACTCTCCTATCAGGACTCGGTGCTCCCGCCGGACGTGCGTGCACGCGTGAGCGTCGAGGCCGCGGTCGCCCAGGGCTGGCGCGATGTCGTCGGCGACGCCGGCCGGGTGGTCTCGCTGGAACGGTTCGGCGCCTCCGCGGACTACCGACGGCTCTACGACGAGTTCGGCATCACCGCGACCGCTGTCGCCGCGGCTGCCCACGACAGCCTGCGCGACGCGCTCGGCCCGGTTCGTCCCGGGGGAGTGCAGCAGACTTCCGCGCCCACCGGTGGCGGCACCGGCGACCGCCCCGCCTGAACCGCGACGACCATCGACCACGGAGGCCTCATGTCCACCGGCCACGACCACCCGCTCACCGAACTCGCCGCCGCAGGGGTGTCGATCTGGCTCGACGACCTGTCCCGCGAACTGCTGTCCGGCGGCCGGCTGGAGGCGTTGATCACCGGCCGAGGCGTCGTCGGCATCACGACCAACCCGACGATCTTCGCCTCCGCCCTGGCACGCGGCGAGAGTTACACGCCGCAGATCAGGCGGTTGGCAGACGAGAACGCGAGCGTCGACGACACCGTCTTCGCCCTCACCACCGACGACGTCCGCGCCGCCTGCCGCGTGCTGCGCCCGGTGTACGACCGCACCGACGGCGTCGACGGCAGGGTCTCGCTCGAGGTCGACCCCGGCCTCGCCCACGACGCGGAGGCGACCGTGGAGCGCGCTCGCCTGCTGTGGGCGGAGGTGGACGAGCCGAACCTGCTGATCAAGATCCCGGCCACCACCGCGGGCCTCACCGCGATCACCGCGGTCGTCGCCGAGGGCATCAGCGTCAACGTCACCCTGATCTTCTCCCTCGACCGCTACCGCGACGTCGTGGACGCCTACCACACCGGCCTGGAGACCGCGGCCTCCAACGAGTACGACCTGTCCGTCATCCACTCGGTCGCGTCCTTCTTCGTGTCCCGTGTGGACGGTGAGATCGACGCGCGGCTCGACGCGATCGGAACCGATCGCGCGCGAGCGGCCAAGGGCAAGGCGGCGATCGCCAACGCCCGCCTGGCGCACGAGATCCACGTGGAAAGCCTCGCGACCGCGCGCTGGCAGCGCCTCGCCGCGTCGGGTGGGCGGCCGCAAAGACCCCTCTGGGCCTCGACCGGGGTGAAGAACCCGGAGTACCCGGACACGATGTACGTCTCCGAGCTCGCCATCCCCGGCACCGTCAACACCATGCCGGGCACCACGCTCGAGGCTTTCGCCGACCACGGCGCCGTACCCGCACTCGTGCTGGAGGAGATCTATGGCCCCGCCCAGGAGGTGCTGGACGAGATCGCCCGGCTCGGGATCGACTACCGCGAAGTCACCGACGAGCTGGAACGCCAGGGACTCCGCAAGTTCGTCGACAGCTGGGACGAGCTCGCGGACACCGTTCGCGGTCAGCTCGACCGCGACCTGACCGAGGAGACGTCATCAAAGCGCTGACATGGCAGGGCAACGAGAAGGTCCAGGTGGTCGACGTGCCGGACCCGCGCATCGAAGCACCGACCGACGCGATCATCAGGGTCACCTCGACCGCCATCTGCGGATCCGACCTGCACCTCTACGGCGTGCTCGGGCCCTACCTGAAACCAGGCGACGTGCTCGGGCACGAGGCCATGGGCGTCGTCGAGGAGGTGGGCGCGGAAGCGAGCGGACACCTGAAGGTCGGCGACCGGGTCGTGGTGCCGTTCAACATCTCCTGCGGCCACTGCTGGATGTGCGAGCGCGACCTGTTCGCGCAGTGCGAGACGACGCAGGTGCGCAGCGAGGGCAAGGGCGCGAGCCTGTTCGGTTACACCTCGCTCTACGGTTCGGTACCCGGTGGGCAGGCCGAGTACCTCCGCGTACCCCAGGCCCAGTTCGGGCCGATCGTCGTTCCGGACGGCACACCCGACGACCAGTTCCTGTTCCTGTCCGACATCCTGCCCACCGCGTGGCAGGCGGTCCGCTACGCCGACGTGCCACCCGGCGGCACCGTCGCCGTGCTCGGACTCGGTCCGGTCGGGCAGTTCGCCGTCCGGATCGCCAGGCAGCTCGGTGCCGGACGCGTCATCGGTGTGGACCGCGTGCCCGAACGGCTGGCGCTCGCCGAGAAGCACGGTGCCGAACCGGTGAACTTCGAGGACTTCGACGGTGCCGGGGGAGTGGCGGCCGCGTTGATCGACATGGTCGACGGACGCGGTCCGGACGCCACCATCGACGCCGTCGGAATGGAGGCCCACGGCGGAGGGTTCGTCGCGGTGGCTCAGAAGGCCACCGGGATGCTGCCCGACGCGCTGGCCCGGAAGGTCACCGACAAACTGGCCGTCGACCGGCTCGACGCCCTGCACGCCGCTCTGAAGGGGGTGCGCCGGGGTGGCACGGTCTCGGTGTCCGGCGTCTACGGAGGAGAACTGGACGCGATGCCGATGATGGAGATGTTCGACCGCGGCATCCAACTGCGAATGGGCCAGGCCCACGTGCGCCGGTGGACCGACGACATCCTCCCGCTCGTGCTCGACCCCGCCGACCCGCTCGGCACCCTCGACCTGACCACGCACAGGCTCCCGCTCGCCGAGGCCGCGCGCGGGTACGAGATGTTCCGCGCCAAGAGCGACGGGTGCGTCAAGGTCGTTCTGAGTCCGTGACCTGGCCCGGTGCCGGGCCGGCAGCGGACTCGGCCCGGCACCGGGGAAAGCGGGCCCGGGCTTGCGCTGCTCGGCCCGGATCGCCGCACTGCTGGCCACTCTTCCCAGGGGGACGCCGATGTCGCTGCTGACCACCGCGGACGTTCGCTCGTCGCACGCGGACGACTTCCGGGCTTCTCTCGACGAAGCCCTGCACGACTTCCTGCGAGCCAGGCAGGACCTGGCACCTGAGCTCGCACCGACGTTGCGGAGCATGGTTCTGGCGGGAGGAAAGAGGATTCGTCCCGCCTTCGCCTGGTGGGGATGGCGCGCGACGGGTGGTTCGGCCGGCTCCGGTGCCGTGGTGCGGGCGTTGGTCGCGTTGGAACTGCTGCAGTGCTGCGCGTTGGTGCACGACGACGTGATGGACCGCTCTGCGACCAGACGCGGAAAGCCGTCCGTGCACGAGTCGTTCGCCGCACGACATCGGCGCGAACGGTGGGCCGCCAGCGCTCGCCAGTACGGTGACTCGGCGGCCATCCTCGTCGGTGACCTCGCCCTGGCATGGGCGGATGACGCCTTGATGACCGCGGGCCTGTCCGCCGACGCGCTGATGCGCGCCTGGCAGCCCTGGCAGGCGATGCGAACCGAGATGATCCTGGGCCAGCACCTCGATCTGCTGGCCGTCGCCCGGCGGGACGAGTCGCTGGAACACGCCGTCCGCGTGGCCGCGTTGAAGACCGCCGCGTACACCGTGGAACGACCACTTCACCTCGGTGCCGCCCTGGCGGGCGCAGACGAGGAGACGGTCGGCTGCTTGCGCGCCTACGGTTACGACATCGGGGTCGCCTTTCAACTGCGGGACGACCTCATGGGGGTCTTCGGCGACGCGACCGTCACCGGCAAGCCCGTGGGGGAGGATCTGAGGGAGGGCAAACGGACGCCGTTGATGGCGATCGCGCTCTCTCTCGCGCAGGACAACCCGACAGCACAGAGGTTGTTGCGCCACTGCCTCGAAGGCGGAGCCGTCAGCGATCGGTGTGTGGACGACGTACGAGCCTTGTTGCTGGAACTCGGAGCTGTCTCCGCGGTGGAGGAGCACATCGAGGCCCTTGCGAGCTCCGGCCTCGCGGCACTGGGCCGCGCGGTGATCGACGAGGAAGCGCGTCGAGAGCTGGTGCGGCTGGCCGGCCGAGCCACCCAGCGGACCACCTGACGGTGCACGTGCTGAAGGCGGTGCGGACCGAGTGCCGGATGGACGCCCGCACCACCCTGCGTGTTTGAAGCCCGGTGTTGCGGCTACTCGCCTGGCACTGCGGTTCTTCGTCGTCCAGGGAAGGCTTCATCTGATGACAAGCACGGTCCTCGGCCGATGAGCGGTCGCGTGGTACTCGTCGTGGGCGCGAGCAGCGGCATCGGACTGGCCACCGCGGTCGCGTTCGCCGGCCGTGACGACGACCTGGTGCTGGTCTCCCGCAGCCACGAGGCGCTCGACGCCGCCGAGAAGGCGTGCCGATCGGCGGGAGCGGCCACCGTCGACCTCATCGCCGACGACATCGGCGATCCCGGTGGAGCGGGCCGGATCATCACCAAGACCCTGGAGAAGCACGGTCGCATCGACGTCGTCGTGCACAGCGCCACGGTGATGGGGTACGGCACCGTCGAATCGATGCCCCCGGACGTGTTCACCACTGTCGTCGACACCGCGATCCACGGCACGCTCCACCTGGTCCAAGCGGTCATGCCGGTGCTGCGCCGCCAGCACGCCGGTGTGTTCGTCGGGGTGAACTCGCTGCTCGGTTCGATCACCGTTCCGCAGATGGGCGCCTACTCGGCGGCGAAGTGGGGACAGCGTGCGCTGCTGCGCTCCGTGCAGCAGGAAACGCGCGACGAGCCTGGCGTGCACGTGTGCATCGTGAGTCCTGGCAGCATCAACACGCCGGTGTACGACCAGGCCGCGAACTACACGGGTCACGCCACGAGGCCACCGTTCCCGGTTCTGAGTCCCGAACGGGTCGCCGCGGCGATCATCCGCCTGGCCGACCGCCCCCGCCGGCACGTCTCCGTGCCGGTCGGTCCCACCAATCCGCTCATCGTCGCGGCGTTCCGGTTGGTACCAGGCCTGTTCGACTTGCTCGTAGGCCCCCTGTTCCGGCTCGCGGCGCTGACGCGGACCACGATCGCGCCCACGGCGGGCAACGTGCTCCAGCCGGTCCCCTCCGGGGAGAGAACGCACGGCCGGTGGCCGGTCAAACGGTGAGCAGCAGCACGACGTCCACGACCGCGATGACGACGGTGAGCCGGAACGCGACCGGACTGTCCGGTGCACGGACCGCGGCCACGGTGGTGGCAGCCGCCACCACGATCCCCGCTGTCACCACGACCGCCGAGTAGAGGGCCGGCGCGTCCGCGGGGGCGAGGCCGAGGACGACGGAGGCCGTCGCCAGTGCGGCCGCCATGACGATCACCCCGGCACGAGGGCCGAGGCGGTGGGGGAGACCGCGGACACCCGTCTCGGCGTCCGCTCGCAGATCCGGCAGCACGTTGGCGAAATGCGCCGCGAACCCGAGCAGCGCGCTGACCACCGGCACCCACCACGGCGGCCACGGTTCGCCCGGAATGGCGGCGTAGACACCGATCGGCAGCGCGCCGAACGCGAACAGGTAGGCGGCGCCGGACCACACCGTCGCCTTGAGACCGAGGTTGTACGCCCAGCCGCCCGCGACCGTCGACACCAGCACGACGCCGGCGAACCACCCCAGCAGCAACGACAACACGATCGTGGCGGCGGCCGCGACGACCGCTGCCACCGAGACGGCGCGCACCGGGACGCGTCCGGTGGCCGCGGGTTTGTCGGTGCGCCCGGTGGCGCGGTCACGGGCCGCGTCGATCCAGTCGTTGGACCAGCCGATCGACAGCTGCCCGGCGAGCACCGCGGCACCGAGCAGGATCGTGCGCGGACCACCGAGTCCGTTGCCCACACCCAGAAAGACGGCCACCGCCGTCACCGCCAGACTGGGCAGGGGATGACTCGCTTCGGCGAGACCGCGCAGCATCCGCGGCCCCGTTCCGCGAAGGACAGCCGCATCGCTCATCTGCCGAGTGTAGGCGAAAGCCGTACCGTCCAAGGAGTGACGACAATTTCGGCGGTGCACGGTGTTCTTCCGCCGCATCGCTACCCACAAGCACGACTGACAAACCTCTTCGCGCAGCTGTGTCTTCCGGATTCTTCCGCTCGCGCGGTCGCCGCCCGGTTCCACAGCAGCGCTCGTGTCGGCTCGCGGCACCTCGCGCTCGCCATCGAGCAGTACGGCGAGCTCGACGGCTTCACCGCGGCGAACGACGCCTTTCTCTCCGTCGCGGTCGATCTCGGCTGCGAAGCCACGCTCGCCGCATTGGCGGACGCGGGCCTGGAACCGTCCGATGTGGACCTCGTCGTGTCCACGACGGTCACCGGGATAGCGGTGCCGTCACTCGACGCGCGGATCGCGTCCCGCATCGGCATGCGGCCGGACGTGAAGCGGATCCCGATCATCGGCCTCGGCTGCCTCGCGGGAGCGGCGGGTGTCGCGCGGCTGCACGACTTCCTGCGCGGCTGGCCCACCTCGGTCGCGATGCTCGTGTCGGTGGAACTGTGCTCGCTCACCGTGCAACGGCAGGACTCCAGCGCTGCCAACATGATCGCCTCCGGTCTGTTCGGCGACGGCGCGGCCGCCGTGGTCGCCGTGGGTTCCGAGCACCCCCGCGCGGCGGCCGGTCCGCAGGTCGTGGACTCGCTGAGCCACCTGTACGCGAACTCCGAACGCGCCATGGGATGGGACATCGGCAGCAGCGGGCTGAAGATCGTGCTGGGTGCGGAGGTTCCCGAGCTCGTGCGCGAGCACCTGGCCGACGACGTCAAGAACCTGTTGGCACCGCACGGCCTGGAGATCGGCGACATCGCCCGGTGGATCTGCCATCCGGGCGGGCCCAAGGTCATCGAGGCCATCCAGTCCGTGCTGGGCCTCGACGAGGACGACCTCGCGATGACCTGGCGTTCCCTGCACGAGATCGGGAACCTGTCCTCCGCGTCCGTGCTGCACGTCTTCGCCGACACCCTCGTGCACAGACCGGCATCACCCGGTGACTGGGGCGTGGTGATGGCTATGGGACCGGGTTTCTGCGCGGAGCTGGTGTTGCTGAAGTGGTGAGCCAGGCGTGGTACTCGGTGCTCGTCGGCCTGGTCGCGGTGGAACGGCTGGCCGAACTCGTCGTCGCCAAGCGCAAC
This sequence comes from Lentzea sp. NPDC055074, assembly GCF_053608005.1. Classification (NCBI taxonomy): domain Bacteria; kingdom Bacillati; phylum Actinomycetota; class Actinomycetes; order Pseudonocardiales; family Pseudonocardiaceae; genus Lentzea; species Lentzea sp. NPDC055074. The sequence continues at coordinate 361,074 of NZ_JBSGUQ010000003.1, forward strand.
CTGGCGTGGAGTCTCGCCCGCGGCGGGCGTGAGACGGGGTTCGCGCACTACCCCTTCATGGTCGTCCTGCACACCGGGTTGCTGGCGGGATGCCTGCTCGAGGTCTGGCTGGCGGACAGGGACTTCATCCCCGTGCTCGGCTGGCCGATGCTCGTGCTGGTCGCCGGATCGCAGGCACTGCGATGGTGGTGCATCAGGACCCTCGGACGGCAGTGGAACACCCGGATCGTGGTCGTGCCGGGGCTCGCCCACGTCACCAGCGGCCCCTACCGCCTGTTCCCGCACCCCAACTACGTCGCGGTCGTGGTCGAGGGCTTCGCGCTGCCTCTGGTGCACGACGCGTGGCTGACCGCGCTCGTGTTCACCGTGCTGAACGCGGGACTGCTCGTGGTGCGGATCCGCGCGGAGAACGACGCGCTGAGGTTCGCGCATGTCTGAGCGGACGTACGACGTCGTCGTGGCCGGGGGAGGGCCCGCCGGGCTCGCGGTGGCGCTGGGGTGTGCGCGAGCGGGCATGGACGTGGTCGTCTGCGAGAAACGGCCCGGTGTGCTGGACAAAGCGTGCGGAGAAGGACTGATGCCTGGTGCCGTCCGGGCCCTCGCCGCACTCGGCGTCGACCCGCCGGGACACCGGATCGACGGCATCACCTACCGCCAGGGCGCTCTGGTCGCGCACGCGCCGTTCCGCAACGGCGCCGGACGCGGAGTCCGCCGCACCCAGCTGCACGACGCGCTGTCCGCGGCGGTTCGCCGTGCCGGTGTGCCGGTGCTGGAGGCCCGGATCACCGACGTCGTCCAGCACGACGACCACGTGCGGGCCGGGGGGCTGCGGGCGCGCTATCTCGTCGGCGCGGACGGACTCCACTCGTCGATCCGGGACCTGGTCGGGCTCACCGAGCACACCGCCCAGGCGGCGCCGAGGTGGGGACTGCGCCGGCATTTCGCGCTGGCCCCGGCCGCCAGCGCGGTGGAGGTGACGTGGGCGCCGCGTTCGGAGGCCTACGTGACGCCGGTGTCGCCGAGCGAGATCGGCGTCGCGATCCTCTCCTCGGTGCGCGGCGGGTTCGCCGACCAGCTCACCGCCTTCCCCGAACTCGCGGCGCGTCTGGCCGGCGCGCGGCCGCTGTCCCCGGTCCGCGGCGCCGGCCCGCTGCGGCAGCGCACGACCGGCAGGGTGGCGGGCCGGGTGCTGCTCGCGGGAGACGCGGCGGGGTACGTCGACGCTCTCACCGGCGAAGGGCTCGCACTGTCGCTGAGCACCGCGGCCGAACTCGTCCGGTGCCTGCGCGCAGACCGGCCCGCCGACTACGAACGCGCGTGGACACGCTCGTCGAGACGGTCTCGCTGGCTCACGGAATCGTTGCTGTGGGCCAGGAACAGGCCCGTGCTCGGGCGCCGCATCGTGCCCGCCGCCGCCCGCGCGCCGTGGTTGTTCACCGCGGCCGTCGACCAGCTCGCCCGTTGATGCGGACCCGGACCGAGTGGGACCTGGTCGTCGTCGGGGCCGGACCCGCCGGCTCGACGGCCGCGCTCGCGGCGCTGCGGGTGAACCCGGCTGCCCGCGTGCTGATGCTCGACGCCGCGGACTTCCCGCGCGACAAGGTCTGCGGTGACGGCGTGGCACCGCACGCCCTGGACGTCCTGGCCGGACTCGGCGTGGACGTCACCGCGCTGACGGCCGGCACCGCGGCGGTCCACACCCTGCGGCTGACCTCGCCGCGGGGCGTGACGGTGGCCCGCGGGTTCGCGCGCCCGGCCTCGGTCGTTCCCCGCGTGCTGCTGGACGCCCGCCTCGTGCAGGCCGCCCGCGGCGCGGGCGCGCACCTGAGACGGCACCGGGTCCGCACGCTCACCCCGGCCGGCGGCGGCGTCGACGTCGACGGCGTGATCCACGCCCGCACGGTCATCGGTGCGGACGGCGCGGAGTCGATCGTGCGGCGGCAGTGCGGAGCCGGAACCGCGCCGGCGGGCACCACCGCCCTCGCGCTGCGCGGGTACACGAGCGCGCAGCCGTGGCCCGCAGGGGAACAACGGCTCGTCATGACGACCGCGCACTGGCCCGCGTACGCCTGGGTCTTCCCGGTCGGCGACGGCTCCGCGAACGTCGGCTACGGCGAGCTCATCCGTGCCGGCGCACCGACCAGGGCAGACCTGACGGCACGACTGCACGAGCTGCTGCCCGACTGCCCGCCGATGACGTTGCGCGGGCACCGTCTGCCGCTGTCACCCGGCCGCCCCGACGTCGGCCAGGGCCGTGTCCTGCTCGCGGGTGACGCCGCCTCGCTGATCAACCCGCTCACGGGCGAGGGCATCTACTACGCCGTTTTGTCGGGATTCCTCGCCGGCACCGCCGCCCTGACACCGGAGCCGGCCGAGGAGTACCGGCGATCGCTGCGCCACCGGCTGGGCAGGCACCTCCGGCACACCGACGCACTCGCCCGGCTCACCCGCACACCGCGGCTGGTCGACCTGGCCACCACCGCGGCCCGCGGCGACCAGCGCGCGTTCGACGACCTCGTCGAGATCGGCCTCGGAGCGGGCACCATCGGCCCCTCCTTCGCCCTGGCGATGCTCCGCACCGGAGCCAGGAGTGTGCTGCACCGCTAGGGGCATGGCGGCATCCCGATCACGGCGGGATCCGTGCTCTCGCGCGACCACCGGACCTCCGCGCCGAGATCGTGCAACGTCTTGGCGCGACTGTCCCTTGTGGTCGTTCGTCAGTCCCGCGGTGTCAGGTAGCCGCGGGAGAACGCGGCGGCCACGGCGGCCGCGCGGTCGTGGACGCCCAGCTTCGCGTACACGTGCAGCAGGTGCGTCTTGACCGTCGTCTCGCTGATGAAGAGCCGCTTGCCCGCCTCGCGGTTCGTCGTGCCCTGGGCGATCAGCTCGAGCACCTCCAGCTCGCGTCGCGACAACGGTGCCGGGGCCGGTGTGCGCACCTGGCCCAGGAGCCGGGTCGCGACGGCGGGGGAGAGCACCGCCTGCCCTCGTGCCGCCGCCTCCACCGCGCGGACGAGCTCCTCCCTCGGCGCCTCCTTGAGCAGGTAGCCGGTGGCACCCGCTTCGATCGCCGGCAGCACGTGGCTGTCGGTGTCGTAGGTGGTGAGCACCAGCACCCGTGACGGCACCCCGCGCTCCGCCAGTTCCCGGATGGCGGCGACCCCGTCGGTCCCGGGCATCCGCAGGTCCATCAGGATGACGTCCGGGAGCAGGCGAACGCCTGCCGTGACCGCCTCCGCGCCGTCAGCGGCCTCGCCGACCACCGCGAAGCGAGGATCGGCACCGAACATGCCCCGCAGCCCGTCCCGCACCACCGGGTGGTCGTCGACGATCAGCAGCGTGATCACACCCCACCCCCGGCGGGGATCGCGGGCAGCGTCACCGTGATCGCGGTGCCCCCGTCCGGTTCGGACTCGACGTCGAGCCGTCCCGCGAGACGGTGCGCCCGCTGCCGCATGCCGTCGAGCCCGAAGCCCCCGTCCACGGAGCCGGAGCGCTGGGTGCCGGGCCGGAAACCGACCCCGTCGTCCAGGACGTCGAGCGTCACCAGGTCCTCCATGTACGACAGGGTCAGGGCGACCCGACCGGCTCGGGCGTGCTTCGCGACGTTGGCGAGGGCCTCCTGCGCGGTGCGCAGCAGTGCCACCTCGACGTCGGTGTGCATCGGCCGGGCGTCACCGGTCGTGGTCAGCACCGCCTCGACCCGGTTCACGGCGGACCAGCGCCTCGCCACGTCGCCGATCGCGTCCGGCAGGCGGGCGGACGCCAGTGCGGACGGCCCCACGGCGTGGACCGTCCGGCGGGCCTCGGTCAGGCTCTCCCGGGCGAGGGTCATCGCGTTCGTCACGTGCCGGCCCGACACCGCTGGTTCCTCCGCCTGTTCCGCGGCCTGGAGCTGGGTCAGGATGCCGGCCAGGCCCTGGGCGAGCGTGTCGTGGATCTCCCGTGCCATCCGCTGCCGCTCGTCGAGAACTCCGGCCTCGCGGGCCTGCACGAGCAACTGGACGTGCAGGGCCGCGTTCTCCGACAGTGCGGTCTGGAGCTCGGTGTTGGTCCGGTGCAGCTCGATCAGCGCCCGCTTCTGCCGGTGGTTGCGGCGGTCGGACATCACGTCGGCGTAGAAGGCCGCCGTGGCGATCATCGCGGTGACCGCGCTGACGGCGGGCCACTTCCACCACTCCTCGGCCGTGATGCCGTCCGCCCCTCCGACGTACGAGATCGCCGAGACCGCGGACGTGACGGTCACGCCGACGTACCGCCACCGGCCCTTCAGGTACTGGAAGGCGTGCACGTAGCCGATGAAGGCGAAGAAGCCGAACCACGGCGTGAGCAGCACCAGGCAGGCGGTGATCGCCATGAGACCCGTGTAGTACAGGCCCATCAGCCGGTCGTGGTCGTGCCACTCGGGGTGAGCCGTGTGGAACCACGCCACCCACGCGGTCAGCACGGTCGAGAACCCGAGCACGGCCGGGAAGTGCACCGGTGCGTCCCACAGCGGTTGCAGCAGGGTGAACAGGACGCTGACCGCCAGCAGCGCGTACGGGAGCACCCTCAGGACCGCGGACTCCTTGCGTTCCCAGCGGTCGAACTCCGCGCGCAACTCGGCCTCGACGCTCACCCCGGCAATGGTCGCACGCCCGTGCACCGGCACAGCCGCGCTACACCAGTGCCCGCACGGCGGGCACGCGGCGCAGAACGCCCGCGATCACCCAGCTCGCGGTCGCGGCGATCACCAGAGCCAGCAGGAACTTCGGCACGGGTGCGGCGTCGAGCGGTCGAAGCAGTTCCACGGTTCCGACGATGACCGGTGCGTGCAGGAGGTAGACGGCGAAGGCGTTGTCGGCGAGGTGACCGCCGAACCGCGACGCACCGGCGAAGAAGCGCTGGAACACGCGGAGCAGGACCAGGACGACGCCGACCGCGAACAGCGACTCCCACAACGCGAGAGCCAGGTGGGCGAGGTCGTGACCGGCCAGGTCATCCGCCACGAAGCCCCGATGACCGCCCAATGCCAACGGCACGAACGACACCACCGCGAGGAACACGCCGAACCGGCCCGATCGCCGCGGAAGCGCCTCGAACCAGCGGTGGCGGTACGCCAGGACACCGGCGACGAAGAGCAGGACGTACTGCGGCAGGTACGCGGGGCTGGGCAGCCCGAGCACCGGCTCGTAGGTCCCGAGAGGGACGAAGATCCGCCACCCGTACGTGACCAGGGCGAGGACGAGCGTGAAGCCGAGCAGATCCCGTCGCCGCAACGGTGTCGGCCGCACCGGCTCCGCATTCCCGCGCAGCTGCCGCACCACCGCGTACACGAGCGAGAAGATCAGCAGGACCTCGAGGAACCACGCGGGCCCGACCTCCCAGGTGGTGAGGTAGTGGACCACGAAGGACGGTCTGGTCGCGGACGGCAGGCCTAGATAGGCCGGGAGCACGAAGAACGGCCGCAGCAGCAGGACGAACGCGAGGAACGGGATCCCGAGGCGTCTCACCCGCTCGACCGCGAACGCGCGGGGTCCCCTCCTGTCCACCGCGCCGGGGGCGAAGTACCCGGACAACAGGAAGAAGAACCCCATGAAGAACGTCTGGTTGACCACGAGCAGCAGGTCCAGCGGCACCGCCGCGGCCGCCGAGGCGGGCTCCTGCCGGTTGGGCCAGACGTCGAGGTTGCTGTAAGGCGCCGCGCAGTGGTGCGCGACCACCAGGAGCGTCAGGAAGACCCGCAGGTGGTCGATGGAGGAGATGCGTGCCGGACGGGAGGTGCGGACGACGTCGGGTAGGGCCATGCCGAAAGCCTGCCGGGAGCGAGAAGACGCCGAATCGATCGCGCGGGTGTGGATCACCGTGACCGCGGTGGACCCCCTCCATCCTCCGATCGGAGGATGGAGGAGCGGGAGGGCGTCGACTCGTCCACGACCGCCATCGTCTCCGGCCCCGCGCCACACCGGCCGGCGGGTGGGGAACCGGAAGCAGCGCGGCCGCCCGTGGATCGGGTGGCCGCGACTGGGGAGCGCTGTGCTGGAACGTGGCCGGGGAGTGGGCCACCACTCCGCGA